>NZ_JAFBCD010000001.1:0-662170 GCF_016907545.1 Paenarthrobacter ilicis | reverse complement strand
TACGCACCGTACTCCGACCTCATCTGGATGGAGACCGGCACCCCGGACCTGGAACTTGCCCGTAAGTTTGCCGAATCGGTGAAGGCCGAGTTCCCGGACCAGATGCTCTCCTACAACTGCTCCCCGTCCTTCAACTGGCGCAAGCACCTGGACGACACCACTATCGCCAAGTTCCAGCGTGAACTCGGTGCCATGGGCTTCACCTTCCAGTTCATCACCCTGGCCGGCTTCCACGCCCTGAACTACTCGATGTTCGATCTTGCCCACGGCTACGCCCGTGAAGGCATGAGCGCGTACGTCGAGCTCCAGGAAAAGGAATTCGCCTCAGAGTCCCGCGGCTACACCGCCACCAAGCACCAGCGCGAAGTCGGTACCGGCTACTTCGACGACATCGCAACCGCGCTCAACCCGAACGCATCCACTTTGGCCCTGGTGGGATCCACCGAAGAAGGCCAGTTCCACTAACCCACTTGGCCCGAAAGGACACTCCCATGAACAGCTTCACTGACAACTTCACTATCAATGGCATCACCATCACCGCGCAGCCCATTTGCCGGCAGAACGAGGTCCTCACCCCTGACGCCCTTGAATTCATCGGCAAGCTGCACCGGGCTACTGCCGATCGTCGTCAGGAGCTGATGCAGGCACGGCACGCCCGCCGCAACCAGATTTCAGCGGGCCAGGATCCGCGGTTCCTGCCGCAGACCGAGGGCATCCGCAATGATCCGTCGTGGCGGGTCGCTCCCCCGGCACCTGGTTTGGAAGATCGTCGCGTTGAGATCACGGGGCCGGTGGATAGGAAGATGACCATCAATGCGTTGAACTCCGGCGCCAAGGTGTGGCTGGCTGACATGGAGGATTCGTCCACGCCGACGTGGCGCAACGTCATCCAGGGCCAGCTGAACCTGACCGATGCGCTGGAGCGCCGGATCGATTTCACAACCCCCGAGGGCAAGGAGTACAAGCTCAAGTCCGCCGAGGACCTGCCCACCATGGTGGTCCGTCCGCGTGGCTGGCACCTGCCGGAGAAGCACATGCTGATTGACGGGAAGCCGATCGCCGGCGGCATTGTGGACTTCGGGCTGTTCTTCTTCCACAACGCACGCCGCCTTCTGGCCCAGGGCAAGGGCCCGTACTTCTACCTGCCAAAGATCGAGAACCACCTCGAAGCCCGGCTGTGGAACGACATCTTCGTCCTGGCGCAGGATCTGCTGGGTATCCCGCAGGGCACCATCCGCGCCACGGTACTGATCGAAACCATCACGGCCGCCTTCGAGATGGAAGAAATCCTCTACGAACTGCGGGACCACGCGAGCGGTTTGAATGCCGGCAGGTGGGACTACATCTTCTCGCTGATCAAGAACTTCCGAACCCGTGGCCCGCGTTTCGTACTCCCGGACCGTGGCCAGGTGACCATGACCCAGCCCTTTATGCGGGCCTACACCGAGCAGTTGGTCCGGGCCTGCCACCGCCGCGGCGCCATGGCTATTGGGGGCATGGCAGCAGCGGTCCCGAACAGGAAGGACGAGGCCGCCAACACCGCGTCGTTTGAGAAGGTCCGTGCCGACAAGACCCGTGAAGCCAACGACGGCTTTGATGGTTCCTGGGTGGCCCACCCTGACCTGGTGCCCGTGGCACGCGAGGTCTTTGACAAGGTGCTGGGCAACAAGCCCAACCAGTTGGACCGCTCCCGCGAGGACGTCACCCCGGATGACCGCGCGCTGATCGACATCGCCAGCACCGAGGGCACCATCACCGAGGGCGGGATTCGGTTGAACATCGAGGTCGGCATCCGCTACATCGAGTCCTGGCTGCGCGGCAACGGGGCTGTGGCCATCCACAACCTCATGGAAGACGCCGCCACAGCCGAGATCTCCCGCTCCCAGCTGTGGCAGTGGATCCACTCCCACGCCATCACGGACCACGGCGATATCATCACCGCGCAGTGGGTGGAGGACATGTTGGATGAGGAATACGCCCGCCTGGAGAGGTTCGACGGCGACCGTTTTGCCGACGCCCGCGCCATCTTCGAGGAAGTCACGCTGGCAGAGGAATTCCCCACCTTCCTGACCATCCCGGCCTACGCCCGTTTCCTCACCGAGGCCAAGGAAGACGCCACGAATGAGGAACTCGTCGCAGCCTAGGTCCAGGACCTGAGGAAGCGACACATCAAGCCCCGACGCTGGGCTGCCTGCACTCTTCGCAACAAGTGACCCCGACCGCCGGGGAGGCAGCCCAGCAGCGGGGCTAACCCTGCCGGGACACCCAGCGCACGGACAACGTGGTGCATACGCAGAACGCGAGCACCGAGCCGAGGATCACCAGCAGGGGGACAGTCCAGCCGTCGGTCACGCTGTGCACGTAGCCAACAATGGTGGGAGCCAAGGCAGCAAAGCAGTAACCCACCCCCTGCACCACGGCGGACATCCTTCCGGCGGCTGCCTGGGATTGGGCGAACTTGATGATGGCAATGAAGATCACCGTGATGCCACCGCCTTGGGCCACCCCGCCCAGCGAGGACCACACCCACCACAAGCCGGGAGCCAGCAGCAGTCCCACAGGAACCGCCAGCCACAACGCGCTCAAGGTGACCGCAACCGTCGTCGTACTGGCGAAACGGGCCAAGAGTGGCACGCCCAGGCCGCCCACGATCGCGAAGATCTGGAAGAGCGAGGAACCCGCGCCGGCCTGGGCGGTGCCCATGGCGAGTTCGTCGGAGAGAAAACTCGGCAGCCACGCGGTGACGCCGTAGTAGGAAAAGGCCTGGCCGGCGAAGCCGAGTGTCAGGCCCACGGTCAGCCAGCGGACACCCGCAACGGGACCGGACGCGGAACCGACGGGTAATGGAACCGCAGCGGGTACCAACGCGCGGCGAGCACCAACAGTGGGCACCCAGAACACGATGGCGGCCAACGCCAACAGGGCACTCGCCGCCAATGCGAGGCGCCAGCCCACCAACTCAGCCAGCGGCGCTGTGGCCACTGAAGTGAGGAAGGATCCGATGTTCAGCGCCGCCGTGTAGACGCCCATGGCGGTGGCCTGGCGTCGCGGTGCGAAGTCACGCCGGATGATGAGCGGCACGGCGATATTCCCGATGGTGATGGCCACGCCAATGATCACCGTTCCAGCCATCACCAAGGCGCTGCCGCCGCTGGATCGGATCACCACGCCCGCAAGAACACCCAGCAGGGTGAGCATTACCGCGAATTCGGCGCCCAGGCGGCGCCCGGCCAAGGAAGCCAAGGGCGAGGCCAGGGAAAAGCAAAGCACGGGAATGCCGGTGAGCAGCCCCAGCTCAACAGGCGAGAATCCCAGATCCTGCCGCAACGAGTCCACCACGGGCGCCACAGCCACAAAGGGTCCGCGCATGTTGAGTGCGATGAGGCCGATGCATGCGAGGATGAGCCAGCCGCGGGGAATTTTAGCGAAGAAAGTAGACATTGCTTTCATTGCTATCACGCCGGCGCTGGGCGGCCGGTCACAAACAAGACTTAGCCCGTAGCCTGCAGCGTGGACTCGATCACGGCCGGGGAAAGCACGTACTGCGTCACCATCTGGCTGGCGCCAAGGATGGCTGCGCGGTCTCCGGCCATGGAGATGCCGATCCGCAGGTGCGTCGTGGCCAGCGGCAGGGAGCGCCGGTAGACCACTTCCCGGATACCGGCCACCAGGTGCTCGCCGGCTTCTCCCACGCTTCCGCCGATGATGATCATGGACGGATTGAGCAGGTTGACCACGGTGGCCAGCACATCGCCAACATCACGGCCCGCCTGCCGCAATGCCTGGATGGCTTGCAGGTTTCCTTCGCCCACCAGCCGCAGGACATCAGCACCGGTGGAAGCTTCCAGCCCTTGGGCATGCAGTTGACGCGCGACGGCGGGACCTGAGGCGAGCGCCTCGAGGCAGCCGTGGTTGCCACACCGGCAAAGGACGTCGTCGCCCCGGGGCACGCGCACGTGGCCGAGGTCGCCGGCCGTACCGTTGGCTCCGCGCTGCAGCTGGCCGCTGCTGATGATGCCGGCACCGATGCCGGTGGCGACCTTGATGAACAGGAAATTGTCGTGGTCCGGCCAGTAGGATGTTCGTTCGCCGAGGGCCATGATGTTGACGTCGTTGTCCACCAACACGGGAACCGGCAGCGAGCGCTGAACGTACGTGACGACGTCGAATCCGTCCCATCCGGGCATGATCGGCGGCTTCACCGGCCGCCCGGTGTCGTGCTCAACAGGTCCGGGCAATCCTATGCCCATACCGGCGAGGTCGCCGGGTTCGCGGCCCGCCTCCGCCAGGAGCTCGCGGCCTGCGGAGACGACGCGGCCCAGGACCACCTCAGGTCCGTCGGCGACTTCCTGCGCGAGTCGCCGCTCGGCGAGGATGCTGCCGCTGAGGTCAGTGACGGCAACAATCACGTGGGTGGCGCCGACGTCGATGGCCAGGACGACGCGCGCGGCGGGGTTGAAGGCAAAGCGCGACGGCGGCCTGCCGCCGCTGGAGCTGGCCTCACCTGCGGGGCCCACCAGCCCGGAATTGATGAGGGCATCGATGCGTGAGGCGACCGTTGAACGGGCCAGTCCGGTGGTGACTGCGAGCTCGGCCCGTGTGCGGGCTTGGCCGTCGCGAAGGAGTTGGAAGAGATCGCCGGCCCGCGAGAGATTGCCGGACTCCTGGACGGAGGCATTCCCGGCGTCGTGGGCAGTGGCGGTTGTCATGCCTTTAGTGAAGCACGATTGCTTATGCGTGTCATGCAGCAGAAGTTTGTCGGGAATATTTCAACTTTTGCTTGACGCTCGGCAAAAGTCCCCCTAGGTTGTGATGAGCAGCACATTGGTCCGCTTACGAAGAGGTAAATGAACTTGTCCAGCCACACAGACGCCGCCCCACCGCTGGGTGTCGGCATTCTCGGCGCCGGCCCTGTCACCCAAGCCATTCACTTGCCGTCCCTCGCCCGACTGGGCGACATCCTCACCGTCCGCCACATCATGGACGTGGACCCCGCCGTAGCTGAGTCCGTAGCAGCCCGCGTCGGTGCCTCGCACAGCACCAGCATCGATGCCCTGCTGGGCGATCCCGCCGTTGAGATCGTGGCCATCTGCAGCCCACACCAGTTCCACGCCGAACAGGTCATCGCCGCCTGCCGCGCCGGCAAGAAAGCAGTCCTCTGCGAGAAGCCCTTCGCCATGAACGCCGAGGAAGCTGCCCGCATCTCCGCCGTCAGCGAGGAAACCGGAGTACCGATCATCGTGGGTGCCATGCACACGTTCGATCCGGGCTGGCTCGCCGCCCAGGACAACTGGGATGACCTGCCGGAGACGGCACACACCATCCGCTCCTCGATCGTCCTTCCGCCCAACGCCCGGTTTGAAGACTTCGCCACCGAGATCATCACCCGCCCGGCCGGGACAGCTCCGGACTACACGGATCCGGACGTTATCAAGGGCGCACTCCGTGGCGGCGTCATGGGCCTGGCCATCCACGACCTCCCGCTGGTCCGCCGGTTCACCCCCGACTTCCACCAGGTAGAGGTACTTCAGGCCCGCCACGTACGCCCGTTCTGTTACGTCATCTCCCTGCGCACACCCACCCGTTCCATTGAACTGCGCGCAGCCATGAACAACACGTGGAAGCCCGAATGGAGCTTCGAAGCCATCTCGGACCATGAGGCCCTCCGGATCGACTTCACTCCTTCTTACGTGCAGGCAGGCTCAGCGGTTGCCACGCTCTCCCAGGGAACGCGCGCAACGGTGCTGGGTCCCTACGACCACAACGGCTACGAGGGTGAATGGCGTGAACTTGCAGCCCTGGCTACCGGGGAAAAGCAGCCGCCTTCAGCCAAGACACTGATTGACGATCTGACTTTCGCCCTGGCAATTGCGGATGCCACAGTGGCAGCAGTGGAAACCCGCGAAACCACTGGAGCGCGCTCATGAACCGCCCATACACGGTGGGGGCAACCGTCCAGGCCCAGCAGGCAGGCGCCGTAGCACTTGCCATCGCCAGCCTTCCCGAGTCGTTCACTCCGGCCGCCCCCGGTTCGGTACCGGATGTTCAGGTGCTGCACGGAACTCCCGGCTGGGTGACCGAAGCGATCGAAGCCATCACCTCAGGCATCCGCGCGGTGGTGGTGGTCAGCCCTGCCCCGGAAGATACCGGGCCCTTGCAGGCAGTGCAGCAAAACCTGGCAGCCGTCCAGGGCAACGCCGCAGTCGTGGTCCTGGACCAAAAGTGGGCTTCCAATCCCGCCATGGTCCCGGCAGCCGAGGCTGTGCGCAGCATGGCCGGCCGGGCCGCGATGCTGGACAGCGTAGCCACGGCGGCCTTGGGCACAGACCCGGGTGAGCTGTTCGCGGACCATCTTGCCGCCGTCGTACGCCTCACCGGTCCGCTGGACCGCCTCAGCATCCTTCACCGCGGACCGCAGGGCTACACCGCCACCGCGGTTCTCGCCAATGGCGCGCCGGCGGCACTGCAGGGCGTCGTGTCCAACGCCCGCCCGGCGCAGGCAGTGATCACCGTATTGACCGACGACGGCGGCGTCACGGTTTCGCTGCCCGAACCCGTTGCGGCGTGGCCGGCCACGGTCAAGGCCACCGGCGCGCAAGGCGACGTCCTCCTGCCCACCCTTTACGAATCCGCACACCGCAGCACCTGGCGCCGGCTCAAAGAGCACCTCGACGCCGGCACCTCCCCCTCCGATCCGGCCCGCTTCGCGGCGTTGACGGAATCCATAGCCGCCCTTACCTGAACCACCGCACCACCCGCACTACAAACCATTCAGTATCCGTTTGCCCTACTCAAAGTTGAGCTGGACCGGCTACCAGCGCAGTCCGCGTTGCCGGTCCCGAAAGGAATCATCATGAATGTTCAGCCCGCAGCCAACAAGGCATTTTCCCGCCGCGGCTTCCTCGGCCTGACCGCCGCGGCCGCATCCGTGCCCCTGCTGGCCGCCTGCGGTGGCGGTTCCGCCAGCCAGGGTGGCGGCGGTGGCGGTGCCGGTGGCGCCATCAAGTTCTGGGACATGCCGTGGGCCACGCCCGCCTACAACGATTCCGCCAAGAAGATTGCTGAGGGCTGGGCGGGCGCGAACAACAGCAAGGCCAACTACCAGATCATCCAGTGGAACAACTTCTATCAGACCTTCTCCTCGGCCATCGCGTCCAAGACCGGCCCGGCAGTATCCACAGGTGGCGGTTTCCAGGCGTTCCAGTTCGATCAGCAGGGACAGATTGCCTACGCGGACAAAGTGATCGAAAAGATGAAGTCGAACGGCCAGTTCGACGACTTCCTGCCCGGCGTCCTGGATCCGTTCAAGTCGGACAAGGGCTACGTGGCAGTGCCGTGGCAGCTGGACATGCGCGTGTTCTGGTACCGCAAGTCCCTCTTTGAGAAGGCAAACGTTGCCCTCCCCACGGACTGGCCGTCCCTCCTCGAAGCCGGCAAGGCCCTGAAGAAGCTCGGCGCGTTCGGCTTCGCCACAGGCGCGGGTTCGGGCAACAACTACGGCAACCACTCCATGATCATGATGATGGTCAACAACGGCGGCGGCGTCTGGAACAAGAACGGCGAGCTGGACCTGCTGAACGACCGAAACGTCGAAGCCATTGAGTTTGTCCGGGAACTGGTCTCCAACGGAATCGTTGACCCGGCGGCAGTCAGCTACACCACGGACAACATGTCTGCGCAGTGGAAGGACGGCAAGGCAGGATTCGGCTTGTTCCAGGTCAACGTTCCGCAGCGGGTGGGTGACACCTCCGGTGACCTCCTGGTAGCCGATCCCCTGACCGGCCCCCACGGCGACAAAGCCACCATCGTGTTCCCGAACAACATCATGATGTACAAGAACACCCCTTCGCAGGATGCCTCCGAAGAGTTCCTTGTGTACTACATGGGCCAGCTCAAGGAACTGTGGAAGCAGAAGCTGATGTCCGCACTGCCGGTCTTCAAATCGATCACGGAAATGCCCGAGTTCGCCAACGATCCCAACAACGTCAAGATCGTCAAGGACTGGCAGCCGATCGCCAAGACCTTCGCTTCCCAGGGCAGCACCCTGAACGCAAACCTTGCCGCGTTGGACGGTGGCCAGGCACTGAACCAGTTCAGCCAGTCCATCCTCACCGGCCAAGCCACGGACGCCAAGAGTGCTCTGCAGACCTTCCAGTCCGGCCTCGAATCAGTCCTGAAGAAGTAGAACGGCACCTCCCATGTCTTCCACCACCACAGCGTCAGGCCTCTCCCGGGCCCGCCGGGGGCTCGCCCCCGGCGGCTCGGGGGCCTCCCCCGGCAAGCGCAAGAGCAAGCTCAGTGCGCAGACCACCAGGACCTTCTTCTGGCTGTTGCTCCCCTCCGTGGTCCTGCTGGTCCTGATCCACGGCTACCCCTTGATTCACGCGGCCGTCCAGGCAACCCACGATGGCGACCTGCTGCAGACCGGCAACTTTGTGGGCGGCGAGAACTTCGCGTCCGTACTGTCCTCTCCGGCCTTCTGGAAAGCCGCCCAGTTCACCCTCTGGTTCACCATTGTGGGTGTGTTCGGCTCCTGGCTGGTGGGGCTGGGACTTGCCCTCCTGCTCCGGACCAAGATTCCGGCAGGAAACACCTTCAAGGTTCTCCTGCTCCTGCCTTGGGTTGTGCCGATTGTGGTCTCCTCCACGGCCTGGAACTGGCTGGTGGCCACCCCGGACAGCCTGGTTCCCGCACTCTTCCGGAGCCTGGGCCTGGGGACGCCGCTGTTCCTTGCGGATCCAACGCTTGCCTCCATCACTGTGATGGTGTTCAAGGTGTGGGTGTCTTTCCCCTTCATGATGATGATGATTTCCGCGGCGCTGGCTTCCGTGGATGGAACGGTTTACGAAGCCGCCAGCATGGACGGCGCCTCCAAATGGCAGCAGTTCACGCAGATCACCCTGCCGCTGATCGCCCGGTCCACCTACATCAGCTGGATCCTCATGACGATCTTCTGCGTCAATGACTTCCCCACCATCTACCTGCTTACTGGCGGCGGACCCGTCAGCGCCACCACCTCCCTGGTGGTCCTTGCCTACCGCACGGTCTTCCAGGACTTCGCTACCGGCCCAGGCGTTGCCATCGCCTTCCTCATGACCATGACCCTGGTGGTCATCTCGGTCCTCCTGTACCGCCAGATCCGAAAGTCGAGCGTCGAATAATGAGCGCTGTACTCCACGCCCACCCCGAGTCCGGCCCGGCACTGGGCGTCACAGAAACCGGCAAGCCGCGCCGGGTGCTCTCCGAGGCCGGCATGCGCGGACGCTGGTGGCGGTTCGTCCTGATCCTGGCCATCACGGCGATCGTCCTCATTCCCATCATGGTCACCGTGATCCTGGCCTTCACCCCCGGCCCCAACAGCACGGCCACCGGCCTGACGTTCGAGAACCTGGCCAACGTCTTCAACGGAACCCTGGCCGCTACCTGGCTGCAAAACAGCCTGGTGACCACGCTCTCCACCGTGGTGGTCTCCGTAGCAGTGGCAGCACCGGCAGGCTATGTCCTGTCCCGCGGCCGCAGCAAGGCAGTTTCCGGCTACTCACTGCTCCTCTTCGTGATGCAGTCCCTGCCGATCATCACGTCCGTGGTTCCGCTGTTCATCCTGTTCGCAGGGATGGGCCTGGTGGACAACCTGCTGGGCATCACCATCATCTACGTTGGCTCCACCATGACCGTTGCCACCTGGATGATGGCCGCCTACTTCGACTCCATCCCCATCAGCCTCGAGGAAGCCTCCTGGATTGATGGATGCTCGGTGTTTGGCTCGTTCACCAAAGTGGTGCTGCGCAACTCATTGCCCGGCATCCTGTCCACCGCGATCTTCGCCTTCCTCCTGGCCTGGAACGACTACCTGGTGGCCATCGTGTTCCTGCGCTCCAACGAAATCTTCACCCTGCCCATGGGCGTGCAGTCCTTCTTCCAGCAGAACGCCACCGACTGGACCTCCGTCATGGCCCTGGCCGTGGTGATGATGCTCCCGCCAATCATCGTTTTTGCCACCCTGAACAAGTACTTCAGTGTGGGCGGCATCGGTGGCTCCCTCGCCGGCCGCTAACTAGACTGGCGCCAACCCCTCCGCCCCATCAGCAATCCAGCTCCATCCACTCCCGCAAAGGAAACCAATGTCTTACTCACTCCAGCTGTACACCCTCCGCAATGCCATCCAGGAGGATTTGCCTGGAACCATCAAGAAGGTGGCAGAGATCGGCTTTACGCAGGTTGAGCCATACAACTTTGTTGCCACAGCGTCCGAGCTGGGCGCAGCCTTGAAAGAGAACGGGCTGACTGCTCCGTCCGGCCACGCACCCTTGCTGAGCCAGGACCAGGATGAGATCTTTGCCGCCGCCAAGGAACTGGGCATCACCACGGTCATTGATCCTTTCCTTCCTGCGGAGCACTGGCAGGACGCGGAAACCATCCAGGGAACCGCGGCCAAGCTCAACGCTGCGGCCAAGAAGGGCGCTGAATACGGCATCACCGTGGGCTACCACAACCACGCGTGGGAGCTGGAGTCCAGCATCGATGGCCAGACGGCCCTGGAGTACTTCGAAGGACTGCTGGACCCCGAAGTTGTGCTGGAAGTGGACACCTACTGGGTGGCCGTCGGTGGGCAGGACCCCGTTGAACTGCTGGCGCGTTTGGGAGACCGCGTGAAGCTCATCCACATTAAGGACGGCCCGGGCAACACCGACACCAAGGCGCAGCAACCCGCCGGACAGGGCACCATCCCTGTGCTGGACGTCATCGCGGCAGCAAAGTCGCTGGAAGTGGGCGTAGTGGAATTCGACGATTACTCCGGTGACATCTTCCAGGGCATCACCGAGTCCTTGAACTACCTGACCGCAGCAACAAGCGCCGACGCCGCAGAAGGAGCCACAGCATGAGCTTCGCACCGTCCACCCGCAAGGGTCCTGTCGGCGTCGCAGTCATCGGCGCAGGCAACATCTCCAAGCAGTACCTGGACAACCTCACCACGTTCCCGGACGTGAAGGTCCTGGTGATCGCCGATCTCTTCGAAGAAGCCGCCAAGGCACGGGCCGAGGAATACGGCATCCCGGAGTTCGGTGCCCCTGAACTGGCACTGAACCACCCCGACGTCGAGATCATTGTGAACCTGACCATCCCGGCGGCGCACGTTGAAGTGGCCACGGCAGCGGTCAACGCCGGCAAGCACGTGTGGACGGAGAAGCCCTTCTCCCTGGACCGCGAGTCCGGGCTTGGGCTGCTCAAGGCTGCGGACGCCGCAGGGATCCGCCTGGGCACGGCACCGGACACGTTCCTGGGTGCCGGGCTGCAGACGGCCCGCCGGATCATTGAACGCGGTGACATCGGTACGCCGCTGACCGGTTTGACCACGTTCCAGACGCCGGGCCCTGAGTCCTGGCACCCCAACCCGGCGTTCCTCTTCTCCCACGGGGCCGGACCGTTGTTCGACATGGGCCCGTACTACCTCACGGCCTTGATCCAGACGTTCGGATCGGTCCGCAAGGTGGCCGCCGTCGGTTCCGCAGCGAAGAAGACCCGAGTGATCGGTTCCGGTCCCAAGGCCGGCGAGGAATTCGCCGTCGAGGTCCCTACCCACGTCTCCGCCATGGCGCAGTTCGAGGGTGGACAGTCCTCGCACAGCGTGTTCAGTTTCGAATCGCCGCGCCTGCGAATGGGTTTCGTGGAGATCACCGGCTCGGAGGCCACGCTGTCACTGCCGGACCCCAACTACTTCGACGGCGACCTGAAGCTGTGGCGTCCAGGAGCTGAGGAACCGGAGATCATTCCGGCCACGGGACCGGCCAACGGCCGCGGCCTGGGCGTGCTGGACATGGCCCGTGCCCTTCGTGCCGGCACCGCACACCGTGCCACGGGGGACCTGGCCTACCATGTGCTGGACAGCATGGTCTCGATTTCGGAGTCCGTCGAATCCGGCTCGTTCGTGGACGTAACCAGCAACGCGCCCGCGTCGGAGGCCGTCCCTGAAGACTGGGCCCCGGAATCAGCCACCCTCTAGATCCGCACCAAGCCAGCGAGGAAACACACCATGACCACCCCCGCCCATTCATCCGATCCCGCCCCGGCATCGGATGCCCCAAAGCATACGACGCAGCCGCTGGGTGTGGCCGCTATCGGCTACGCCTTCATGGGCAAGGCCCACTCGAATGCGTGGCGGAACGTGGCCAGTTTCTTCGACGTCCCGGCCTTCGAACAAAAAGTCCTCGTAGGCCGGGACGCTACCGGCGTGGCAGAGGCCGCCACCAAATACGGCTGGGCCGAAGCAGCCACCGACTGGCGGGAGGTGATCGAACGCGATGACATCCACATCATCGACATCTGCGCACCCGGCTGGATGCACGCCGAAATCGCCATCGCCGCGCTGGAAGCCGGCAAGCACGTCCTGGTTGAAAAGCCCCTGGCCAACACCCTGGCCGAAGCCGAACTCATGACCGCAGCCGCCGCGAAAGCCCGCAAGCGTGGCGTCCAGTCCATGATCGGCTTCAACTACCGCCGCGTCCCGGCCTTGGCCCTTGCCAAAGAACTCATCGCCGAAGGCCGCCTCGGCACCGTCCGGCACGTCCGCGCCGCCTACCTCCAGGACTGGCTGAGCGATCCCGAATCCCCCATGACTTGGCGCCTCCGCAAGGAGACCGCAGGCTCCGGCGCGCTCGGCGACATCGCCTCGCACGCCATCGACCAAGTCCTCTTCCTGCTGGGTGACGCCGTCACCGAGGTCTCCGGCCGCCTGCAGACGTTCGTGGACAAGCGCCCCGGAACCAGTGATTCCGCAGGCGGGCTGGAGGATGTCACGGTGGACGACGCCGCCTGGGCCACGCTGACACTCGCCTCCGGAGCAATCGCCTCGGTAGAGGTTTCCCGTGTAGCGACGGGCCAGAAGAACTCCCTCAAACTCGAAATCTACGGCTCGGCCGGATCACTGACGTTCGATCTGGAGAACCTGAACGAGCTCATGTTCCTGGACGCCACCGTCCCGGTCCGCGAACAGGGCTTCCGCCGCATCCTGGTCAACGAACCCGAGCACCCCTACCTCGAGGCATGGTGGCCGCAGGGCCACATCATCGGCTGGGAGCACACCTTCACCCACCAGATCCGGGACTTCCTCACCGCTATTGCGGCCGGCGAGGCGCCATCGCCTTCCTTCCAGGACGGCCTGAACGTCCAGCACATCCTCGCAGCCGTGGAAGAGTCCGCCGCCGCGAAAAGCTCACTGATTCAACTGTCCGCACAGCCAACCAGCACCACCAACGAAGGAGCCTGACATGCCCCGCCCGTACACCCTGTTCACCGGCCAGTGGGCCGACCTCCCCTTCGAGGAAGTCGCCAAGCTTGCCTCGGGCTGGGGCTACGACGGCCTGGAAATCGCCGTCTCCGGAGACCACCTCGACGCCTGGCGCTGGGACGAACCCGGCTACGTCGAGTCCAAACTCGCCATCCTGGAAAAGTACAACCTCAAAGTCTGGGCCATCTCCAACCACCTCAAGGGCCAGGCCGTCTGCGATGACCCCATCGACTTCCGCCACGAAGCAATCGTCGGCTCACGCGTGTGGGGCGACGGCGAGCCCGAAGGCGTCCGCCAACGTGCCGCCGAAGAAATGAAACACACCGCCCGCCTCGCCCGCGCCCTGGGCGTGGACACCGTCGTCGGGTTCACCGGCTCCTCCATCTGGCAATACGTCGCCATGTTCCCGCCCGTCCCCGAGAAAGTCATCGAAGCCGGATACCAGGACTTCGCCGACCGCTGGAACCCCATCCTGGACGTCTTCGACGAAAACGGGGTCCGCTTCGCCCACGAAGTCCACCCCAGTGAGATCGCCTACGACTACTGGACCACCGTCCGCACCCTCGAAGCGATCGGACACCGCGAAGCGTTCGGCCTGAACTGGGACCCCTCCCACTTCATGTGGCAAGGCATCGACCCCGTGTCCTTCATCTGGGACTTCAAAGACCGGATCTACCACGTGGACTGCAAGGACACCAAGCTCCGCCCCACCGGCCGGAACACCGTCATGGGCTCCCACCTGCCCTGGGGCGATCCCCGCCGCGGCTGGGACTTCGTCTCCGCCGGACGCGGCGACGTGCCCTGGGAATCCTCCTTCCGCGCCCTCACCGCAATCGGCTACAACGGCCCCATCAGCATCGAATGGGAAGACGCAGGCATGGACCGCCTCCACGGCGCCCCCGAAGCCCTCGCAGCACTCAAGAAGTTCGACTTCCCCGCCTCGCAAACCAGCTTCGACGCCGCCTTCAGCAGCAAGGACTAGCTTGTGGCCGATGCGATCCGCACCCTTCAACCCGGCCAGCACTGCGAGGTGTGGATTGCGTCGGTGACCGGTGAAGCCGAGCTCGTTTACAGCACAGACGAGATCCTCCTCGAAGCACCGAACTGGACCCTGGACGGCAGCTCACTGATCCTCAACGGGGACGGGAAGTTGTGGAGGCTGGACTGTGAAGAACGGACCCTGGAGCACATACCCCTCACGGGCGTCCCGGACCTGAACAACGACCACGTCCTGGCCCCAGATGGCACCACCGTCTTCCTCTCCGCCAACGACGGCCACATCTACCGTGCCGCGCTTTCCGGTGGCCCCGCCACCAGGATCACGGACGACGACGGCTCCTTCCATTTCCTCCACGGCGTCAGCCCGGACGGTGCACAGTTGGCGTACGTGGGCATCGAGTCGGGCGACTTCACGCAGCCGGGGCGCCTGATGACCTTGGCGTCCGACGGCGGTGCGACCGCCCGCGTTGATGTTGGGTCCGGTCACTGCGACGGCCCTGAGTACTCGCCGGATGGAGAGTGGCTCTTCCTGAACACCGAGTCCTTCACCTCGGCGCCCGGCCATGCCCAGCTTGCCCGGATCCGGACCGACGGCAGCGACTTCCAGCAGCTCCTCACGTCCGATACCGTCGACTGGTTCCCGCACCTCTCCCCCGATGGGCGCTTCGCCAGCTACATCCGGTTCCCCAGCGGAACGGAAGGGCACCCCGCCGACTTGCCGGTCGCCGTCGTACTCGTTTCCACCGGGGACTGGACCACTCCCCTCCATACATGGCCACTTTTCGGCGGCCAAGGTACCCTCAACGTCAACAGTTGGTCGCCGGACTCCGGGCGCTTTGCGTTTGTGGCCTACCCGCATTCTGACTCACCAAAGGACTGACTTCGTGACTTTGAACAACGGCACTTCCGACGGCACCATCCGCTGGGGCATCCTGGGCACCGGTTTTATTGCCGGACTGCAGACCAAGGATCTGAAGGAGAATGGCTTCACGGTGCAGGCTGTGGGGTCCCGTTCGCTGGACTCAAGCAAGGCGTTCGCCGGGCAGTACGGCGTGGCAACCGCGCACGGCAGTTATGAGGACCTGGTGGCTGATCCGTTGATTGACGTGGTCTACATCGCCACCCCGCACCCCATGCACCATGCGAATGCCCTGTTGGCCCTGAATGCCGGCAAGCACGTGCTGGTGGAGAAGTCGTTCACCATGAACGCCCGCGAAGCGCAGGAGATAGTGGATCTTGCCGGGTCCAAGGGCCTCGTTGCACTGGAGGCCATGTGGACGAGGTTCCTGCCGCACATGATCCGCATCCGCGAACTGATTTCTGATGGGGCCATCGGCGAGGTCCGGAAGGTGGTGGCCAGCCACAACCAGAGCCTGCCCCAGGACCCGGCGCACCGGCTCAACGATCCCGCCCTGGGTGGCGGGGCACTCCTGGACCTGGGGATCTATCCGATCTCCTTCGCGATCGACATCCTGGGCGTCCCCTCCGGCATCAAGGCCAGCGCCACCATGTCGGCCACCGGCGTGGACCGCCAAACGGCGGCGATTTTTGATTACGACGGCGGCGCGCAGGCTTTGGTGGACTGCGAACTCGATGCGGCCAGCGCCAACCGCGCCATGGTGATCGGTTCCAAAGGCTACATCGACATTGAGCACACCTGGTACAACCCTGTGCCATTCACGGTCTACGGCGCCGACGGAGAGGCGGTGGACCGCTACGACCAGCCCGTTAACAGCCGTGGCATGCAGTTCCAGGCCGCCGAGATGGAACGCCTGGTCAAGGCCGGCGAGCCCGCAGGAACCATCCTGCCACCCAGCGAAAGCGTCGCCATCATGGCGGCCATGGACGAGATCCGCCGCCAGATCGGCCTGAGCTACTCCTCTGACAAAATGGGTGAGGCATGAGCAGCCCCGGGCGAATGGCCGAGCTGAGGGCCCAGGAGGAAGAACTGGTCTTCGCATCGTTCGACAACCACGACGCCTGGCGGCTCGGTTCGCTGATCGCCAACCACGCCATCTCCGCCGGTCTCGGAGTCGCGATCGATATCCGACGCCACAACGTGGTGCTTTTCCGCTGTGTGCTTCCCGGCGCAACGGCTGACCAAGAGGAGTGGATCCGGCGGAAATCCAACGCTGTACTGCGCTTCGAACACAGCACCCAACTGCTGGGCGAGCAGTTCGCAGAACGGGACCCGATGGGCGGCGGCTGGCTTGCGCGGGAGGATTACACCCTTGCCGGAGGCTCATTCCCCCTTCGCGTCCGTGGTGCCGGCGTGATCGGCGCGATCACAGTGTCCGGGTTGAGCTCCGATGAGGATCACCAACTGGTGGTGGACGGGATCCGGAACTACCTGAAGACGGCAGGGGCTTAGTGAGAGCTTCGAATTCTCACCTTCGAAGGCTTTGGTCATGCGTGCAAGGGAATCAGGTTCAGCTCCCAGGCTGAGAGCGTCTTCCCGCCAGTGAGATACGGCGGCTTGCCCGCTCCCATCACGAAAGGTAACCTTCCGCCGTCGTCCCCGGTACCGCCGTGGTTGCGGCACCGTCATTTGCAGTTCGGAGCGCCTCCCTTGGAGCAGTCATGGGCGCCGCCAGCCAGCGCACATCAAGGATTGAGCTCGGAACCGCGGTAACCCCGATGGGTTGGGAAAACCCGTTGCGGCTGGCCGAGGACCTGGCCACCGTGGATCTGCTCGCAGGCGGACGGATCAATCCGGGACTCAGCGTTGGCGAACCGACGCACTACGACACCGTGAAGCATGAGAACGCGAGCTCCGAATGAGCCCGCTGGCCCGACGACTAGCTGCACTCAGCCTAAGGGACTATCATGAGTCAAAACGAACAAAACGATAATTTCGTGGAAAACGGATAGCAAGCAACCCATGGCTACGAGTGCAGCGACCAAGGAAACCTTCCTCGCACCAGAGGTGCCCCAAACTGGCAAGATCTACAGCTTCATGGAAGCCCATGCCGAGAAGAACGGCTCTCGACCTTCTCCACAGTTCTTTCTCTCCGGCGTTGAAGCCGGCGACCAAGTTGAGATCCCCCACGAAATCTATGAAGTGCTCGTTAAAACCGTGGAAGCAATGCGTAAGGGCCTGGCCATTACCATCACCCCCAGTTCCATGACTTTGACTACGCAGCAGGCGGCGGAACTGTTGGGCGTCACGCGTCCGACACTTGTTCGCCTCCTGGATGCCGGAAAGATTCCCTTCGAAAAGCCTGGTACTCACCGGCGCATTAAGCTCGAAGACGTCCTGGCCTTCAAGGAAGTCCGAAAGGCGGAGCAATACGAAGCTTTGGATTCCTTGGGAGCAGATGACGATGAAAACCCTGAGGTAGCAACTAGCAGGATGAAGAGGGCCCGTGCTGTAGCGGCGGAGCGCCGCCGACAGCACAAGCAATGACACCATAGGAACCATGTTCACTGCCCTCCTTGACAGCTGTGTCCTCTGGCCCAGCACTCAACGCGACTTTTGTTGTCGCTGGCATTCGAGGGCGCTTACCGCTTCATTTTTAGCGAGGCCATCCTTATGGAGATCGAGGCAAACGAAGAGATTAAGCGGGTAGAGCGAGGAGACAGTGAGGAAGGCGCGCGGGAAAAGGCCTCTCACCTGGTCGACCGCATGCGCTCCAGTTTCGGAGACTCCGTCGTAACGAATTGGGAAGGGCTCGAGGGGACCTATGGTTTGCCTGATCCCGATGACGAGCATGTGCTGGCTGCAGCAGTTGTGGGCGGCGCTGGCAGCATCGTGACAGAAAATTACCGCGACTTCCCTGAAGAAAAAATCCCTGCTGGCATTCAGGTGGTGAGTGCCAAGGACTTCGCCTTCGATACGGTGTCCATGAGGCCGGATTTGGGACTCCATGCCGTCCTGGCGATGTCCAGCCGGTCAGGGCGTAAAGGTACAGAGTCGTCGCCAGAGGACATTTTGGATACCTTGAACAAGCTGTACGGCATGGATGCGGCAACAGCACTTATTCGGGACCTCTTCTAACGAACTGGCCCACGCCCACAGGCATGACTCGAACTGTCCAGGGCATTCTGAACAATTGGCCGCGGCCGTTTTCCGTCCATTGACCGCGATCCCATACCCGTCATGATCCCTGGCTTGCGCACTTCAAGCCAGGGAAGCGAAGGCCAACTGGAGGGTGAGCCTCTGCCGCGTTCTACTGCTCCAGGTCAGGGAATCGCTTTGAACGGGGTCCAACGGCATCCGTGACTGCACTGTGGTTGGTGGCGTTCCTGATAACCGGGCGGTCCTTTGCCGGAACATGGGCGCCTTTATGCCGTCCCGGTCTGGGTGGCCGCAGGGCTGCGATGACAACAAATGCGAGGATAACTGCTAGAACTGCAGCTAAACCAATAAGGAAACTACTATCCATGCTGCCACTTTATGGGCACATTGGCGTGGGTCACCGAAACTCCGCCCGCAGGATATCCACGTCTGTGGGCTCACCGCCCCTTCAGCACATAACGCCTTTCAGGACGCCCGACGCCGTACTTGAGTCTGACGTCCAGCGCACCTTCGTCGTGGAGGTACTCCAGGTAGCGGCGCGCGCTGACCCGCGATGTCCCCAGGATCTCTGCGACCTCGGCCGCGGAAAGGTCTCCGGGCGCGGACTTGAGCGCGGACTCAACCAGTTCCAGCGTTTCCACACTGCAGCCCTTGGGCAGTGACCTCTCCGAGACGCTGACGCCGAAGACGCGGTTGACGTCCGCCTGTTCTGCCTGGTTCTTGGAGGCATCCAGTCCTTGGTAGGCGCTGAGGTAGTGCTCCAGCCTTTCCTGCAGGTCCGCTTGGGAGAACGGCTTGATCAGGTAATGCACTATCCCTCCACGGAGGGCTTTGCGCACTGTTTCCACTTCCCGGGCGGCGCTGATCACCAGCACGTCCAGGTCCGGGGCTACGTCCCGGAGCTGGTGCATGAGGTCCAGGCCGCTGATGTCCGGAAGGTGGATATCCAACAGCACAAGGTCCGGCTGGAGGCGTTCTGTTTCCATCACGGCGCGGGCTCCGGTGTGGGCCACTCCCACTACTTCGAAGTGGGGTGTCCTCTGGATGAACCCGGCGTGCACCTTGGCCACCATGAAGTCGTCATCAACAATCAGGACCTTGATCACGGCTGCGATGCCTCTTTCCTTGCGTGTGAGTCCTGCTTGGTGAACCGGGCGGTGAAGACTGCACCGTTGTTGTTTGCCACTGTCAGATCTCCACCGCTGCGGCGGCAAATGACCCGCGAGAGCGCCAGGCCAAAGCCCCGCGCATCACCTGGGCCCGGGTCCTTGGTGGAAAAGCCCTGCCGGAAAATGTCCTCCGCGGCATCGGAGGGTACCCCCGGGCCGTTGTCCCGCACGGTGACAGTGACGCCGTCCGGCGAGTCAACCACCAGCACGCTGACCGAGGCCCCGGCGAGTCCAGAGACGGCGTCGAACGCGTTGTCCACCAAGTTGCCTACCACTGTGGTGATGTCGCGGGAGAGTTCCTCGGGCACCGGTGAAAGCGTGGAACCCGGGTCCAGTTGCACATCCACGCCACGCTCCGAGGCCAGGCTGGCCTTGGCGATCAGCAGGGCGGCGAGCGCGGGGTCTTCGATGCGGCTGGTGACGTCGTCGTTGAGCCGGGTGCGTTCCACTGTGGCGCCGTTGACGAACTGCACCACGGAATCGTATTCCCCAATCTGGATCAGGCCTGAGATGACGTGGAGCTGGTTGGCGAACTCGTGCGCTTGTGCCCGCAACGTGTTGGTGACCGTGCGGGTGGCACCCAGTTCGCTCTCCAGGGAGGAGAGTTCTGTCCGGTCCCTCAGGGTTGTCACTGAACCGATGTCGCGCCCGTGCGAGTGAAGGGCTACGCGGTTCATCACCACCAGCCGTTCGCCGACCAGCACCAGTTGGTCAGGGTCGGCTTGGTCGCGGGTCAGGACTGTCTTCAGCGCCGGGTCAACGGAGAGGGATCGGAGTTTCTTGCCAACGCAGTCCGCGGGCAACCCGAGGAGCTGGCGGGCACTCTGGTTGGCCACGGTAATCCGCTCGTGGGGATCCAACGCCACCACGCCTTCTTTCAATCCCTGCAGCATGGCTTCCCGGTTCTCCACCAGGCCGGTGATCTCCCGTGGTTCCATGCCCAGGGTCTGCCGTTTGACGCGGCGGGACAACAAGAGCGAGCCGGCAACCCCCAGGATGCTGGCAACGCCCAGGTAGGTGAGCAGGTTGGGCACGGCGTCCCCCAGGCGTTCCAGTGTGGAGGGATAGTTGCGGCTGATGGAGGCGATGCCGATCATGGTTCCGGAGTCGTCGATGACCGGAACGTGGGCGGAAAGGACTTCGCTGTTGTTGGCGTTGAGTACACCGGTCCAGGCACGGCCCTCCATGACCCGGCTTTCGCCCAGGGGAAGCTTGCGGCCTATCAGTCCGGGGTCGGAGGCGGTGATGACGGTGCCGTCCAGTTTGGCCAAGGCAACGTGGGCTGAACCGGAGACTGTCCGGACGGACTCGGCCACAGCAGGAAGGGCCGAACCGCCACGTGGTTCTGCCGTGGGCAGCAGTGCCCGTACGGTGGGGTTGTTGCCCAGGGCTTCGGCGGCGGATAACGCCCGGCGGCCTTCTGTCCGTTCGAAAGCGGTGGCTGATTGTGCCAGCGAGATTGCCACAACAGCTACCAGGACGGCCAGCACTATGAGCAACTGCAGTACCAGGTATTGCCCTGCGAGGGACATGCCTCTGCGTCGAGTCACGGTGCGGTTCCTTAGGTGGTGCCGGTGACCGGAGCTGGCTGGGGGTGCTCCGCGCGGCGTACGGGAACTATACCCCAGAGGCTTGCAGGACCGTCCCGGTGCGTGAACGCAATGAACTTAAAGATCACTGCGAACACAAGAGTGATCGCCGTCACGCCCCCGCCTAGCATCAGTTCACGGGGCTCAACGTTGACCGCCCTGCACAGAATTAATAACTGAGAAGAGGAACACCATGCGCCAGATCCGCGCATTGCGAGTTGCCGCCGTCGCTGCTGGCCTCGCCCTGATGGCCACAGGCTGCGGTGCCACAGGCAAGAGCTCCACCGGTTCGGAAACCTCCGGCGCAGCAGCCGGCCCCATCAGCGGGCTCCAGATCATGGTGCCGAACACTCCCGGTGGCGGCTATGACACCACGGCCCGTGCAGCGGCCAAAGTCCTTGATGACGAGAAGATCGCCAACAATACCGAGGTCTTCAACCTCGCCGGCGCCGGCGGCACTGTAGGCCTGGCCCGCGTGGTCAATGAGAAGGGCAACGGCGATCTCGCAATGCTGATGGGCCTGGGCGTCGTGGGCGCCAGCTACACCAACAAGTCGCAGTCCAAACTGACGGACACCACACCCCTGGCGAAGCTCATTGAAGAACCGGGCGCCATCATGGTCAGCAAGGACTCCCCCTACAAGACGATCGACGATCTTGTGAAGGCCTGGAAGGCTGATCCGGGATCCATCTCCGTTGGCGGCGGCTCCTCCCCCGGCGGCCCTGACCACTTGCTGCCGATGCAGTTGGCCGGTGCCGTTGGCATCGACGCCACCAAGGTCAACTTTGTTTCCTACGACGGCGGTGGCGACCTCCTGCCCGCCATCCTGGGCAACAAGCTCGGCTTTGCCGCTTCCGGTGCCGGTGAGTACCTGGAGCAGATCAAGTCCGGCGAAGTCCGTGTGCTGGCCACCAGTGGTGAGAAGCGGCTGGACGGCGTGGATGCCCCTACGCTGAAGGAATCCAACATTGACCTGGTGTTCAGCAACTGGCGTGGCGTTGTGGCCCCTCCGGGCATCAGCGACGCCGACAAGCAGTCCCTGATTGCGGCGCTGGAGAAGATGCACGCTTCCGAGGGCTGGAAGCAAGCGCTGAAGACCCACAGCTGGACGGACGCGTTTGTCACCGGCGATGAGTTCAAATCCTTCCTGACCGACCAGGACAAGCGGGTGGCGGACGTCCTCACCAAGCTTGGCCTGGCGTGAGCTCTGCAGTAACAGGCTTGAAAGGCCGCGCCGAGCTGGGGGTAGCCCTCCTGCTCGGCGTGGTTGGCGTCCTTGTTTTCCTCGACGCCAACGGCCTGGTAACCCCGTACTCCAAATCAGACCCCGTAGGCCCCAAAACGGTCCCGTTCATTGTTGCCGGAATTCTCCTAATCTGCGCCGTGATGCTGGCCATCAACGTCCTCCGTGGCGGTAAAGGCGAAGCCGAAGAAGGCGAGGACGTGGACCTGACCCACCCTGCGGACTGGAAAACCATCCTTCCGTTGGCCGGTGCGTTCCTCCTGAACATCCTGCTGATCGACTGGGCCGGCTGGGTCATCTCCGGCACCATCCTGTTCTGGGGCAGCGTCCTTGCCCTGGGCAGCCGCCGCTACGTCCGCGATGGAATCATCTCCGTGGCGCTCTCCCTGCTCACCTTCTACGGCTTCTACCTCGGCCTGGGCATCGCTTTGCCGGCCGGGCTCCTGGAAGGAATCCTCTGATGGACGTCTGGTCCTCCTTGATGGACGGTTTCTCCACCGCCCTGACTCCCATGAACCTGATGTACGCCATGATCGGCGTCATCCTGGGCACCGCCGTTGGTGTCCTCCCCGGACTGGGCCCGGCCATGACCGTGGCACTGCTCCTCCCCGTTACGTATGCCCTTGAACCCACCAGCGCGTTCATCATGTTCGCCGGTATCTACTACGGCGGAATGTATGGCGGTTCCACCACCTCCATTCTGTTGAATACACCGGGCGAATCGTCATCCGTGGTCACGGCCATTGAGGGCAACAAGATGGCCAAGGCGGGTCGCGCCGCCCAAGCGCTTGCGACGGCGGCCATCGGCTCGTTCGTGGCGGGCACCATTGGCACCACCCTCCTCGCCGTCTGCGCGCCGATCGTTGTGAAGTTCGCCGTCAGCCTGGGCTCGCCCAGCTACTTCGCCATCATGATGCTGGCTCTCCTGGCCGTCACCGCAGTCCTGGGCAAGTCACGCCTCCGCGGCTTCGCTTCCCTGGGCCTGGGCCTGGCAATCGGCCTGGTTGGTTTGGACTCCGTCACCGGTCAGAGCCGCCTCACGTTCGGCATTCCGCTGTTGTCCGACGGTCTGGACATTGTGGTGGTGGCCGTGGCCATCTTCGCCGTGGGCGAGGCACTCTGGGTGGCTGCCCACTTGCGCCGCACCCCGTTGCACATCATTCCTGTTGGCCGTCCGTGGATGGGCAAGAAGGACTGGCAGCGTTCCTGGAAGCCGTGGCTCCGCGGCACAGTGTTCGGCTTCCCGTTCGGCGCACTGCCTGCAGGCGGCGCCGAAATCCCCACCTTCCTCTCCTATGTCACGGAAAAGCGCCTCAGCAAGCACCCCGAAGAATTCGGACACGGCGCCATTGAGGGCGTGGCCGGACCGGAGGCTGCCAACAACGCTGCCGCGGCCGGAACGCTTACCCCCATGCTGGCCCTCGGGTTGCCCACCAACGCAACGGCCGCGGTGATGCTCGCAGCCTTTACGTCCTACGGCATCCAGCCCGGTCCGCAGCTCTTCTCCAGCCAGGGACCCTTGGTATGGGCTTTGATTGCCAGCCTTTTCATTGGCAACCTCCTGCTCCTGCTGATCAACCTTCCTCTGGCACCCCTGTGGGCAAAGTTGCTGCAACTTCCCCGCCCGTACCTGTACGCAGGCATCCTGTTCTTCGCTACTTTGGGCGCCTACTCGGTGAACCTGCAGGCTTTCGACCTGGTGATCCTGCTGGTCCTGGGAGCACTTGGCTTCATGATGCGCCGGTTCGGGCTCCCCGTGCTGCCGCTTATTCTGGGCGTCATCCTCGGCCCCCGTTTGGAAGGCCAGCTCCGCAAGACATTGCAGCTCAGTGCCGGCGACCCGGCCGGGCTCTTCAGCGAGCCGATCGCCGTCGGAATTTACGTCATCATCGCGATCATCCTGGCTTGGCCGCTGGTGTTCAAACTCATCCGGCGCAACCGTCCGGCGACGGCCCTGCCCGCTGGCTACGACGACGCTGAACCCACCACGGAACATCCCGTTGCGTCCGTGCCGCCGGCAACCACCACGGAAGCCACCATCCCGACCGATCGGAAGCAGGAGAAACCATGACCATTGTGGTGGGATACGTCCCCACACCGGAAGGCGAAGCGGCATTGACGCAGGCAATCGCCGAGGCCAGGAAGAGCAACAGCACATTGCTGGTCATCAACTCCTCCAAGGGCGATGCCCTGGTGGATAACCGCTACGCGCAGGAACCGGAGATCCAGAGCATCGAGGAGCGGCTTGCTTCGCAGGGCGTGCAGCACGTCATCAAGCAACCCATCCGCGGCCATGATGCCGCAGCCGAAGTCCTGGACGCTGCCGATGAGCACCAGGCGGAACTGATCGTCATCGGCCTGCGCCGCCGCAGCCCGGTGGGCAAACTCATCATGGGCAGCGTCTCCCAACGGATCCTGTTGGAGGCCGACTGCCCGGTGTTGGCGGTCAAGGCAGACTAAGGTTCACAAAGCTCGACGGCGGCTGGTCACTTTGGTGGCCAGCCGCCGTCGTGCCAAGCAATGAACAAAACGATGACTTTGAGCGCCTGCACCAGCTGATCAGCAGCGCCGAAGATCTGAAGGCGTTCCTGGACGGAATGACAGGCTTCGCAGCCACAACGCTCAGCCGTGTCACCGGTACCCGCATTGAATGCGCCGTGACGTTGCGCCGGCGCAAGCGGGCCATGACCATTGCGGGAAGCAGTGACACCGCAATCCTGCTGGACGGGGTGGAACAGTCCATTGGGGAGGGACCCGCCCGTACCGCTTTGGAGACCGGGACCCCTACCCTGCTGGAGGACGCTGCAACGGATCAACAATGGCCCAAGTACGTCAAGAACCTTTCCTTCATGGGAGTCACCAGCGCCTTGGGAGTTCCCATGGCCCTGGGGAACGATGCCGCGGCGGCATTGAATTTTTTCGCCATGGAGCGACGGACCGTCATAGACCAGGTGTGCGGCATGATCATGGCCCAGAACAACTGTTCCCAGGATGAAGCTTTCGCGGTTCTCCAGAAGGCTTCCCAGCACCGCAACATCAAGCTCCACAGCCTGGCCGAGGAAATCGTCCAGCAACGCCGTGATGCCTTTAAGGACAACGCGAGAGAGATCCTCGACTGATATTCGTTGTCACGCCCCACTGTGGAGTTCATGGCTCCATCAGGAGCCGGCTGAACCCGTCGTCGATCTCTTGCGGCCGGGGCATGGCCTGGCGCTGTGCATCCAGGAAGAGCCGGTAGGTAGTGATGGCTGGACCGTGGCTGGCCCCCGTGATGCCATCGAGCCGGTAGATACTCCGGGTCCAGTCAAGGCCCAGAATCGCGTGGAGCCACGCGGTACATTCCGATGACGTCAATGCAGCACGGATCCCGGTATCTTTCCGGTGCCCGGCGATCACGATCGTGACTGCGATGCCGCCAGGACCTTGCCCCGAGGTCAGCAGCCACCCCAGCCCCATCAGACCGGCAACCAGCGTCACTTGGGTTGAATTGTTTTCGATGGAGGCCACGGGGCCAAGCCGCCACGTTCGGCGCGTCCTTCCGTTCCCGGTTTCCCTGAGGGCTGCCCGGAACTCCGGTAGTAATTGCCCGTGCCGGTATTGGATCCTGCCGCTGGTCTCGGACAATCAGTGGTCCCTTGTTAGACCCGGCCGTCCCGGGGGTCGCATGAGGACACAGCATGCGCCCATCCGGTCCCGTAAGCAAGGGATTGCATGAGCGCCCACTGTCCGGATGATCCATCCCCACAGCGGATTACAGGTTCATGTACAGGCAATGGCCCTAGGATTCGTTCTTAGGGACATGAGCTGTGTCCTGCAATTCACCCAGGGGGACACCATGACTGAGACCATCCGCACCGCCACAACGCATGACGCCGGGAAGCTGGCCGAGCTTGCTGCCGTCACCTTTCCGCTGGCCTGCCCGCCAGGGGCTTCGCCCGCGGACATCCAGACCCACGTTGAAACGCACCTCGGCGAGTCCAACTTCAATGGATACCTCACCGATGCCAACATCACGGTCCTGGTCCTGGAAAAGGCCGGAGAACTGGCCGGCTACACCATGCTGGTTGCCAAACCCGCCAGTGACCCGGATGTGGCATCCGTTTTGTCTGCGACTCCTTCAGCTGAGCTCAGCAAGTGCTACGTCCACCCGGATCACCACGGGCAAGGCGTCGCCTCCCGGCTGATGCGGGCGTCCTTGGCGGTGGCCGCCGACAAGGGAGCGGCCGGCGTCTGGCTTGGTGTTAACAGCGAGAATGCCAAGGCAATCCGCTTCTACGAGAAGAGCGGTTTCCAACGCGTTGGCACCAAGTCGTTCACGCTGGGACGGGCCGTTGAGCACGATTTCGTCATGGAAACAGAGCTCTGAGTGGCCAACATAACAACGGGTTCGGGGAATGCTTCCGCAGCGGGACGGGTTGCAAACAGCATGAAGATTGAGATCTGGTCAGACGTCGCGTGTCCGTGGTGCTACATCGGCAAGCGCCGTTTTGAGACCGCCCTGGCACAGTTCCCGCACCGCGATTCCGTGGACATCGAATGGAAGAGCTACCAGCTGGACCCCTCCGTCCCGGAGCACTACGACGGCACGGAGTTGGACTACCTGAGCAACCGCAAGGGCATGGCCCCTGAGCAGGTCAAGCAGATGTTCGCCCACGTCACGGAGACCGCCAAGGGCGAGGGCCTGGACTACCACTTCGACAAAGTGGTGGTGGCCAACAGCTTCACCGCCCACCGGCTCATCCACCTTGCGTCGCAGCACGGCAAGCAGGATGCCGCCAAGGAACAGCTCCTCAGCGATCACTTCGAGCACGGCAAGGACATCGGCAACCAGGAGTACCTCACGGAACTCGGCGCCTCCCTGGCACTTCCCGCCGATGAAGTCACAGAGCTTTTCACCACGGACAAGTTCACCGATGACGTGAACATGGACATCAACGAGGCCCGCGCCATTGGCGTCACCGGCGTCCCGTTCTTCGTGATCGACCGCAAGTACGGCATCTCAGGCGCCCAGCCCGCCGACCTCTTCAGCGAGGCCCTGAACCAGGCCTGGCAGGAAGCCAATCCGCTGATACCGGTGGGAGCTTCCGACGCCGAGGCCTGCGGCCCTGACGGCTGCGCTGTCTAGCCAGCCATCCGCCGTCGTGCGTTAACCCAACTGGGTCGCAGTAGAGCGCGTTTTGAAGGCTCAAAACGTGCTCAGCTGCGACCCAGTTGGGTACGCGGCTAGGCTTTCACCACGTCAAGCTCGACGACGGCCCAGGACAGGGCGGGCAGTGTCAGGCGCAGTTCGGAGCCGGTGGCCTTCACACCTTCCAGTGCCGTCAGGCCAACGCGGCCCTGCTGGTCCTGGCTGTTGATGGTGAACCGGTCGCCACCCTCGGGAATCTCCAGGACCTCTGCGCGGAGCACCTGCCGGGCGTCGAAACCACGCAGGGCCACCTCCACGTCGGCGGCTTCTTCCAGCCCGCGGTTGGCAAAGAACAATGCCACGCGACCCGTTTCCTCGTTCCACGTAGCGCTGACGTCCACCAGATCCGTGTCGCCAAACCGTGCATTCGAGTATTTGTCCGAGTCCACCGCGAGCCGCAGGATCTGGCCCTTGGCGAGCTCGGCCATGCGTGCGAACGGGTGGAAGATCGTCTGCTTCCACGCCGGGCCGTTCTCCTCCGAAAGGATCGGAGCAATGACGTTGACCAGTTGTGCCTGGTTGGCGATCTTGACACGGTCACCGTGGCGCAGCAGCGAGTTGAGCAGTGTCCCCACCACCACGGCATCGGTGACGTTGTACTTGTCCTCGATCACGCGGGGGTGCTCCCGCCAGCCTGCCTTGGCCACGTTGTGCGGCTGGTCCTCGGTGTCCAGGCCGCGCTGGTACCAAACGTTCCACTCATCGAAGGACAGGTTGATGTGCTTCTTGTGCTTGCCCTTGGCGCGCACGGCATCCGCGGTGGCGATCACTGACTCGATGAAGTAATCGGTGTCGACGGCGGAGGCCAGGAAGCTGCCCACGTCACCGTCGTGCTCCTGGTAGTAGGCGTGGAGGGACACGTAGTCCACTTCGTCGTAGGTATGGGTGAGGACCGTCTGTTCCCAGGCACCGAAAGTGGGCATCGAAGAGCTGGAGCTTCCGCAGGCCACCAACTCCAGCGTGGGGTCTACGAACCGCATGGCCTTGGCGGCTTCCTGCGCCAGCCGGCCATACTCATCGGCGGTCTTGTGGCCGATCTGCCACGGCCCGTCCAGCTCATTGCCTAGGCACCAGAGCTTGATGTTGAACGGTTCCTTGTGGCCGTTCTTGGCACGGAGGTCTGAAAGGTAGGTGCCACCGGGGTGGTTGGCGTACTCCACGATTTCCCGGGCCGCGTCCACTCCCCTGGTGCCCAGGTTGATGGCTTCCATGATTTCCGTGCCGGCTTGCTTGGACCAGTCCACAAACTCGTGCAGGCCGAATGCATTGGTCTCCACGGTGTGCCAGGCCCCGTCCAGCCGGCGCGGCCGGTTTTCCACGGGGCCAACCCCGTCTTCCCAGTTGTAGCCGGAGACGAAGTTGCCGCCGGGGTACCGGATCACGGTGGCGCCAAGTTCTTTCACAAGCTTCATGACGTCCTGGCGGAAACCGTTCTCGTCCGCTTCCGGGTGGCCGGGTTCGTAGATTCCGGTGTAGACACAGCGGCCCATGTGCTCCACGAAGGAGCCGAAAAGCCGGCGGGGTACCTCGCCAACGGTGAAGTCGCGGTCGAGGGTGATGCGTGCGCGGGACATGGATCTCCTTGGTTGTGTACTGAAACTGTTGTTGAGAATTGGTACCGGTCAGGTTCCGGCGAGTCCCGTCGTCGCAACGCCTTTGATGATTTGGCGTTGGAAGAACAGGAAGACGACGATCAGCGGCAACGCGGCCAGAAGCGCGGACGCCATGTTCTGCGCGTACTGGATGCCGTAGGCGCTCTTGATGGTCTGCAGTCCCACCGGGAGGGTCAGCAGGTTGCCGTCGTTGGTGGCGATGAACGGCCACAGGAAGTTGTTCCACGCACCGATGAACACGAAGATCGCGACGGCGGCCAGGATGGGCCGGGACAACGGCAGGATGATTTGGGTGAAGATCCGCAAGCGGCTGGCACCATCCATCACGGCGGCTTCCTCGAGTTCACGCGGGATCTGGTCGAAGAACTTCTTCAGCACGAACACCATGGCCGGGTGGATGACCTGCGGCAGGATGATGGCCCACGAGGTATCGATCAGGTTCAGCGCCAGCATTTGGTAGAACAGCGGAATGATCAGCACGGGCGGCGGGATGATGATGGACGCAATGATCACGGTCATCAGCACCTTTTTGCCCTTGAAGTCGATCCTGGAGAGCGCGTACGCCACCAGCGCCGAAATCACCAGCGTGATCGCCGTAATGGCCGCCGATGTGTAGAGCGAGTTCCACGTCCAGAGCGGGATGTTGCCGTCCTGGAACACCTTGACGAACGCTTCAGGAGTGAAGCCCGACGGCGGCAGCCAGGTGACGTCCGGAGCCGCGGCATCCGCCTCGGTTTTGAAGGCGGTGGCGGTGGCCCACGCGAACGGAATCAGCCACAGCACAGCGATGAAGGCAGCGACAACGATGGCGGAGATCCTGCCCACCGTCGGCTTCTTCCGGGGCTGGCGGGGCTTGGGGCTCCCGGCGGTGGTGGCATGTGGTGCTGGACGTGTGAGGGTAGGGATTGCCATGGCTATGCACTCCTGCGGCGGGTGATGACGAACTGCATGATGGAAACCACCACGATCAGTCCGAAGAAGATGTAGGAGATGGCTGCCGAATAGCCCAGCCGGTATCCGGTAAACCCGGTTTCGAAGATGTACTGCACCACCGGCCGGGTGGAACCGGCAGGACCGCCGGCCGTCATTTGGTACACCTGGTCAAAGATCTTCAGCGACGCCAGGATCTGAAGGAGAACGATCATCACTGTGGTGGGCGTGAGCTGCGGAAGCGTGATGGAGAAGAATTGCCGCCAGGCGCTGGCTCCATCCAGTGACGCTGCCTCGTAATGCTGCGCCGGGATGTTCTGCATCGCGGCCAGGTAGAGCAGGAAGTTGAAGCCCACGGTCCACCACAGCGTGGCAATGACGATCGCCCACATGGCAACGTTGGGATCATTGAGCCAGGCAACCCTGGGAAGGCCTATGCCGGTAAGGAACTCGTTGATCAGGCCCAATTGCGGGTTGTACATCCAGGTGAAGAAGAGGCTCACCACGGTGGAGGCCAGCAGGTAGGGCGCAAAATAGCTCAGGCGCCACAGCCACTGGGCAGGCAGCCCGACGTTGAGCAGCGCGGCCATCACCAGGGCCACCAGAACCAGTGGAACGGTGCTGATCACCGTGAAGTAGAGCGTGTTGCCCAGGGAGTGCCACATATCGGCGTCGGCCAGGGCCTCGGCGTAGTTGGCGATACCGATCAGGTTGTCGTTGGCGCCGGTGAGGGACTTACCCGTGAGGCTCATGTAGAAGCCGTAGAGGATGGGCCAGACCAGGAACATCAGGAAGAACAACAGGAACGGGGCGGCGAATCCCCAGCCGCTGAGGTTGCTTCTTGTGCCGCCGGGGTTGCCGGGCCGCACCCTTTGGAGGCTGGGTTTTCCCGGGCTCTTCCGGGACAGGGTAGAGGTACTCATGAAGGACTCCTTTGTCGCTCGGTGTGGAGGGCCCGGCTAGACGGGGTTGGGACGGGAGAGGAGGGTGTTGGTGCGTTGCTCGAAGGCGTCCCAGCCAACAGTTGCTTTGTCCCTTCCCAGGAGCACGTTCTGCACGTTCTCCGCGAAGTAGGTCTGCCAGTCCGAGCCGGAGCCGCTGAACCAAGACTCGGGATCGTAGGCAATGATGTCCGCAGCATTGGCGTAATGGATCTGCGGAGTGAGGTCACGGTACGCCTGTGATTGGACCACCGGCTGGTACCCGGGGATGTGGCCGGCTTCTGCCCAGGACAGTGATCCTTTGAGGACATCAGTGACGAATTTGTACACGTCCCTCCGTTTGTCCTCGTTGTGGTTCAATTGCCGCGGGAGGACAAAGGAGTGCGAGTCCGCATAGGAGGCGGGTGTCCCATACAGCGTAGGAATGGTGGCCGCATCCACGGGAATGCCGGCTTTCTTCATGGTGGGAAGCTCCCAGACTCCGCTGAACAGCATCCCTGAGTCGCCGCGCGCGAACTCCGCGATGCCCGTGCTGATGTCGCCTGCCTGGGCCGCGATGGTGTCGTCGAAGAGGGAGGCCATGAATTCCAGGGACTCGATGGCAGCATCCCTGTCCACTTTCATGGGCTGTCCGGGAGTCAGTTCCATGTCAACGCCGTGCTGCTTGTAGAGCGTGTAGAAGAGGCGCCACATCTGGGACCCGCTGCCAAGGTAGCCAAAGGACAGCCCGTGGGCCTTGGTGACCTTCTGCATTTCCAGTGCCATAGCCTTGAACTCCTGCGGGGAGCTGACTTCCTCAAGCTGGCCGTTGCTTCCCAAGACACCGGCTTTGGCTGCCACATCCGTGTTGTAGAACATGATGAACGGGTGGGAGTCCAGCGCAATGGAGAACACTTTGCCGTTTTGCTGGCTCTTCTCCCAAATCCTGGGGGCAAAATCTGCAGCGGTGACGCCGTTCTCCGCCAGCAAATCAAGGTCCCACGGCTCAATCAGTCCACCGGGCGCGTAGCCGGGAACCCGGCTGGCGTGCATGATGGCCACTTCCGGTGGCCTGCCGCCTGCTGACGCCATGGCCAGTTTGGTGTAATACGGTGGCCCCCAGGCGAGCACTGTGGGGCGCACCGTAAAGCCGGGGTTGGCTTGGTTGGCGGCGTTGATCATGGCCTGCATCTTGATTCCGTCACCGCCGGAGAGCAGGTGCCAGAAGTCGATGTCCTGCACCTGGGCGGCCTGTGCCGTTCCCCCGCAGCCCGTGAGCGTGGCGGCCAGGAGCCCGCCGCCCACAAGGACTGATCCTGCCAATAACTGTCTCCGGGATAACTGTTTCCCGGTCAAAGACTCAAAGTGCTTCACCCGTCACTCCTTTGGATGGGTCCGCTGAAAGGTCACTGCTGCGCTGCATCATTCCGGCTCCGGTGCGCCCCCACGCTCGGGTAAAAGGTGGCCCGGGGGTGACGCAGGTCTCACATTACAACGATGTAATGAATCGGGCAAGAGAAAATTGTTAGCGCACACAATTTGATGGACAACTCTCGGTCCACCCTTTGACGTGGCGATTCAGGGCTGGGTGCTGTCCCGTTCAACAATGCTGAAATCGACGCTCACTACCCGCTGCGCGGAGCCCCTGTCCCCCATGCGCTCGGTCAGAAGGCGCAGCGCTTCGCTGGCGATGGTGCGCTTGTCGAAAGAGACCGTGGTCAGCGAAGGAACGGCGTAGCGGCCATCGGCTATGTCATCAAAGCCCGCTACCGCAATGTCCTCCGGAACCCGCAGGCCCCGCTTCCAGAGCACGCTGAGCGCACCAATCGCCATGGAGTCCGTGAAGCAGAACAATGCTTCGGGAACGGGATTCGCTTCCAAATAAGCGCCCAGGGCTTTCGCGGCGGTTTCCGGTGTCCACTTTTCGCACGGGATCAACAGCGATTCATCGCGCGGAATTCCGAGGCTGTCCAAAGCCGCTTCATACCCTTGGGTACGCTGAATGGCCGCCGCAGATCCCCGCCCCTGGGTGGTGCCCAGCACGGCGATGCGCCGCCGTCCGGAGCTGGCCAGTGCCAGCGTCATGTCCCGCGCAGCAGCGAAGCTGTCCACAAACACCCGGTCCGCCAGCTGCTGCGAGACCTCGCCCAGCAGGACCACGGGAGGCAGCGCCACGCCAACCTTCACGGCACTCTCGTCCAGCACCACGGGGTTGAGGATCAAACCATCAATGAGGTTGGACCGCGCCCGCGTCATGAGTTCCTGCTCGCGCTGCGGATCCGAGCCCGTTTCCTCGATCTGGATAATCCAGCCTTGCTCGTGGGCTACTTCCACAATGTGATGGGCCATCTCTGCCGAGTACGGAGTGCCCAGGTCCGGCAACGCCAGGGCGATGACCCCGGACCGCCCATTGCGCAGGCCCCGGGCCGAAAGGTTGGGAACATAGTCCAGCTCCGCCATGGCCTGCTCAACCCTGAGCCGCGTGGGAGCAGCCACCGGCACAACGCCATTCATCACGTTGGAAACTGTTTTGGGTGAAACTCCGGCACGGAGCGCCACGTCCTTGACCGTTGCGCGCACCATCCACCCCTTACTTGTTGCCTGTTTTCACGATGCTACGCGAATTTTCCCCCACCCCGTGCCGCGCAGCGGCGACCCGAATGCCCCCTCTCCAGCCGACTTGCTGACAGATCACGGTAAAGTGTCTATATGCCCAGGATCACGGCCCCCACCAACGCTGCCCAACGCGCCGAGACCCAACGCCGGATTCTCACCGCCTTTGGGGAGCTCCTCTTTACCCACGGCCTTCCCGGGCTCACCATGACGGACGTGGCCCGGCACGCCGGCGTGGGCCGGACCGCCGTCTACAACTACTACGCGGACATGGAGCAGCTCCTGATTGCGTATGCCTTGGATGAGACCGAGCGCTTCATCGTCGACCTCCGGGATTCGCTGGCCGTCCTGGCGAACCCCGTGGACCGGCTGGCCCTTTACGTCCGCGCCCAAGTGGAGGACCTCAGCCGCCGCCACCTGCCTCCGGGACCCGCCATGGCAGCCGTCCTCTCCCCCGGCTCGTTCGCCAAGCTCGCAGACCATGTGGGGGACCTGAATGTCCTCCTCCAGGACATCCTCCAGGACGGCGTGCGGCAGGGCTATCTCCCGGACCTGGACGTTGCCCAGCTGGCGCGGCTTATCCACGGAACGCTCTCGGCCAGCGCCGCACGGCGCAACCGCACGCCCGACGGCGGTGGTTCCACGCCGTCGCCAGCCTCCGACGTCGGGCTTCCGGACGCGCAAGAGGCCCACACAGCCCAGACGGTCAGGTTTATCCAGCTCGGTGCCGGTGCGCGCCTGGACGACGCCGGGAGGCCGCTCCGGCTGGACGCGCCGGCCCACGAAGCCCTTGCCGGCTAAGAAAACCAACCCGGCCTGAAACCAAACGGCCTACTGCCCCGCCGGCAAGGTGGGCACCACGGGCCACTTGGAGTTGTCCGCAATCCGCTGGTCTTCGCGCGGGCACAGGAGCTTTCCGGGGGTCTGATCCACCAGTTGGGGCTCCACCAAGCCTTCGTACCCGGGGGTGAGGATCACGTCCACGGACCCATCCTCGCGGTTGTCCTGGAAGTAATCGGTGCCGGCGAGGTTGCGCTGGATGTTGAAGGCCGCCGCTTGTCCCTTGGCCCCGGACACCACAGCCCCCACGCCCGAATAGGCCGTTTGGCTATTGGCCACGGAGGCCACCTTGAAGCCGCGGGCGGTGAACTCGGCAGCTACGGTTCCCGCCAGTCCACTCCGGGAGGTCGCATTGAAGACGTTCAGGTTGACCGTCTCATTGGGAAGGTAGTCAAACGTTGCCGTGGGGCACAGGCTGGTGGGGGCCTTGCTGGCAATGGCCGTGGGCACCTTGATGACGCCGTTCATGACAGCCCAGGCACCCACTGCTCCGGCCGCAATCACACCCACCAGCAGCACCAACACAATGCCGTGGAGGAGGCGCCGCCTGAATCGGCTGCGCTCCACCGCCTCATCCTCGGCAAAGGTTGCCCTGAGCTCCGGACCCGTGACCACGTGATGGCCATGAAGCTGCGTCACATCCTTGGGACGCTTACGTTTTTTTGGCGCTGCCGTGTCCTGCTCCGGACCGGCCTGCCTAGCCATCAATCACCAATACGCGTGCATGGATGGCGGTCCGCTGGTGAAGCGCCGTACGGACGGCCCGGTGGAGTCCGTCTTCGAGGTACATGACTCCCTGGTACTGGACCACGTGGGGGAAGAGATCGCCAAAGAAGGTCGAATCCTCGGCCAGCAAAGCTTCCAGGTCCAAGGTCCGCTTGGTGGTCACCAGGTCATCCAGGCGGACCGGCCGTGGCGGCAGGGCAGCCCAGTCGCGCGGCGCAGAATATCCATGGTCCGGGTACGGGCGTCCCTCGCCCACAGCTTTGAAGATCACCATGCAAGCCTATGGAAGTTGTGGCCCTAACGGAACTTGTGACCGGCAGCACAGCCAGGTTGTGGCCAAAAGGTGACTAACCTACCCCGGGCGTCACAGCTGTGGAGCACGGCCTCCGGACTGACAGAATAGGGGCATGACTCAACCGCTCCAAGGTACTGACCGGAATGCCGCCCAGGCCACGCCTCGATTGGCGTTGCTCCTGGACGTTGACGGCCCCATCGCCAGCCCTGTGACGCGCAACGTCAAGCCGGAAATCATCGCTGACCTGGTGGCCTTGGCCTCGGCCGGGATTCCCGTTGTTTTCAACACGGGCCGCTCGGATGCCTTCATCAGCGAGCAGGTCATGGAACCCATGATCGCCGCCGGCATGCCTGAACACACCGTGATCCATGCAATCTGCGAGAAAGGCGCAGTGTGGTTCAGCTACACATCGGAGGGCCCCGGCCCCATCCACGTGGACAGCGAACTCGCCGTACCAAAGGCCTACGGTGACGATATCCGCAGGCTGGTGGCCGAGGATTACGCCGCCCACATGTTTTTTGACGAAACCAAGCGGGCCATGGTTTCCGTGGAGCAGCACGTTGAAGTCTCCAGCGCGGATTACCTGGCCGAGCAGAAGCTCTTTGACGCCGATGCTTTGGACATCATGGGCAAGCACGGCCTCAGTGCTGCGATCCTGGACCACCACTCGCCCGAGTCGGACGATTCCGTGGATTACCGGCTGGACCCCACCATTATTTCCACGGACATCGAATCTGTGCGCTTGGGCAAGGACCTCGGAGCCAGCCGTGCCGTAGAGCTGCTGGCCGCACAGTCCATCGCCCCGCAGGCCTGGCGCACAGTGGGTGATTCCAGAACCGACTACGCCATGGCAGACTGGCTTCACCACAACGGACACGACGTCAAACACGTGGACGTCCGGCCCGCAGACGGCGTACCGGTGAAGCCTTACACCATCCTGACGGCCGCTGACCTGGAACTGGCGGACGATGTCATCCATGACGACGCCGGCGGCGCCTTCCTCCGCAGCTGGCGCGCAGCACTTTCCATCTAGCTCCACCCCGAACGATTCCGGAGAACAGCCATCACACAAGCACAGGTCGACCCGATTTACCACGGCAGCCCGTCAGAAGAAGAAGACACCATCGCCGAGGCGGTTTCGCCTGCCGTTGTTGCACACCTGAAACACCGGCCGGACGTCGTCCGTCACCGCGGGCGGTACGCGCTGGTTAACCGCAACCTCACCCCGCAACAGGCCATGGTGTCCGATCTCCTTGCGGTCCGGGAAGCCCTGGAAAAAGCCGGGGTGGATTTCATCCTGGTCCGTGGAAACGACGAGCGGCCTGTCATTGCGGTTGATTGGGAGGCACGCAGGGAAGTCCGCGAAGCCCTCGTGGCTGCTTTCCAGAACGAGCCGTTCTATTCCATGACCGTGGACGCCAAGAAGAAGACTTCCATGCTGGTGGCCGACGGCGACCTCTCCGCCAACCGGAAAGCCCGCATCTTCCGCTTGTACCGCCCCCGCGTGGAAACAGGCGGCGGCCTTTGGTACGGCCCTGCCCTGGGCGTTCAGCTTGAGCTCTGGAGGTTCGAAGGGGACCAGCTGGAGCTGCCCGTGGAGAACTCCCTGACCCGCCGCACCATGCTCCGCCAGGATGCGGTGCGCGGCACGGTGCAGCGCCACGGACTCTCCTGGCCCACCATTGAGAACATGTTTGCCGATCACGCGAGCGACATCGACTTCGACGTGGACATTGTTTTCTCCTGGGTGGACGGCAGCGATCCCGAGTACATCGCCCGGCGGCGCGCGCAGCAGGCCGATGCCGTGCTGGGCGAAGGCGACGACCATGAGGCCCGCTTCCGCCAGATCAACGAACTGAAATACGCGTTGCGCTCAGTTCACATGTTCGCGCCCTGGATCCGCAGGATCTTCATCGCCACCGACTCCCCTGCCCCGGAATGGCTTGCGGACCACCCTGCAGTGACCATCATGCGCAGCGAGGATTTCTTCGCCGATCCCACGGTCCTCCCCACCCACAACTCCCAGGCCGTGGAGAGCCAGCTGCACCACATCGACGGCTTGTCGGAGCACTTCCTGTACTCCAATGACGACATGTTCTTTGGCCGTCCCGTGGGACCGGACATGTTCTTCACCCCGGGCGGAATCACCAAGTTCATCGAAGCGGACACCCGCATTGGACTCGGTGAAAACGATGCCGAGCGGAGTGGTTTTGAGAATGCTGCGCGGGTGAACCGGAAGCTCCTGTGGGAGCGCTTCGGCCGCATCACCACCCGTCACCTGGAGCACACCGCAGCCCCGCTCCGCCGCAGCGTGGTGGCCCGTATGGAGAAGGAATTCCCGGCCGAGTTCGCCAAGACAGCAGCCAGCCGTTTCCGGGCCGCGGACAACATCTCCGTGACCAACTCGTTCTACCACTATTACGCCCTGCTCACCGGGCGTGCTGTCACCCAGACCAGTGCCAAGGTCAGGTATGTGGACACCACCATGTGGGCAGGACTGCACTACCTGCCCAAGTTGCTGGCGAAGCGCCACATGGATTTCTTCTGCCTCAATGACGGCAGCTTCCCTGAGGTGGACGGCCAGGAACGCGCGGAGCTGGTCACCGATTTCCTGGAGAAGTACTTCCCCGTCAAGGCACCCTGGGAGAAGTAATCATCAAGGCACCCTGGGAGAAATAAGGGGCATGGAGGACGTGTGCGTTCCAGGCGACGTATGCGCCCCCACCCTGGACTCGTGGGGGATCCGGATGCCGGCTTCGGTAAGCCTCCGCTGAACTTCTTCCGCGTCCACCGGTTCACCCACCGTGACTCCCCCGGACATGGGGACCACGGAGTGCACAATCGTATGCTCGTAGACGTGGATCATGTTGTACGACTGCGCGCCGTCACGGCCACGTTGACCGCCGGATTCGACGCCGAGATCCTGGGTGTAGCAGGTGGCTGACGCCACCGAGACCGGGATGCCGGCGAAGCCCGCCGTCGTGGAGTAATGAAGATGTCCGCCCAAGATGGTGCGGACGTCCGTATTGCGTACGACGGCGGCCAGTGCGGCTTGTCCGCGCAACTCCACCAGGACTGCCAGGTCCTGCACGCATGGGACGGGCGGGTGGTGCAGTGCCAGGATGGTGCCGTCCGGCGCGGGCGTGGCAAGTTCTCCGGCAAGCCATTCAAGCTGTGAGGTGGAAAGCTCGCCATAGTGGTGGCCGGGAACGGTGGTGTCCAGGGTAATGATCCGCAGCCCATTCACAAAGTAGCTGCGATCCACCGGGTCCTGGGGTTTGCTGGACTCCGCTGCGTCACTGAACGCTGCCCTGAAATTAGCCCGGTCATCGTGGTTGCCCATGGCCCAGATGGCCTTGGTCCCGAGAGCCTCGCAGACGGGTTCGATCATTTCGCGGAGCCGCTCGTAGGCGTGCAGCTCGCCCTTGTCGGCAAGGTCGCCCGTAAAAATGATGGCTTCCGGCCTGATCCGGGACGCGATGATCTGGTCGCAGATCTCCTGGAGCCTGGTTGCGCTGTCCACGGAGCCATGAAGCGTGCCGGGACCACCTACCAAGTGAAGATCACTCAGGTGCAAAAGCACATGACCTGGTTTGGGGTATTCGGCCTCGATGAGCTCCATAGCTTGCCTTAGCGTTTGTGGGAGGCGGCGCCTCCCGTGTCAATCCAGTAGGGCCAATCCAACCAGACATCAAGCCAACAACGGGCTAATTTCCGGCGGAATGTTGGAAAATAACTTTCCTCCCTTCAGGATCTGCGGTCAGGACAATGCTTCCTCTACAGCCTTCACCAGGTCTTCGGAGTCAGGCTTCACTGTGGATGGGAACCTTGCCACCATTTTTCCGTCACGGTTGATGACGAACTTTTCGAAGTTCCATTTCACCTTCCGTGCACGGCCTTCGCCCTGTTTGGTCAATTCCGCGAACAGCGGATGCTGGTCCTTGCCCCGGACCTTTGCCTTGGTTGTCAGTGGGAAGGAAACGCCAAAGTTGCGCTGGCAGAACTCTGCAATTTCCTGGTCCTCGCCCGGTTCCTGGCCACCGAACTGGTTGCAGGGCACCCCCAGGACTTCGAAGCCCTGCGCCCGGTACTTGCCGTAAAGCTCTTCCAGGCCCGCGTATTGCTTGGTGAAGCCGCATTTGGAGGCCACGTTGACCACCAGCACGGCTTTACCTTCGAAGTGACCGAAGTCGGCCTCGGAACCGTCATTGAACGTGAGGGGAATGCTGTAAAGGCTGGACATGGGATTCGCTTCCTGACGTCTGCTGGCGGGCTTTCCGCAACGAGCTTACTAGGAAGGCTTGGGCGTCGGGAGAATCAGCGAGGACAGCGGAACAACAACACCATCCGGCCGCCGCACCTGATCCAGGCCCACCAACACGTAACCCTGCGGCAAGATCACCGACGGCAGTGCCGAGGGCACAATGGCCGAAGGCAGTGGGGCCGAGGGTACTGGCGCCGGAGTGGTGGGAACCACGGGTGCCACCTTCGGGGCAACGGTCACGGCAGGCGGAACAGTCACGGCAGGCGCAACGGTGGCAGCCGGTGGGATGGTTGTGACGGGGGCCGCTGTCGTCGCCGGGGCAGGTGCTGCAACTGACGGAGCAGCAGTCGTGCTGGGCGACGGCGTGGGCGTCGCGGTGGTGCTCGGGGAAGGCGTCGCGGTCGCAGAAGGTGACGGAGTCGCCGTCGTACTCGGAGAAGGCGTGGCCGTCGCAGAAGGTGACGGAGTCGCCGTCGTACTCGGAGAAGGCGTGGCCGTCCCAGAAGGCGACGGAGCCGTCGTATTCGGCGTGGGCGCGGTGGTCTGTCCCGGCGGCTGTGATGATGCGGGCGGCGCGGTGGCCGGCGGAGTCACTGGGCGGGCCACCGGTTCTTCATGGTCGCCGCCAATCACGGCGCGGTTGGTGCCGTCGGCTACGGGAACCGCCCAGACGGGTGCGGCTGTGGTGGCAGCTCCGGCACCTGGCTGGTAGTTCACCATGGTGATGTTCTGCAGGGGATCCACCTGGCGCATGGGCAGGTAGGTCCATCCATTGGGGTTGGTGTGCAGGCCGTTCACGATCGTCTCGAAGTGCAGGTGGCAACCAGTGGACCAGCCGGTGGTTCCAACCTCGGCGATCACTTCGCCCACGCGGACCGATTGGCCGGTGGTGACCCCGATTGCCTGGAGGTGGTTGTACGTGGTGACCAGTCCGTTGCCGTGCTCGATCTCCACCCTGTTGCCGCCACCCCACACGTGCCAGCCCACGGCCCGGACAATCCCGGCGTCGGCCGCATACACTCGGGTCCCGCAGGCTGCGGCGTAGTCCTGGCCCCAGTGGAATTCGCCGGCCAGCCCTGTGAGGGGGCTGTAGCGGTAGCCGTAGGGAGAGCTGGGGTTGAGGACCTCAAGCGGCGCGTAGAGGGCACCTGCGGGCGGCCGGGACATGCCCGCCGCGGCCACGGTCAGGCCGGTGGACCCATCCTTGCTGACTGTCCGGACCATGGCACGGTCGAAATAGACCATGGGAATTCCGGCTTGCTGCTCCGGCGGCTCCGGCGCGGGATCGATCACCAGCGTTTCAGCTTCCGGCGGCAACAAGGTGCCAAGTGCATTGGGGCCCACAAAACCCTGGGCCAGGGAGCCGCCAACATTGCCGGCCGGGGTTCCGTTGAGGGGTTGGAAGCCGAAGGCGAGGAATGCCAGCATCGCCAAGCTTCCCGCTATCAGGACGCGGTGGAAACCCACTGCGCGGATCAGCTTTACTGCCCGGTCTGAATCATGATGCTTGCCCACAAACACTCCCCAAAAGCCAGCGTCACCAAACCCCAGCCTGGCGTGCAAGCACCATTGTTGCGGGTATCACACCAGAAAGAAAGGCTTGGCAGCGCCCCGACGGCTCAAGGTTTGCTCAGTTTTCGGGCTGCCCTGTACAGCTCAGCCAAAGCACTGTCGAATGGAGTGTATGAGGAACTACCTCACCGAGTACCGGCATGAACTTCAGCGCACATTCACGGGGACGTCAGGGACGCCACCCGAGTGGGTGTCGCGCCTGGCCGAAGGGGACGACGCCGGCTACCACCTTCCCGATTCGGCCGTCTGGGCCGTCCATGGCCACTTGGCCGCGATCGTCGCGGGAATCAGGGTGTTGCTGATGCAGGCACTGCATCCCGGCGCGCTGGCCGGCGTGTACGAGCACTCCGATTTCCAGAAGGATCCCCTGGGGCGCCTGGCCAACACCATCCGGTGGATCTTCACAGTGACCTACGGGTCAAAGGACGCTGCGGAATCCGCAACAGCCATGGTCCGGAAAATGCACCAGCGCGTGCACGGAACCTACGTTGACGGGAACGGGCAGGAGCAGCAGTACTCAGCCAACGATCCCGAACTCCTGCGCTGGGTGCACGTGACCTACGCGGACTCCTTCATCACCGCCAACCGGATCTGGGGCAAGCCACTCCCTGGTGGCAATGACGCGTACGTCCGCGAGTGGGCCGGGGCGGGACGGCTCATGGGAGTGGAGAACCCTCCGGTCACCGAAGCGCAGGTCCGCGAAGAATTGGAGGAGTGGCGGGTGTCCGGAGTGCTGCGGGCGGACGAACGTTTGGCCGAGACCGTTTCCTTCATCCGCAACCCTCCCCTGAGCCCACTGCTCCGGCCGGGCTACCGCATTCTCTTCGCGGCCGCCGTCGCAAGCCTGGAACCCCAGTACCGGGAGATGTTGGGGATGAAGCGGGCGGCCCTGGGTCCTGTCCCCATGCCGGTAGTCACGGGAACCAGGGCCGTGCTGGCCATGGTCCGCTTTGCTCTGGGCCGCCAAGGTCCCAGCGAGCAGGCGGCCCGGCAGCGGCTTCAGAGGCTGGGCTTCGCGTCCTGAAAACCCAAAGGCCGGGCAGGTCGGAGATCATCCGTCCTGCCCGGCCTTGTGTCTCCTGCGCTAGATCAGGTGGTCAGACAAGTGGTTCGGCGTGCCGAAGCGGTGGGCGGTGATGGACACGGCCTGCTCGCGGAGGAACGGCAGCATCTCGATCCGGCCGGCCTGGGTCACAGCACCGTGGTATACCGCCACGTCCGGACGGCCACCCATGGCTGCGCTCAGCGCGGCAAAGTCGCCACCGATCAGGCGGATCCGGCCGGCGTCGAACTTCGCTGCGCGGGCCAGCCACGCGGCGTCGTCCTCGATCCGGACGCTGACGCCCAGGTTCGCAAAGACGGTCACCACAGCGTCGGGAAGTACGACGGCGGAGCTCACTGTCAGCTTCGAACCGGCCACTGCACCGGCTGCTGCAACACGCAGCAACCCAGCGAGCCGCTCGCCTTCGGAGAGGCGGATGGTCACAGGCAGGGAGCGGTAGCGGAAGACGTTGCGCTCTGCGGACAGGGCGGAGACGTCCTTGGTGGTGCCAAACTCGGAGTCCCAAGCAGCCGCATCGCTGAAGAGCGAGTTCTGGAGGGTCTGGAGTTCCTCTGCCGTTACATCAGCGGATTTAGCGGCCGTCAGGATCTGCGAAGCCGCGCCCTGGAGGGTGGTGCCGCGCTTGGCCTTGGCTTCACTGGGGACCCAAGAGCCGAGCCCGATCAGGTAGTTCGGCCCACCGGCCTTGGTTCCGGCACCGACGGCCGACTTCTTCCAGCCGCCGAACGGCTGGCGCTGGACGATCGCACCGGTGATGCCGCGGTTGACGTACAGGTTTCCGGCCTGGATGGTGTCCAGCCAGACGCCCATTTCAGCGGAATCCAAGGAGTGCAGGCCCGCGGTGAGGCCGTACTCGATTTCGTTCTGGATGGCGATGGCTTCTTCCAGGGTTTCGGCCGTCATGACACCCAGGACCGGGCCAAAGAACTCGGTCAGGTGGAAGTAGGATCCACGCTTCACGCCGGACTTGATGCCCGGGGACCACAGACGCCCGGAGTCATCGAGCTGTTCGGGCTTGACGGCCCATGTTTCGCCGTCGCCCAAGGTGGTGAGGGCGTTCAGGAGCTTGCCGTTGGCGGGCTCGATGATCGGCCCCATCTGGGTGGTGGCGTTGTCCGGGTAACCCACCGTCAGGGATCGCGCGGCATCGATCAGCTGGTTGTGGAAGCGTGCACTCTTGGCCACCGAACCCACCAGGATCACCAAGGAGGCAGCAGAGCACTTCTGGCCCGCGTGTCCGAAGGCCGAGTACACCACGTCCTTCGCGGCGAGGTCCAGGTCGGCACTGGGGGTGACGATGATGGCGTTCTTGCCGGAGGTCTCCGCGAGCAGCGGCAGGTCCTGGCGGAAGGAGCGGAACAGTTCAGCGGTTTCATATCCACCGGTGAGTATGACGCGGTCGACGCCGGGGTGCGAGACCAACTGGGTGCCAAGATCCCGCTCTTCGAGCTGGACCAGTGCCAGCACTTCGCGCGGCACACCGGCTTCCCACAGCGCGTCCACCATGACGGAACCGGAGCGGCGGGCCTGCTTTGCGGGCTTGATCACGACGGCGGACCCTGAGGCGAGCGCTGCCAGCGTGGACCCCGCGGGAATGGCTACCGGGAAGTTCCACGGGGGTGTCACCACGGTGAGGTTGGCTGGGACGAACGTGGCGCCGTCGACCGTTTCCAGGTCCTTGGCACGCTCGGCGTAGTAGTGCGCGAAGTCAATCGCTTCGCTGACCTCGGGATCGCCCTGATCGAGGGTCTTGCCGGTTTCGGAAGCCATGACTTCCAGGAGCTCGGCGCGGCGGGCTTCCAGGACTTCGCCGGCGCGGTGCAGGATGGCGGCGCGCTCAGCGGCCGGACGGGCGCCCCAGGCCTTTCCAGCATCCACTGCGGAGGTGATGATGCGCTCAAGTTCGGCGGCATCCGAGACCTTGGTGGAGTCCACGATCTTGTTGCCGACGGTGGAACCGGGGATGCGGCTGAGGATGTCGCGGCCCCACGCACGGTTGGCCGGAAGGGCAGGGTCGGTGTCCGGGGTGTTGCGGAAGCCTTCCAACGGAGCGGGCTCGGCGGGGAGGCGGCGGTCCTGCTTGCGGTTGGGGCCCGGGACCTCGGCCGTCATTCCGGCCAAGGAGTCCAGGAAACGCTGCTGTTCGCGCTTGAACAAGGCTTCATTTTCGCTGAGTTCGAAGACCGCGCTCATGAAGTTTTCCTGGCTGGCGCCCTCTTCCAGGCGACGGATCAAGTAGGCGATTGCGACGTCGAACTCGCCCGGGTGAACCACCGGAGTGTAAAGCAGGAGGCTGCCGACGTCCTTGCGGACCGCGGTGGCCTGGCCGGTTGCCATGCCCAGGAGCATTTCGAATTCAATACCCTCCGTCACACCGCGCTGCTTGGCCAAGAGCCAGGCAAAGGCAACGTCAAACAGGTTGTGGCCGGCCACGCCGATGCGGACGGCGTCCACGTGGTCCGGGGTGAGGGCGTAGTTGATGACGTTCTTGTAGCTGGTGTCCGAGTCCTGCTTGGTGCCCCACGTGGCCAGGGGCCAATCGTGCAGGGACGCTTCCACCTGCTCCATGGGAAGGTTTGCGCCCTTGACCACGCGGACCTTGATGGGAGCACCGCCCTGTGCGCGGCGTTCGGTGGCCCATTCCTGCAGCTCCTGCATGGCGCCGAGGGCGTCCGGAAGGTAGGCCTGGAGGACGATGCCGGCCTCGAGGTTCTTGAACTCGGGCATGTCCAGGATGCGCTTGAACACCGCGATGGTCATGCTGAGGTCCTTGTATTCCTCCATGTCCAGGTTGATGAACTTGGGCTTGGGGAAGGACGCTGCGAGGCGGTACAGCGGGGTGAGCTTCTCCACCACGTGGTCCACGGCTTCATCAAAAGCCCATGGGGAGTGCGGGGCCACGGTGGAGGATTCCTTAATGGAAACGTAGTCCACGTCATCGCGGGCCAGGAGCTTCAAGGTGCCTTCCAACCGGCGCGCTGCTTCATGTTCGCCCAGGACGGCCTCGCCCAGGAGGTTCACGTTCAGGTGGACGCCGTTCTGGCGGATCTTCGCGATGGCCGGGCCCAACTTGGCGTCGGTGGCGTCAACAATCAGGTGGCCCACCATTTCGCGGAGCACACGGCGGGCAATGGGGATGACCACCTGGGGCAGGATGGGAGCCATGACGCCACCCACGCGGACGGCGCTGCGCATGTACCACGGAAGGAACTTGGGGACCTTCGGGGCGAGCTCGGCGAGTTTACGGCCGGCGACCGACAGGTCCTCGGGGCGGATGACGCCGTCGACGAATCCCACCGTGAAATCAAGACCGTTCGGGTCCTTCAGTACGCCGGCAAGGCGCTGGGCTGAGACATCAACGGGGATCTTGCTGGCCTCGGTCAGCCAGTGCCGGACCAAGGCCACGGCTTCGTGGGCCAAAGCATCGAACTGCCCGGAATCCTGGGTGCTCGGGGCGGTGGCATCCGGGATGGTGCTGGTCATGGGGGCTCCTTCTGGGACGGAGAAGTTTGTTTATTTCCCTCAGTATGGATCTACAATCACGTTAGGAAAAGCGATGTTTTCCGACGAATAATCATTAACCATCCCGATCCTTTGGAGGCTGCCGTGCTGGACGTCCGCAGGTTGCGTTTGCTGCACGAGTTGAAGATCCGCGGAACCTTGGCAGAGGTGGCGGATGCGATGCAGTACAGCCCCTCCTCGGTGTCACAGCAGCTGACGCTCCTGGAGAAGGAAGCCGGGGTGGAGCTGTTGCGGAAAGCGGGGCGCCGCGTCCAACTCACTCCGCAGGCGGAGATCCTGGTGGCCCATACGGCGGCACTCCTGGAGACGTTGGAGCGGGCGGAAACCGAGCTGGCGGCATCGCTTTCCGTAGTCACCGGGACCGTCCGCCTGGCCGTCTTTCAGTCCGCAGCCTTGGCGCTCCTGCCGGATTTCCTCAGCATCATGCGCCAGGAATACCCGGAGGTCCGGGTGGAGATGACCCAGCGCGAACCCGAAACCGCGCTCTACGAAACCTGGGCGCGTGACTTTGATCTGGTGGTGGCCGAGCAATACCCGGGCCACGCAGCGCCGCATCACAGTGGACTGGACCGTGTGATTCTCACCAGCGACGCCATCCGGCTGGCGACTCCCCCCGTGGGTCTCGGCGGCGAATCCGTCTCCTCGCTGGCCCACACTGCTTCCATGCCCTGGGTCATGGAACCCCGGGGTGCAGCCTCGCGGCACTGGGCGGAGCAGGCCTGCAGGTCTGCCGGGTTTGAACCGGACGTGCGGTACGAAACGGCCGACCTTCAGGCGCAGATCCGCCTCATCGAGTCCGGTAACGCCGTGGCGCTCATGCCGGATCTTGTGTGGACCGGGCGGACCCGCACGGTCCAGCTCCTGGACCTGCCGGGCTTGCCGAAACGGACGGTGTTCACCTCCACCCGCACCGCCGGCCGCATCCACCCGGCGACGGCGGCCTGCCGGGAAGTCCTGGAGCGCGTGGCCGCTGCGCAGCAGCTGAACGCCGAGCAGCAGGCGGACGCCGACTAGCCCGGTTCGCACCGACGGAGCCCGGATACGCAAAAGGCCCCGGTCCGAAGACCGGGGCCAACCGCGGAGAATGGGGGATTTGAACCCCCGAGGGCGTTAACCCAACACGCGTTCCAGGCGTGCGCCATAGGCCGCTAGGCGAATTCTCCTTGCTTCCTGTTCGGAAGCAGATACTACTGTACCTGAGAATTTCAGCATCGTGTAATCGGCCGAATTTGGCCCCGCGGGACACACCGGGCACCCCCGTATTTAACGGAAAAATGGACGCCCCCAACGCGCCCATTCTTTCGGTATTACCGTTGAGCTGCCGGGTCCGACCCCTCGCTCCCAGGCCCCGCAGCTCACAATCTTGAGATTGCCCCAATCGGTGTACATAACCATGGTCCGTCGGGGTCATCCGATTTGCAATGGTTGAGACCGGTTTGTAGCCGAATTTAGTGACGGGTTGTCCCCATGAAAGGTCTACCAGCTACGGAGAAGCGCCACCTTGGGGTTAAAACCGACATTCACCCAGCCGTCGTCGAGCCTTATCCACACCCTCCGGAAACCGATTCGAACCGCGCCCCGAGTTCGGGTAAGCTTGTCGACGGCCCCTCATGTGGCGTCATCCTGTTGAACTCCCCCAGGACCGGAAGGTAGCAAGGGTAGATGGGCTCTGGCGGGTGCATGAGGGGTCACTTATTTAAATGTCAGTCTCTATAGGTAGGTTTCTCTTGTGACTGTTACAACTGCCCTGTACCGCAGGTACCGCCCGGACTCTTTCGCGGACGTTATCGGGCAGGAACACGTCACGGAACCGCTGATGACGGCGCTCCGCAAGAACCGCGTGAACCACGCCTACCTCTTCTCCGGCCCCCGCGGCTGCGGCAAAACCACGTCGGCCCGCATCCTGGCACGCTGCCTGAACTGCGCCGAGGGTCCCACGGACACCCCCTGCGGAAAATGCCCCAGCTGCATTGAACTTGCCCGCGGAGGCTCCGGCTCGCTGGACGTCATCGAGATTGACGCCGCCAGCCACGGCGGTGTGGACGATGCCCGGGATCTCCGCGAGCGCGCCACCTTCGCCCCTGTCCGGGACCGCTACAAAATCTTCATCATTGACGAGGCCCACATGGTCACGTCGGCCGGCTTCAACGCTTTGCTGAAGATCGTGGAAGAGCCGCCGGAACACATCAAGTTCATCTTCGCCACCACGGAGCCGGACAAGGTGATCGGCACCATCCGCTCCCGCACGCACCACTACCCCTTCCGGTTGGTGCCGCCCGAGCCGCTGATGCAATACCTTGAGCTCCTCTGCCAGCAGGAAAACGTCCCTGTTGCTCCCGGCGTTCTGTCGCTTGTTATCCGCGCAGGCGGCGGTTCCGTGCGCGACACCTTGTCCGTACTGGACCAACTCATGGCCGGCGCAGGTTCCAACGGCCTGGATTACGAGCTCGCCGTGGCGCTTCTCGGCTACACGCACGCGTCACTGCTGGATGACATTGTGGACGCCGTTGCCGCGTCCGACGCCGCCGTGGTCTTCAAAGCCGTGGACCGCGTCATCCAAACCGGCCACGATCCCCGGCGCTTCGTTGAGGACCTGCTGGAGCGTTTCCGTGACCTGATCATTGTCCAGGCCATGCCGGAGAGCGCCCAGGCCATTCTCCGCGGTATGCCGGCAGACCAGATCGCCCGCATGCGCAACCAAGCAACCAACCTTGGCGCCGCCGAGCTCTCCCGCGCTGCGGACGTCACCAACACCGCTCTCACGGAAATGACCGGCGCCACGTCGCCGCGCCTCCACCTTGAGCTGCTGTGCGCACGCATCCTCCTGCCCAGTGCGGAACAGACCGAGCGCGGCATCGCGGCACGGATCGACCGCGTGGAACGTCGCCTGAACTACGCGGCCGACGGCGGAACCCCGGCTGTTGCTGCAGCCGCACCAGCCGAGGACCGCCCGGCAGCCAGTGCGGCTCCATCACCAACTGCCGTTACCCGTGAGCCCATGACACCGCCCCGGGTATCCACCAACGATTGGCCCGTCGAGGACCGCCCGGCAGCTGGCCGCCCCCAACAGGCCGCACCGTCGGATGCTGCCCCGCGCCAACAGCAGCAGGCCCCGACACAGCAGGCACCGACGCAGCAGGCACCAACGCAGCAAGCACCGGAGCAGCACGCCCCAGCTCAACAGGCTCCGCCCGTTCAGCAATCCCCCGCTCAACAAGCCCCGCCCGTTCAACACCCCCCGGCCCAGCAGGCACCGCGAGTACAGCAACCCGCCGCCCAGACCGCACAAGAAGCAGCGCCGCAGCCTGCGGTCAACGCTGCGCCGCACACCGCAGCGCCGGGCGCCGGTGGCGACGTTGAGGCGCTGCGCCGCGCATGGCCGGACGTCCTTCAGGCCTTGACCAAGATCAAGCGCAGCACATGGGCGCTGGTTGAACCGAATGCCCAGGTGGCACACTTCGACGGCCAGGTCCTGACGTTGGCGTTCACCACGGGCGGTCTTGCCGGCGCATTTGGCCGTGCCGACCACTCCGAGAACCTTCGGCGGGCAATCCACAAGACGTTGGGCATCGACTGCCAGATCATTGCGGTGGCTGGCGGCAACAGCTCAGCGAGCTCTGAGCCAAACCCAAAAGCACCTACTAGCCGGGAAACTCCGGCTACCCCAGCAGCGACCACCACCCCTGCGGCCGCCGCCACCGCAGCAGTCACCACCACGGCACCAGCAGCAGGAGTCACCACCACGGCACCAGCAGCTGCGAGCGATCCGGCGCCGGTGTCTTCCGTTGATTCCGCATGGGGTCTTGCCCCGGCCGCAACTGCGACAGCCACCCCAGCAGCAAACCCCGCACCAGCCGCGCCCGCAGAAACAACTACTCCGGCAGTCGCACCCTCAACCCCGGAGCCGGTCCAAGCAACCCCGGAACCGGTCCAGGCAACCCCGGAGCCGCTCCGGGCAACCCCGGAGCCGGTCCAGGCCGAGGCGCCTGCAGCCGAAGCCGCCCAATCGTTTGCCCCGGCTGCTTCGAACTCGGGCGACTACTCGTACCCTGACGACGATTGGGGTCCACCACTGGACGAGGATGCTCCTCCGCTGGACGAGGAGCCTCCTGCCGACTGGGAACCGCCAGCGGGTTACGGCAGCGGCAATTCACAGCAGCCTGAACCAGCAGAGGCCCGGCCCTCAGCGGCAAAGGCACCCACTCCACCCCAGCCCAAGGCCGGCACGCAAACCGTCGATCCTTGGTCCAGGGCAGTCGAGCAAGCCCCTGGCACATGGGTGGTGGGCAGCGAATCCAACGTGGGCAAACCGGCAGAGCCCCAAGAGCCCGTCTCCACTGAATACAAGGACGCCCCGGATTACGAACCCGCGGCTGCCCAAGTACCCTCGGCAGTGCAAGTACCCGCGCCAGCGCACACGATTGACGCTGCCCACACGACTGACGCTGCCCACACGCCAGAGGCTATCCCTTCAGTACCTGCGCCGCGGGTGCCTTCCACCACCACAGCTCCCCCGGTGTGGCCATCCTTGGCTGCCCCGGCAGAGGAGCGGCAAGGTTCTGTCGCCACGCTGGAGGAGGGGCCGCCGTCGGGCAGCCCCAACGGGCGCCAGAGCCTGTACCAGCGGTTGACCAACAGCCCTGAAGCCCAGGCCGGCCGTGTCCAGGCGCCGGTCAGGACCCAGTCCGCGCCTGCAGCGGCAGCGGAGGATATTCCCAGCCCCGAGGATGAAACCATTGAGGAATCCAGGGTGTTCGGACGCGCCGCAGTGGAGCGTATTCTGGGCGGAAAGCTGATTGAAGAGCGCGCATTGGACGGCTCTCCCCTGCAACCCCGCTGATTGCAGCATTGATTTCTACCTAACGAGGACATTGTGTACGAAGGTGCAGTTCAAGAGCTGATTGACGAGCTCGGCCGGCTTCCCGGTGTGGGCCCAAAGTCAGCGCAGCGCCTGGCGTTCCACATCCTCGAGGCGGATCCCGAGGACATGAAGCGCTTGGTCACGGCGATCACCACGGTCAAGGAGCGGGTGAAATTCTGCTCGGTCTGCTTCAACGTCACTGAGCAGGAAACGTGCAATATCTGCCGTGACGCGCGCCGCGATCCGTCGGTCATTTGCGTGGTGGAGGAGTCCAAGGATGTCCTCGCCGTGGAGCGGACCCGGTCCTTCCGCGGCCGCTACCACGTGTTGGGCGGGGCCATCAATCCCATCGCGGGCATCGGGCCTGAGCAGTTGCGCATCCGTGAGCTCCTCACCCGCCTCAACGATGGCGCCATCCAGGAAATCATCATCGCCACCGATCCCAACCTCGAAGGCGAAGCAACCGCCACGTACCTTGCCCGCATGTTGAAGTCGATCGGCATCACCGTGACACGGCTGGCGTCCGGCCTGCCCGTAGGCGGGGACCTGGAGTACGCGGACGAGGTCACGCTCGGCCGGGCCTTCGAGGGCCGCCGCAACGCACTGCTGTAACCACGTCACCACACCATCAACCGCTGGGGGGTCCTGTGCGAGAACTTGTGTACTACGTCGCCGTGAGTCTGGATGGCTACATTGCCGGTCCGGACGGCCAATTCGATGCGTTTCCCGCAGAGGGGGACCATATGGTCGCGCAGGTGGAGCGTTTCCCGGACGCCCTTCCCACAGTGGCTGCAGAGGCCATGGGCCTTGATCAGACCCAGGGCATGTTCGATGCCGTTGTTATGGGATGGAACACGTACGCCGTAGGTCTCCCGGCAGGCATGACCAGCCCTTACCAGCACCTCCGCCAAGTAGTGTTCTCGCGGTCCCGCACCGAGGCGGACATCCCCGGCGAGCACCCGAATCTACAGGTCACCAATGAGGCGCCCGTGGACGTTGTGCGCCGGCTGAAGTCCCAGCAGGGGAAGTCCGTATGGCTCTGCGGAGGCGGGCAGTTGGCAACGCAGCTCGCCGGTGAGATTGACCGGCTGGTGCTCAAACGAAGTCCCCTGCTCTTTGGTGACGGCATCCCGCTCTTCGCCCCGGGCACCTACCGGCCCAGCGCCTTCGAAGAGATTTCGACGACGACGTTCGGCTCCGGCGTCGTTATCTCTGAGTACCTGCGGCGGGCGAGCCCGAGCCAGGGGTGACACGCCGCCTCCGCGCGTCCAACCGGCGTCCCGGAATGACAACCAGCGCGGCGGTGAGGGCCTGAAGCGCCAGGCCAGTGAGGGCAACGGGGATCGAGGGCGCACGGCCATCGCCCGGTACTCCGTCGAGGCACGGGACGTCGCGTGATGGGCCGTCCGCCGTCCGCTGCAGTCCAGCGAGCACCCAGCCCAGGTCACTGCCCGTCGGCACCATGTCCGCGCCGATGCTCCCCAGAATCAGGGCCGGGTTGGCCGCTGCAACCCACACCACGCGATCCGTGTGGGCAACCTCCACCGGACGGAGCTCCCCGACGCACTCGTAGGCCGTAACAGTGCCGGATTCGTCGCGTTGCACGTTGACCGGGACGGACGCTTGGCCCATTCCCACGGTTCCCGGCAGCAGCAGGACAGTGGCCAGGACGTTGCCTACGCAGAGGAAGGCCACCACCAGGGTGGCCAGGAACGCCCCGGGAGCCGCCGCGGCAAAACAGGTCCGGGCGCCCGCTCCGATCAGCCCGAACACGACGACTTCAAGGACAATCACGACGACGGCCGCACCGGTCAGTGCCGCGGGCCCGCCCACCGCGATCCCCACCACCAGCAGAACAGCACCAGCCACCGCAGCGATGGCCAGCCCTCGCCAGGCGCCGGAGAGCAGAACAACGGGTAGGCGCCCACGGGAATGGCGGAAGCCCCAGATCGCACCCAGCACGGCAGCTGGAAGCGCCATGAATACAGCCATGAGCAGATAGCGGGCGCTGGCCAGCGGAACACCGAACCACCCGTTGGCTTCCGCTGCCGCAACCGTGGCAGCAGCTGCGCCCCCAGCCGCGGCAATTCCCAAGGCGCAAGCCGCCCAAAACCGCCAGGAAGCAAATGATGTTGTGGCGTCCTGCCATGAAGCAGCCGCGGTTTGCGCCCTGTGCGCGTGCGGCGGAGTCTGCAAGGCGGGCTTGGCCAAGCCGGACGGTTGATCGTCGATCACGCCGCCGATCATTTCGTACTCAGGTTCGCGGGTTGGACCGCGGGGATCCTCAGGAACGCCTGCCATGGCCGCACCTCATGCATGGATGGTACGCCCGGCACCCCACCACCGATACGCCCCGCGATTCTGCGGGTTTTCCCAGCAGCGGGTGGCAGCATGTCTCCATGGTCCCTGTTCCCGGTTTTTCACGCGTCAAGCGCCCCCGCCCCATCAAACCCAGAGTTGGTCAGGAATCGGTCTGGGACTATCCACGCCCACCCCGGGTGGAGCCCCGGAACGAACGGGTGGTTGTGCGCCTGGGTGGCCGGACCATCGTGGACACTACGGACGCTGTCCGGGTGCTGGAGACAAGCCACCCGCCGGTGTACTACCTCCCCATTGAGGCGTTCCCGCACGGTGTGCTGGTCCCCGTGGACGGCACGACATTCTGCGAATTCAAGGGCCAGGCGGCGTACTTTGACATCGTTGTGGGTTAGGTGGTGATTCCCCGCGGCGCCTGGACGTACCCATCGCCCACCAAGGGTTTCGAGGCTTTGGGCACACGCGTGGCCCTTTACCCGGAGAACATGGACGCCTGTGAAGTGGACGGCCACCAAGTGGGGTTCCAGGAGGGCGGCTTTTACGGCGGTTGGATTACGCCGCAGATTGTGGGCCCCTTCAAGGGCGGTCCCGGCACAGCCGGGTGGTAGCCCATATGACCGCTGGCAGCCGCTATGTGGTCACAATTCCAAAGTGCGCTGCACCCGGCGATAAACTGGGGAAATAAGCTACGCAGGCGTGCTCCAATTCACCATTGGCATGCCGCGTTCGAACCCTAGTGATGCAGTGAGGGTGCGCGCATGACTATGCCCACTACCGAAGTGACGATCGACGAGCTCTCCCACGAGGCTGCCATGACCAAGCAGCTGATCGTGCAAAAGTTCGGCGGTTCCTCGGTTTCCGATGCCGACGGCATCAAACGGGTGGCCCAGCGCGTCGTGGATGCGCAGAAGGCCGGCAACGAGGTTGTGGTTGTTGTTTCCGCCATGGGAGACACCACCGACGAACTTCTGGACCTGGCAGCCCAGGTCACAGATTCCGCCCCAGCCCGCGAAATGGACATGTTGCTGTCCGCCGGCGAGCGGATTTCCATGGCGCTGCTGGCCATGGCGATCAACAAGTTCGGCGCCTCGGCCCAGTCCTTCACCGGTTCCCAGGCCGGCATGATTACGGACGGTATCCACGGCAAGGCCAGGATTATCGACGTCGACCCGCACCGGATCCGCACGGCCCTGGACAAGGGGCACATTGCGATTGTGGCGGGCTTCCAGGGCATGAGCCGCGTGACCAATGAGATCACCACGCTTGGCCGCGGTGGTTCCGACACCACCGCTGTTGCCCTTGCTGCTGCGCTGGAAGCCGACGTCTGCGAGATCTACACGGATGTTGACGGCATCTACACTGCTGATCCCCGCGTTGTGGCGTCCGCCCAGAAGATTGACCGCATTTCCAGCGAGGAAATGCTGGAGCTGGCCGCTTCCGGCGCCAAGATCCTGCACCTGCGCTGCGTGGAGTACGCGCGCCGCTTTGGTGTGCCCCTGCACGTCCGTTCGTCATTCAGCCAGAACGAGGGCACGTGGGTCATCCCGGGTGCCGAAGAAAAGTTCACGATTCAAGAGGGAGTTGCCTTGGAGCAGCCAATCATCTCCGGCGTTGCACACGACCGGTCCGAAGCCAAGGTCACGGTAGTGGGCGTTCCGGACATCCCCGGTAAGGCAGCGGCAATTTTCCAGGTGATCGCGGACGCACACTCCAACATCGACATGATCGTTCAGAACGTGTCCACCCACGGGACGGCCCGTACGGACATCTCCTTCACGCTCCCCATCGTTGAAGGCGCAGATGCCCTGGCGGCCCTTCGTGCTGCTGAGGGGCAGATTGGTTTCGAGAGCATCGAGTACAACGAGCACGTTGGCAAGCTGTCGCTCATCGGTGCCGGCATGCGATCCCACCCGGGCGTCTCAGCCACGTTCTTCAAGGCTCTTTCGGATGCCGGGATCAACATTGACATGATCTCCACCTCGGAAATCCGTATCTCCGTGGTCACCAGCGCGGATGCTTTGGATGACGCCGTCCGCGCCATCCACAATGCGTTCGATCTCGACGGCGATGCTGAAGCCACCGTCTACGGCGGCACTGGCCGCTAAAGAAGCACCCCGGGCGATCAGCCCATGCAAGTAAAGGTAAGGCCGTTCTAAGCACTCAGAACGGCCTTACCTTTAGTTGGTCGGGTCTTTACTTGGTCGGGTGGGTGGCACCAAAAGGACATCGATCAGCTGGCGCAGCCCTTCGGCCATGTCCACGGATTTGTCGTAAAGCCACTGCAGCTGGAGCCCGTCGAAGGCCGCCACGGTCAGCCGCGCAAGCATGGCGGCGTCGACGTCGGCACGAACCTCGCCAGCGCCCTGTCGCCGCTCAATATCAGCGGCGATGTCCCGCACCACGGTCTCGTAGCGCTGCTTGAAGTAGCTGTGGGAATCGTGCCCGGGATCGTTGGCCGTGGCTGACGCGACGGCGTAGAGCGTGGTCAGGCCCGGTTCGCGCTCGTTCCGTTCGGCGATGGGGGGCATGAGGCCCAACCCGACTTCCTGTTGGCCGCTGGCGGCTATGGATCGCAGGTCCCGTTCCGCGAGGACGGCCGTGAGGAGTTCCTGCTTCCCCTTGAAGTAGTGGAACAGGGTGGCTTCCTTCACCCCCACGAGCTCGGCCACACGCTTGAGCGCAGTCCCCTCGAATCCCTCCGTAGCGAAGACGTCAGTAGCGGTTTGGATGATCTGTTCGCGGCGTTCCGCTCCCTTGGCATACTGGCCCCGGGCCCTCGAAGTAGGCATTGGGTCAGTCTATTTCAGGCGTCCTTCACGTGAAAACCTAGTCACACTTGATTTTAGACGTTACAGTTCAAGGAGACCCAACGACGGGCACAGAAGGAGCAGCCACCCATGAATCCCACCCTCCCGGCCGCGGTAACGGCACCACTGGCCGGATCACCGGACGCAGAAGCACGGATCCGCGAGCTCGCCCTGAGCCTGACCTTGGAGCAGCAGGTCCAGCTGCTGACCGGCGCGGACGTCTGGTCAACGCACGCCATCCCTGGGATCGGCCTGTCCCGCGTGGTGATGTCCGACGGTCCGGCCGGCGTGCGCGGCGAAGACTTCGATGAGCGGCACGACTCCGTCTCCTTGCCGTCGTCGTCCGCCTTGTCCGCAACCTGGAGCGTCGAGACGGCCCGGCGCTACGGCCAGATCCTGGGGCAGGAGGCCCGCCGCAAAGGCGTCCATGCCGTCCTCGGCCCCACCATCAACCTGCACCGCTCCCCGCTGGGCGGTCGCCACTTCGAGTGCATGAGCGAGGACCCCCGGCTGACCGCAACCATGGCTGCCGGCTACGTTGCCGGCGTACAGTCCATGGGCGTGGGCTCCACCCCCAAGCACTACCTGGCCAACGAATCGGAAACGGACCGCTTCACAGTGAACTCGGTGGTGGATGAGCGTCCGCTCCGCGAGCTGTACCTGGCCGCCTTTGAGGACGCCATCACCGAGGCCCGCGCCTGGCTGGTGATGAGCTCCTACAACTCCATCAACGGCACCACCGCCAGCGAGAACAAGCTGCTGGAAACGCCACTGTCCACCGAGTGGGGCTTCGACGGCGTCGTGGTGTCCGACTGGACCGGCGTCCGCTCGATCGACGCCGCCAACGCCCATCAGGACCTGGAAATGCCGGGACCCGTAGGCCACTGGGGACCCAAGCTGCTGGCCGCCGTCAACGATGGCCGCGTCAGCCGTGAAGCCATCCTGGAGAAGGTCACCCGCATTCTCCGGCTGGCCGCCCGCGTGGGATCACTGGAAGGGTTCACGCCCGCGGTCACCGAGCTTCCTGCGGAACTGAACGGGGCCGCCGTCGCCCGCGAAGTCGCTGTCCGCGGCGCCGTGCTGGTCCGAAACAAGGGCCTCCTCCCGCTGGATGCCACGGCGCTCAGCAGCGTCGCAGTGATTGGCCACAATGCCGAGGAAGCGCGCACGCAAGGCGGCGGCAGCGCCACGGTGATGCCCAAGTACACCGTCTCGCCGTTGGAGGGGCTGTGGAAGGCACTTCCCGACGACGTCAAGGTCACCTACGCACGCGGCGCCAAAGTGGCCGAAGGCCTTCAGGCCTTCCCCCGCACGGCACTGCACATCCCGGCCTCCAATGTGCCCGGAATCCGGGTAACGTTCCTCGCGGCAGACGGCACGGAGATTTCCGGCGAAGACCGCCTGGCCTCGCACCTGATTTGGTTCGGCATCGGAATTCCCGACGGCGCGGCCTCCATCCGCATGGAGACGGACTGGACCGCCGAAACAGCAGGCATCCACCACGTGGGCGTCGGCACCGTGGGCCGGATCCGCTTCGCCCTGGATGGCACGGAGATCTTCGACAGCGAGCTTGAGGACGATACCAATGTCCTGGGCGCGGCGCTGTTCGATCCGCCCAAGACCGTCCACGCGATCGACACCACGGCGGGCCAGAGTGTTCGGATCGAAACCGAGTACCAGCTGCCCGCAGAACAGGTCATCCCCTTCACCGCAATCCTGCTGGGCGAGGAGACTGTGGTTGCCGATCCGCAGGCCGAGATTGACGCAGCGGTGGAGGCGGCCCGCACTGCCGATGTCGCCGTCGTGGTGGTGGGCACCAACGCTGCCATCGAATCCGAAGGCTTCGACCGCAAGGACCTGGATCTTCCGGGGTACCAGAACCAATTGGTCGACGCCGTTGCCGCAGTCAACCCTCGCACTGTTGTGGTGGTCAACTCGGGCTCCCCGGTGCTGATGCCGTGGCTGGGCCGGGTTGACGCCGTCCTGTTGGGCTGGTTTGGAGGGCAGGAATTCGGAACTGCGATCGCGGACATTTTGGTGGGCAATGAGGAGCCGGGCGGACGCCTGCCCACCACCTGGCCCGCAGCCCTGGAGGACGTTCCGGTCCTCAACACCACACCCACCGACGGCCGGCTGGTCTATGCCGAGGGCATCCACGTGGGCTACCGGGCCTGGTTGAAGCAGGAAGCGGCCGGCGGCGCCTCTCCGGCCCTCCCGTTCGGCTACGGACTCGGATACACCACCTTTGATCTTGGGACCGCCCACGCCCCGCAGGTGGTCACTGCGGGCAACGACGTGGTGGTCCACGTCCCGGTGAAGAACACCGGCACGCGCACCGGCCGCGAAGTGGTGCAGGTGTATGTGGACCGCGCCGATTCCTCCGTTGAACGCCCCGTGCGCTGGTTGGCAGGCTTTGCCGGTACACACCTTGCCCCGAACGGAACGGAGAGCGTGGAGGTCCGGGTCCCGTCCAGGGCATTTGCGCATTACGACGGCGGGTGGCAGTTTGAACCGGGAACGTTCCGTTTGCTGGTGGGCCGCCATGCGGCCGACGACTTCCAGGCGCTGGACATCGAATTGCGGTCATAAGCGGGAAAATTTCGCTGGGTGACGGTAATTTCAGGCCGTCACCCACGTGGTTTTCGCCACAAGATGTGGAACTGGGGTATGGTATGGAATTTTCGTGGCATGCTGTACGTTGCATACCCGGTAACCCCCTAACACGAAGAGGCATTAAAAAGTGGCAGCCGATTACGACGAACTCCGTACCGATGTAAAAGAGAACCAGGAGCAATCCCTCCAGGCTCTTCAATCCGCCAGCGCTCCCACGGCCAAAAGTGTGGTGCTGGAACTGGACGAAACCGATGGCCTTGACGCCAGCGGCCCCGGCGGCGAAATCGTCGCCGAGGAACTGGTCATCCAGGTCATTCCGCAGGCAAGCGATGAGTTCACCTGTAACTCTTGCTTCCTGGTACGCCACCGCTCGCAGATTGCCCGCGAAAAAGATGGCGTCGCCTACTGCACTGACTGCGAAGGCTAAGACGACCCACCACCCCGGCGGATTGAACGTCGTCAGGGGGTGCCGCCGTCGGGATTAAATTGCGGAAGGGCCGGAGCTGCATGCTCCGGCCCTTCCGCAATTAACCCTGGCTTGGACGTTACGGCCGCATCCCTGGCTTGCCGACACCCCGCTGCCTGCGACGGGTAGCTGCCCTGAGCTGCAGGATCCTGGCTCCTCCAGCCAACGCAACCAGGACACCTCCACCCACAGCGGCGATGAACAGCGTGGTGCCCAAGGCGAGTGTTCCCTCAAGCCCAAAGAACCGGACCGTGATCATGTCCTGGTTCTGAACGAAGAACGTTATCAACACCACCAGAACCACCAGGCCGATTGCGACTGCTACCCACAGGGCTGCAGTGCGTGTGGGCCTGGTGGAGCCGTGGGTTGAGGGTTCAGCGACGGGAGGAGTCACCGGCGCAGCCGCAGGCATGGGCGGAACCACCGCGCCCGCGTCGCGCTCCGGTGGTGCGGTGTTTGGCTGCACCCGCGCTGCATCGTCTTGAAAGCTCATTGATGGCCCCCTCATTCCACACCGCATCCGGCGCCTAATAAGCATGCTGACTATTTGCTCAACAGTGGCACGTGGGCGCGGGAGGGTCAAGGCGTGACGGACTCATACCGAATAGTCGGTACTGGTTGGCCCGGGATCATTGTTCCGGACAGCATAGTGATGCCCTTGCGAGTCAGTTTCAACATCAAAGTTCTTCAGATCCAACTCGGAAGCGGTCTCGAAATCGTCATGCTTGTGCATCACGGGGCTGTCCGTATAGCCGTGGGTTGCCGGCCCAAAAACGCTTTGCAGCCGCTCCGTGACGTGCTGGAAACCTTCCAATCTGCGTCCCATCATCTCCACCCCCTTTCGCCAGGAGAGAGACAAAAGCGGCAGGGCTTTTACGTGCCGTTCAGTATGTAAATCCTACGCCCGCGCAAGCAAAAAGGCTCCGTGTACAGGGTCAGCGCAGAGACTTGTCGTCGGGATTCCGGGGCACAACGTAGGTGCTGCCATCAGGGCGCTGCACTGTTTCCCATTGCTGCGCCTCGGCCTGCCGCTGGGCCAGGAGCTTCCGGTTGGATTCGGTCATCTCGTGATCCAGGGAACTGCTGTGGGCCGGCCCAAAAACAATCCGGAACTTGCCGGTGGCACGCATGAACTTCCGTGTCATGGATTCCTTGGCCACGCTGATCGACTCCTTTTTAGACGGTTCAACAAGTTCATAGTACGCTAACTGTTAGTACACTAACTAATCGAGGGAAGCCGGTCATGACCAACGCCAGCGGGACCACTGAAGCAACAGATGACCTCCTGCTGGAGCGCCAGCTCTGCTTTGCCCTGACCGTCGCATCGCGAAGCGTGGTGGGGATCTACAAGCCCGTCCTGGAAAAACTTGGGCTGACCCATCCCCAGTACCTGGTGATGCTGGCCTTGTGGGAGCGGAGCCCCCGGACGCTCAAGGACATCAGCGACAGCCTCCTCCACGAACCCGCCACCTTGTCTCCCCTGCTCAAGAGGCTTGAAGAGGCCAAGCTCATCACCCGCGAGCGCGTTCCCGGCAACGAACGGGCTTTGGCCATTGGCCTCACGGAAAAGGGAGCGGCACTGCGGGAGCAGGCCACGGCGGTTCCCGGACAGATCCGTGACCGTCTCCAGCTCAGCCGCGAAGAGGTTGCCGGGCTGCACCAGGCCATGACCGGACTCATCGCGGCAACCCAGCGGCCACTCCCCTAGCCAAGCCACAGACGCGGTGGTCTCCTTAAAGCGGAGGCCAACGTAAAATGGATGCAACCCAGGAGGACCCCATGCGCTTGCGATTTGCCCGCCCCCTCGTGGCAGTTTTGGCCATAGCCGGACTCGCCGCGTGCTCCGGCACCCCCTCCACCGGGTCAAGCACGTCTCCTTCAAGCTCCGGAACGCCAGGCAGCTCTGCTTCGAGCTCCTCCTCTCCCAGCAGTTCTTCAAGCTCCAGCAGCCAGGCAGCGGCCGGCCAGGGGGCAGCGGAACTTTCCATTACTGTCCTTGAAACCCCGGAAGCCGCCCCCAAGTCCTTTACCCTGGTGTGCGCTGACGGCGTACCGGCGGCAGAGAGCAACCACCCTTCCGCCGCCGCAGCCTGCACCACCATCAAGAGCAGCCCCACCATCCTGAGTCCCGCACCTCCCCGCACTGACCAGGCCTGCACTATGCAGTACGGTGGTCCGGCCACAGCCAAGGTCACTGGATCCGTGGATGGCAAGGAAGTGGTTGCGGCGTTCACAAGGACTGATGGCTGCCAGATCGCGGCGTGGGATGCAGCCAAGAGCATCCTCGGTTCCGATGGTGGTTTCTAGCCTGCGGCACCTCCCCCAAGAGCAATGGCTCGGGCTGGAGGCAGCCCATCACGCGCGCGTGGCGCGGTACGCGGACCCTTATCTTGCGCGGCGCTCGGCGGGTAAGAAGCATCCCGTGGAGGATTTCCTCTTCACCTATTACACCCAGAAGCCCGGCCAGCTGCTTCGGTGGCACCCCGGCCATTCCGTGGTGCTCAGCGGCGAGCGGGCCCTGGAGCGCACCGGGTGGAAGTTTTACCGCACGCTCGACGACGGCGAACTCGCCGAACTCGGGCTGCCTGCGGGCACACCGGCCGTCACTTTCGATCGGGCCGGCTTCCTTGCCGACCGCGCCGAAGCCGTCCGGTTTGCTGGGATCATTCTGGCGGGCACCGCGAAGCGCCCGGCGCAATTCGGTTGCTTCGGGCTTCACGAGTGGGCCATGGTGTACCGGCAGGAGAAGTTCGAGCTGCGGCACGAGTACCTGAAGCTCCGGCTCGGCGGCGAAGGCACGGACACCGTGGTGGAAGAAAACCGCATCCGCTGCTCCCACTTCGACGCCTTCCGCTTCTACACCCCGGACGCGGTGCCGCTGAATGAGCACACCCCCACCCGCGAGAACCAACGGACCATGGAGCAGCCCGGCTGCCTGCACGCCAACATGGACCTCTACAAGTGGGCCTACAAGCTGACGCCAGCGTTGCCCAGCGAGCTGGTGATGGACTGCTTCGAGTTGTCGTGGCGGATCCGGGCCATGGACATGCAGGCCTCCCCTTACGATCTTGAAGAATGGGGCTACCCACCCATCAGGATCGAGACATCGCAGGGCAAGGCCGAGTACGTTGAATACCAGCGGGCTTTCGCGGCCGAATCCCAGGAGCTGCGGACCCGTGTGCTCCAGGCCGTGGGGCCGCTCTTGGACCAGTTGAGCGGTGTGGCTGCCTGAGCACCCGCCGCCACCAGCGAAAGGTCACCATGGTTTCCGCAAACAATTTTGACGCAGTCAAGAGCGAGTACGACGTCGACCTGACAGTCACGCTGACAGAGGCACCTGGCGCTGACAGTCGGGAGTTCCACTTGCGTTCCGCCGCTGGCATCATGTCCCCGGACCCGGAAACGCTGGACTCGAATCTGCCGGACGCACCTGCGGCACTTGCCGCCGTCGAGCAGTTTGGCGAGGAAATCTTCTTTCCCGAGCCCCGACCGGACCGGATCTGCACGCAGCAGTATGGCGGCCCGCAAGTGGCAGTGGTCAAGGGGTGGTTTCGTGGACGCAAAGTACTCAGCCAGTTCAGCCGGACCGACGGATGCGAGATCGCGCGCTGGAAAACCTTGGCCGCACTGCTGGGGAACACCGGAGGCTCCACGGGCGCCGTTTAGGACCCCGAGGCGTCCTGCTCAGCTGGGCGTCCCGCTCAGCTGGACGGCCTGCTCAGCTGTGGGATGACATGCCGTAGACCGCCCCAGAAATAAGAACCACTGCCCAGAAAACGATGTAGATGCAGGACAGCACGGTGACGATCCAGCCGGCCACCTTCCCAAATGTAGCCGGAACTCCATTGGCTTCCGCCCGTCCCGCGTTGCGGATGGCGAGCGGACCAAAAACGAAGCCGAAGACAAAGATCCCGATGATCGCGTACGTGGTGGCTTTCGACTTGAAGTTGGCTCCTTCAAGGTCCGGAAAATAGAACGGCGGACCATCCTGCTCCGCGTAGGGCGACTGGGGATAGGTGGCCTGGGCATACGGTTGCTGGGCATACGGTTGCTGGGGGTATGGCTGGCAGGCGAAGGCATGCTGCCCGTTCAACGGCTGGTCGGGCTGCTGTTCGGATCCTGGCTGCGACATGCCGGCCTCTCGTTGCGAATCATGGGTGGGGAACTGCAACGAACCTATCACCGGGGCCAGCTGGACCTCGCCTGGCCGGCGCCCTATGGGGATAACTCCATCAGGGCGCCGGCCACTGTGTGGGCTTTCTTGAACCCACGCGTGAGGTGACTTAGCTGATGGCCGGTGCGGGCTTGCGGAGGAACAGTCCCACCGCCAGTGCTGTGAGCAGGCACAGGCCCGCATTCACCCAGATGGCTGTGGTGACACCGCTGAGCACGGCCGGGGCATCGTTGTTCCCGATGGCGAGAATCTGTGCGGTGAAGATGGCGCTCATGATCGGGATACCCATGGTGATGCCGACCTGCTGGCTCATGGTTGCCAACCCGGTAGCAAGGCCTTGCTCGTCATCAGGCAGGCCGGAGGTTGCGGTGACCATGAAGCCGACGATGACCACGAGGTTGGCCACGCCCCCTACGAACGTGGCGACCAGCAGCAGGGCGATGGAGGCTGGGTCGGCACTGAGCAACACCAGGGCACCCGTGGCGATTGCCTGGACGATGAATCCGTAGACAATCGCCTTCTTGTTGCCGATCTTTCCGATGACCTTGGGGCCCAGAACGCCGCCCAGCACAGTTCCGAGACCCAGGACCGCGAAGGCCAGGCCGGCACCGAGCGGGGTGTAGCCGAGGACCTGCTGCAGGTACAGGGTCAACAGGAACACCAAGGACGTTTCGGTGACGAAGGCAAGGATGCCCGCTATGTTTCCCCATGCCACCGTGGAGCGCTTCAGGATCTCCAGCGGCACCAGAGGTGACGCGGCTTTGCGTTCGACCGCCACGAAAGCAACGAACAACACCACAGCTGCTGCGAGGGAGCCCAACGTCAGCGGGTCGGCCCAGGAGTGCTCAGCGGCGTTCGTCAAACCAAATACCAGGGCCAGAAGGCCGAGGGTCACCGTGATGGCACCCGGAACATCCAGCCTCAACTTGGTGGCCGGCTTGCTCTCGGCCAGGACAATCGGAGCAATGATCAGCACAGCGATGGCCACGGGAACGTTGATGAAGAAGGCCCAGCGCCAGCTCAGCAGGTCCGTCAGCAGTCCGCCGAGGATTGCCCCTGTGGTGAACCCGGCAGCCATCAGGGATCCATTGAGGCCCAATGCTTTATCGCGCAGCGGACCTTCCGGGAACGAGGCCAGCAGCAGGGACAAGGCAGCCGGAACGACTATCGCCGTCGCAACGCCTTGGCCGACGCGGGCGATGAGCAACAAAGCGGGGTCGGTAGCCAAGCCACCGGCGAGCGATGCTGCCCCCAGCAAGGCCATACCGATGATGAACATCCTGCGGCGGCCCGCGATGTCCGCAACACGCCCGAACAACAACGTCAGCCCGGCGGCGCAGAGCGCGAACGCCGTCGCGATCCATTGGAGGTTCTCGAGGCTGAATCCGACGTCGGCGCCAATCGCCGGGAGTGCGACGTTGAGGATCGAGAAGTCAACGGCGAGGGTAAAGCTCGCCGCGAGCAGGACAATGAGTGCCAGCCGTTGGCGGCCAGTCATCCGTCCCGAAGGTTCGTCCCGTTGTGAAAATTCAGTGGGCCGCCCGGCTTCGGTCAAGGGTGGAACGCCGGGTCCTGTGGTGACATCCGGTTGCGTGGTCATGGGAGTGTTCCTTCTCTGGAGGGGTTGCCGCCCGCGGACGGCATCTTCACAACTCCACACTCACGGAACGCAGGGGGATCAACCACACCCCCTTCTGCCTACCCCTGGCAGTGACAGGCGGGACAGCGCCATACCCGGATTCGGCGCCTTTGTCTTGTCACAAGAACTTGTGCGACGTCGCATCAGGGTGTCACTGGCAGGGACAGGACAGGGCCGCGCAAGAGCGGCAGAATGGGCCCATGAGTAATCTAAGTGAACTTGGGGAGTTCCTTCGCGTCCGAAGAGCTGCCTTACAGCCAGAGGACGTTGGCCTTCTGAATTACGGCATCCGCCGCGTACCCGGCCTCCGCAGGGAAGAACTGGCCATGTTGGCCGGCGTCAGCAATACGTACTACACCCGTTTGGAGCAGGGCCTCAGTAACAACGCCTCCGAAGCGGTCATCGATGCAATCGCCCGGGCACTGAACCTGAACACCGACGAGCGTGCGCATCTTTTCAATCTTGCCCGCCCAGGAACCACCAAAAGGCGAACATTGACCAAGCCGGACAAGGTAAGGCCCGGCACATTGCGCCTTATCCAGTCGATGTCCAACACACCCGCCGTTGTCCTGGGACGCCGCAGCGAAGTGCTCGCGTGGAACCGGATTGGTCATAGGCTTGTGGCTGGTCACCTGGATTTCGCTGCGCCCGAGACGCCTTCAACAAGGCCCAACATGACGCGGCTCTTGTTCCTGGACCGCCACACCCGTGAGCTGTACACACGATGGCTCGAAGAAGCCACCCGTGCCGTGTCATCGCTGCGACTGGTCGCGGGCCGCGCCACCGATGACCCGGAACTCGCGTCCTTGGTTGGCGAGTTAACCATGAACAGTGAAGAGTTCGCCAGTTTGTGGGCACGGCACCCTGTAGAGAACTGCATGTCCGGGCTGAAGTACATGCATCACCCCGAGGTAGGCGATATTGAGCTCAACTTCGAGGTCCTGACACCGCCCGACGAATCGGGACACCGGATCCTGATGTACACCGCTGATCCCGGCACGCCCGCGGCCGAGGCCCTGCAATTGTTGACTTCCAGCGATGCCAGCGTGGTGGAGGAAGCCCAACGCATCTCAGCCAGGTAGTGCTTACAGCACGGACCAGTAAGCCAGAAGGCCCGATCCACCAGGATCGGGCCTTCTTGTTCGTCCGGGTCTACACCACGCTCGCAGTGGCCCGAGCGGGCTCAGGCTGGACCTGCTTGGGTCGCGGACGTGCCCAACGGTCCATCACGGGCTTCTCCACGAGCGCGTAAAGTGCCCATCCGCCCAACAGCGTAGCCACGAAGAATCCGGCCACCACCAGCAATGCGACAGGCGTTGGGTACACCTGGTTGCCCAGGAGGATGCGGCCGTAGAAGATCACCACTCCCTGGCAGAGGTAGAAGCCAAAGGAGATGTTCCCCAGCCAAACCATGGGTTTGGAGCCGAGGAAGCCGGTATGGCCCGCGATGTCCCGGGTTGCGACAGTGCAGATGATCGCTGCGACCGGGACGATGGTGGCCACGTTGAAGGAGTATACGAACGGGACCATCATCGCGGCGACGTAGCCGGCGACGCAAAGAACCAGGGTGTGCCACATCTTCAAGGGAACCCAGCGCCCTGACAGGACGATCCTGGCCAGGATGGAGCCGAGAATGAACTCGAACAGCCGTGCGGGCGGGAAAATGTACCCGAACCAGAACTGGGCTTCAGAGATGGGAGTCAGGGCAGACACCGGCGTGGCGGGAATCAGGTACGTGGTGACCAGCTGTACCGCGATCATCGCGCCGACAGTGGCCCACGCCCACACCCACAAACGGTTGCCGGGAATCTTCCGGATGGGGATCATCAGCAAAGGGAACAGCAGGTAGAAAAGCAGTTCGCTGTTCAGCGTCCATGACGGCGGGTTAACCGCCACGTAGACGGAGGCATCCGGAATGAAGGAGTTCACCAGGAAAAGGTTGCTGATCCATCCCAGTGGAGGGTTGATGGCGGCCGCGAACAGGATCATCGACAGCACCCACATCACCAAGTGGTTGGGGAAGATCTTCAACAATCTGCGCCGCCAGAATTGCCGCTTTGGCTCCCCCGGTTTCGATGCCCACGCCAGCAGGAAGCCACTCAGGACGAAGAAGAAGGAGACCCCAACGTACCCTGCTTTGCTGACCAGCCATTCAAGGGTTGATCCGAGCTCGGCGTCGGCGAACGGGTTGATGGGATCGTTGGGCGGAATGGGTGAGTTGGACAGGGTGATGTGGAAGAAGAACACCAACAGCGCGGCGAAGAATCGCAATCCGGTCAGGGACGGCAATTTACTGAGCCGGGGACGGGCGGTGGTCGCCTCGGGGACAGGGGCGGTCATGATGCACGTCCTGCCGGGAGTTCGATGCCGAGGCTGTGGGTGAAGTAGTCGGTCGGGTCCCAACTGGCCTTGGCACGCTGGAGCCGGGGGTAGTTGCCCTTGAAGTACAGGGTCTGCCAGCCAACACCGGAGCTGTTGTGATCCGTGGTGGCAACATCGACGTCCGGATAGTTGATGTAGCAGCCGTCGAGCTGGTCACCAGGGACGGGAACCCCGCCCGTGGTTTTGAACATGCCTTCGTAGGTTTCCCGTTCCCAGCCCAGGTAGAAGTCGTCATCTGCCGAATCCGACCAAAAGGTTTGGAGGCAGAACTTGAACGCGGATTGGCGCTGGGCGTTTGCTGTGGCGTCAGGGGCTACGGCGTTGACCTGCCCGCCGAAGGAGAAGAGAACCAGCATCGTGTTGGGATTGGTGAAGTCCGGCCGGCTCATCTGCCCGTAGAGCACCGCGATCTGGTCATCGGTGAACTTCCGGTTCAGATAGGCCGATTTGTGGGCGCCGCGACTGGTGGGGTTGGTGATGACGGGATTATCGGTCCCCACCAAGCGGGTTGCTTGCAACCACGGGATTTCCCGGGTCTTGAAAAACTCCGGCATAGCCGGGATTTCCCCGTTGGGCTTCTCCACGGGTTCGGCGGTGATGGCAACCCCGTCGAGGATTGCCGCCACATAGCGTTCCATCACGCCCTTGGCGTCCGGGGCTGCCGCGTCGATCTGGGTGAACATCCCCAGGCTTCCGTGGGCCTTGGAGCTGACGTTGAAGAGGCTGCTCAGATGCGATTCCGGGGTGCCCGGTTGGCGGTATTTCTCGTGCCATGTTCCGAAGTTGGTGATGAGGCGCCGGAATTTGGTTTCATCCAGCTGGTCCCATGGAAGGGAGATGGCACTGACCAAAACGGTGGAGGGTGCCTTGACCAGCTGGTCTGAGGGTTTCTTGCCCTGTGTTCCCGGTGACCGGAACCAGTACTTGGTGACGACGCCCCAGTTGCCGCCGCCCCCGCCGGTGTGCGCCCACCACAGGTCACCGAGCTCACCTTTGTCGTCGCGGGTGGCGGTCACGGTGCGGACTCTACGACGAGCGTCCACCGTCACCACTTCAACGGCGTAGAGATGGTCCACCACCAAGCCGTGCGAGCGTGAGAGCAGACCGTAGCCGCCACCCGCAATGTGCCCTCCCGCACCCACGCTGTAGCAGATGCCTCCGGGAACGGTGACGCCCCAGTTCTTGTACAGCGTTTCGTAGACGTTCATGAGGCGGGCGCCGGGTTCCACCGCAAAGGCGCCCATCTTCTTGTCGTAGTACACCGCGTTCATCGGGGACACATCGAGGATGACCTGGACGGCGGGGTTGCAGACAAAGTCGGCGAAGCAGTGGCCGCCGCTTCGGACCGAGACCTTCTTCCCGGTGCGGACTGCTTCGCGGACGGCATCCTCTGCGTCCTTGGTGCTGGTGATGAGCCGGACGTAGTCGGGATGGGAGACGAAGCGCTGGTTGTTGCCTGTCATGAGGTCCGCATAGCGGGAGTCCCCGGAGGTGATCACCGAGCCGTCAGGCACCGTTGCGGAGCCCGCAGCGGCCTGGGCTTTCGGGGCATTGGCGGTTCCGAGTGCGGCCAAGGAGGCTGCCGCGATGGTGCCGGCGGAACCGGCCATGAAGAAGCGTCTTCCAACACCGGTCTTTTCTGTGGTTGTCATCAGTTGGATCCTCCGCGCTGGACGGTGTTGTTCGGGTGCAGGGTGATTTCGGCTTTGGGGGCAACGAAGTAGTGCTGGACCGAGTAGGAGATGGTGGCAAAATCTTCCGCGCCGTCGCCGTTGAAGTCACCGGCAACGATCCGGGCGATGGATTCCCCGGAGACCTTCCACTTCAGAAACAGTCCCTTGGCCAGATCTACCGCTTTGTAGTAGTACGCGCCTTGCCACGGCTCGGGACCACGCAGGCCGATCAGGAATTCGTCGTCTCCGTCCCCATCGAAATCGCGGCACATGACAGTGTGGCCGGGGCCTTCACCGTTCTCGTTCGGGTCCCCGTAAATGTCCAGCAGGTGCCGGGTCCAGCCCGCAGCCTCAGCGTCTCCCCCACTGCGCACGTACACGGCAACGGTGTTGCCGTGGAAAGGTTCGATGGCTGCGACGTAGGCAAGGGGGTCATCCCCGATGCGTCCGCCGTCGACGTCACCGCTGCCTTTGAAGGTGGTCTTCTCGAATTGGCTTTCTTCACCGTCTCCGATGTGCTGCCACGCCCACGTGCGGTTGTCCTGGTCGTAGTAGAGCCAGGTGACGCCTTCATCGGAGGCCATGAGGATTGAGTCCAGTGGTGAGCCGGGAATCAGCCCGCCCTTCTTGGCGACGCCGTGGATCATTCGGAAGTCAGAGTCGCTGATGATTTCCTTGTCCCATTCGGCGCGAGGGTCATCCGTGGGGGTGAAAAGCACCACGGGAAGGACTGCGTGGACGTCTTCGACGGCAACGATCGGGAACCCGATGATCTGGATTTTGTCAGTGCGCGTGAAGTGACCCACGCGCAGGCGGTGCATGCCGATGGCGCGCCCAACGTAGTGCCGTTTCCAGTTTTCGGTAGCTTCTGACGGGTTGCCGGGGTTTTCCAGCCAGTCGATCTTGCCGCCTTCGGGGTCGGCGTGGTGGATCGTTCCGCCAGGACCGTAAAGCTGGTAGCAAACCACCAGGTCCGTGGTGCCGTCACCGGTGATGTCACCGAAGTCCATGCCGACGGGTTCCTTGATCTTGTCGAGCACCAGCTTCTTTTCCCAGGTGGGGTTCTTGTACCAGTAGATTTCACCGACTTTCAGGCCGTAGCCGACGAGGTCGGGCCTGCCGTCGCCGTCGATGTCTGCCGCTTCCAGCCAATAGCCATCGCGCAGGAAGTCCGTGACTGTCTGGGTTCCGAACTCCGGTTCGGTGACGTCCAAGGTGGGTGTGGTCTTGGGGAGCGCCGTTGAGGTCATGAGAGTACCTTTCGTGTGAGTGCGGGTGATGGTGCTGTTTCCGGCGTGCCGGCGGGTGGGGTCTTCGTTCGTTGCAGCGCCAGCGACGCTGACGCAATGAGAGCTACGGCGATGATGGCCAGGCCTGCGCCTACCCAGATGGGCGAGGCCAGGCCAAACCCAGCCGCGATGGTTGTCCCGCCGAGGTGGGCGCCGATCGCATTGCCGAGGTTGAATGCGGAGATATTGACACCGGAGGCCAGTGTTGGCGCCCGGTGGGCGAAGGACAGGACACGGGTCTGCATGCCGGGCACTGCCGCGAATCCGACGGCGCCGAGGAGGAACAACGTCACCGCTGCACCCCACGGGTTGTGGACGGTCACGGTGAACACCAGCAGGACAAAGGTCAGTGCCGACAGGAGGATCAGCAGGGATTTGTCCAGGTTTCCGTCTGCGGCTTTGCCGCCGAGGATGTTCCCGGTGAACAGCCCGGCACCGAAGATGACCAGCATCCACGGCACGGCCGAGGCCGGCATCCCGGCCAGTGAGGTGAGCATCGGCGCAATGTAGGTGAAGGCACCGAACATGGCCCCGAACCCAAAGACGGTGACCAGAATGGACAGCCATACCTGGCCGGACGCGAAGGCCCCGAGCTCACGACGCAGCTGTCCAGGTCCGCGTTCTACCGCGTCCTGCGCAGGGATGTAGGCGATCAGCCCGGTCAGGGCGATGACCCCCACGATGGTGATTGCCCAGAAGGTGGACCGCCAGCCGAACTGTTGGCCCAGGAACGTGCCCAGCGGAACGCCGATGACGTTCGCGATGGTCAGCCCGGCGAACATGATGGAGATGGCCCTGGCTTTGCGATCGGGCGTGACCAGGTTCGAAGCCAACACGGCACCAATCCCAAAGAACGCCCCGTGGCACAGTGCGGCCACAATTCGGCCGGCAAACATCGTGGCGTAGTCCCCTGCCACTGCCGACAGGAGGTTTCCCAGAATGAAGAGCACCATCAAGGCGCAGAGGACCGTCTTGGGGCGAAGGGCCGCCGTCGCTGCAGTCACCACCACCCCTCCAACGGCCACGCTGAGTGCGTAGCCGGAAACCAGGTGCCCTGCGACCGGGATGCTGACGGAGAAATCCGCGGCCACCTCCGGCAACAGGCCCAGGATGACGAACTCGGTGAGGCCGATGCCGAAGCCTCCCACCGCGAGGGCCAGCAGGCCCAACGGCAGCCTCGTCATGCTGCGGTTCGCGTCTGTGCCGGCACGAAATCTGCACCGGGCACGAACGGCATGGCGGCCGGGCCCAACTTGAAGTAGTGGGCCACCGCAGCAATGGTTCGTTCGGTGGCTTTGCCATCACCGTAGGGGTTAATCGCTGTGGCCATCTCCATGTAGGCGTTCGCATCATCGAGCAGGCGTTCCACCTCGTGAACGATCTGGCCACGGTTTCGGCTGACCAGGCGCGAACTTCCCGTCAGGATCGATTCGCTGCGTTCGGTGATTTCGCGCAACACCAGCGTCGGCTTACCCAGCGCAGGGCCTTCTTCTTCGGCCCCCGAGCTGTCCGAGAGGATCAGATCGCTGCGCTGCAAGAGCCTGCAGAAGCTCAGGTAGGGAAGCGGGTCCACCATGTCCACGTTGGGGATACCGCTCAGGACCGGAACCATGACTTCGCGTACCTTGGGGTTGAGGTGAAGTGGCACAACGATGCGGACGTCTTCCCGTCGCCGGGCGATGTCAGCCAGTGCCGCGGCAATCTCCCGCATCGGACGGCCATGGCTTTCGCGCCTGTGGGTGGTGGACAGGATCACCTTGCGGGGATCATTGTCGAGATCCGCCAACGCCGGTTCCCCGTAGCCGCGAAGGTTGTTCATGCCCCACTGCAGGGCATCAACTATGGTGTTCCCGGTGATCACGATGGAGTGTTCCCGGACGCCTTCACGGATCAGGTTGGCGCTGTTTCCCGGAGTGGGGGCCAGATGCAGTGCGGCGATCTGCGCCACCAGCTTCCGGTTCACTTCCTCCGGGAACGGCGAGTAATTGTTCCCGCTTCGCAGGCCGGCCTCGACGTGGATGATGGGCACGGAGCGGTGCAGTGCGGCCAGGGCGCCGGCAAGGGTGGTGGCGGTGTCCCCGTGGACCATGACGGCGTCGAGGCCTTCCATATGGTCTCCGGAGCAGAGTCCTTCCAGTATCCGGTGGGTCACCTGCGAGAGGGTCTGCTGTTCTTTCATGATGCGCAGTTCAACATCAGGGGTGATGCCGAATTCCTCCAAAGTGCTGTCCAGCATTTCACGGTGCTGGCCCGTGGAAATCAGCACCGGGCGGAAACGCGGATCCTGGATCAGGGCGTGGATGATGGGGGCGAATTTCACAGCTTCGGGTCGTGTACCGAAGACAATTCCAATGTTTTTCATTGCTGCTCTCCTGAAAATGGGCGTGAAGGACCTGCCGGTGGTCGCCGGCGGATATGAGACGGAGTGATTAGCTGAGGTGGTATTCCAGCGCGAGCCAGATACAGTCTGTGTCGGCCCGGTACTGGTGCCACGGGTAGGTGAAGGTACCCTCCCGTTCCAGACAGAACGGCACAGGGTTGGTATTGCCAGGGCTCAACAGCTGGTCCTCATAAAGGGACCCGTGTTCCTGCGAGGTGAACTTCTGCATGCGTCCAAGCCCGGAAATCTGGGTGTGGACCTCGATGAAATCATGCCGGTTGTGTATTCCGCAGTCGGTTCCTGCGGGGCTGAACCACAGATTGGCCTTCACAGTGAAGGCCTTCTCTCCCGGCGTCAGCCCGGGCTGTCGCAGAACCAGGGCGGGGTCCAGCAGGACCGTCCCCAGCGTGTCCTGCGTGGAGCGCAGCAGGACCGGCTGTCCAGCCTCGGCACCATAGAAGTCGGCCCATCCGAGATCCCTTGCGCGCTGTTCCCCGTTCTGGACCGTCTCCACGGACAGCACCGCGAGCAGGGCCCCTGTGATGGAACCACCGTGGAGAATCGTGGAGCTAAAGGCCGGCAATGCCGCCGACTGTCCGTGACCGACGAACGCGTCGCTACCAGCCAGATTCACCACGACGACGGGTCCTGTCACCTCGTACTGCTGGACATCCCGCAGCACGACGGCATGAGTCAACTCGCTGCTGAAGGACAGTTCTTCCAATAGGACAGTTCCCACAATTACCCCCAAGGTCATCATTCAATCTCTGCGCACCTACGGATCGGCACAAAGAAGTGGAACGGTGCGAAACCTTCGCCAGGCCACAACACTGTCCCACTGGAGCAAGTATTGGCAGTGCCAGGCAAAGTTATCCACCCCCTGTCAGTGATAGGCAGAGCAGGGACAGGCGCGGATCCTCCATGGCGTGAAGGATGAAAGCATGACTTCAGATACTTCTGCGCTGCCCGGGGCCCCGCGTCTCCGCGAAAAACGGCCCCCTGCGCCGCGGCCGGACAGCAATGCGCCGCGGCCGGACATCACTGTGCCGTGGTCGGACCTCTTTGTGCCGTGGTCGGACCTCTTTGTGCAGGGGGCGGACGGTGCGGATATCCGGTTGCGCATATATGAAGCCGCAGCCCGCCCGTCCGTAACACTGGTGTGGGCCCATGGCGGCAGCTGGACCCGTGGATCGATTGAGGGCTGGCATGAAGCGTGCGCCGCTCTGGCTTCTCTGGGCACTGCAAGGATCATCAGCGTGGGCTACCGGCTTGCTCCCCGGTGGCTCCACCCCACCGCCGTGATGGACATCGCCGCAGCCACTCTCTGGGCACAGCAAACGTACAACCACCCGGTCCTGGTGGGCGGTGACAGCGCAGGTGGCACCCTGGCTGCGGGAGTCGCACTCTGGTTCCGGGACAATGGACTGCCGCTTCACGGACAAGTCCTGGCCTATCCCCCGTTGGATCCCGAGTGCAGCGCAGCTTCCTACCGGCACAGCAGGTCCTTCCCGCCCCGATCAATGCTGCTGGATGCGTGGGGTGAGTACGCCGGCTCCGAAACTGACCTCCGGGAAAGGCTGTACCTTTCGCCGCTGCACGCCACCAAACTCACTGGGCTCTGTCCTGTCTCACTTATCGTCGGCGCGGCCGACCCGGTGCGTGACGACGTCGAGCAGTTCGCCCAGCGGTTGGCAGCATCATCGGTCCCTGTGGATCTGGAAGTAAGCCCGGCCGTCGCCCACGGACACTTCCTGGACAGCTCGCCGGCGAACCCGGTCCATCGGTGGATCCAAACCCGCCTGAGCCTCAAAGACAACCAACCAGCTACAACTGAAGGAGCATGAGATGAGCACCACCACCAGCCCGGAGGCGGCCTACACCAAAGCCCTGCTGCGGCACTTCGCTGACCTCCGCGATGGAACCCACGGAGAGGCCGTCAGCCGGCAGGACAAGGAAGCGCTCTTCCGATCCGCCGTTGATCTGCTGGAACCCTACGCACGCCAGGCTCTTGATGAAGTCAACAATGCCCTCATGCTGGGGCAGGGCACCGTGGAATCCTCCGGCGTTGGCCGGTCACCGGACACCGGACTGATCTGCTCCTGGACGCTCGGATGGGCAGAACAACGCGCTGCGGGGATCCCCCCGATCACCATTCACGCCTACTACGGACGGGGCTTCCATCATCCCCACCTGCGGGGCGGGACGGTCAAGGAATGGCCGCTGAACGTGTTTACCCCCGAACAGGCCGCGCAGGAACTTCCGATCCTGCGCGCCATCGCCTCGGCCGAGATTCACAACCTCGTCTTCCTGGCCGACTACACGATCGTTCCCTCTTCCAAGCCCGGCACCACCACCTCGACCCGATGAAGCTCTCAGTCCTGGATCAGTCCCCCGTCGCCGCCGGCCACAGCAAGGCCGGTGCCCTGGGTGAAACCATTGCGTTGGCCCGCGCTGCCGAGGAAGCCGGCTACCACCGCTTCTGGCTCGCCGAACACCACGACTCCCCGGGCTTCGCCGGCACCACGCCCTCCCTGATGGCCATGGCCGTCCTGGATGCCACCACGCGGATCACCGTCGGTTCCGGCGGGGTCCTGTTGGGCCTGCACGAGCCGTGGCAGGTCGCTGAGTCCTTCGACATCCTTGCCGCCCTCCATCCGGGCCGCGTGAACCTCGGCGTCGGCCGGGCCGGCAGCGGCGGTACGGGTTCCTTCAACGAGAAGATCATCGAACTGCACGCACGGCTTGGCCTGATGCCCGGAACGGAGGGGCGGGATGACCTGGATATCTGGCTGCTGGGTGCCGGCACCGGCTCGGCGCCCCTGGCCGCAGCCACCGGAGCAGGCTACGCCCACGCCCACTTCCTCAACACCGGAAGCAGCAGAGCAGCGCTCGCGCACTACCGGGAGAACTTTCATCGCGGTAGTGCGCGGAAGGAACCGGAGGCACTGCTTGCGGTACGGGCCATCGCAGCCGACACCGACGCCAAGGCTCAGGAAATCGCCAACCCGGTGCGGCTCTGGAGGGCACGAAAAGACCTCGGCCTGGACGAACCCTTCCCCCTCAACGCCCATCCTTCAGGCTGGTCCGCAGAGGAGCTTCGCCGGACTGAAAACAACGAAAGCCGGCTGATCGTTGGCGCCGCGGAAGACGTCGCCCAGCAGCTCGCCACCCTGGCGGAAGAACTGGGCGTCGATGAACTGATGATCAGCAGTCCTGTTCCTCGGTTGGCGGACCGCATCAACTCCAACTCACTCATCGCCCGCGCCTTTGCCCGCCTGTCCCCCGGAGACAAGCTGTCCTCCCCAGACAACGGCGCCCAGGAAGGGGCAAGGAGTGCATCCCCTCGTTTCAGCCATTCATGACACTGCCAGGCACCACCCCGGCAAGGTGGCGCTTCGGTGGAATTGCCATGACTTCCCGTACGCTGCCGTGCACCGACAGATCACCACCCGTGCACTGGCCATGCAGCTCAAAGGCGTGCGGGCAGGCGAGCTGGTGGCTTTTGGCGCAGTCCCGGGCCCGGAAACCATTGTGGAATCCGCGGCGCTCTGGGCACTCGGGGCTGCAGGATTTCCGCTCCCGTCAAGCGCCGAAGGACCGCTGCATGCTCACGCGGTCCTTGAGCAGGCCACCGGCTTCATGCACCCTGACGGGGACTACCTCAAAGCCGCCGCCGTATCCGGGCCACCATCATCCTTTTCATCCGCCGTATGGCTTCAGGAGGGGTCAGGCGCCGGGACAACCGCGGTGGATCTCCAGCAGTTCGTCGATGTTCTCCAAGGCGCTGAAAAAAGGTTCAGCCTCTCGACGCGCACAGTACTCGGACTCACCAGCATGGTGCACCCAGGGTCCATGATCGATGTGTGGGCGGTTCTGGCCGCCGGTGGAACAGTCGATCTGATCAACCACCACGAATCACTGACCGGAGACTGCTTGAGGCAGCACCTCCGCGAGACCGAAGCGGATCTGCTGGTGGTGCCTTCGGCGCTTCCCCAGCGGCTCAACGACTTCCCGGGGGCCGTGTTCGCCCAGTTCCGGGACGTCATCACCCTCGAACCCTTCGACAGCAATTCCCGCACCACTCTGGCGGATGCATTCCCGTGCGCCATTTTCCACTACTGGGACCCCGCAACAGCTGTTGAGGAGATGTCCGACTACTGCCCGGCAGACTTCGTCGCCGGTAACAACCACAAACCAAAGGATTCCCATGCGTAAAGCAGTCATTCCCGCGGCGGGGCTCGGAACAAGGTTCCTGCCGGCTACCAAAGCGACGCCGAAAGAAATGCTCCCCGTCGTCGACAAGCCCGCCATCCAGTACGTCGTGGAAGAAGCCGTCCGGGCAGGTATTACCGATGTCGTCATGATCACGGGGCGGAACAAGCGGGCTTTGGAAGATCACTTCGACCGCGAGCCCTTCCTCGAGCAAACCCTCATAGCCAAGGGAGATCACGCAAAGCTGGCAGCCGTCCAGGAGTCCTCGTCGTTGGCGGATCTGCACTACCTGCGCCAGGGCGACCCGAAAGGGCTGGGCCATGCCGTCCTTCGGGCGCGGGCACACGTCGGCAATGAACCATTCGCGGTGTTGCTCGGTGATGACCTGATCGACGAACAGGACAGCATTCTGGACGACATGGCCCAGGTCCAGGAACGCACTGGGGGCTCAGTCGTGGCTTTGATGGAGGTGGACCCCGAACAGATCAGTTCCTACGGTTGTGCCGACGTTGCCTCCGGCGAAGTGAACGGGGCCTTCAGGATCCGCGGCCTCGTCGAAAAACCTGAACCTGACCACGCGCCGTCGAACCTTGCCGTCATCGGCCGCTATGTCCTGCACCCGCGGGTTTTTGAGGTCCTTGAGCAGACGGCTCCAGGCCGCGGAGGGGAAATTCAGCTGACGGATGCCCTGCAAACCCTGGCGGTTTCCGACGGCCCGGGTTCCGGCGTGTACGGCGTGGTCTTCCGCGGCCGGCGCTTCGACACAGGCGACAAACTGAGCTATCTCAAGGCCGTGATGACTGTCGCTTTGGAACGCGGGGACACAGGTCCCGGGATGCGCGCATGGCTCCGGGAGAATGTTTGCCTCAGCGCCACAGACCAGCCGGAAAATCTCCTCGCCGGAGAGCTGCCCTTCATACGCGAGCCAGCAGGTGCTTGAGGATTAAGCACAGTGGCCGGTGGGAAACCCCACCGGCCACTGCCGTTATTGGATCAAGCGGGAACTAGCCGGCGTTGTTGCTCTGCGTCGGCTCGTCAGCGCGGATCTTACCGCGGGGCTTCTTGTCCTTTTTGTCCTTCTTGGGATCTTCCTCGTCCGGGACCACTACGGCTCCGCCCGGGTTCACCAGGACAGTGACGAAGCTCGGTTCACTGGTTCCGGCGAAGGTGAGCCGGCCGATGTAGGAGCCCGGCTCCAGGTTCTTCCAGTTCAGCGAAATCTGGCCCGTCTTGCCGTTGGCCAGGCGGATGGGATTCGGCGTCACTGTTGCGTTGCCCTGGTTGGCACCCAGTACTGCTGCATCAACGGTTGCCTTGGTGGGCTGGTTGTTGGGGCTCGCGTAGAGGTTGGCGAAGATGTAGTAATCGCCCGCTGCCGGGTTGGGCACGGACAGCGTTTCACTGGCCGATGCCGTGGCGGCCGGCAACTGCTGACCGGACGGGGTGAGGACCAGCATGTCAAAGTCCGCAGCCTCGTTGGAGGAGATGACCGAGAACTTGGCCAGTGCACTGCCCTGTCCCACAGTGACCTTCTTGACGAAGTTGGACGCGTTGGTTTCACCGGCGAAAGGACCCGGAACCAGTTCCACTGCCGAGGAATCAGCCTTGGAGAGCCCATCAACCGTGACACCTACCGGCAGGTTGGTGCCGGACATGATGTTGATGGTGCCGGAGCCGTTGGGGCCCGTTCCGGTGAAGGCCAGTGCTTTGTCCGCGATCACGGACTGGGGACGGACTGCGATCGGCGAGGTAACCGTCTTGTTGGCACCCTGCCAGCTCAGCGAACCCATGGCGAACTTGCCCAGGGCTGCATTGTTGTTCTCGAACTGGACCTTGAACGTCTTCTTCTCGCCGGCTGCACCGAAGTTCAGCACGGAAGGGGTGACCTTGACGTTCACACCCGGGACGTTGACCGTTGCACGGTAGAGACCCGGGGTAAGGGCCGTCACCGTACGCGTGACCTCGATCTTGCCCGCGAGGTTTCCGAGGGCGAAGGAAGGTACGTTCATGTCGCGCGGCGCCGTGGTGCCCAGGCCTTCAATGCCAAGGTCCATGCCGGTGCCCTGGACGAACTTCAGGTAGTCCTCGGTGGTGTTGTCGTACACCAGTCCGGGTGAGAGGACCTTGGCGGGATCAACCTGGCCTGCGCCGGTTGCGAAGACGTCCTTGTTCACTGCGCCGTTGGCCAGTTTGACCGGACCTGCTGTGGTCATCATGGCTGACTTCACTGCTGCCGGGGACCACTGCGGGTTCTTGCCCAGGATCAAGGCACCAAAACCGGCCACGTGGGGTGATGCCATGGAGGTTCCGGACAGGAAGCCGAAGTTATCGCCACCGGTTCCGATCGGGGAAACGCCGGCCAGGATCGCGACGCCGGGAGCCGAGACATCCGGCTTCAGCAGGTCGGAATCGGTAGCCAGGAGCGGTCCGCGGGAAGAGAAGCCGGCAATCTGCGGCTGCGCCTCAGCGGGGAGGCCGGTAGTGTCGCGGTTGATCAGCGATACCGTGATGGCCGGCTTTGCCTTGACCTTGTCCTTGATGGCCTGGGTTGCCGGCGGGTTCACGTGAACTGTGGGAATGACGTGCTTGTCCGTGTCCAGCGAGGAGTCCGTCAGGTTTACCAGGATCATGCCCACACCGCCGCCGCGGAGAACCTCAGCGGATTTGGCGGTGCGATCAACCACACCGCGGTCACAGACAACAACTTTGCCCGCAACCTTTGCCGGGTTCAGGGAACCCGGCGCGCAGAGTGCAGCGTCACCTTGGCCGCTGGCTGCGTCAGTGGACAGTACGACGCCGGCCCCGCGAACCTCACGGCTCATGATGGACGCACCGCGGTACTTGCTGCCATCGGAGAATTCGATGGTGCCTTGGAGTTCCTGCGAGAAAGATGTTGCAGCCACAGTGGTCAGCCACGGTGCGCCGTGGTTCACGGTGCTGGCGGTCGGGCCGGAGTTGCCTGCCGAAGCAGCAACAAAGATGCCCGCCGAAGCTGCGGACAGGAAGGCCAGCGAGACGGGATCGGTGGTGGAGGTGGTGGATCCGGAGATGGAGTAGTTCAGGACATCCACACCGTCAAGAATTGCCTGCTCGATCGCGTCCACGGAAGCGGACCCGTAGCAGCCGCCCGTGGCGGGATCCGTGTCTTCCCAGCAGACCTTGTAGATGGAGAGCTTGGCCGCGGGTGCAATCCCGCTGGTGATACCAAAGCTGCGGCCATCCACAACGGCTTCAACGTTGGCGTTGCCCGCTGCGGTGCTGGCGGTGTGCGTGCCGTGGCTGTCTACGTCCACGGGGGAAATGACTTCCTCAGGAGCGCGGTTTTCCGGGGCGACCGTTTCCAGGAAGGCATCAGCGAAGTAGTGGGTGCTCAGGACCTTGGAATTGCAGGCGCTGCCATCGTAGTCCGCGCCGGTGTCCGTACCGGCCTGGCACTCGCCAATGAAGGTATCGCCATCGGCTTTGAGCATGGCGATCTTGCCGTCTGCCGTCCGGTAGGGAACGCCCACCTGGGGGTTGCCTACCAGCGGGCCAACCGGCTCGCCTGCGAAGAATGGGTTGGAGGGGGTGTATCCGGTGTCAATGACACCAACCACTGTGCCCTTGCCGGCGTTTTCCTGGCCGCCGTACTGCGTGGCCCACGTGCCGTTGGGGCCGCTGAGCTTCAGGAAATCGCTGGTGGAGTAGTCAGGTGCGTTCTGCGTGTCCGGGGCAACCAACAGAACTTTGGGGTCCTTGGCCAGGTTGATGGCTTGATCTGCGCTCAGGTTGGCGCTGAAGCCGTTAACGGCTGTGGTGAAGTCCCGCTCGATCTTGATGTTTTCCTGCTTGGCCACTTCCTGCTGTTTCTGCTGGAGGTGGGACTGGTACTGCTTCACTTCGTTGCTGTTGGCGTCCAGCTTTTTGCCCTCTTCCGGTTTGGTGGGGGCCAAACCGGCAGTGCCGCCGTCGTAGGTAGCTGCAGGTTTTTCAGCGAGGACCACCATGTAACGGCCGTCTTTGTATGCGCTGGGGTCAAGGTTCTTCTTGGCCACGTTGGCAACGTTTCCCGGCGACTCCGGGGCGGGCGCCGCCTGGGCCGGCATCGCCATGGACGAAAGAAGCAACGGCAAACCCACAGCAAGCGCTGCGGCCTTCCGAAGTCCCCCGCTTCTGACGAAGCTCTTTCCTTGTGATTTCACGAGTGGTTGTACCTTTCACTGAGGGAGGCCGTGGCTCCATCGCCCAGCCCGTCATCCGTTGGATGGTTGAACCTTTGACAGTTCTTGTCAAAACCGCGCAACCAGCCGAGTCACACAGTACATAGTGATAGCGAAATATGACATAAAGCACATTTTGGGAAATTTGTCTTGTCACGGTGCCGGCGGTTCGTCATGGGGCGACAAAAAGCGGACCGCAGGAAATGACCCACGGCCCGCTGCCTGTCCGAACCAGGAAAGATCACCCCTTGGGCGTCACCTGCAACCGGTCAAAGGAGACCTGGGCGCCATCTTTGTCCAAGACCACCACGTCGTCCCGGCCGTTCTTCACATCGGCGGGAAGCGTGAACTTCACCGTGTCATCCGTCCCCGGAAAGTTCCAACCAAGGCGGTACCCCGTCTTATTCAGGTACACGTAGTACCACTGCCCTTGATCAAGGCCATTCAGAACCACTTCCTGGCCCGTGCGGTACTTGTCCTCGGTGCCAAGGTCGAACGGCGGTGTCCCCAGGTTCTGGCGCGTCACGGCCGGTTCAGTGCTCGGCTTGGTCCTCAGCTCCACCGGGTCACCGTTCACGGTGATGGTCTTGGTGGTTTGACCCGCAGCACTGACTTCCCAGGTACTGGTTGGGATGAAGAACCCCTGCGCAGCTTCTTCCGCAGTCACCGCGTGTCGCGGGGTGGTGCACTGGTAGCTCTGTCCGGACGGCAGCACGCTGTAGCGGCAGTTGCCCGGTCCTTCCGGAAGGAACGGGCTGAAGTTGCCGGCAGTCGGGACTACCTTCTCCACCAGCGGGCTCGTGTTCTTCACGGTGAAGGTATAGGGGACCAGGTCACCGGCAGCGTACGGCTGGGTTGCCAGATCACGCCCGACGTCGGCACGCGCCCCGCTGATCTCCGCCGTCAGCAGTCCGTCGCGCAGGGCCACCGCAGCGCCGGTGAACGGGACGGTTTTGGTGAGCGACGGCGTTGCACTGGCTGTGATGCTGAAGCTCGCCTCCGGCACGAAGTAGCCGCGCTCAATATCGGCCGCCGTGATCACATGCTTGGCGGTGGTGCAGTTGTAGTTCGCATCTGCGGCCAGGTTGTTGTACCGGCAGTTGGGGGCCGACGGCGGAAGGAACCCGGAGTCGAACGTCCCGGAAACCGGCACCGCGTTTGCCGTGACGTTGGCAGTGCTCTTGACGTTGAGCGAGTAACTCAGGACCTCGCCCACCTGGTACGGGCTGGCCGCGACATCGCGGGCCGGTGCCGTTCCCGTGATGGTCAGGCCCACCTGCGGGGCCACCGGCACGGTGGCGGTGAAGGTGAACTGCGACACCCGGCCATCCGCCGTCGTGAAGGCTGCGTTGAGGTTCTGCGGACCGCTGGCGCTGGCCGGGGCGGTGAGCGCTACGTTGACGGTTGCCGAGGCGCCGGGTGCGACGTCGGGAACCGTCACCGTGGTGGCTGACCAGCCAGCGGGCGTGTAGACGGTGGCCGTTGCGCCGGACAACGTGACGGCCTCCTGGTTGGTGACGGTGACGGGCACCTGCTGCGTAGCGCCCGGCGCAGTGGTCACAGCCGGGACGGACAGCGGGGCGCAGGCGTAGTTCAGCCAGGCGTCGTCGAACGTCGCGAACGGCATGTTATCCGTGTAGTTGCCCTCATAAAGCACTCCAAATTTGCCTGCTTCCAGGCGGGTCACCGTGGAGTACGCGGAGAAGCCGGAACGGATGGTGCGGACGCCGGGCCAGGTGGAACCGTCGTCGCAGGAAACGCGGGCCGAGACGTTTTCGCGGCCGGTTTTGGAGTTGGCGTTGGTGAAAATCAGCTTCTTTGCATCAGCTGAGCCCTGCGCCGCGTTGGGAAACATGCGTGCGATGGCACCGTTGTTGGCGGGATCCGGGAGCTCGGTGTCCTGGGTGACCGGACCGTACGTAGCGCCGCCGTCCGTGGAGATGGCCACCTTGCGGTAGCCCAGGTTGGCGTTGTCCCGGGAGTTCAAGAGCACCCGGCCGTCCGAGAGTTCCACGGTCTTGTTCTCGTCCATGCGGTCCCCGACGTTGGCGCCCTTGTGCCAGGTGGCGCCGTGGTCATCGGAGTAGACGGAGTACGCCTGGATCTTGTTGGTGCCGTCCGCCTGGCGTATGTCACCGGCGTACTGCTGGATCAGGCGGCCTTTGTACTGGCCGTACTTGAGCTGGATGCCCTCGCCGGATGAAGCGAAGTTGGAACGCACATCGCCTGCTACGGGGCTGGTCTTGCTGGTCCCGGGCTTGGTGACGTTGGTGATGAGCCGAGGCTGGCTCCACGTGACGCCGGCATCCGAGGACTCGATGACGGCTGAGGAAATGACAGTTCTGTCGGCATCGTTGTTGCCGAACTGGCTGCCGCCGAAACCCTGGTCCTTGGAATACACAAAGAAGGCGAAGACCTTGCCGGCCTCAGCATCGTAAATGTAGGACGGATCGCTGTAACCATATTTCGGCCCGCTGGCATCGCCGACGTGTCCGGCGGCAATGACCGTGACGGGGCCCCACGTCCGGCCGCCATCGGTGCTGCGACGCTGCACGATCGAGTTGGGGTTGGGAGCGTCCGCCGCTGACCCCGGGCGTCCGTCCCAAGCAGCGAGCACCACGTCGTTGCCCAAGTAGGTCAGGGCGGGGATCCGGTAGAAGAAGTTGGCTGCCGTGCGATCCGCGGCGATGTTGGCCTCGGTGAACGTGCCCGGGGCTGCTGCGGGACTGTTGGGCGGAATGGGGGCAGCTGTGGCCGGAAGACCGAGCCCAGCCAGGAGGGCAGCGCTGAGGGCGCCGGCGGCTGCTGTTCGCGCAAAGGATGGAGATCTCAAATCGAGGGGTCCTTTCGAGTGGGTGCTACGTGCTACGTCGAACGTCCTACAACCTAGGGACGTTCTCATACCCTAAGGTGTTCGCCGTCACATTGCCAGAGATGAAGCGCAGAAGGCCGTGATCCCCGGCGAAGCGGTAGCCTCAAATTCGAAACCCACCCACCACTGAGCACTGGAGTTGCCGTGAAAATCCTCGTCCCGGACACCATCGAGCTGGACCTCTCCACCCTCGAGGACCAGGTGTTCGTCTACCAGGTGGACCAGCCGATCCCCACCGAACACCAGGACGCCGAGGTCCTGGTGGTCTGGCGGAACACGTCGGACAACCTGACCGACGCCGCCCGCTCGATGCCCAACCTCAGCTTGGTGCAGACGCTTGCCGCCGGTCCCGACTCCGTACTCTCCGCGGGCTTTGCGGACGGCGTGGCCATCACCTCCGGCCGTTCACTCCACGACGGCCCCGTGGCAGAACACGCCCTGGCAATGGTTTTGGCAGCCGTGCGCCGCCTGGATGTCCTGCAGGAATCCCAGAAGGCTGCCACGTGGAGCCAGCCTTACAACGCAGCGCAGTCAGATCCGGCAACGGAACACCTCTACACGCTCGACGGCGCCAAGGTCACCATCTGGGGCTTCGGTTCCATTGCGGGGCGGCTCGCTCCCCTGCTGGCCGCTTTGGGCGCAAAGGTCACCGGCGTGGCCAACTCCAGCGGGGAACGCTACGGCTTCCCCGTGGTCTCAACCGAAGAACTGCCGGATGTCCTCGGAACCACAGATGTCCTGATCTCCATCCTGCCCGCCACCCCGGAGACCACCAACGCCCTGGACGAGGACATTCTCCGCAGCCTCCCGGCGTCGGCCATCTTCGTCAACGTGGGCCGCGGCGCCACCGTGGACGAAAACGCACTGCTTGCGGCGCTGACCGAAGGCCGCCTGCGCGCTGCCGCGCTGGACGTAACCAAAGTTGAGCCCCTGCCCTCCGACTCGAAACTATGGGCCGCCCCCAACCTGATCATCACGCCCCACGTGGCAGGCAACCGTCCCAAAGGCTCTGCGCGCCTGGTCACGGAGAACGTCACCGCGCTCAAGGGCAACGCGCCGCTGACCAATCAGGTGGCGGGCTGACGTACTCGCCCCCTCAGTCCTCCAGCGCCCCGTCACACAGGCGGCCGACCACCTCGGTAAGCATGGTGAGCCCGGCCACGATGTCCTCATCCGTGGTGTATTCGTGCTCATTGTGGGAGATGCCATCCACGCTGGGCACGAAGAGCATCACCGTGGGAACCAGGTCCTTCATATTCGTGGAGTCGTGCCCGGCGAGGGTCATGACTTCCTTGTTGGACAGCCCAAGGTCCGCGGCAACCTTGGCCGCGAGTTCCACGCCTTCGGGCTGGTACGGGGTGACGGCCCAGGAGTGTGAGTGGTGCTTCTCAACGGACACGTTGGCAAGCCGTTCGATCTCCGAGATTCGGGCGTGCAGCAGGGCGTCGGCCTCGGCCAGGACGGCTTCGTCGGCGCTGCGCAGGTCCAGCAGCAGGTTCACACGGGACGGGACCACCACGGGCGAGTTTGGGTACACGTTGAGCTGACCCACCGATGTGTGCAGGGCACCTGGGAAGCGGTCGGCGAGTTCGCGCGCCGCAACCACCAGCATCGAGGCCCCAAGCAGGGCGTCCTTGCGGTCCTCGATCACGGTTGACCCGGTGTGTGCTTGCTCGCCGTGAACCACGAACTCGTACTTGTTCGCGGCCCAGTTGGAGCTGACCAGCCCGATGGTGACGCCTTCGCGCTCCATGCTGCGGCCCTGCTCGATGTGGATCTCGGCGCAGTACGCTGCCTCCGGCCCCTCAAACGTTCCACGGCACCCGATTGCGTCCAAGGCATCGCGCACGGTGACCCCTGCGGCATCCTGGGTATTGAGTGCGTCCTCGAGTTCCAGCTTGCCGGTGTAGACGGACGAACCCATCATGGACGGCTTGAAGCGGCTGCCTTCCTCGTTGAACCAGTTGACGACGGCGAGGTTGAACTTGGGCGCCGTGGCGCCGGCTTCCCAGCGCGCGGCCAAGCGGAACGCGGCGTGGGCAGCAGCGAGGACGCCATATGCGCCGTCGTAACGTCCCGCCGTCGGCTGTGAATCCATGTGCGAGCCCACCACCACGAACGGCGCACCTGGCACGGCTTCGTAGAGGCCCCACTGGTTGCCGGTGTGGTCGAACTTCACCGTGAAGCCGTGCTCCTCCAAGAGACCGGCGAGCCAGCGGCGCTGTTCGCCGTCGGGAATGGTTGCGGCTTGGCGGTCCACGCCGCCGTTCGCCGTGGCACCGAAGGCGCTCATGGTCCGGAAGTCCTGGACGAAAGCGGTGTCCTGGGCGGTGAAACTTGTGGTGGTTGTCATGGTCTCCCCTATGAGTGGGCCGCGAACGAACTTTCAGGGGAAAGTTCAGCGTTGAAGTCGGTTGATTGGTAGGTAAAGCGGCCTCCGACGGCAGTGGCCAGGACGTGCAGTTCGCTGATGGTGGGTGCCGTCAAAGGTGAAGCGGAGAGGACGGTGAAGTCGGCCAGTTTGCCAGCTGAAAGGGTGCCCTTGTCCCCCAGGGACCCCGTTGCTGCGGCAGCTCCGCTGGTGTAGGCGGCGAGAGCCTGCTGCGGGGTGAGGCGTTCGGCCGGGTTGCCAAAGACGGCGCCGGATTCCGTCCTGCGGTCAACAAAAGCCTGCATGCCGCGGAGCACGTTTCCGTCGGCGACCGGCCGGTCCGAGCTTCCCGCGAGCACCACTCCGGCTTCCAGGAAACTGGCTGCCCGGTAGGCCCACGGCAAACGGTCCGGGCCGAGGGACGCGGTCATCCCGTCCCCACCCTCGCGGAAGAAGCTTGCCTGGGGTGTCACGGCAATGCCTGCATCCGCGAGCCTGACCAACTGCTCAGGGCGCGTCATGGAGGCGTGCTCGATCCTGTTGGGCAAGCGGCGCTGCCCATACTTAGCCTGGCAATCCGTGATGATCTCCACCGCGAGGTCCACGGCCCTGTCACCGATGGCGTGGGCCGCGATGGACCACCCGGCGGCGTAGGCGGCCTCGATGCGTTCCCTCAGCTGGGCGGGGTCCGCTTGGAAGTAGCCAACGTTGCCGCGGTTGTCCTTGTGGCCGTGGCTGCAGAACTCGTGGCTCACGGCTGCGGTTTCGCCCAGGAGCGAGCCATCCAGGAACACCTTTGCGGGGCCGAGGGCCAGGTAGTCATTCCCGAATCCGCTGGTGATGCCTAGATCCAGCCCGGCCGGGGCCGCACCAACACTGTCAGATGCATGCCCGCCCAATCCGTGCAGCACATCCAGCACCGGCATGACCTGAGCACGGGCGTGCAACCGGCCATTGGCGGAGGCGCTCTGGTAGGCGGCGAACTCGGCTGGGCTGTGCCCGATCCACCCGCCACCCACCCCGGCCTCGGTGAAACTCGTGATGCCCTCGGAGGCGTAGAACAGCGTGGCCCTCTCAAGGGCGGCCTCGATGTCCTCCAACGAGTAAGGCAGGATCAGCTGCTGAATCAGTTCCTGGGCCGTCTCCTGGACGAGTCCCGTGGGATGTCCCCCTGCGTCGCGGACGATCGCTCCGCCGTCGGGATCCGGGAACGACGGCGACTCGGCACCTGCCAGCCGCAGCGCGGCGGTGTTGACCACGGCCATATGCCCGGAGTTGTGCCGCATGAACAGCGGCCGCTCCCCCGTGATGCGGTCCAGCTCGGCGATGTCCGGGAAGGCCCCGCCGTGCTGGGTCTGGCTGAAGCCGGTAGCGAAAAGCCAGCCCACGCCGTCGGTCCCCGAGTGAGTAACAGCACCGCGGAGAAGCTCATACAGCTCCTCCAGGCCGCGGGCACCGGACACGTCCAGTTCGGCCAGGCCCAGCCCGAACCACGTGGTGTGGCAGTGGGCGTCGATGAAGCCTGGAGTGACGGTAGCACCGCCAAGATCGAGTACCTGAACGGCGTCCAAACCATCAAGGTCCTCGTCCAGGCCCACGATGCGCCCCTGCCAGATGCCCAGCGAACTGGCCACCGGGTGGTCCGGATCCATGGTGATGATGTCTGCGTTCCGCAGGAGGAGGTCTAGTTTCATGTCAGGTTCTAGCGGTGGGAGGTGGTGACGGACTTGATGCGCGTGTAGTCCTCAAGTCCATAGACGGAGAGGTCCTTGCCGGTGCCCGAGTGCTTGAATCCGCCGTGCGGTGCTTCGGCCGGGATCACCTGGTGGCAGTTGACCCACACGGCCCCGAAATCCAGCTCCATGGATACACGAGTGACCACGCCGTGGTTCTCGGACCACACGCTGGATGCCAGCGCGTACTTGGTGCCATTGGCGAGTTCGATCGCTTCTTCCTCGGTGGCGAACGGCTGGACGGTCAGCACGGGGCCGAAGATTTCGTCGCACACCACCTCGTCTGTCTGGAAGACGCCGTCGATCACCGTGGGCTCAAAGTGGAAGCCTGTCCCGGTGCGCTTGCCGCCGGAAAGGACGCGGGCGTTGGCAGGCAGGCGGGACATGAAGCCCTCCACCCGATCCAACTGCGCGGCACTGTTGAGCGGACCGAGGTCGGATCCCACTTTCAAAGCAGCGGCCGCGTCAGCCAGGGCTGCTGCGAACTCCGTATGAATGTCCTGATGCACCAGGACGCGGGTCACCGCTGTACAGTCCTGCCCGGCGTTGAAGAAGGCAGCCAGGGCGATTTCGCTCGCGGTCCGCTGGATATCGACGTCGGCAAACACCACAGCGGGTGCCTTGCCGCCAAGCTCCAGGTGGACGTCCTTGAGCGTCTTGGACGCCGCAGACATGACCTGCGCACCGGCCCGGGTGGAGCCCGTGATGGAGACCATCTCAGGAATGTCGTGCTCCACCATCGCGGCACCGGCCTCGCGGCCGCCGCACACGATGTTCACTACGCCGGCCGGGAAGACGTGCTGTGCCAGCTCACCCAGGACCAGGGTGGACCAGGGGGTGGTGTCGGCAGGCTTGAGGACCAAGGTGTTGCCCGCAGCCAGGGCCGGACCAATCTTCCAGATGGCCATCATGAACGGGTAGTTCCACGGCGTAATCTGGGCCACCACACCAATGGGTTCGCGCCGGATGGTGGAAGAGAAACCTTCCACGTATTCGGTCTGGGCCGTCCCGGAAACCACCCGGCACGCCCCGGCGAAGAAGCGCAGTTGGTCCGCGCCGCGCAGGATTTCAAGCTCTTTGGTGAGTGCGGCAGGCTTGCCGGTGCAGGCCACCTCAGCCTCGAGCAGACGGTCAACGTTCGCCTCGATGAGGTCGGCCAGCTGCAACAGCAGCGACTGGCGTGTTCCCGGCGTCGTGCTCTTGTAGCTTTTGAAAGCTGCGGCAGCGGCCTGGAAAGCGGCGTCGACGGCGGCAGCGTCACTGTCCGGCGCGGTGCCGATCTGCTGGCCCGTGGCGGGGTCGAAAAACGGCAGGCTGGCCGCGGCGTCCACGGACTCGCCGTTGATGATGTTCTGAAGCTGGATCACGGTGAGGGCTCCGGTCAGTTGGCTGAAGTCTTGGGAGAACGCGTGGTGGGATCCTGCGGCAGGTGCAACAGGGCCGGGAGGCCGGAGTCGACGGCGCGGCGGAACGCGGCAGCGAAGTCTTCCGTGCGATCCACGCGCTCGCCGTAACCGCCGTAGGAACGGGCGAGGGCGGCGAAGTCCGGGTTGGTCATGTGCGTGCCGGACGGCCGGTCCGGGTAGTGCGCTTCCTGATGTTCGCGGATGGTGGCGAAGATGCCGTTGTCCACCACCAGGACGATGAACGCGGCGCCGTAGCCCATGGCCGTGGCGATTTCCTGGCCGTTCATCATGAAGCAGCCATCCCCGGCCACGGAGATGACCTGGCGGCCGGGATAAGCCAGCGAGGCTGCCACGGCTGCCGGAATACCCATGCCCATGGCGCCGTTGCGGGGAGCGGCCAGGGAGTTGGCCGAGTTGTGGACCAGATACCGGGCGGGCCACAGGGCGTGGTTTCCGGCACCGAAGGTGAGGACGGCGTCGTCGGCCATTTCCTTTGTGAGGACCTCCATGGCGACGCCCAAGTCGACGCCGATGCCGCCGTCGGGCGCTGGTGTGGAGAAGGTGAGCTGATCGGCGCGGGCGGTGGCGAACCAGCCTTCCTCGCGGCTACCGGTGGCGTTGCCGGTCGCATTGGTGGAGGCCAATGCGCTGGCGAACGCGGTGACGTCCGCGATGATGTGCTGGTCCACCCGGCCGAAGTGACCCAGGAGGTTGGCATCGGCGTTGACCACGACGGTCTCGGCGTCGAGTCCGCGCTTGTAGCCATCGGAGAGGACATCGCCACGGACGCAGCCCACAAAGATGAGCAGATCGGCGTCGTCCAGGCGTTGGGCGTTCGCGTCGCTGCGACCGTAGCCCAGGAAACCGGCGTAGGCGTCGCTGCGGTGCGGCACGGCGTCGTAAGCGCGGAAGTCGGCCACCACGGGGACGCTGTGGCCTCTCGCCCACGCGGCCAGCTGCTCGCCGGAGTCTTGGGTCCAGCCTTCACCTCCGACGACAACCAGCGGCTTGCGTGCCTTCTCCAGCTTCCGGTTCAGCTCATCCAGGTCCGCGGCCGCCGGCTGGGGACGGGCTATCACGCGGGGCTCCACGATGGCGTTCTCCACGACGTGCACCAACACGTCCTCCGGGAGGCCGACCACCACGGGACCGGGGCGTCCGCTGAGGGAGGTGAAGATGGCGTCATCCACCACACGGGCGGCGGAAGCGGCGTCGTCGAGCGTCACCACTTTCTTGGCGGTGCTGCCGAACCAGGCGTTGATGTCGAATTCCTGGAAGGACTCGCGGCCACGGTCGGCCACCGGAATCAAGCCCACGAACAGGATGAGCGGGGTGGCGTCCTGGTAGGCGGTGTGGATGGCGATGAACGCGTTGGCTGCACCCGGACCACGCGTCACCATGGCAACGCCCGGTCGCTCAGTCAGGCGGCCTTCGGCCAGTGCCATAAACCCGGCACCGCCTTCCTGGCGGGCCACCACGTTCTGGATGGGCGAGCCGTGCAAGCCGTCAAGGACATCGAGGAAGCTCTCACCTGGAACGGTGTACACACGCTTGATGCCTGCCCGTTCGAGTTGGCCAACAATCAAGTGGCCGGCGGTGGTAGTGCTCAATGCTTCATTCCTTCTTCTTCGATGGAGAGGGCGGGGAGGAACAGTCCGGAAAGCGCCGTCAGGACGGAAACCACCAGCAGGATGATGGCGCCCGGCCAGAAGGAGTTGTTGGCTGCTACCAAGGCGGTGGCGATCAGCGGCACGAACCCGGAGATGACGCCGGCAGTGTTGGAGGTGATGGCCACGCCGGTGTAGCGGACCTTGGTGGCGAACAGCGCGGTCAGGGCCGTGCCGGAGACGGCGTACGGGATGGAGAGGACGGCGACGCCGATCATCATGCCCAGAACAACAAGGACGGGGTTGCGGCTGTCGATGGCGAGGAAGACCGGGACGGCAATGATGGCCGAGGCAACGCCGCCCCACAGGATGACCTTGCTGGCGCCGAACTTTTCACCCAGGCGGCCGGCCCAGATGAGGGCCCCGATCTCCAAGGCTGCAGCAAGCAACGTGCCCATGAGCAGGAGTTCAGAGGGCAGCTTGAGAACCTTGGTGCCGTAGAAGACCACAAAGCTGGTGATGAGGTAGAAGCCACCGATGCCGAGCAAAGCCGAGCACATACCCACCAGGATCTGGCGCCAGCTGTTCTTCAGGACGCCGCGGATGGGAGCGTGTTCGGTCTCGCCGGACTCCATCAGTGCTTCGAATTCAGGCGATTCGCTGAGGCGGCTGCGGATCCAGAGTGATATGGCCAGCAGCGGGATGGCTGCGATGAACGGGATATGCCAGCCCCAGGCGTCAAAGTTGCTCTGGCCCACCAGGAACAGCATGCCGAAGAATCCGCCGGAGGACAGAATGGTTCCGATCGGGGAACCGATCTGCGGCAGGGCGGCGTAGCGGGCGCGCTTCTCCACCGGCGCATTCTCGACGGCGATAATCACCGCGCCGCTCCACTCACCACCAACTGCGAGGCCCTGAACGATGCGCAAGGCCACCAGCAGGATGGGGGCAGCCAAGCCGATGGTCATGTAGTTCGGGAGGAGACCGATGAGGCCGGTGACAATACCGATTCCCACAATGGTGACCATGAGGATCTTCTTGCGGCCAACCTTGTCTCCCAGGGCGCCGAAGATGAAACCACCGATCGGGCGGGCAACGAAGCCCACCGCCAGAGTAGCGAAGGATCCCATGGCCGCAACAAAGGGGTCTTGGGAAACGAAGAACTGTGCGTTGAACACCAGCGCAGCGGCTGTGGTGAAAAGAAAGAAGTCGTACCATTCCAACGCGGTGCCCACCAGGGCGGCCAATGCCACCTTCTTGGTGACGCTTTCATCGACGACGCGTGCTGCCGCGGGACTGGCGTCCGTGGCTCCGCTGACGGTGCTTGCCATAGTTGCTCCATGAGTGCGAACGGGACCGGACGATGTGGACGCCCGGGAGGATTTGTGTGACTCAATCCATAGTGTCAGTAGTTTTCCCCAAAAAAACTAGCAAATTACCCCGCAATTAAGGCGTTATGATGTGTAAATGCACAATGTTGAAACATCCGGTCACGTTGCTCGTTGGACTGAGCTGGTGGATCAACTCGAAAGCAGGCTCGACGCCTTGGCCCAAGCCTTCACCGCCAAGGTCCGCGAAATCCCCGAATATGGCGAAAGCCAGGTGACCGTGCTGGAAATCCAGGAGACGGCCCGGGAGACCTTCAGGCGGCTCATCAATGGTCTGAGGAACGGCAAGGAAGACAGCCGCCATGGCCTGCTCGACTTCGCTTCCGACCTGGGATCCAAGCGCGCCCGGGCCGGCATTCCACCAGAGTCCCTTACCTCTGCCGTGCGACTGGATTTCAGCATCCTCTGGGCCCAACTTCTGGAAATTGCCACTATCGAAGACGCCGCCCTGCTGGCCACGCGCGTTGACCAAGTGTGGAGCGTGGTAGACGAATTCGCCACCCGGACGCACACCAGCTACCTCACCGAGCGCGTCCGCATGGCCCAGGAGGAATCCAGCATCCAACGGGAGTTCATTGCCCGGCTGTTCAACCAGAGCAACCCCTCAGTGGAAACTTCCGCGCAAGTGGCAGCAGCCTTGGGCATCAAACCAGACTCACGCTTCGCGCTGGTGGCGGCCAGTGGCGAATCAGGGGCGAAGCTAAGATCAGCTGCGTCCCAGTTCGGATCGGGCCAGCACACCAGGCAACGCCTGTTCCTCCACGAGTCCGGCGGAAACACTTATGTTTTCTGGGCCCTGCCCACTGCCAGGTCCAGGGGCCCGGAAATCCGCAGCGAGATGCCCGGCCCGGAAGCTGAAAGCCAGCGGCTGCCACCCGCCGTCGTCGATATCCCATGCGGTTATGTGCCTGAGATCCATGGCCTGCGGGGCTTGCCCCCGGCTGCGCGAACGGCGGAGGTTCTGGCAGCTTTGCTCCGTCCCCGGGACTCCGCCCCACTCTCGGCTGATTCGGCTTGGCCACGGCTGGCCCAGCGGAACCTCCAAGACACCGGTCTGGATCTCGCAGCAGAACTGGAAGAGGCGCTGGCGGAGTGCCGCGGAGGTGAAAAGGAACGCCTCTTGGAGACCGTTCGCAGCTACCTGGCCACGGGCAACGTCACGGTCACGTCCGAGCAACTCTTCTGCCACCGCAACACCATCCTCAACCGGCTCAATCGCTTTGAAGAACTGACGGGCATAGACGTTTCAGTTCCATCAAAGGCCGCGAAGCTCGTGGTCATGTGGGCTTGATTGCCGCTGTGGTTGCTTCGGGCAGCAGCGGCCCGTCCTGGGACGAGGACGGGCCGCCGTTAAATGAAATCCGTCAGGAGTGCTCGTACGTCAGGCAGTCGGCGGCTTCCCGGCCGGGACCCACCTTGACGTCATGTGCCTCGCACATGAGGTTGTTGTTGTGGACGCACTCGGACCGCTGGCACGCGCCAACATGGGCCAGGACCTTGGGCAGACCGCCCATCCGGTTGGTGTCGATGAAGGTTGCGCAGGAAGCGTGATCCTGGGTTCCACCAATGGTGATGCCAAAGGCAGTGCAGCCATCGTGGTTGAATCCGCAGCTGCCAACGCTACAGGCGGATACTTCGGCAACGTGTTCGGTCATTGTTCCTCCTGGCTGGATCCTGAATGGAACGCAGGGCATGCCCCGCATGTAAATCCAAGCTACGCCCCAAAACAGCAGGAAAACCGGTTTGAATAGCGCATTTGTCCGTGCGCTAATACGGACTTACTCCTGAGGCGTCCGCAGGGCCTGGCTGATTTTGGCGCGTGTTTCCGCGTCCAAAGGGGCCGTCACCAGTTTTTCGCGGGCGGCTTTGTCCGCCAACATTTTCTGCACCACCATGCGCCCCAGGCCCGCGAAGACCGCAACTGCCATCACACCCAGCACCATTGAGGTCGGTTTCTCAGCCATGGGCCAATCCTAGTGACCATGGGCACCGGCGGCTAGCGCTATCGGCCTGAATAGGGTATGCGCCCCGGTCCCGGTAGAATGGTGGAGCAAGCTCGCGGAGCGCCCCCATGCCGTTCAAACAGCCGTTTTTACTCTGTGTTCATAACGCTGCTTTGATGCGGTTGAACGGCGTGAGACGGCACCTCCGCGGCAGCCTTATTTAAGGTTCACCCAACTCACCGCACAGGAGTTACCGGATGCCCCGGATCGTCGTTGACGTCATGCCCAAGCCCGAGATTCTGGACCCCCAGGGGAAGGCCATCGTGGGTGCCCTGCCCCGCCTCGGCTTCAACAGCTTCAGCGCAGTCCGCCAAGGCAAGCGCTTCGAATTGACCGTTGACGGCGAGGTGACCGACGCTATCCTGGCCCAGGCCCGCGAAGCTGCCGAGACCCTCCTGTCCAACCCGGTGATCGAGGACGTTGTCAACGTCGAGGTCGTCGAGGCCTGACATGACTTCAATCCCCCTGATTGGCGAGGCCGTGGCTGTCGCCGCAAAGCCCCGTTTGGCCGGCGCCAAAATCGGCGTCGTGACCTTTCCCGGCACCCTTGACGACCGCGACGCCGCCCGTGCAGTGCGGCTTGCAGGCGCCACGGCGGTGCCGCTCTGGCATGCCGATTCCGAACTCGGCGACGTTGACGCAGTCATCATCCCCGGCGGTTTCTCCTATGGTGACTACCTCCGCGCCGGCGCCATTTCGCGTTTCGCGCCGTTGATGTCCAAGATCATTAAGGCTGCAACAGGCGCTGCAACCTCTAATCCTTTGCCGGTTCTGGGAATTTGCAATGGTTTCCAGATCCTCACCGAGTCGCACCTGCTGCCCGGTTCCATGATCAAGAACGACCACCTGAAGTTCATCTGCCGCGACCAGACGCTGCGCGTGGAAAACGCCAACACTGCGTGGACCGTGGACTACACGGACGGCCAGGAAATCATTGTCCCGTTGAAGAACCAGGACGGCCAGTACATCGCGGACGAGAAGACCCTGGATGCTCTTGAGGCCGAGGGCCGCGTGGTGTTCCGCTACGTGGACTTCAACCCGAACGGCTCCCGCCGCGACATCGCCGGCATCTCCAACGCCGCGGGCAACGTGGTGGGCCTCATGCCGCACCCCGAGCACGCTGTTGAGGCCGGTTTTGGCCCGGAGGCCGGCCCCGTCGGGGAGCCCCGCGACACCGACGGCCTCGGCTTCTTCACCTCCGTACTGACCAAGATTGTGGGAGGCGACAAGTGACCACGGAAACCACCAAGAAGTTCAACATCGACACCGTTGAGCACGCTGCCAAGACCCCGGACACGGAACTCCCGTGGGCTGAGCTGGGCCTGAAGCAGAACGAATTCGACGAGATCGTCAAGGTCCTTGGCCGCCGCCCCACCGGCGCCGAGCTGGCCATGTACTCCGTCATGTGGAGCGAGCACTGCTCCTACAAGTCCTCCAAGAACCACCTCCGCCAGTTCGGCGAGAAGGTCACCGAGGAAATGAAGAAGGACATGCTGGTTGGCATCGGCGAGAACGCCGGCGTCACCAACCTCGGGGACGGCTGGGCCGTCACGTTCAAGATCGAGTCCCACAACTCGCCGTCGTTCGTTGAGCCGTACCAGGGTGCCGCTACCGGCATCGGCGGCATTGTCCGCGACATCATCTCCATGGGCGCCCGCCCGGTTGCCGTGATGGATCCGTTGCGCTTCGGTGCAATCGACCACCCGGACACCGCACGCGTCATGCACGGTGCCGTTGCCGGCATCGGTGGCTACGGCAACTGCCTCGGCCTGCCGAACATCGGCGGCGAAATGGTGTTCGACTCCGTCTACCAGGGCAACCCGCTGGTGAACGCACTCGCAGTTGGCGTCATGCGCCACGAGGACATCCGCCTGGCCAACGCCTCCGGCAAGGGCAACAAGGTTGTCCTGTTCGGTGCACGTACCGGCGGCGACGGCATTGGCGGCGCTTCGGTGCTCGCCTCGGAGTCCTTCGACGACACCAAGCCGTCCAAGCGTCCGGCTGTCCAGGTGGGTGACCCCTTCGCTGAGAAGGTGCTCATTGAGTGCTGCCTGGAGCTCTTCAAAGGCTCACTGGTTGAGGGCATCCAGGACCTGGGCGCCGCAGGCATCTCCTGTGCCACGTCCGAGCTCGCGTCCAACGGTGACGGTGGCATGGAAGTGGAGCTGACCTCGGTCCTGCTCCGCGACCCCACGCTGACCCCGGGCGAGATCCTCATGTCCGAGTCGCAGGAACGCATGATGGCCGTGGTCACCCCGGAGAACATCGCAGCGTTCGAAGCTGTGATGGACAAGTGGGCCGTGGAGTACTCCTGGTTGGGTGAGGTCACCGACACCGGTCGCCTCATCATCACCTGGGAAGGCGAAGTAATCGTCGACGTCGATCCCCGCACCGTTGCGCACGACGGCCCGGTCTACGACCGTCCGTTCGCCCGCCCGGAGTGGCAGGACTCGGTGCAGGCCAACTCCTTCACCGGTTCCGTGGAAGACGCAGTCCGTCCGTCCGCTCCCACCGAGCTGGCCGCAGCCGTCACCGAACTGGTGGCGTCGCCCAACATGTGCAGCAAGGCGTGGATCACCAAGCAGTACGACCGCTACGTTGGCGGCAACACTGCCATGGCGTTCCCGGACGATGCCGGCGTGGTCCGCGTTGACGAGGAAACCGGCCTGGGCGTTGCCCTGGCTACCGACGCCAACGGCCGCTACACCTACCTTGAGCCGTACCAGGGCGCACAGCTGGCACTGGCCGAGGCCTACCGCAACGTGGCCACCTCCGGCGCCGTCCCCATGGCCGTCAGTGACTGCCTGAACTTCGGTTCCCCCGAGGATCCGGATGTCATGTGGCAGCTTGCCGAGGCCATCCGTGGTCTCTCCGACGCCTGCATGGAACTCGGCATCCCCGTGACCGGCGGCAACGTCTCGCTCTACAACCAGACCGGCACCACGCCGATCCACCCCTCCCCTGTGGTGGCAGTCCTGGGCAAGCTCGACGACGTCGCCCGCCGCACGCCGTCGGGCTGGCGCGAGGACGGACAGGCCATCTACCTGCTGGGCACCACCGCAGCAGAGTTGGACGGGTCGGAATGGTCCAACCTTCGCGGCCACCTCGGTGGTTTGCCGCCGAAGGTTGACCTCGCAGCAGAGCGCGAGCTGGGCGAGATCCTCATCAACGCTTCCCGCGACGGCATGGTTGATGCAGCACACGATCTCTCCGAAGGTGGCCTCGCGGCTGCTTTGGTGGAGTCCTCGCTGCGCTACGGCGTGGGCGCCCGCATCGCCCTTGAGGAACTCATGGAGCGCGACGGCGTGGACCTGTTCACGGCCCTCTTCTCCGAGACGCAGGCCCGGGCCATCGTTTCCGTGCCGCGCTCCGAGGAAGTCCGTTTCAAGGACATGTGCACCGCCCGCGGCTTCGCCCACCTCCGGATCGGCGTTGTTGACGCTGCCGGTGGAAAGCTGGAGATCAACGGCGTGGACGAGCTCTCCTTGGACGCTCTCCGCGAAGCACACGAGGGAACCCTGCCCAAGTACTTCGGCTAGGTCCTAAAGCAACGCGGGGTCACTTACAGCCCATAAATCCCCTGGGGATGGGCCGTAAGTGACCCCGCGTTGCTTGTTTAAGCGGGCCACACCGTCTGCCGGGACAGTTGCTCCGTGAACTCGTCCTCAGGGACCGGCCGGCCGAAGTAGTAGCCTTGCCCGCTGGTGCAGCCGATGCTTCGAAGCGCCTCTGCTTGCTCCGCAGTTTCGATCCCTTCCCAGATGCCGTCCAGTCCACAGGAACGGATAACCTGCTGGATAGCGGCGAGGAACTCCAGCTGCCGGGGGTCGCTGCCGAGTTCCTTCACGAATTGCCGGTCCACTTTGATCCTGTCCACAGGAAGCTTCCTGAGGTATCCCATGGACGAGTAGCCCGCACCGAAGTCATCAATTTCCAAGCCAACCCCCAGCTTTCGAAGGCTTGCCAAGGTGTAGCGGTCCAGCTCGTTGTTATGGATGATGGCGCTTTCCGTCAGTTCCAGCACCAGCGATTCGGGCGTCAGTGACTCCTCCGCAAGGGCCTCGCTGACGTCATCCACGAACTCCAGGCTTTGCAGATCTGCGGCGGAAACGTTGATCCGCATGGAAAAGTCATGGCCCGCTGTGGCGGGGTCGTGCCGCCATTCGTGCAACTGCCGGACGGCGGTCCGGAGGACCCACCTTCCCAGCTCCGCGATCTGGCCCGTTGCCTCTGCCACGGGGATGAACGAATCGGGCATGATCAAACCATGGACCGGGTGGTTCCAGCGCACCAGCGCTTCGCAGCCCTCGATCCGGCCGGTGGCCAGCTCCACAATGGGCTGATAGAAGAGCACCAACTGGTCTGAACGGATGGCCTCTGGCAGCTCGCCCACGATCTGCCTCCGGAGTTGCCGGGCCAGGAGCGTGGCCGGATCAAAGACCTTGAGCTTGTTCCTGCCCTCCGCCTTTGACTCTTCCATGGCCAGATCGGCCTCCTGGAGGAGGTCTTCGGCGCTGTGGTAGGGCTCAGCTATTCGCAATCCCATGCTGGCGCCGCACCGGACGGCGTCGTTTCCCAGGTCGATCGCAGGTTCCAACGCGGCCAGGATGCGGTTTCCGACGGCGGTTGCCCGCGGTTTGGGGGTGGCCGGCAACAGCACCGCGAATTCGTCGCCGCCCAGACGGAACACCACGTCGCCGTCCCTGACAGCGGCCCGGACGCGCATGGCCACCGTGACCAACACCTGGTCCGCGGCGGCGTAGCCGGCCGCGTTCTTCAATGCAGTGAAACCGTCCAGGTTCATCAGCAGGAGAGCCGGAGGCGCGGAGCCTTGATCGGCGTCGTCCTGTGCCTGGATGAAGGCGTCCACCAGTGCCAGCCGGTTGCCCAAGCCGGTCAGGGCGTCCGTGAGGGCGTCCCGCCGTTGCTCATAGCGTGCCTGGTGGAGTTCGGCAGTCAGCTCCCGGACCTGCCGCTCCAATCGGCCAATCCGGGGGTCAAGATCCGCCGGGAGGCCGGGCGTTGTGCTGGTCACGACTCTTCCATGCGTCGCAACGTGGAATCGGTGATGGACTGCGGCTTGAGAATGGGGTTGCGCCGCTCATCCAGGAAGAGCCTGTAGGAGGCCACATCCAGGCGGTCACCGGGCTCGCCCGGGTTCCCGGCACGGTATACGTGGGGCATCCAGGACTTGCCCAGAATCGCCTCAACCCAGGCGTCGCACTCGGCCATCGGCAGGTGGATACGGGTGCCTGTGCTTCGGCGGTGACCGGCCATGGAGACTGTGATGCAGCTGCCCAGGAGGCCTTTGTCAGCTGTGAACCAGGCCAGCCCTTCAACGTCCGCCACGATCGTCAGGTTTGCGTTGACGTCCTCTACGGACTGCACGGGGCGCATCCGCACAGATCGGCGCGTCGTGTTCGGCGAGCCATGGGAACCGGCAACGTAGGGGGCGCTGGTGATGTCCTGCCGGAAGACCGACACCTCATGGTTGTGCTGGATCTGGATCTTGGTAGTCAGTTCATTCATGATCGTGCCTCGTCAGCGATAGTGGCCGCCTCGAGGCGGTCGGCTCCTACAATCCGGTTTCTTCCTTGCGCTTTGGCGCTGTACAGGGCTGCGTCCGCTACCTCGATCATGAAGCTGAGATCGGCCCCTGCAGGGGCATCGGAGGTGACGCCGTAGCTGATGGTAGGGAAGGTGAATCCCTCTGCCGCAGTCATAGCGGCCATGCGGCGGCTGATCTCACCGGCGATGTTTTCAGCACGTTCCTGGGTGGCCCCGGGCAGGAACAGAATGAACTCTTCCCCTCCGTAGCGGGCAATCAGGTCAGTGGACCTGGCCGATGCCAGGCAGGCGTCGGCGAACGCTTTGAGGGCCGCGTCCCCGGCGCCGTGCCCGTGTTCATCGTTGACCGCTTTGAAGTTGTCCAGGTCTGCCAGCACGATTGCCGCACCGGACTCCGTTGCATGCAGGCGGCCCAGCTCGCTGCCGGCCAGCTCAAGGAACGTGCCCCGGTTGAGCAGGCCCGTCAGGTGGTCCCGGCTGGCCCTTTCCTTCAAACCCTTGATGAGCTGGTCACTGGTGAGTGCCGTCATGCTGAAGGACACCGTCACCAGAAGCACCATGGCCACCAACCCCGAGGGCGCGGGCCCGAACCACGTGCGGAAGTTTTCGCTGCCCGGTCCTTCAACGGAGTACACCACCCACCGCGCCAGGTAGTAGAGGGCAAGCAGTCCTGCAGCTATGGAGAGCGCTTTGGGAGCTCCGGACAGCGAGGCTTTGATAAACCATAGGTCCTTGGCAGCCAAGGCAATGCCCAACGTCATCATGGCCAGGTAGACGAACCCTCCGGACCACACGTTCACCGCCGGCCCTTCAAGGAGGGATGCCACGGCCGTCACTGCGGGGCCCACGGCCAACTGCCAGAGGCGGGGTTTACGGTCCCTCAGGGAGAGCGCGCCGGCCCACACGCTGAAGGCCCCGGCCACCACCAGGACGTTGCCAACGGGGTTGGCCCATTGCTGATGGACTGTGCCGTTGAGCAGGAAGGCCGTGTTGCCCAGCATGAACTCCAGGAGGGCCACACTCCACCACCCCGCGTACGCGGAGCGGGTGCGACGGAAGGATGCCCAGAAAAGGACGATGAGTGTCAATGTGACCACGCCCAGGGAAACCCTCACAGAGAATGCATCGAGAACCATGGTCCAACCCCCTCAGCTGGTTATCCTGCAGCCTTTGACATCAGTGTGGTGCCGTTCGCTCAACCTCTCTGCGGCATTTCCTCAAGATTTGCTCAAGATCAGCCATGTTTCAGGTGCTCAATCACCGGAGTCCCTCCAACAAACGGTGCGCCTGTCACCCTGCCCAGTGCCCGTCGTCGTGATATTCCTCCTCCAGTCCGTGCGGAGTCTTCTCCCACTTGTGGGGGCTGGTGAGCATCTGCCATGCCGCCCGCCACGCCGCCACCGAGTGCAACACCCAGTAGAACGGGTTGAGCAGCGCAAAAATGGCGATCCGCCAACCGTGCCGGCGCCACGTTGCCAAGCCAGAAACGATGATCATCATGGCGTTGCCGAACAGCATGGAAACCACCCCGCCCACCAGCAACCATCCGGGGAGAACCAGCCCCACAATGTCGTAGCCGATGTAGGTGACCACCGTGAATCCCACCACCAGGGGATACGCCAGGAATGCCAAGGGGGTACCCAGGATCAGTCCCAGGAAGCCAACGGCGCCAGGTACCCCGGTCCTTTTGATGTAGCGCAGCGAGTTGCGGGTGTTCACGGCTGAAGTGATCATGTAGCCCTTGATCCACCGTGTCCTTTGCTTGATCCACGCCGGCACCTGGGAGCAGGCCTCCTCCCAGGTGGTGGAGTTGATGACGCCCACACGGTAACCCTCCACGGCAGCCCGCAGGCCAAGGTCCGCGTCCTCGGTGACGTTCCACGGGTCCCACGCGCCGACTTCCTTGAGCAGGGAGGTCACAAAGTGGTTGGAGGTCCCGCCCAAGGGCAGCGGAATGCCGGAATTGTCCAGCCCAGGGAGCATGGAATCGAACCAGTGGGTGTACTCGATGGTGAACATCCGGGTGAGCACGTTCTGGTCCGCGTTGAAGTAGTTCAAGGCAGCTTGGACACAGATCAGTGGCTTACGGTTCGGGTTGAGGTGCTTGCGCTCAAACTCGTCCTTCTTGAACGCGGCGATTGATGCCCTGAGCTGGCCCGGATCCGGGCGGTCCTCAGCGTCGTAGATCACCACGTACTCACCCCGGGCAAAGGTCAATCCGTAGTTGCAGGCCCTGGGCTTGGTTTGCGGATCACCCCGGGGAACGATCAGGATGCGCACGTATTCAGGAGGGCGGGAGGCCTTGGCAGCGGCGATTGTCTCTGCGTCGTCCTCTTCGAGAAGCACCAGGACATCCAGTTTGGACCGTGGATAGTCCAACTGGCCCAGGTTGGTCAGCAATTTATCGATGATGTTGGCTTCACGGAACACCGGAATCAGGATGGTGTACACGGGCAGGTCGGCATCGGGAACCCGGTCCTCCACCAGCGGAGGAAGTCCGCGTTTTGCGCGCTCCTTGTTCCTGGCCTTGCTCACCTGTGCTTCGTGGAACTGGTCGAAGGGCCAGCGAAGGCTGGCCACCGTTTTGAAGGCAATGCTGACCAGGAACACAATGTTGGCCGCGGCCAGGAGCACAATCACCGCGTACAGGGGCGCCACCACCAATGCCACCACTACCCCTGTGAGCAACACTGCGGGGAGGATCCGCTGCCACCTGACCAGGGCAGTCCGCGCTGATTCCCCCGGCCGTTCTTCAGCCAGTCTTTCGGCTGATTCATACAGCAGGTGCCGCCGGAAGGAGCGTTGGACGGACTGGTTGATGTCCCAGTCCGTGGTGGTTCGGAAGTAGACGTGGCTGGCACCGAAGATCTCCGCCGCTTCTTCGGCGATGGCCACCGTGGGTGCAACCGCCGTGGCTACGGTGAGCACCCCATCGTCCATTCGCCACGGCAGCCAGGTGGGCTCGCCGACGTCGTTGTAGCCCAAGGCTTCCATCAACGCGTCGTCCGCCGGTTCCGCCATCAGGTCAACCAAGGGAGCGTCCCAATGCTCGGCCAGAACTTCAAAGACACGACGCCGGTCCAGCCCGGCTTCCAGGATCAGGTGCTGTCCCAGCAGCCCGCCTTCGCTGGAGGCCCGGTCCAGGGCCCGCTGTAGTTGCTCCGGGGATACCAATCCCGCGGCCAACAGTGTTTGGCCGATCGACTGCCGGGCTGCCGGCGGATTGGCCAGATGGGAGAAGGGCGTCACTGGTTTGAGGACCTTTCATAGATCCGATGGGTGGGCGTCGAAAACACCACGGAGTAGCGGACGGTGAAGGAAGGATCTTTGGTGATGGCCCGGTACACCAGGTCCGTGGGCCCGGAATCCCTGGCCCCGGTGCCGGCTTCCACGTTCACGAAAACCCACTGCGCATATTTGGCGGGATCCTCCAGTGCGGGGCCAAAGAAATCACCGGAAGCGCGGTTGTAGATCTCGCTGAGCGGGATGCCCATGGTGGGAAGCACCGCGTTCCCCCTGGCGCTCTCATCCATCAGGATGCCGCCGGAGGTATAGTGCTGGTTGAGCCAGCGGGCGGCCGCTGTGGAGTTGGTGGTTGACTCGGCGGACATCCGCCCCTCGGCCAACACTGCGAGGCGGCCTTGCGGGTCCTGGGACCACCAGGCGTTCTGCATGACCAGGCCGGCCAGCAGCACGCCGGCCACCACTGGCCGCAGGCGTGCCGGCCGGGTGAATTCCTCCACCGCGAAAGCCGCAAGGACCGCAACCAACGGCAGCGCAGTGAGCGCGAACCTGTTGTTCCACCAGGTGGTGGGCAGCGAATGATCGTTGTTGATGGCGGTCTGGCCCAGGAAGAGGCTCAACAGCGCAAAGGCATAGGCGCTCCCGGTCACGGCCACCAGCAACGTACTGTTGGCGAAACCCCTGCGGAAGATCAGCACCGCAGCACCGCATGCCGCCAGCGCGAGGACCAGCACGCCGGAGGTCTCCAGCAACGACCAATGGAAAGTAGACAGCGTCAACCCCAGGTTGCCCTTGGTAGGCAACAGTCCGCCGTCGGTGATGTTCTTCTGCTGGGCGTACGCCGAGTACTGGCCGAACATGAACTCCAGCGGGTTGCCGTAAATAGCCCAGTTGTACGAAATCCACCACAGCACGGCGGCTGCCGGGATCATCACGTAGCCGCCCGCCATCACCAGTGCTTCCCGCCATTGACCGGTCCGCCGCTTGGCCACCACCAGCACCAACAAGGTGCCGGTCATCACCAGGGCCCAGCCCTCATACCGCGACAGCACCGCTGCCGCGGAGGGGATCCCGGCAAAAACGGCCAGCTCACCGGCACTCATACGACGCCGGCTGGTTGCCCAATGCGCCAGGCCCGCCATTCCGCCCACTATGCACATGATCAGCACAGGTTCGGTGAGCGCCGTCGTGTAGACATACAGCACCGCAGGATTCGCCAGCACCACCAAGGTGGTGGCCAGCCGCCCTGCCCGGCCCAGCCCAAGCCGCGCAGCAATCAGGTACAGGCCCGTGGCCGTTCCGGACAGCGCCAGGATGCCCAGCAGCCCGGCCGCCCACCCCGTGCTGAACAACCACATGTTCAGCACAAAGGGCGCCAGCAGCAGGTGGGGCATGGGCAGCCACACGGTCCCCAGCTGCTCGAAGCCCGGGGCCTTGCTGTCCAGGATGCGCCGTGCGATGGTCAGGTGGCTCTGCGCGTCCGAGTAATCCAGGTTGGTGCCGTGGCCGGTTGTGTACAGGCACGCCGCGTACCCCACCACTGCGGCCAGCACAGCGATGATCCTGGTTCCGGGAACCTTGCGGCCCGCCACCGGGGCACCCAGCCGCCCCCACCCCTTGGCCACCAGCGCCAGCGCCGCGGGGACGCGGGCCATGCGATGGGCGGCGGGGCGGGTGGCCAAGTCAGTTGCCATGGCGCGGCTGTGAGTCCTCAGCCCCAGTGGATGATGTGCCGGCGGAGGACGTCTCCGCTGCTTCCTGCTCAGCATCCACGTAGACGTGGGCTGCCCTGGCGCGGCGCCGCATCAACACAATCCGGGCCGCATAGGCGAGCCCCAGGACCAGGATGGCCCCACCGATCCACCAGGCGTAGGGACGGTAGTCATCAGTCACAGCCTTTTGCGGGACCACCACATTGCTTTCCAGCAGCACAGGAGTTCCGGAAGGTTGCGTGACCAGGAGGTTTCGGGAGAGCGAGGCCCATCCGCCTTCAACGCCACTCACGTGGGCCGTCAGGTTTGCCTGCAATGCCTGGCCGGCAGCAGCGTCAGTGTCCGGCGCCCACGCTCCCAGGAGCAGCAGGTTGCGGCCGCCCTGTTCGAACGCTTCCAGCACGCCATACGGTGCTGCCGTACCCACGCCATATTCGACGTCGTCCGGGGAGATGGTGCGGAACTCCGCCAACCGCAGGGGTGCCTTGAGCTTGTTGGCAACATCCGCAGTGGCGCCCACCACCAGGCCCGACTCGCTGGACCCGGCAAGGGCATCCACGCCCACCATCCGGGTATCCAACAGGGCGGCACTGTCGCGCTGCAGGGAAGCAACAATCGTAGCGGCGTTCACCGTGTTGGACTGCGCATCATTGTCGCCAAAAGCTACCGGAACGCTCTGCCCCAGGACCTGCGGGAAACGGGCAAAGCCTGCCTTGGCGGATTCGCCACGGGCAGCAGTCAGGACGCTTCCGGCCGTATCAAGGGTGACTTCCATGGGCATCACTCCGGCCGGTCCGGAGCAGTCCCCACCCGCGGGAAGGGCAGCAAGACGGATCCGCAGGCCATTCCTCGCCTGCAGCTGACCCGCCGGAACGTCCGCGTCAACGGAGAACGTATCCCCGCCATCCAGGTTTTTGGAGCTCAAGAGGTAATCGTTCCAGTACACGGACAGTTGCGCCTGCGCGTTGTCCGGAACCGCGGTGTGGGTTCCCTTGAGCTGCACCTTCACCGAGGAAACCGGGCCGCCGAACTGCGACTGGCTCACCCCCACATAGGATTCCGGGGTGCCATAGCCGGACAGCGTCAGCGTGCTGCTGCCCAGATCCTTGAGGCTCTGCACCAGCCCTGGAGCGCCCGGCAATGCCGAGGTCAGGCCGCTAACGCTGGCGGTGGCCGCGAGCGCGGTGTTGTCGCTGGCCAGTGCACGCGCCGCCGTGCGGAGCTGTTCATCGTGGCCGCTGAGGATCAGTTGCGGCAACCCCGCGGTGGAGGCAAGGGTGGTGCTGGTCTCGCCTTCCCCACGGGTGATGCTGAGGATCCGGCTGCCTGCCGGAAGGCCCGAGGCACGGGCCTGCAACTGGGCCTCCGGGACCACGCTGACGGCTGCCGAGGGGTACCGGTGGGACATGGCGGCCGCCGCTGCCATGACTGCTGCGGAGACGTCCGCTTGCGGATCGGAAGGCACGGGAAGAACGACGGCGGGAATGGTCGCCGGGAAGAACTCTCCCACTGTTGCGGGGGCCTTTGCGGTGCCGGTGAAATCCACGGCCAGATTGTTCAGCGTGGCGCTCGCGGTAGAGACAACGCACATGTTCTGCGTGGCCGGCACGAACTGGAGCCCCACATTCAGCTGCTGGCCTGCCGCTGTGCCGGTGGTGGTGGTGACGTCGTCGCTGGTGACTGCAGCATCAAGCGGAATGGTAGCCGCGGCCTTGGCCTCGAGCACCACCCGGCCGTTGATGGTGGCACGGATGGTGCCTTCAGCTTTGCCGGACAGCACAATGGTTCCCTTGACCCTGGTGGGTTCAAGGCCGGCGGTAACGGGGACGGCCACCATTTGCTCGGATTGGCCAGCCAGAGCTGACACGCTGGACGAGGAGACCACGGCGGATCCCTGAACGGGTGCCGGTGCGGCATTGGCCCCTGGCACGGCCGCCACCGTCAGAGCCAGGCTTGCGGCGCACGTAACAAGTAGTGCGGCAGCGTGGGATCGGTGGCGTTTTCGGGCAGGGGTCAATGGCACGGTGTCAGTCCTGAGTAACTAGCAGCGAATGAGTCAGTCGGCCGCTTTCAGGCCAACCTCATAGACACTGCCGTGTTGAACTCAAGAGGCATTGCTGCGTTTGCTCAAGATTCACTCAAGACTTCGCACCAAGCGCCACTGACCTGCGACGATGCCGTCCCGGTGCCCCGTCAGCCGATGGTCAGTTCGCCCATCCGGTCCCAATCACTGCCGTCCACCTGGCGGCTGATGATACGCGGGGTTTCCACCAAAGCCTGCGGCATGTCCTCCATGGCTTTCTTGAAGTGGGCGCTGTTCACATGGGCCTCGGCGGCATCATCCTGGAAGGCTTCCACCAAAACGAACTCGTTGGGGTCCTCCACGCTGCGCGACCAGTCGAACCACAGGTTGCCGGACTCTGCACGGGTGGACGCGGTGAAGTCTCCCACCAGGCCCATCCAGCGTTCCGACCATGCCGGCTTGACCTTGAATTTGACCACAATGAAGATCACGGCTGCTGCCTTTCGTTGAACTCGTAGGTCTGTTGACCCCAGACCCGTTCCATCCTGTCAGAGATCAACAACCGCTTTCTGCTTAAACGCCGACGGCGGCCCGCACCGTGAGGTGGGGACCGCCGTCGAGCGTGTGCTGTACCGTGTTCCGCCAGGCGGGGCGCTACGTCACTTGGACGTTCCCTGCGAGACGGAACCCTGCAACTGGCGTTGGAAGATCACGTAAACAATCAGCACTGGAATGACAGTGACACTGACCGCGGCAAACAACGCACCGTAGTCCACTGCGTAGCCCATCTGGCCGGCGAAAGCAGCGAGTTCCTGTGACAGAACCCGCGGACCGGCGGCGTTGATGGATACCGGGATAAGGAACTGGTTCCACAAACCCAGGAAGTTGAAGATGGCCACCGAGGCCAGCCCCGGCTTGGCCATGGGCAACATGACCTGGAAGAAGGTCCGCCACTCCCCCGCACCGTCAAGCGCAGCCGCCTCAGTGATTTCGTGCGGCAGCGACTTGAAGAAGGAGAACAGGAAGAACACGGTGAACGGAAGCGCGAATCCCACGTACACCAGGATGAGGCCGGGCAACGTGTTCAACAGGCCCATGTTCTTCAAGACGAAGAACAACGGCACCATGGCAAGGAAGATCGGGAACGTCAGTCCGGCCAGCATCAGGTAGTAGATGGCACGGCTGCCCGGGAAGGTGTACCTGGCCAGCACGTAGGCGCACATGGCACCGAGAACCATGACGATCACCAATGCCACCGCAACCACAATGATCGAGTTAAGGAAAGCGCTGCCAATACCGGCCTCGCTCCAGGCCTTGATGTAGTTGTCCAGCTTCCACTCGCCAGGCAAGGCAAACGGCGAGGCGAAGATCTCGCTGGATGTCTTGAAGGAGGACATGAAGGTCCACAGGAGCGGAAGGATGACAATGAGCGTCCAGATGGTCAGGGCTGTATGGGATACGGCCCCCACCACTTTGTCGCCCGGAGTGGTGGCCGGCGTCCGTGGCTGGAAGTGCAGTGACTTCATTTCCGGAGTTGAGACTTTGGTACTCATTACAGGCTCACATCCTTGTCGCCGCCGGTGAGCTTGTTGGCCAGGAACACCAGGCCGGAGAAGATCAACGTGGCTATTGCCAGGACCACACCCATGGCACTGGCCAGGCCGAACTGTCCCTTGCTGAAAGCAGTGAAGAACAGTTGCTGGGACATCACCAAGGTGGAGTTGTCCGGGCCGCCGCCCGAGTTGAGTGCAGCCATGTAAACGAACGCATCCAACGCCAGGATGCCCATGTAGATGTAGGCCGTCTGGATGTTGTCACGGATCAGGGGGATGGTGATGGAGACGGCGGTGCGGAAGCGGCCGGCGCCATCGATCCTGGCGGCCTCGAACAGCTCGGCCGGAATGCCCTTGATGCCTGCAACGAACAGGACCATGTAGAAGCCAACAAAGCCCCAGACAATCACGAACATGGTGGCCACCATGGCGGTGTTCTTGTCACCCAGCCATGCGAAGTCCTTGAACTGCTCCAGGCCCAGACCGGTCAGGAAGCCGTTGAGCAAACCACCGGAGGGATCGTAAATCTGCCCCCACATGATGCCGATTGCGACTGCGGGGATGGTGTATGGAAAGAAGGAGACCACGCGGTAAAAGCTTGAGTTGCGCAGCCCCTTGATCTGGCCTTTGCTGCTGCCACCAACGGTCACCAGTGATGCGAGCACCAGGCTGAGGATGATGGTGATGATCGGAAGGAAGATCACCAGGACGATGTTGTTCCCCATGGCCTTCATGAAGATGTCGTCCGTGAAGATCTTCACGTAGTTGTCCAGGCCAATGAAGTTCTGGTTCGGCGAGAAACCGGACCAGTCCGTCAGGGAGTACCCGAACGCCTGGATAAACGGCCAGATCACGAACAAGAGATAGATCGCCAGCGGCAGTCCGAGGAATACCGTGAAGAAACTGACCTTGTCCCACGTCAACGGCTTGCGCCGCCGCCTCACCAACTGCTGAGGTGGGGCCGCAGCCGGAACGACGGCGGCAGCACCGTCGTCGTTCCGGCCCTGCTGGGTTTCCACTGCGGTCACTTCACTTCGATCTTTTTAACCGAGCTGTCGTTGCGGACCTTGTCGGTGATGTTCTGCAGTGCGGACGTCAGGGTTGCCACGTCCGACTTTCCGTCCAGGAAGGTGTTCCAGACAACCAGCTGGTCCTTGTTGGTCCCGTAGAGATCAATGAAGTTCCAGGTGTAGATGTTCTCGCCGGCGTCGCTGAGCATCTTGGTCTGTGACACCAGCGCGGTGGAGCCGAAGCCGTCTGCAGGAACGGTGTCCTTGACGATCGTGGGAGCAAGCTTGGTCTTGGCGAAGTTGGTGGCTGCTTCCTTGGAGAGCATGGTGCGCAGCAGTTCCTTGCCACCGGCCACGTTCTTTCCCTGGGACGGGATGATGAACGGTTCGCCAGCTGCGCTGTGCAGTGCGGTCTGCGGCATCTTGGGGCTGGCGCTCACCGACGGCGCCGGGGCGCCCATCATGTTGAAGCCTGCCTTGGTCTGGTCCTTCATCTCGTTTTCGATCCAGGAACCGGACGGGTAGAACACGGCTTCCTGCGCATTGCTCCACTGGGCCTGCGCAGCCGTGAACTGCGTTCCCGAACCGCCCGGCTTGAAGAAGCCGGCCTTGACGATCTTGTCCAAGGCAGCAAACACCGACTGGATGGCCGGGTGGGACCAGCAATCAGCCTTGAGGTTCTCCAGCGCCAGGCGGACGTCATCCCCACCTTCCTTGATGGCGGAGGCGATGGCCAGTTCCTGGTAATAGGTTGCAGCTTCCTTGCCCCAGACAAAGAGGTACTTGCCCTTTGCCTTGGCTTGCTCGCCCAACGCATACATCTCATCCCACGTCTTGGGAACGGTCCAGCCGTTTTCCTTGAGCAGGGCATCGGAGTACCACACGGCGTAAACGGTCAGTACGTAGTTCAGGGCGGCGAGCTTGCCGTCAAAAGTGCCGGGAGCCAGTACGCCGGTGTACAGGGTGTCCTTGATGACCTTGCCCTCAAGGTTCTTGGCCTCCACAACGCTGTTGAGGTCCTCGAGCTGGGCAAGGATGGTGCTGAAACCGATTGACTTGGCGCCGGAGTTGTCGATCAGGTCCGGCGGGTTGCCACCGACGAAGCGCGGCTGCAGCTCCTGGGCAATGTCCGTGGACGGTGCAATCTTGGCGGTTGAACCCGAGTGGTTCTTTTCAAAAATCTTGCCTGCGAACTCGACGTAATCGATCCCGTAGCCACCCTTGAAGATGACGGCGTCCAAGGTGGCTTTGTCAGCCATGCCGAACGGGTTCGCGTCGGAGACTGTTCCGGTTGGACCGGCGTTGGTTCCCCCACCGCCACCTGCTGCACAGGAAGCGATTGAGCCTCCCATGGGAACAAGGACAGCTGCTGCGAGCGCTCCACGCAGGAATCCACGGCGACCAACGGACTGGTGCTGAACGTTCATTTCCAAACCCTCCAGTGACTCGTAATGTCGACTGTTGCGGCAAAACCGTTCAGTCAGACAGTCTGGGCCGGCACTCTGGCAGCACCAACCTTCTGTGACATAATTCACCACGAATGATTGAAAATCAATATTTCGCGGCAGTTTCAATCAACATTTGTCAAAGCGTGATCTGTAGAAGTGCTCTGCCGGGGCCTTCAAGAGCCCCTTGGGGCAGGTAGCCCCTCGCAGGCCTGAGGGCACCTCTTTCCTTGAATTCCCGGGGATTTTGGAGGGTAGTCCTATCGGAAATCCCGGGGTCTCGACGCCCCGGCCACCGTTCAGCACTGCTCACACCGTAACGATCAAAACGATCATCCGCTCATCACTTCGCTCACTAAGTCCCAGAGCCACTGGTTGGCAGCACTCCACTATCAATCTAGCCCCCTGTCAGCGCTGTGGGGAGGGCCGTTATCAGGGTGTTATTCGGACCGCTCATACGTCAGCCGGGCCCAGCCAAGCTGCTCCTGCTGCTTACGGCTGAGGGTGGCCACCACCAGGTCATAGGAATCCTCCACCATGTCCCGGATCATCCCATCGGGCAGGTTCCCATCCAGGCGGACGCCGTTCCAATGGGTCTTGTTCATGTGCCAGGCCCCGGTGATTTCGGGGTGGGCGGCCCGGAGTTGCTCGGCCAATGCGGGCTCACACTTCAGGCTCACGGACCAGTTCTCAGGATTCATGGCTGACATGGCAAACATTTTGGCTTCATGCCGGGCGCCGCCGGATACGGCCGCGCGGACCTTGAACACGGACGTCTCGGGGCCGAAGGGGAAGTCCTCGAATGATCCCGGGAAGGACAGGCAGATCTGGCGGAGGAGGGAAGCATCCATGAGGTGAGCCTACCGGCGTGCTGAAGCCCGGGCTACGCCTCGGAGACTCCCAGGAAGTCTTCCAAAAGCACTACCTCCAGGCCTGCCGCCAACTGCGCAGCGCGGAACGCCGCCAGGTCCGCCGCAAACTCGGCCCGGAAATGCATGAGCACAATGTCTCCGGGCCGCAACGAGTTCCCCACCTGGTAGTCCATTTTTCCGGCATTGGCCTTGGCTTCCCACGTGACGATCGCTTTGAGCCCTGCGGCTGCCACAGCCTGGCGCATCACCGTGGAGTAAGCGCCTCCTGGAGGACGGAACAGCGCGGGACGGCGGCCGTACTGCTGGAAGGCGTACTCCTGCATGCCCGCGATGTCGTTGAGCTGCTGTTGGTAACCCCACTGCCGGACCATGTTGATGTTGTGGCTCACCGTGTGGTTCTCCACCAGGCTGCCTTGGGCATGGAATGCCTTGAAGAACCCGGGATTGTCCGCGATGGTGTCCTTGGTGAGGAACAGTGAAGCCGGATAGTCGTACTCCGTCATCAGTTTCACCGATTCCGGCGTTTTGATGTTGCCGTCATCAATGGTCAGGAACACCACCGGGTGTTGGGTGGGAATCCTGGTGATCACGGGGGCCAGGCCACCTACGACCGGCGGCAATTGGTAATCCGGAACGAACGTCCTGCGGATGCGCTTGGTCGGGACCGGCGCCGCTGTGGGGGTGGGCGTGGGAGCGGCTGAAGCCGGGTACCCGGATGACGTTTCAGCGGGACCCGGCGTCAGCGCCGACGTCGCACCTTCATCCCCCGCAGCGGCGGTACAGCCGCTCAGGCCCAGCACCGCCGAGGCTCCCAGGAACGTGATGGCAGCCCGTCTGTTGGGCGTGGAAAAAGGCGTTGCTGAATGATCGCCAAACATGGCTGTCCCCCGGGCTGAAAAGTTGAGTCAGCAGAAATCTAGCAGAGGAACATGACTGGAAATCACAGGCCGTAATGCCAGCCTTCACGCGCCGGGCAGGAGTTCACTACCACTTCCAGCCCAGCATCCTTGGCCCGTTGCGTGGCGGCTTCATCGAAGACTCCCAATTGCAGCCACACGGCCTTGGCGCCGATCGCAATGGCCTGGTCAATTACCGATCCCACCAATTGCGAGTTCACAAAGCAGTCCACGACGGCGATCGGGTGACGGTCCGCGGGAATGTCGCCCAGGGTTTTGTAGCCCGTCTCACCGTGAACGTCCTCCCCTTTGAGGTTTACGGGGATGATGTCCATGCCCATTTTGTCCCGGACATAGAGCGAGACGTCGTACGCCGAGCGCCATTCGTTGGTGCTCAGGCCCACAATGGCCCAAGTACCTTTGGTTCGCATCAACCGTTCGATGACGGCGGGATCATTGACGTGATTCATTCCCCCAGCCTACCCACGGGTTGGATTCCGGGGGCGCTGCTCATAGGGGCGGGCGCTACTTACCTTGGCGGGGGCGCTTGTCCGGCTGAGGTACCTTTCCGGAATCTTTGCCTTGCTGCCGCGCTCCGTCATTCACGGCCGGCGGCGCAATGGTTGCGATCCTGGCCGCAGGCTTTTTGGCGTCGGAACTTGCTGGGCCGGCGCTGTTTCCCGGTTTGGCTTTGGGTGCCTTGGCGTTGCCTTGGCTGGGTTGTCTGGAACGAGCCTGTCCTGAATCAGCTTGTCCTGAACCTGCCTGACCAGAACCTGCCTGACCAGACCCACCCTTTCCGGAGTTGGGGGCCGCGGGCTGCTGCGGAGCACGCAAGGGGATCTGCGGCGGGGTTGCCTGCGGGGCTGGCGCCGAACCCTGGGCGGGCGAGGGCAGCATGTCCTGCGTCTGGGCCGGGGCTGGGGCCTGGGCTGCCGGTGGTTGGGGCTGCGTCGGATTTGGCTGAGGCTGCGGGGTGGTTGGCTGGGAGGTCGCCGACTGGCCAGGCACGGCGGCTGCCTGGGCAGCGGTATCCGACGCGGGCCCAACCGCAGCCAGTGCCTGGGCGGAGGGCACCGACGCGGGTCCGGACCTCTGCGCCGGGGAAGTACTGGCCTTCGGAGCGCCGGAGACAGGCAGGGCCGAAGCAGCTGCCGGGGTGTGGGGCACAGCCATGGTGAAGATCTGGTGAATGAACGAGTGGTTGTGGTTGGGACCGGAGCCGGAAGCTGCCACGCCGCTGACGCCCAGACCCATGGCGGCCACTACGGCAACACCAATCACGGCCGTGCGGTGCTTTCGACGCCAACGCCGCTTGCTGACCTCGTCGTGGGGTCCATTGATCATGGCAAGGAGTTCGGGGCCGGGTTCAGGTGCGGGCAGGCTGCCCAGCGCCTCAAAAGACTGCAGTGCCTGACGGAGATCGGATGCGCCGGACAGCCCGGCATCGAGCAACACCTCATCCACCACAGGGGTGGGTTCTTGATGGTCGTCTTTGTGCGTCATGGCACCACGTACTCCTTTACTGCCGAATGCCCACGGAGAGTCACAAGAGCCCGACGTTGCAGTTGCTTGACCGCACCGGCGGACTTCCCCATGATGTGTGCCACCTGCTCAACAGTCAGTCCCGCCACTATGCGCAGTGACAAAACCTCCCGCTGTTCCTCGCCGAGGTGTTCCAGCAACGCCATAACCTCTGATGGCGCCAGCCTGACCAACGCTTCGGTTTCAGCCGAGTTCGATTCGCGCGTATCCCGCTCGGGTTCAAACTCCTGCTGTTCCGGCGCGCGGTCCTTCCTCCGGTGCTCGTCCACCATGCGTGCGTGCGCCACCGAGAAAATGAAGGTCCTCAGCCCGTTCACGCCACCGGCCAGATCATCCAAGCGGGGCAGCACCGCCAAGAACACGTCCTGCGTGATCGCCTCGGGGTCGGGAACCCCTTTTGCGGTGAGGTAGCCAAGAACCTGGCCCGCAAAGGCCCGGTAGACGGCACTGAACAGTTCCGCGTTATTGCCCTTGAGCGCATCAAGCGCGTCGTCGGTCAATGCGTCGGTCACAGGATTGAGGCTTTCGATCGGCGGCAGGTCCGTGGTTTAAACCGGGTCTCCCGCCATCAGCGACGGACAACCTCACCAAGAGTAACTGCTTAACCGGATCAGCCACAGGAAGACCTGCCTGCAGTGAAGCGTCCCCAAAGAGACCTGCAGTGAAGCGTCCCCAAAGAGAGAAGAGCCGAGCTGGAACATGATGGGGGACAAATTCCAGCTCGGCCCTTTCAAAGACGTAATCGTCCGGGCACGCCAAAGGGTTACGCGTGGGTAGAAACTTTTTTCAGCCGCTCCACCAGGCGGGTGGGGGCGGCGCCTTCGATTGGTAGGTGTGGCCGGTAGGTGTCCTGAGATCCAGGGTGTGCCTGCTCCCCGGGACGGTGGTGGTGGTGCTCCTCCACCCGGGGTTTTCCTTGGTGTGGTTGCACGCTTCGCAGAGCCCGGCTCCGTTGGCCAGGGTGGTGGGTCCGCCGGAGTGCCACGGGGTGATGTGGTCTATGTGGCGGATGGGCGCGTCGCAGTACGGCGTGCGGCAGGTTTGATCGCGAGTTTCGATGAAAGCCCGTAGCCGTGGCGGGAAGAGCCGGGCTGTGGAGTCCGTGGCGAGTAGCTCACCGCTGCCGGGGGCCGAGTAGAGCCGCCGGACCCAGACCGTGAACTCGTCCAGTCCAGTCTGGTTTCCGATGGGCTCTTGGCGGAAACGGCCCCTGCTGGCGTCCGGGCGGGAGTGGAGGAGTTCGCGGGCCCATGCTGCGGGGACCACTCCGTAGCCGCTCAGTTGTGCGGGTTCGGCATGGCCTGCCAACAGGGTGCGATCGGTCATGAGGAGGTTGAGGTGGACTCCGGCGATCCCGCCGGGGGTTCCGGTGAGACGTTCGGTGAGGGTGTCGGCCATGACCTGGCCGCGGGTGCGGGAATCCCCGGCTGATTGGGCCGTTCCTGCCGCGCGGGTCAGCGCGGCGTACGCTGCAACCCCTTGGGCGACGGGGAGCAGCGCGGTCAGGTAGGTCATGGTGTCCGGTGCCGGACGCAGGCTGACGGTCCGTTCGGTAGCAGCATGCGCGGCGCGTTGCGTGACCGAGCGTGGATCCCGGCGGTAGGCGGCGGCCTTCGCTGCGGCGATGATGGCTTTGTCCCCCGCGCCGTTGAAGGCTCCGGTGTCCGCGGCGAGTTCTTCATCCACGGCGGCGCGGTCCTCAACGGACAGGCAGGCTGTCTCCTTAACCAGAAGTGTGGCCCGCCATTCGTTGAGGTTCCCATTGGTAAGCGCGGCCATGGTGCGGGGCATCTCGGTGACCAGCGCTTTGGCAAGGCCCAGCAGCCGGGATCCCCGGTTGGGCGATTCGCGCCGGGCCAATGCCACTTGGGCACCCACCCCGGAGCCTTGCGAGGCCGCGGGGAGACCGGCCGCGGCCTGCTCCTGGCGATGAGCGAGATCGAAAGCCACAGCGATCCTTGCCTGCAACGCTGCAATGGCCGACTTCATGTCCTCCAACACCCGCAACTGATCAATCAAATCCCGACTGATCAAATCCCGACTGATGGATCCTGATGAAGTGGGGGCCAGGCTACCGGCAGCCCTAGGCGCAGAAGCCACTGCCTCTGCCTTTGGCTCTGCTTGCCCACCCCGTATCTGCTCCATACCCACACCCTGCCAACACCCACCGACAAGATAGGCGCCAAGCACCTGCCCACCGTCCCAGGGAGCATAAACCAAACAGTTTGTACTAATCGGGAGTCTGTATTACTAGTCAGGAATTACTAGTCGGGAGCGTCGGTGGGAGCTTCGTAACCCTCGGGAATCGTGGGAAGCGCAGCGTCCAGGGCGCCGGTGTGGACACGGGCGGACGCCAAAAGACAACCGCTGGCACTGCCCCGGCCCCCGGCACCGCTGGCACCGCTGCCGTCGCTGCCGTCGCTGTCCGAAAGCCTGACTTCCAGAACGCCGGCCGTGGTGACGGGAAGGTGATGCAGGCGGCGGTTGCCCACGGTCATTCCTGCCACCAGCTCAGTGTCACCGGAGTGGACGCTGTGCGCCGTGATCCGCTGCCCTTGCGACAGCTCCTCTACCAGTTCCAGGTGATTGAAGGTCACTGGCGCCGGGAAGCGCAAGGTGGCACCGGCGTCGTGATGTTCGATGGTTGCTTCCACTGAACCGGACAGGCGGCGGTCCAGTTCCGCCCGCCACGCCCGCAACCGTTGGATGTCCTCTTCAGGGAGCAGGCCGCGGGTGTCCGGCGGGAGGTTGAGCAGCAGGTTGGCGCCCATTCCGACGGACCGGTAGTAGATGGCCAGGAGATGTTCCACCGTTTTGGGCCGGTCGTCAGGATGCCAGAACCAACCCCGCCGGATGGAAACATCGCACTCGGGCGGCAGGTAGCGGGGTGCGTCCAGGGATGAGCTGGTCTCCGTATATTGGGTGTCGGCCGTGGCGTCCACGGTGTAGAGGACGGGGTCGGCAGCGAGTCCGTCCTCATTTCCCACCCAACGGATGGTGGGCTGTCCCATGTTGAAAATCATGGCGTCCGGCTGATGTTCCTTGGCCACGGACATGATCCGTTCCCAGTCATAGGACCGCCCCACGGAGCCGGCGCCATCGAACCACAACTCCATCAAAGGGCCGTATCCCGTGCACAGTTCGGTGAGTTGCTGAACGTAGAAATCGTCGTAGGCAGCGGGATCGTTGTAGCACTTGGCGTTGCGGTCCCACGGGGAGAGGTAGAGCCCCAACCCGATTCCTTCCGCGGCGCAGGCGTCCGCGACCTCGCGGACAACATCGCCCCCGCCACCGCGCCACGGCGAAGAGGACACGGAGTAATCCGTGGTGGCCGTGGGCCATAGGCAGAAGCCGTCGTGATGCTTGGCGGTGAGGATCAGGTACCGCGCACCCGCGGCTTTCGCCGCGCGGACCCAGCTACCGGCGTCGAGGTCTGTCGGATTAAAAGTAGAGGCCGGGATGGTGCCATCGCTCCATTCCTTCCCGGCGAAGGTGTTGATGCCGAAGTGGATGAAGACGCCGAACTCCAGTTGCTGCCAGTGAAGTTGGGCGGGTGAGGGTGTCAGCGGGATCACCGTCACATGGTAGCCCTGTAGTTGCGCCAATGGTGGGAGTAGGCTGCACCTACTTGCCCAGGTCACCCAGGAGAGACAATGACGCTTCCTCCAGCCCACGAACCCGAGCCATTCCCGCCGGATCCCGGACCCACAGCGCCGCCGCCGGATCCCACGGGCCCAACATTTCCGCCATCGCCCGGCCCAAATCCGGCACCTGGCCCTCCCCCGGTTCCGGATCCGACGCCTGGCCCCTTCCCTGTTCCCGAACCCGGTCCTGTTCCGCCGAGCCCGGGACCGGATCCCACGTACTAAACTGCGGCCGCCTTCTTAATGAGTTCCACGATCCTTGCTTCAACCTCTGGTGTGAGGCCTGTCAGGGCATAGGACGTGGGCCACATAATGCCGTCGTCCAGCATGGAGTTCTCCTCGAATCCCAGCGTTGCGTAGCGGCTCTTGAATTTGTCCGCGCTTTTGAAGAAGAGGATGTTCTTGCCGTCCCTGGCGTACGCGGGCATGCCGTACCAGGTTTTGGGCGTCAGCCCCGGCGCGTGCTCCTTGACCAGTGCGTGAAGCCGCTCAGCGAGTTCCCTGTCCGCCGGGGGCATCTCGGCGAATTTCTCCTGCACATCCGCTTCGCCATTTGCGCTGGCCTTCTTTCGTGAGGTCTTCTTCAGCTCTTGCGCGCGTTCCTTCATTGCTGCGCGCTCGTCCGCACTGAACCCGTCGTAGGACTTGGTTGTTTCTGCCTGCGCCATGGAGTGTTCCTATTCCTGTGTGTGCCTGAATTCCTGTACTTCAACAGTAAAGAAATCCGGGCTGGGGCACTTCTCCGATCCTGCTGGTTTGGGTTGCGGGAGTCTTGAGGTTTTCCTGAGTCAGTGTTGTGGGTTTGTGGTGGTGGTTCTTGATCCGGTCCCGGGAAAGTAGTTCTTGCCAGCCACACAGGCCGGCACCCAAGGGCACAAAGAACAGGCCGGCCGGAAGCGGTGGCCAACTGAAAGGACACTGATCCCCATGGCCATCAGCTTCAAAACCACCTCCGGCAAAATCCTCGCCTCCGTCGCACTGGTCGGCACCGCAGCCGCCGTCGCCGGCATGGGAACCTACGGCGCGTTCACCTCCTCCACCTCCGCCTCCCAGGCCGTCACCGCAGGAACGGTCACCATCGCCCTGGGCGCCCCCGGAGCCGCGAACACCCTGAACGTTCCCGTCACCAACATCCTGCCCGGCGACAAAGTAGAAAAACTCGTCACCCTGGCCAACACCGGCAACTCAGACCTGAACAACATCACCCTCACCACCAACGCCGGAACCACCGCCTCCCAGCTCACCACCGACGCCACCAACGGCCTGCAACTGACCATCGAAAACTGCAGTGTTGCCTGGACCGGAACCGCAGCCCCCTACACCTGCGCCAGCACCAAAACCACCGTCCTGGCCAACGGCCCCGTCATCGCAGCGAACAAAACCCTGAACAACCTCACCGCCCTGACCAACACCAAAACCGACAACCTCAAAGTCACCACCACCCTGCCCACCACAGCAGACAACACCTTCCAAGGCGCCACCTCCACCATCGCCTTCGCCTTCACCGGCACCCAACGCACCGAAACCACCAAGTAAGAACCAAAGCCAGCCGGGTCTGATCGGATTCTCCACCCCAGCCCGATCAGCCCCGGCAGTAACACCAATCAGTCACCAGATTCGAAACACACAACAAAGGCAAGGAGAACGGCACCATGACCACGCGGATCAGCTTCCTGCGCATTCTGGTGATCATCGCCGTCGTCCTTCTTGGCCTGGTGGCTGCACCCGCCGCAGCGTTCGCAGCATTCACCGGCTCGGATCGGGCAACGCCGCAGTTCTCCGCGGCCAGCCTGGCCGCTCCGGCCGCAGCGAACGTGACCATGAGCTGCTCGTTCGGCCTGCGCACAACAGTGACGGTCAACTCCTTCAGCACGGTGGCCAACGCGAACTACCACGAGATCAAGATCTACGACCGCGCCGGCAGCCTTGAGTTCACCGGCGACCTGAGCAAAGCTGCGGGCAAGACGTACACGTCAGGAATCGAGATCATTGGTACCTGGACCTACGAGATCCGCGGGTACTACAAGGTCCCCGGTACCTCGAACGCCTGGACCGGCAAGGTGCTGAAGGGCAGCATGAGCTGCTGACCACCCGGTGGGAGGTCACCCCAAAAACTCCAACGGCCCCGACACGCTTAAGCAGAAGGCGTATCGGGGCCGTTGGCCCTTTAAGTGGTTCCCACAACTAACGAGTGCCCAAACCGCCTTCTTCGGGGGCGTCGTCGGACCTGACCTCGTTGTTGATGATGCCCAGCTTTTCCAGTTGCTTGGACATGCCGGCGCCGTCGGGGGCGTAGATCCAGGGAATGCCGGGGAGGGCTTGCCCGCCGGACTTGGAGCGTCCGCCGGCCAGCACGGCCTCGCCCGCGGAGAGCTGGCGGATGGCCACGGCCCTGACGTTTTCCGGGTGGCGCTGCGCGAATTCGTAGTAGATCGCTTCGTCGTGCTGGCCGTCGTCGCCCACCAGGAGCCACTTCACGTGCGGGAATTCCGCTGCGAGCCGCTCCAACGAATTCTTCTTATGCTCCTGGCCACTGCGGAACCAGCGGTCCGGGGTGGGGCCCCAATCCGTGAGGAGCTTGGGGCCGGCCGGGTACAGGTTCCGCGAGAGGAACCGGGCCAAGGTGGGGGCCACGTTCCATGCTCCCGTGGAAAGGTAAATAACGGGAGCTGAGGGTTCGGTCCGCGCGATCCGTTCGTACAGGACCGCCATGCCGGGCGTGGGAGTGCGTGCGTGCTCGTTGAGCACAAAGGTGTTCCACGCAGCCAAAAAGGGCCGCGGCAGGGCAGTGACCATCACGGTGTCGTCAATGTCGGAAACAACACCGAAGTCGGCGTCGTCGGCTACAACCAGCAGTGGCGCATCGATGGCCTCCGACTCCCCCGATTGCAGCCTAATGGTGTGCCAGCCCGGCTCAAGCGCGATTTGAATGCGCGCATCCACCACACCGCCACGGTCTGCGTGGACCACGTGGACAGCACCCGCAATGGTCACCTTGACTGTGGCTTGGGCAACCGGAGCGCTGGTGAAGTTGCGCCACCCACGCATGCTTTCCTGCAGGGGCTTGGCGTGGCCGGCGACGTCGCGGGCATCACTGCGCACCACCCGCGCGAGTACCCGGACCCAGGAGGTGCTTCCATAGCCGGTGTACGGTATGACCGTTTCCACTTTGCCCCTGCGGATGGCGAGCTTCGTCTGGAAATCCAGCCACGCGTCGTCGAGCCTCATGGCCAGGTGCCGGGCCTGTTCCCGCGGCGGCTTGGGGCCGGTAATGACACCAGCATCGGATTCCGGGCGCGATTTCTTGGAACGGAAGGACATGGGTCCAGTCTTCCACGGCTGTGGGCCCCTGCATTCTCCGCGTTACGGCAGTGCCGCGTCGATCAGCACTTCTGCGGCGCGCCGCGCTTGGCCGGCGGCCTCGGACGTTCCGGCGATGGCCGCCGTCGTCTGCGCTCCTTCGGCGAGGATGGACAGCTGTGGTGCCAGGTAGTCCGGCGCGCCGGCGTCGCGAGCGAGTTCCGCGACGTACTCCTGGAACGACTCCTTGTGTTGACGCGCGTACGCGGCAACCTCGTTGCTGACTGCCCCCAACTCGGCGAAGCTGTTGATGAAGCCGCAGCCACGGAACGAGTCCTGCGCGAACCATCCGGCAAGGTAGTCGAAGATGGCCAGCAGCCGGTCCCGGGGATCCGCCGCTTGATGGACCGTGGCATCGAGCCCCCGGGTCCAGGATTCATGCCGACGCTCCAGGACGGCCATGACGATGCTGCTTTTGGATGGAAATTCCTGGTAGAGCTTCTTGAGCGAAACCCCCGCCGCCGTGCGCAGCCGGTCCATTCCCACGGACTGGATGCCGTGGGCGTTGTAGAGCTCGTCCGCCGTCGCGACGATGCGGGCGCGGGCCTCGGAAATATCCATAAGCCAATACTACTTGAATTGAGAACGATCGTTCTATAGTATGTGGAACAGGGCGAGAACGATCGTTCTCTACTTCGAGGAAAAGGGAAACAGCATCATGGGCTTTATCAAAGTCGGAACTGAAAACACCACGGACATCGAGCTCTACTACGAAGACCATGGCTCAGGCCAGCCGGTGGTCCTGATCCACGGCTATCCCCTGGACGGCGCGTCCTGGGAGAAGCAGACCGCTGCACTCCTGAAGGCCGGCTACCGCGTTATCACCTATGACCGCCGCGGCTTCGGCAAATCCAGCAAGGTGACCACGGGCTACGACTACGACACCTTTGCAGCGGACCTCAACACCGTCCTGGAAACCCTGGACCTCCAGAACGCCGTGCTGGTTGGCTTCTCGATGGGCACCGGCGAGGTGGGCCGCTACATCGGAACCTACGGCGAAGCCCGCGTGGCGAAGGCCGTCTTCCTGGGCTCGCTGGAACCGTACCTCCTCCAGACGGACGACAACCCCGCAGGCGTTCCTTCCTCGGTCTTCGACGGCATCCGCAACGCCGCCATCGAGGACCGCTACGCCTGGTTCGAGAACTTCTACAAGGACTTCTACAACACGGACGACTTCCTCGGAAACCGCCTCAGCGAAGAAGCACTGCGCAACTCCTGGAACGTGGCCGCAGGCTCCTCCTGGTACGCGTCCTTCGCAGTGGTGGACACCTGGCTGACGGACTTCCGCTCCGACATTGAGAAGATCACCGTGCCGGCACTGATTGTCCACGGCACCGGAGACCGCATCCTGCCCATCGACTCCACGGGCCGCGAGTTCACCAAGCGCCTCCCCTCCGCAGAGTACGTGGAGATCGAAGACGCCCCGCACGGCATGCTCTGGACGCACGGCGCCGAAATCAACGACATCCTTCTGCCGTTCCTCGCCAAGTAGCCCCCGCGTTAACGCACGACGGCGGCAGGTCACCAACGGTTCCATCAGAACCGAAGGCGGGCCTGCCGCCGTCGTTGTATGCCGCTTTGGCGGCCGGGTTGCCTTACTTCTTGGGCGGCAAGGCCAACTTGAAGACCTTGGCCCAGGCCGACCCCACCTGCTTCAACAGCGGGCCGGTGGTGTACTTCAGCCCGTAGCGCTGGCAGATCTCCTGGACCTTCGGCGCAACCTCGGCGTACCGGTGGGAGGGCAGGTCCGGGAAGAGGTGGTGCTCAATCTGGTGCGAGAGGTTGCCGGTCATGAGGTGCATGAACTTTGAACCCGAGATGTTCGCTGAGCCGATCATCTGGCGCACGTACCAGTCGCCGCGGGTTTCGCCCTCCACCATTTCCTCGGTGAACGTGTCCGTTCCCTCCGGGAAGTGGCCGCAGAAGATGACCGCGTGCGCCCACACGTTGCGGACAGCGTTGGCGGTCAAGGTGCCGTAAAGGGCCTGCTTGCCGGAACCGGTCAGCATGGCCACTGCCGGAGTTGCCGCGTAGTCCTTGGCGAACTGCTTCGCGGCCTTGCGTCCCAGGGCCTTGAGGTCCTTGACCATGGACTCCTTGGACTTGAGGCCTTCCTTGTACTCGGGAATCTCAAGGTCGTACACCGCGATGCCCCATTCGAACACCGGCGCCAGCAGCGCGTTGTAGAGCGGGTTGCCCAGGTTGAAGGGTTTCCACTCCTGGTCCGGGTCCATGCGGAGGAGGTTGTATCCGACGTCGCGGTCCTTGCCCACAACGTTGGTCCAGCGGTGGTGGAGATCGTTGTGGGTGTGCTGCCAGGAGCGTGACGGGGTAACGAAATCCCACTCCCACGTGGTGGAGTGGATGTCCGGATCGCGCATCCAGTCCCACTGGCCGTGCAGGATGTTGTGGCCCAGCTCCATGTTTTCCAGGATCTTGGCAACGCTCAGCAGCGCCGTGCCGGTGACCCAGGCAGCCTTGTTCTTGCTGACCAGCAGTGCAGCGCGCCCGGAGATCTCCAGGCCGCGCTGGATCTTGATCATGCGCTTGATGTACGCAGCATCCGTAGCACCGCGCTTGCCCAGGATGTCATCACGGATGGCGTCCAGCTCACGGCCGAGTTCCGCCACCTGCTCATCGCTGAGGTGCGCGGCTGCCGGCGGGCGCAACGTGGGGCTGCCGGACTCGGCAAGCGCGCCCGGACGGGTCTTTGCGGGGCTGGTATTCGGCCTCTTTGCTGAAATTATTGACATGGTTGCACTCTCAGATTTCAAGGTTGACGGGTCCGGCTGCAGCAGACACGCAGGTTTGGATGAGTTGGCCTGGTTCGCCATGGATTTCGCCGGTGCGCAGGTCGCGGACGCTTCCGGACAGGAGCGGGGTCAGGCAGCTGTGGCAAATACCCATTCGGCAGCCGCTGGGCATCAGCACCCCGGCGTCCTCTCCCACGTCCAGGATGGGCACATCGCCGTCGGCCTGCACCTCACGGTCGGACGCCTCAAAGGTGACAAGGCCACCCTCGCTGCCGTCTCCGCCTACCAGTTTGGTGTTAAAGCGTTCGATGGTGAGAGTGCCCTTGGTGCCAGTGCTTTTGGTGCCGGTGCCCTGGTCACCGGAGGTGCCCTCGGCGTCTGCGGAGACGGAGGCGCCCGCCTCCACCGCGGCGCGGTGCCACATTGCCTCTGCATCGTCCAGGAAGCTCTCAGGACCGCAAGCGTAGGCTGCGCGTTCCTGCCAGTCCGGGCAGATTTCGCCGATCTCCGCAGGGGACGTGAAATTGAGGCGTCCGCGGCCATGGGTGAACCACTGCGCCAGGCGGAAGTTGGGGAATTGGTCCGCCAGCTCGGCCAGCTCTTCGCGGAAGATGCTCTCTTTTTCCGTGCGGGAGGAGTGGATCAGGACCACGTCGGCATCCGGACGGCTGGGAATCAGGGTCCGGATCATGGACATCACCGGGGTGATGCCGCTTCCTGCGGTGAGCATGAGCAACGGGCGGGGATGCTCCGGGAGCACGAAGTCGCCCTGCGGCGGGGCGAGGAAAAGGATGTCACCCACTTTGGTTTTCCGGACCAGGGTCCCGGACACCGAACCGACGTCCGTGACGGTGATGGCGGGGTCCTGGCCGGCGGGGGCGCTGAGGGAATACGAGCGCCATTGACGGACGCCGTCCAGTTCAACGCCGATCCGCGCCCACTGACCTGCCAGGTGGGCACGCCAGCCACGGCCGGGCCGGAAGAAGATGGTGGCGGACTGGGCTGTCTCCTGCACCACCTTGGTGACGACTCCACGGAGTTGCCGTGACGAGTACACCGGGTTGAACAACGCCAGGACATCTTCAGGGGCAAGGGGCGTGGTGAGGACCGACGCGAGGCGGGACAGGGGCCGAAAACTGATCATGGGGCCTATCTCGGGAATGGGGTTGGGGTCTCATTCTCCTTTTTCCATAGTGACGGGTTTGGCCCTATTGTCCAAACCCGCTCCCAGAGCCGCTGGTGGGCCGCGGACGGGCAGCTACCCGGGTCTGCGCTTGCCGCTGCGCACCCACGGTGTTCCGGATGGATCCGATTCCTTCAACCGTCATGGTCACAATGTCTCCAGTTTGCAGTGCCGGCGGCGTCCTGGCACCGTTCCGTCCCCACAGTTCCGCCAGGCAGCCGCTGCCGCAGGTTCCCGAGCCCAGGACGTCGCCCGGCCGGACCACGGAGTCCTGGGAGGCGTAGGCAACAAGTTCCGCAAACGGCCAGCCCATGTTGGAGAGCAGGTCCTGGCCAATGGACACGCCGTTGACCTCAACAGACATGGAGATGGGCAGAAACCCCTCCGGGTCATGGAGGGCTTCAAACTCGTCCGAGGTGACAATCCACGGCCCCAGGGTATTGGCGAAGTCCTTGCCCTTGCACGGGCCCAGGCTGACTTTCATCTCGCGGCGCTGCAAGTCCCTGGCGGACCAGTCATTGAGGATGGTGTAGCCAAAAATGTGCCGGTGGGCTTCCTCGGCGGTGAGGTTGCGTCCGTCGCTGCCGGGCACACTCCCGACGACGGCCGCTACTTCGGTCTCGAAGTCCAGTTCATCACAGCCCGCCGGAATCCCAATCACCTCCCCGGTGCCGCTGACGGTGTGCGGATTGGTGAAGTAGAACGTGGGCGCCTGGTACCACTCGGCCACCACCCCGGCCACTCCGTCGATACTTTTCCTTACCCCTTCAACATGCTCCTCGAAGGCAACGAAGTCGCGGATGGTGGAGGGCTGCAGGGGAGCCAGGAGCTGTACGTCTTCCAAGGCCACGGGGCTCGCGGAACGGAGCGTTTCCCCGGCCTGGGCCAGGGTTGCTTCCAGGCCTGCCTCCAGCAGAGTGGAAACAGTCTGTCCGGCCGGGAGCGCGTAGCAGTTCCCGCCGTCGACGAATCCGGAGTACGTACCCTCGCCGTGATTCCAGCGCGCAATCTTGACCATGTGAATCGTCCTTAAACGGTGGTGCGGGTGGGCTGGTCTGTGCTGTTGGGCTGGTCCGTGCTGTTGGGTTGGTCTGTGCGGGTGGCCAGGTCTGCGCTGTTGGTCTGATCCACTGCGGCCGTAATGCCCAGCCTGCCGGCGTTCCCGGCGAGGACCTGCTGTTCGGCACTGCTGTCCAGTTCAGCGCTCCGGACCTCGCCCACGGGATCATCCGAGCCCATATCGAACGGGTAATCCGAGCCCAGCAGGACTTGCCCGGCACCGGAAGCGTTGACAAGCGCCGTGAGTTCTTCCGGGTTGTGGACCAGGGAGTCGAAGAAGATCTTCCGCAGGTAAGTCGACGGCGGTTGGGCGCAGGTTTGCGCTTCGGGCCGCATCTTCCAGGCGCGATCGGACCGTCCAATGGTGGTGGGGAGGTATCCGCCGCCATGGGCTGCCAGGATCTTCAGGTCCGGGTGCCGGTCCAGCACTCCACTGAAGATCAGGTGGGACAGGGCCACCGCGTTCTCCGCGGGCTGTGACACGGTGTTGGCCAGGTAGAAGCGATCCAGCCGTTCGTCCAGGGAGCATCCGAACGGGTGGAGGAACACCAGGGCACCCAGTTCCTCCGCACGGGCCCAGAAGGGCTCCAGACGGGAATCCGAGAGTTCCACGGTGGTGCGCTCAGCAGAAGCGGGCGTGGCAGCAAAGGACCCAATTTCCACTCCCAGCAGTCCACACTCCAGCACGGCATGCTCCAAGGCTTCCACCATCAGGTGCGGATGCTGCAGGGGCACCAGGCCCAGGCCGTTGAGCCGCTCCGGCACCTGGTCCACGTACTCCCGCACAGCGGCGTTGGCCTGCCGGGCCAATTCCAACGCCAACCCTTCGTTGGCGAAGTAGTAGAAGTGCGATGGTGACGGCGAAACCAGCTGGACATCCACCCCCTGGGCGTCCATATCCGCCAAGCGGCGGGAAACGTCGGTGAGCTTGGGCCACCGTTCCTTGATCATGCGGCCCGAGGCAGCCATGGACTCGGGGCCGTTCCTGGTGACCTCCAGGGCCTGCAGCGCCGCAAACCCCTGGGGATCGTTGGCTGACACCAGTTCCTGGAGGGCGGGAAGCAGCACGTGGGCGTGCACGTCCACCACGGGCTGGCCGGGAATCGGGGTGTGGGTGCTCATGCGGGTTCCTTCAGCATGGTGGAGAGGGAGTTCATCAGACCGGGCACATCAGCGTCGCGGACGCCGTCCAGCATCCATTGGCCCAGCTGGACCGAGGACGTGACCACTGCGGCAGCCCTCTCCTGGCGGCGGTCCGTGAATTCCTTCCAGAGGGTTTCCGTCACATGGTCGGCGGCGATCAGGAGTTCAGCCAGGACGGCTGCGTCTTCCAACGCCATGGCCGCGCCCTGGGCAACCGTGGGCGGGCAACTGTGGGCCGCATCGCCAATGATGACGCTCCTGCCCCGGTTCCAGGGTCCTTCAACAAGGTGTGAGGTGAACCAGGTGTAGTTGATCCGGGCACTGTGATCCAGGTTTTCGCGGATCTCCCGCCACGGTCCGCCGTAGGCTGCGGCAAGCCCGGACATGATCTGCGGGCCCTCGTCCGGATTGCGTTCCTGCGCTTTCTCCACGAGGTAGGCGTAAATGCTGTCCTCGCCCGTGGGGCAGTAACCGGCAATGAAGCAAGGTCCGCCGTACGTCAGGTCTGTGCGGACAACCTCTGCGGGCCGCGGAACAAAAGCACGCCAGATGCCCATGCCCGTGGGGGCCGGTTCCACCTCGATTCCCAATGCCTTGCGGACCGAGGAGTGCAGCCCGTCCGCACCGATGAGCAGGTCATAGCGTGAGCTGGCGCCGTCGGCCGTCCGGACGGTGACGCTGCCGCCGTCGTCAATGACCTCGGTGACCGCCCTGCCGTAGGCGATCCTGGCACCGGCCTGGAGTGCGCGCTCGCGGAGAATGGCCGTAAGGTCCGGGCGGTACATGCCCAGGGTGGCGGGAAGGTCATCACCGCCTGTCCGGATATCCTCCAGGACCGCAATCACCGTCCCGGCGGGATCGGGGGCGCGGAGTCCAAGGTTGCTGAAGGAATACCCCTTGGCTTCCACCTGGTCCCAGACGCCCAGCTGGCGGAGGATCCGCAGGGCGTTGCCTTGCAGGGTGATTCCTGATCCCAGAACCTGCGGCTCGCTGGCCTTCTCCAGAATTTCGACGTCCACGCCAGCGTCGGCGAGGAGGATGGCAGCAGCCAGGCCCGCGGCTCCGGCTCCGGCTATTCCCACTGTCTGTACTGCTGCCATCGTTGACTCCTTTGTTGGGACGGCGTGTATTGCATTGTGTGCCCGGTTCCGGGACCGGGCCGGCCACCTGACGGCGATCGGTTACCTGACGGCGATTGGCTACCTGACGGCGATTGGATTGACCGGTGATCCCACTGCACCCGTGATGGGAAGCGGGGCTGCGGTCACCATGAAGTCGTACCTGCCGTCCAAGGCACAGGCTTCCGCCAGTGCGTCCGGATCCCACATTTCGCCCAGGAACAGGCCCAGGTTGGGGATGGCGATCTGGTGGAGCGGCTGGAAAGCGCCCTCGAATTCGTTGGGCCGGACCTCGAAACCCCAGGTATCCGTGGCGATACCCGCGATCTCGGATGCGTGGAGCCACGGAGCCGTGGTGAAGGACAAGCCAGGGGCGGAGCCGCCTGCGTAGTCGCCCCACCCGTCGCGGCGTACCCGGCTGTACTGGCCGGTGCGGATGATCACGATGTCACCGCGCCGTACCTGCGAACTCGCGCCCTGCGCCTGGATGGTCTGTTCGAGGTGTTCGGGCGTGATGGCGAAGCCGTCGGGCAATTCCCCATCGGTACCCAGGACGCGCCCTACATCCAGCAGCACGCCACGGGTGACAATTTTTGCCGCTGCCGTCTCAATACCGGTGACCAAATCACCTTCGGAGGTGACGACGTCGCCCGCGGCCCTGCCGTTCCAGGCCTTGCCGCGATCGAAGATGTGTCCCAACCCGTCCCACTGCGTGGAGCATTGGAGCGGCATGGCGATCACGTCATCAGCCCCGCCAAAACCATGCGGGAAACCCTGGTTTCCGCGTTCGGCGTCCACTCCGGTGTCCGTCATGGTGTGCACCGGGTTGGTGCGGCGCCGCCAGCCCTTTTGCGGGCCGTTGGTGTCGAATGGCTGCGAAAGGGAGAAAGCCTCGCCGGAGGTCACCAGCGCTGCTGCCTCGATCCGCTTTGCGGCATCAATGAAGTTCAGTGTCCCCAGAACGTCCCCTTCACCCCAACGGCCCCAGTTGTTGTACTGCTCCGCCGCTGCCGTGATGCTGGCCAAAGGATCGTTGCGCTGGATCACCGGCGCCTCCACCTGGTTGGACGTCATTTCTCGTCCTGGCAGTGGATGAGCTGTGTTCCCAGGCCGGTGATGGTGCCTTCCATGACGTCGCCGTCCTGGAGGAAGCGGCCCCAGTGCTGGCCGTTGCCAGCCGGGCTCCCGGTCAGGACCAGATCACCGGGACGCAGCGGCATGATCTGCGAGGCTTCGCTGACCAGCTTGGCCACGCCAAAGATCATGTCCTGGGTGGACTCGTCCTGCATTGCCTTGCCGTTGAGTTTCAGGGTCACTTGGACGTCCTGCGGATCACCGAAGAACTTGGCGGGAACCAGTAACGGCCCGGTGGGCAGGAAGCCCCGCGCATTTTTGGCACGGTACCAGTCCGAACCAATGGCCGGCATGTCCTTGCGGAACACGAATTCCCGCGTGGTGATGTCGTTGACCATGGTGTAGCCGAAAACGTACTCCAGGGCTTCCTCCGGGGTGACCCGGAAGGCTTCTTTGCCGATCACGGCCGCCAGTTCCAGTTCCCAATCGTCGGATGTGCTGTAGGACGGCAAGGTGAGGGGGTCCGTGGCGGAGGCGATCGCCGTCGGGAGTCCGATGAAGAAGTACGGCGTTCCCTGGCCGGCGCGCTTGTCCATCATCGCGGCGGTCTTGGCCCGGACTTCCTCCGCGTCCTGGCCGGCGTCGCGGTGTGCCACCGCCAGGTCAACCACGTGCTTGCGGTAGTTGGCGCCGGTCTGCAGGACCTGCGCCGGTTCAACGGGAGCAAGAATGTCGACGGCGGCACGGTCCAATCCCGCGTCCGCACCGGCCGAGGCCGCCAGGGTGTCCAGTTCTGCTTCCATGCTGTCCCAGTGCTGGATCAAGGAATTGATGTCCGGGTCCAGCGGAAGGACGCGCTCCCCCACCAGGAGGCCTGCGCGGGCTTTGTCCGATCCGGCCTCCAGGAAGCGGACCAGGGAGTATGTTGCCTTAGTCATCAGCCGCGGCCCTGCTGGGCGTAGGGGTTGAGCAGTGCTTCCTTCATTTCAGGGGAAGCTCCTTCTTCCGTGGCCGTGAAACCTTCAGCCGGCGGGAAGGACTCGGTCATGGAGTGCGGCATGGCACCGTTCTTGTAGAAGTTGTTGGAGCCCTCGGACGGCTTCCAGGTGTTGGCTTCCCAGTCCGGCACGTAGTTGCGGTAGCCGCCGGAGTTGAGTTCAACGCGCATGCCGGACGGGTCACGGAAGTAGAGGAAGTTCTGTTCTCCAACGCCGTGGATGGAGGGTCCGTATTCCATGGGGGTGCCGTTTTCCATCATGACGTCCGCGGTGCGGAGCAGGTCCTCGGTGGCGTCCACCCAGAAGGCGATGTGGTTGACGCGGCCGGCCCGCTGCGAGGTGTCCATGACCACGCCAAGATCGTGCGACTTCTCATTGGTGGTCAGCACGGAGAAGACGGTGATGGGTGCTTCGTCCAGGTCCACGAACGCCATGACGCGGAAGCCCAAGGCCTCGTTGTACCACTTGGCGAATCCACGGACATCCGGGCTGGCTACCGTGACATGGTCCAGGAAGCGGGGTGCTGCAGCGTGGCTGCTGCGGCGTTCCGGGCGGTCCGGGTAGGTGGATTCGAAGCCGGGCTCGGCCACGAACTTCTCCACCTCGTAGAAGAGGCGCATGTGGTGGCCGTAGGGGCCGGTGAATTCGTAGGCCTTGCCGTAGCCGTGGCCGCCATCGGTCCAGGTGCCCTGGACGCCGGTGGACTCAACGCGGGCTGCTGCCGCTTCCAGTGCGTCCTGGGAGTTGGTACGCCAGGCCATGCGGCCCAGGGTTGCTTCCGGGCCTTCGGTGATGACCAGGCTGTAACGGTAGTAGTCGCCCCAGCAGCGCAGGTAGACGTTGCCATCCACGCGGTCGATGATGCGCATGCCGAACTTTTCCTCGTAGAACCGGGCGGAGGCTTCAACATCCGGCGTGGTGATCTCGAGGTGGGCAAGGTGGGAGAGCGGAGTTTCCACGGTGAATTCCTTTGTACGTGCTGATGACTGTCAACGGACTGCAGCGTCTACAGTCAACAATGATGCAGATCACGTATCCGGGGAAGAGCTACTTACGGATAGGAACTATCTGTCCCGTGAATGGTTGGATACCCTGTAGGAATGAAGAACCTGGACCTCAACCTGCTCCCCCAACTGCAGGTCCTGCTGGAATTGCGCAATGTGTCGAGGGCCGCCGAAAGGCTCCAGCTCAGCCAGCCGGCCACCAGTGCCGCGTTGGCCCGCCTGCGCCGCCATTTCGACGACGAACTGCTGGTGCGCAATGGCCGGAACTTCCACCTCAGCCCCTTCGCGCAATCGCTGGTGCCCCTGGTAGACGAAGCCATGGAGCACGTTCAACGCGCAGCACGCGTCCGCTCCAGGTTCGACCCCTCAACCAGCGAGCGCGAGTTCATCATCGCCGCCTCCGACTATGCTGCCGTCCTCATGGTGAGGTCCCTGCGGGGCATCCTGCAGCGTGAGGCGCCGCACGTCGTCGTCGATTTCGTCCCAACGCCCGGGCTGGAGGGCACCCTGGCGGAGTACTCCAAGATCGATCTTCTGGTGGGGCCCCAGGGCTATGGCATGCCGGGCGACTCCAAGCAGCTTTTCAGGGACAGCTTTGTTGCCGTAGTTGATTCCCGCAACCCCATCCTGGAACTGGAATCCCCCAGCCTGGACGATCTGGTGTCGGCGCCCCATGCGGTGGGCTACTTTGGCGAGGGCATCAGCACCCCGGCGGACAAGATCTTTGAAACCAGAAACGTCCGACGGCGGGTGGCGGCAGTGGTGGCCGGCTTCCTATCCCTGCCGCTCCTGGTTGAGGGAACGGACCTGGTGGCTTTGGTTCCCAGGATGCTGGCGGCAAGGAGCCAGCGCGGTGCGGAGATAGCGGTGCTGGATTTTCACCAGGAGCTGGAGGCGGAGCTGGTGGAGGCCATGTACTGGCACCCCTCACAAACGGAGGACCCGGCCAGCGTATGGCTCAGGTCCGTGGTGCAGCGGGCGTGCTCCCAGCTGCATACCGTCTTTCCCGCCACCACCCAAGGGATGGTGGTGGCGGGAAATGCCGATGGTGGAAAGGCCGGCTAGCTGACCGTCACCACAACTTTGCCGCGGGTGTGGCCTTCCATGTTGAGGCGGAATGCCTCAGCGGCCTGGGCCAGCGGGAAGGTCTGGGCCACTTCCACCTGGAAGTTTTCCTGGTCCACCAGGTCAGCCAGTTCCTGGAGTTCGGTGCCAACCGGGGTCACCCACATCCAGGTTCCACCGTGCTTTTCCACCTCGCCATCGGCGATGGAGGCGTGCCGGCCGCCTTCCTTGAGAACGGCCAAGGTGGCTTCAAGGCTGCCGCCGGCAAAGTCGGCAACGATGTCCACGCCGTCGGGCTCCATGGCTTTGACGCGCTCGGCCAGCCCGTCACCGTAGGTGATGGGCTCGGCGCCCAGGGAGCGCAGGAATTCGTGGTTCTTCTCGGAGGCGGTGGCGATGACCTTCACGCCGCGCGCTGAGGCGATCTGGATGGCCAGTGAGCCCACACCACCGGAACCTCCGTGGATCAAGAGTGTTTCGCCGCTTTTGACGTCCAAACGGCTGAGGACTTGGAAGGCGGTAAGCCCCGTCAGCGGCAGGCCGGCTGACTCGTTCCAGTCCAACGTGGTGGGCTTGCGCGCCAGGACACGCTCCGGCAGGGCGATGTACTCGGCGAAGCTGCCGCCGTGGACGTAATCCTTCCGGGCGTAGGAGATCACTTCGTCGCCTGGCTTGAACTGGTGCGAGTCAATGCCAACGGATTCCACCACACCGGCCACGTCCCAGCCGGGAATGGCCGGGAACTGGATGTCCATGAGGGGGTCCAGGTACCCACCCATGATCTTCCAGTCCACCGGGTTCACGGAGGTGGCTTTGATCTTCACCAGCACCATGCCCGGGCCTACTTTGGGCATGGGCTGATCGGTGAGTTCCAGGACGTGGGGGTTGCCGTATTCGCTGTAAGTGATTGCCTTCATCTTTCGCACAACCGCGGGTTGGGAAGGTCTATTCCTTGAGTGATCAGTGATCAGTGATCAGTGATCAGTGATCACTGATGCGTCACGGTGAAGGCCAACGTCTGGAAGGTGGACCCATCGCCCACCGTGACACGGAACTCCCCTGGCTCCAGGACAAACTCTCCGGCTTCCTTGTTGGTCCAGAACCCCAGATCATCGGCAGACAGTGAGAAGGAGAGGTCCCGGCTTTGTCCCGCAGGAACGTGAATCCGGGTGAACCGGCGGAGCCTGCGTACCGGCTGGGTGATGGAGGCCCGGACGTCCGTGATGTACAGCTGAACCACTTCGTCACCATCCACGTTGCTGGTATTGCGGACCGAGGTGGTGAAGTCAACCGTGCCGCCGTTTTCCAAGGCTGACAGAGCCACGGTGCCCGGCCCCGCAGCTTCGCTCTCAAGGTGGAATGCGGAATAGCTGAGGCCGAAGCCGAAGTCGAACAGCGGGCCCAGATCCAGGTCCAAGTACTTTGACTTGTAGAAGTCATCCGTGTTGTTGGGACCCGTCAACCCCACATCGGGTTGCTCGCTGGTGAGGGTCCCACCATGCCGGGCGGGCCGACCAGTGGAATCGTGGTTGTAGTACACCGGGATCTGCCCCACGGAACGCGGGAAGGACATGGGGAGCTTGCCGCCTGGGTTTGCCTTGCCCGTGAGGACATCGGCTATGGCCGGGCCGGCTTCGGTCCCAAGGTGCCAGGCCAGGAGGACGGCAGCGCACTCATCAATCCAGTCGCTGAGAATCAGTGGCCGTCCGGTCATCAACACCACCGCGAAAGGAGTGCCTGTCTCAGCGATCCGGTGGATCAATGCCGTCTGGTCACCCGGTAACGAGATATCGCTGCGGGAACTGGCCTCGCCTGACAGTGCGCCCGGCTCGCCCACCGCGACGATCACCACGTCCGCGTCCTTGGCAGCCCGTGCCGCCTCGTCCTGAAGTGCGGGGTCGGTCGAGTAAAAGCCGGCGCCGGGAAGAGCGGTGATTTCCGCATCCGGGAGCGCTTCTCCCAGGGACTCCACGATGGACTTTCCGGCAGGAGTGGCAAAGTACTGGACCCACGCGCCCAAATGGTCGGTGCTGTCAGCGTAGGGACCAACAACCAGCACACGGCCTGCCTGCTTCTTCAGCGGGAGCACCTGTCCATCGTTCTTCAGGAGCACTGTGCAACGCGCGGCCGCCTCCCGGGCCTTTTCGCGCTGTTCTTCTCCTGCTGTCACGGGGGCTGCGTCCTCATCCACGTAGGGATTGTTGAACAGCCCCAGATCCTGCTTTAGTTTCAGGATCCGCAGCACGGCGTCGTCAATCCTGCGTGGGTCAACGTCGCCTTCGGTGATGATGGGCATGTCCCCGTTGAACAGGGCCCCGCCCATCTCCACATCAAGCCCTGCAGACAATGCCAGGCGTCCGGCTTCGGGAATGTCCGCAGCGACTCCGTGCTCCACCAGTTCACCCACGCCGCCGGCATCGGCAACCACAATTCCCTGGTGCTTCCACTCATCTTTCAGAACGTCCGTCAGCAACTGCCTGTTCGCGTGCATGGGAACGCCCGAAAGGGCATTGAAGCTGGCCATCACCGAGGCCACGTTATTCTTCACCGCGGCGTGGAATGGCTCAAGGTACACGTTCCTGAGCCGTTGGATGGAAACATCTGTGGTGTTGTAATCCCGTCCACCTTCAGCCGCACTGTAGGCCACAAAATGTTTGGCGCAGGCCGCAATGGATCCAGGCGAGGACAAGTCCTGGCCCTGGTAGCCCCCGATCTTGGCTGCTCCGAAGACGCCGGTGAGGTACGGGTCCTCTCCGAAGCCCTCCACCACCCTTCCCCATCGGGGATCACGGGAAACGTCAATCATGGGAGAGAACGTCCAGTTCACGCCGGTGGCCCGGGCTTCCGCCGCTGAAACACGCGCATCCACCTCGGCCACGTCCGGGTCGAAGCTTGCAGCCTGGGCCAGCGGTGTGGGGAAAATCGTGAACTGGCCGTGGACAATGTCCAGGGCGATCAGGAGCGGGATGCCGTGGGGGCTTTCCTCCACGGCAATCCTTTGGAGCTCATTGGTCTTCGCCGCATCTGCGGGCCAAAAAAGGGCTCCGGCCCCCGTCCTTGCCAGGTGCTGGGAATCTTCATCCTTGGGCTTCCAGACGATCCGGAGCTGGGACAGCTTTTCCTCGAAGCTCATGGCCGCAAGGATCTGCTCCGGGCTTGCTTGTTGTTTCATCATGGTCCGATCCTTCATGTGTTTGCCCTGCCTCCAGCAGCGGATGGTGTCCGGCCGGGGTTGCGGTCCTTGCAGAAGCCCACAATCCCGGCGTGCAGGCTCCCTTCTGTCACAGTCGGCGGGTCAGTTGTTGGTTGCCAACAGACGAACCTTGACCACGCTGATGTGCTCCGCGGAGAGGATCTCCAGACGTTCGTCCCCGTTGATGTACCGGCCTTCACTCAACCCGCCATCGGTCAGCACAAGTTCCCGGATTGAATCGAGCTCAACGTCCGCTCCAGGCTTGTGGAAGTCCACTTGCGCTCCTTGGCCGACCACCACGAACTCATGGGAGTTGATGGCAAGAACCATTCCTAAAGGACGGTCGTCTCCGGGAGTAGGGCCATGGGTAGCGGCAACCGTTTCACCAGGAAGTTCCGGTGCAGGCGGAACCCTCACGCCAGCGTCAAGGAGCATACCTTCAAGCAGCTTTCTGGCGTTTCGGACGGTGATGGTAATACCGGCCAGTTCCGAGCTGACGGACTCGATGTCGTCTTCAAGCGCGAAACCGATAATCCGCCCATCGCGCTGTGCATCCACAATTTCCGGGGTGAGGGCTTTGATGATCCGGCTTGCCGTACTGAACTGGTTGCCTTCCCTGCCTTCCTCGATACCAAAGACGTTGTAGCCGAGGCCTCCGAAGCCGCCGATTGCCAGAAACGCATCGCCGGCGCGGAAACGCGCTTCGGGAATAAACAACGGGTTCCGGTCCGAAGCATACTGGCGCATGATTTCTGCCGAGTTGGGCACATAAATATCGGGCGCCAGGAAGTCGATAGCTGGCGCTGCAGCCTGCCACACCGGGATCATGCGTGCGGTTGGTCCTCCGCTGGGATACTGGCCGGGCAGTTCCTGCCCACGTTGGGGTCCGAGCCAAGCGTTTGTATACGCAGGGAGCGGAAGGATGTCCTTTCCAGCCGCCGCCAAGCCACCCACAAAGGAGGCGAAACCCCACGCCATGAAAGTCTCTTCACCAAGCGGGTGGTTATCACCAAAGAGGTCAGCCCAACTCCTGCGAAGGCCTGCATTCGCACTGAATACGCGCACTAATTCGGGGTCAAAAGAATCCGGTGCTTCAGATACCGCTGTCAACAGCGCTTCGGGAACCGGCGCATTCCAGATGGTCTCGGCCAGGGCGCTACGGTCCCTTCCGGCGCCCAACATGCCAACTTCGTTCTCAACCTGAACCATGATGACTGTATGGTCGGGGTCGATCATGGCCACATGGCGCATCAGCGCAGTGTAAGCAGCCCGGTCCGCTTCAAAGAGATTTCGCGAAAAGACGGAGAGACTTGGCCTCGGCATGGACCCTGGATAGGAAAAGGGTGTTTTCAGGGGTTGGGTACCCTTGTCCGCGCGTGGGAAGCGCACACGGTCGGCACGTACCCAGCGTGGTGCGTAGGTCGAGTGCGCGTTCTTGAACGCCCCAAACCAAATCATCACCAAACGGACCCCGGCGGACCGGGCGTCCTGCACCAAACCGTCCACCACCGAAAAATCGAGACGCCCTTCCACCGATTCCACTTGTTCCCATGTCACCGGAGCTATCACGGAGTTGATACCGGCCGCTGCCAGCTTCTCCCAGACGGGAGACATGTAGTTCCGATCTGATGCACTGGAGTTATGCAGTTCTCCGCCGACGCAAAGAAACGGCTTTCCGTCCACGATGAGTCGGACGTGCCCGCCAGTCCGCTCAAGCCGCGGAAGGTTCCCTCCGGAGGTGATTTCTTCCTGGGCTGCAGGGTTCGGGTATGACATGGTGAATTAGTCCTTTTTGTGGTTTGTGGGCAAGGTGGCGTTATTCAACGGCTGGTACCCGTTCTGTGATGCCCGGATCCTGTCAATGGTTTCCATGATGTCCAACGTGTCCTGCCACGGCATGACCGGGCTTTCTTGCTTCCCGGCGCGAAGTTGCCGGGCGACTTCCATGATTTCGTACCGCAGTCCCGGCCCTTCAATGGGCGTTTTGTAGAGGTGTTCCTCCACTGTGCCCGGCCCATGGGTGTTGTACACGGAGAGGCCCACCTCCTGGGGGCACTGGTGCGGTGCGGGCAAACTGATGTAGCCCGTGGAACCCAGGATCCTGGCCTGGTTGGGCAGGGGACTTGTCACGGACGACCGGATTGTTGCGGTGCCGCGGGAGAACGACAGGAGGGCGGATGTATCAAGGTCCGCACCTGAATCGTTGAGCTGGCTACTGGCCGCAACATCCGTGGGGCGCCCCAACATCCAATGGGCCAGTTGGACGGGATAGACGCCCAGCTCCAAGAGGCTTCCTCCACCCATGCGGGCGTCGTGCACCCGGCTGATCCGGCCGGGTCCCTCCGACGGCATGGGAAAGCCAAAGCTGGCTTCAACCCCACGCACCTCCCCGATGGCCCCGCTGTCCACCAACTGCCGGAGCTTGACGTACGCAGGCAGGAACCGCGACCACATGGCTTCCATCGCAAAGAGGCCACGGCGCCGGGCCGTCTCAACGATTGCCAAGGCTTCGGCGTGGTTGAGGGCGAAAGGCTTCTCGATCAGCACATGCTTCCCCGCTTCAAGGAACATGATGGTGTGTTCCTTGTGGAGACCGGCCGGCGTGGAAATGTACACCACGTCGATATCGGGATCCGCTGCGAGGTCCTCCAGGGATCCGTGGGATTTCCCAACGCCGTGGAGGCCACGCAGTGCGGCAGAGGCGCCGGAATTGCGGGAGGCCACTCCGGCGATGATGGTGCCGTCCAGTCCGGCGAGGGCGCCCGCGAATTCGCGGGCGATCCCTCCGGTACCGGCCAGCCCCCACCGCAAGGGAGAATCACCCATGCTTGGCCTGCAATTGCCGGACCAGCGCGTGCTGGCGACGCACCTGTTCACGTCCGCGGTACGGCTCACGCCGGCCTTCGTATTCGCTGGACAGCCACCCTTCCCATCCTGCGTCCTGGAGGGTCGTCACTATGTCTTCCCATGGCACATGAAGGTCATGCAGGTTTTCATCGATTTCAAAGAACTTGGCCTGGATGAAGTGGACGTGGGGAAGGATCCCAGCCAGGTCAGCCATGGGGACTGCCAGCGGTTCCAGGAAGGCGGGCCGCTTGCCGTCTTCGACTTCAATACCTTCATGCCCGTCATCCACGGCAGCAGTCTGGAAGATGCCGGTATCCACCAGCAGCTTGAAGTGCTTGGAGCCGGTCCGCTCGATGAAATCGATGTAACCCTGCGTTACCGGATGCTTGATGGGTGTGGGGCTGTGGATCTCGGGGCAGATGACGATGTCCAATTCCTGTGCCCGGTCCAGCGACCGTTCAACCACACCTTCCCAGATGGGATGCGGATCCAGCTGGAAGGAGGTCACCCCGAACTTGGGACGGATGGAGCTGAAGCCCAGCTGCGAGGCGAGCCTGAGGTCCAGTTGCAGCTGCGCCGCTCCCTCATCCTCGGTCAGGTCCCGGTCATGCCACATGGCAGTGTCGATCCAGGATCCATAGTTTGTTGGAGTCAGGGAATAGCGCTCCAGCATGGCGTGCCAGTGGTCGATCCATGCGGGATCCGGCGTGGGGTAACCGGGGATGTTCCCTTCGCCCAGGATCTCGATGCCTGTGGCCCCCATGTCGGCAATATCCGCCATCACGTCTTCCAAGCTCATGGACGTGTAGATGTCACCGGAATAGCTGTACGTGGAGACAGCGTGGCGGATTCCCCCGGTGGGGACGGAAGGGACGATCGTGGCTTGCGCAGAAGCGGGGAAGGCGGAACGCGAGACTGCCGGCGGGAAATAGGGCCGGCGGAGGTAGATGGTGACCTCGATCGTGTGGACGCCGGCCGAGAGGCCTCCCGGTTTGGGTACCGTGATGGTTGCGTATTCGTCCAGCTGCCACCGGACATCCGTGGTTGCCTTCAGTGAGTCCAAGGTGTGGGTCTGCCCTTGGAGCGTCCACAACGGCACGTGCGACTCCCAGTGCTCACCATCCACCGTGACCTCGACGCCGTCCAGCAAGCTGGCCGCCGTGCCCCGGTAGTTCGGATTGCGCAGGACAACCTGGAAGCCGGTGATGCGACCGTTTTCTTCAACGTTCTTGAATCCACGGCCTTGAATGATGCTTCGTTCCAACATGGTGCTAATTCCTTTCGGCATGGAGGGCACGGACAATGTCCCGTGCACCCCGGATGGCCAGTGCTACGGAGGTGAGCGTCGGGTTGCAGGCTGTTGCGGTGGGAATGACTCCGTTGCCCGCAACATAGAGCCCTGCAACGTCCCAGACACGGGATTCGGGCGAGCAAACAGAGGTCCCGTCAGGGGTCTTTCCCATCCGGACTGTTCCCTGGTAGTGCAACGAGGCTCCTGCAGGGAGGGTCATGGGATCGGCATTCAGTGGCTCCCCCAGGGCTGCAGCCGCGCGCCGGACCGACCTTCCCGCAGCCGCGATGGACTCCTTGTCCCGGTCCGTCAGCTGGTAGTGGATGCTCATGGCGGGCATGCCGTAGGCATCCACGCGGTCATCGTCAAAAGCCACCCGGTCGGAGGCCTGGATGTCTTTCGCGCAGAACCAGCCCAAGCCAACAATGGATCCCGGGGCCGGCACATCAGCCGAGGCCAACGGCACCGGCGAGGCGTCCAGCTGCATCACTTGGCCGTGAAACGGTTCTTCATCGGTGTAAGGGACCCAGCTGACCCCGCTCTGGGGAGTGATGGCGGTACCGCTCGACGGCGTGGAGGTCACCGCAGCTTCGGGGATGTCCCGCAGCCGGACTGCGAAAACGGTCTGGGGTTGGTCGTTGAGGTAGCGGCCCAGAGCTTCGGGGCGGACTCCGGAGGCCCACAACAGCTGGGGCGTCCGCAAACTGTCGCCAGCCACCACCACGTAATCGGCGTGCACGGCGTGCTCGTCCCCGGAGAGCATGTCCCGGACAACCACACCCCTGGCCCTTCCATCTTCCACCAGCACCCGTGTCACCAAGGCATCGGCGTAGAGCGAGTGGTGTGGGTTGGACCTGCCGGCTTCGCCGTACACCACGTCCGATCCCGCCCAGGTGACCGAACCGTCGTCGCCGGTTTCCACAGCCAGGGGCATGACGCTTACCTTGCGGTCAGCGGGCCGGCCCGGGTCCAGGGCACCGGACAAACGACGCCGGACCTCATCAGCCAGCGGCGCGCCGGCGAAAGCGCTGGTGCTGACCTTAAGGAGTCGTTCGCCTTCCGTGAGGAGGTCATCCAGGTCAGGGATAAAGGGAATCCGTTCCTGGCCGCCGGGACGTGGGCAGGCAGCTGTCCAGTGCGCCCCCATGCCGCCAACGTTGCTGGACATGGCAGCAGCCGGCAGGCCATCCTCTCCGGGCTGGCGGTAGCCGGAGTCCAGGAGGTACGTGCCGGGCCGGACAAGCCGGGGAGGACCGTCCACTTCTCCGGACCGGGCACCCGACAGGGACGGCTCCAAACCCTGCGAGCGGCGCTGGGCCGAGGCGCGTTCTTCGGGGTTTGCAATGTTCTTGACGTGCAGGCCCGGGCGCTCCGTCAGCTGGGGACCAACTTCAAAGGAGGCAATGCGGGTTTGCGGGGATTCTTCACTGATGATGCGCGCATATGCTGCACCGGTGGGGCCGCTGCCCACGATGGCAACATCCACGTGTGAGGGGAATTCTCTGGTCATGAGGTGGTCTTTCCTGGGTTTTTGAGCGCACTGAATCAGCCCCAAGGGTGTTCGTCGCTGGTGTGGACGGCGGATGCCGTGGTGCGTGAGCCGGAGGCCCCGGGCGCATTCGCCCGGAGCCAAAGCCCACCTTCTATGCGGCTTTCATGGACTCCGCCAGTTTCTTGCGTGCAGCGCGGCGCTCAGCCTGGCGGCGGGGGTTGGGAACCGGTGCCGCCAGAAGGAGCTGCTGGGTGTAAGGATGCTGCGGGGTGGACGTCACCTGGGCGGAAGGCCCTTGCTCCACAATGCCGCCGCGGTTCATGACGGCCACCCGTTGGCTGATGTGCCTGACGACGGCGAGGTCGTGGGTAATGAAGAGGTACGCCACGCCTGTTGATTCCTGGATTTCGCTGAAGAGCTCCAGCACCCGGGATTGTGTGGACAGGTCCAGGGCACTCACGGGTTCGTCACAGACAATCAGCTGGGGATCCCGTGACAGCGCCCGCGCAATGGCGATGCGTTGCCGTTGTCCGCCGGAGAATTCCCGTGCCAGCCGCCGGCCGGAGTCGGCAGGCAGGTGCACCCTTTCCAGGAGTTCACCCACTTTCCTTTCCGCCTCCGCTTTGGATGTTCCGGCCACCAGCAGTGGCTCCGTGAGGATGTCCCCCACCACCATGGCCGGGTTCAGGGAAGTGTACGGATCCTGGAAGACCACTTGGATGTCTTTGCTGAGTTGCCGACGCGCACGTTTGTCCACGCCGGAAATGACGCGGCCCTGGAACGTGATGGTGCCCTTGGTGACCGGGGCCAAACCCAGGACGGCTCGTCCCAGGGTGGATTTACCTGAGCCGGATTCACCCACCAGACCCACGGTTTCTCCGCGTCCTACAGTGAGCGAGACGCCGTCCAGGGCACGGAAGGGACGCCCGCGCCATGTCCTGGAGGGGTACTCCACCACCAGGTCTTCAATGGCCAGCAGGGCCGTTGATTTTGCGGATGCCAGGTGCTCGCTCATGGCTGGGGCTCCTTCTGGAGTGCTGGGGTGACGGCTTCCCGGGAGGTGAAATCCATGGTCACGGCGTCGGAGGGCGTCGTGTCCTCCAGTGATGCCGCCAGGAGCTCCCGGGTGTACTCGTGGCTGGGATTGTCAAAGAGTTGATCCGCGCTGGACGTTTCAACAATGAGTCCCTGGCGCATGACTGCCACCCTGTCGGCCAGGTCTGCCACCACACCGAAGTTGTGGGTCACCAGGATGACTCCCATGTTGCCTTCAGATTGAAGTTCACGGATCAGGTCCAGGACTTCGGCTTGAACAGTCACATCCAGGGCCGTGGTGGGTTCATCGGCGATCAAGAGGTCGGGCTTGCAGCTGACCGCTCCGGCGATCAGGACGCGCTGCGCCATGCCGCCGGAGATCTGGTGCGGATAGGAGTCGAACACACGCCGGGGGTTTGCGATTCCCACGCGTTCAAGGAGCGCCAAGGCCTCGGCTTTCGCGGCGGCCCGGGACAAACCCAGGTGGTGCCGCATGGGCTCGGTGAGCTGCGCGCCAACGCGGAAGGTGGGGTCGAGGTTGGACATGGGCTCCTGGGGGATGTACCCGATCCGCTTTCCGCGCAGGGCGTTCATTGCGCCGGAACCCAAGCCCCGCAGGTCCTTGCCATCAAAGGTCATGGTGACGGCGGACGTCCGGGCGTTCACGGGTAGCAGTCCCAGGACAGAGAACGCTGTTTGGGACTTGCCCGAGCCGGACTCCCCCACGATTGCCAGGATTTCGCCTCGGCGCACCGACAGGTCAACACCATGCACCACCGTGGTTTCTGAACCATCGGCCTGGGGGTAGCTCACTTTCAGGCCTTGGACCGCAAGCAGTGCTTTCTCGTCGGCCTTCCCAGCCTGTCCATCCAGAGCGGCCTCCACCAGAGCGGTACCGCCGTTGACCTGCGCAGGCTGGCGCCGCCGTCGGGCCTTTGATACCCGTGACCCGCCCTCCATTGCGTCACGCAGCGAGTTGCCCAGGAGGCTGAAGGCCGTCACTGTGCAAATGATGGCGATCGCGGGCCACAGCAGAAGCTGCGGACTGGTGTAGATGTTCTGGAAAGCGTCGCTAAGCATGCCTCCCCAGCTGGCCTGGTTTGCCGAGCCCAGGCCAAGGAAGTCCAGGCCGGCCTGGATGGCAACCGCTATTCCGGCCAACTGGGAGATCTGGATGATGGTGGGGGCGATCACCACCGGGAGAACGTGGCGGGCCATGATCCGGCCATCGCTGAGGCCGGAAACCCTTGCGGCGTCAACGTAGAGTTCCTCGCGGACAGCAATGACGGATGAGCGCACCAGCCTGAAAACCGCAGGAGCTATCAGCACGCCAAAAACTGTCATGGCCAGTTCAGTGCTGCGCCCGAACTGTGCCAGAACAACCAGCAGGACAACGATTGCCGGAGCGGCCATCAGCAGGCTGCTGAGCCAGTTCGCCACACCATCAAACCAGCCCTTGTAATACCCGGCGATCAGGCCGGCGGGCAGGCCCAGGAGCACTGCCACACCGGCAACAATCAGGGAGCCCGTCAGGCTGGTGCGGCCGCCGTAGAGCAGTTGGGCGAAGACATCGCGTCCCACGCCGTCCGTGCCCAGCGGGGAACCGGGTCCTGCCGGCGCCAGGGCGTTGGCTATCTGTGAGGCGGTCGGGCTTGCGGAGGTGAGCAATGGCGCCGCAATGCTCACCACTGCCACCAGCACCAAGTAAACGAAACAAGCCACAGCGATCGGATCTTTCAGAAGCCTCCGCACAACGCCGGCTCGAGGTGCTGCCTTGGGGTTCACGGCCGGACCGCCGGCCTGGATGTTGGTCACAGTCATGATGCCCGTACTTTCGGATTGAGGAAGCCCAACAGGATGTCCACCAGGAGGTTTACGATGACCACCAGGACCACCATCACCACCACGACTCCCAGTACCACCGGCACGTCACCTTGGCCCGCGGCAGAGGCCGCGCGGTTGCCGACACCTGTCAGGGCAAAAACCTTCTCAATAATCACGGCGCCGCCCAGCAGGGCGATGAACTGAAGTGACAGAACTGTCAGGGAAGCCGGTGCGGCATTCCGGAGTGCGTGTTTGATCAGGATGCTTCGTGAAGGGAGTCCCCTGCTGCGCAGGGTCCTGATGAAGTCCTTTTGAAGAACGTCGATCATGGAACCGCGCGTTTGGGTTGCCACGGTTCCGATTGCCCCGATGGCCAGGGCGAAGGCCGGGAGGGTGATGGAGGCCAACCACTGACCCGGATCATCGGACGGGCTGACGTATCCCAAGGCCGGGAACATCTTCAGTTGGACTGCGAAGACCAGGGAAAGGATGATTCCCACCAAAAAGTTGGGAACCGCGAAGGCGACGATGGAGATGGTCTGGAGAACCTTGTCCAACCAGCCGCCGCGGACGGCTGCCACGACGCCCAGGGCGACGCTGACTACTGCAGTGAGGACGACGGCGGCAATCACCACGGACAGCGACACCGGCAATGCTTGCCCAATGAGCTTGGTGACGGGCTGATTGCTCGCCCAGGACTTTCCAAGATCGCCGGTGATGGCCGATCCCAGCCAGTCGAAGTAACGGGTGAGGACCGGTTGGTCCAGGCCGAGTTCAGCATTCTTGGCCGTTACTTGTGCAGGGGTCGCGTTGTTGCCCAGGATGCGGCGGGCGGGATCGGATCCCGCCAGCGCAGTGAGGAAAAAGGTCAGTGTGGAGACTGCGAAGACCAGGATGAGGCCGGCGCCGAGCCGGCGGAACAGGAACGTTATCATGAGTGGCTCTCAGTGTGATGATGGACGTGATCGTTGCCAGCTCGGCGCCAGTGGACTACTTGGCGGGGGCGAAGTTGTAGAGCGGCGGGACGGTGACGTTGGCTTGGCCGGAGGTCTTGACGTCCTTGGATGTTACGTAGGCGCCTTCTTCGAAGTACCACGGCGCGAACCAGGCTTGGTCCACCACATACTTGTTCAGTTCACGCAGTGCACTGTCCCGGCCGGCGTCGTCAGAGGTCCTTGCGGTGTCCAGCAGTTGCACAATCTTGGGATCGTTCACGTGGTACGGGTTGAACAAGGCATCCGGCGCCACGGCCAACTGTGTGGAGTCCCAGGCTCCGGCCGAGGTGAGGCTGAAGAAGTTCATGGGCCACTTTGCACCGATAATGCTTCCCACCACCTGGTCAGCAGTGATCGGTTCGTAAGTGACGGTGATCCCGATTGCTGCCATGGCTTCGGTCATCGCAGCCTGCGCACCCGGGTACACGGGGGAGAAGTCAGGAAGCTTCATGGAAAAGCCTGACGCGTAACCGGCCTCGGCCATAAGCTTCTTGGCCTTTTCCACGTCGTAAGGATAGGTATTGTCGAGTGCGGCGTCGTAAGCCCCGGTGTTGGGCCCAAATATCTGGGCCGTCTTGGTGCCACGTCCATCGCCCAGGGTCTTCAGGATGGTATCGCGGTCCATCGCGTAGTTGATCGCCTGGCGTACACGGACATCACCCAAAGCCGGGGTGTTTTTGCCTTCCCGATCCCACAACCAGATCCCCTGAACTGAACCGTTGGTGTAGGAGACAACGTTCATTCCGGCGTCTTTTGCGCCTTTTGCGAGATCGTTGGTGGTTGCAGCCACGCCCTGGAGCTGGCCGGCGCGGAGGCCGTTCAATGCCGCGGCAGAGTTTTCGAGAAGCTTGATATCGACTTCGTTGTAGGGGTACGCATCCTTGTGCCAGTAGTTGGCATTCCGGGTGAAGACATATTTGTCTCCGGCGGTGCTCTTGCTCTGGTCAAGGACGTAGGGACCGGAGCCGATCGGGTTGGTCTTCAGGTCTGCGCTGTCCAGCGCCTTGGGGCTTGCCATGAATCCGCTGGACCGTCCCAGGCTTGCCAGGAGGGAGGGATCCGGATCCTTGAGCTTGAGGACCACGTGGGTGGCATCGGTAACTTCAACGGTGTCCAGGGCTTTCAGCGATGACCCGGCTTCGCCCTTGCCGGCCTTTGCCTTGAGCAGGTTGGCCTTGACGGCTTCTCCGTCCAAGGGTGTCTCGTCAGTGAACTTCACGTCGTCCCGCAGGGTGAGGGTGAGGTTCTTACGGGAATCGTCGTAGGACCACTGGGTTGCCACGTTGGGGACGGGCCCACCGTTCTCGTCCAGGTTCAGCAGGGAATCATAGACAGCTTGGTAGTAGTGGTTTTCAGGTCCTGCAGCAGGCATCTCGCCCGGTACGAACGACGTAGGAACCTGCACCACGCCCAGCGACAGCGAGCCGGTCTGGGAGGCAGCCGATCCGCCACTTTGGGCTCCGCTGCAGCCGGAAGCGGTGATCAGGATGGACACCGCCACTGCTGAGGTCAGGAAACTTCTTCTCTTCATGTCTGCTCCATTGGGACTGAGGACCCCCAGGCTTCGCTTGATCACCTGATGATCCAGGCGGCGGCTGTCGGGGTAGAGGAAAGGGGGAACAACTAAACGGTGCTGGTTAGCTTTGCTCCTGCAACAGACTTTAGTTCCGTAGGAACATATGTGTCAATAGTCACTTTAGCCGGTGACCATTTGTTCGTCAGTGGCCCGCGGCCAGGCGGTGAAGGTTCGCCGCCTGCCCCAACGGCGATCCCTGCTCAATCCACAACCCCAACGCGGACTGGGCGAAGAGTTGCTCTACGGCCATGAGGCTGGCCCCCACCACCCCTTCCTGGAAGTCCAGGGAGGCAGTGCGCAGGGTCAGCTTCTCCGTCGCCAGCTTGGTGCTCCGCCTCATCACGGTCTCGGCCAGGGCTTCGAACGCCTGCTCGCCACTGCGGAGCATGCCGCCGCCCACCACCACCACGCCGGGGTTGATGAAGTTGACCAGGCTCGACACCGTTGCGCCTACCGTGCGCGCGCCGTCCACCACCGCACGCGAGGCCAGGCTGTCCCCCCGCGATGCGGCGATGCCGATGTCCTCGGGAGTGAGCTTTCCCCTTTCAGCCAATCGCGACGAGAGATACGGGCTGCTCGAGGCAACCGGCGTCAATTGCTGGACCAGGCCCCACCCGCCGGTTACTGCTTCCAGGCATCCTGTCTCGCCACATCGGCAGTTGAGGCCTGGATCGTCACTGACCTTGACGTGCCCAATATCGCCGGCAGCACCCGTGTCGCCGCGATACACGGACCCTCCGGAAACCAGGCCGGAACCAATGCCCGTGCCCACCTTGACGTAGAGGAGATCGCGCCGATCGGAAGGGTGTCCACGGTGCCACTCGCCCAGCGCCATGAGGTTGACATCGTTATCAACCCACACCGGGGCGTCGTAGCGTTCCCGCAGCCAGGAGCGGACGCTGAAACCATCCCAGCCCGGCATGATCGGCGGTGCCACCAGCTGTCCGGTACCAAAATTGACCGGCCCCGGGACTCCCACACCGATTGACCAGGGCTGCGTCTTTGTCCGCTTGGCAAGCCGCTGGAACATGTCCTGCAGCTGGTCCATGGTGGCTTCCGGACCCTCCGAAATGTCCCAGTCGCGGTGCATCGCTGCAACCGGCGCGCCGTCCAGGTCCGACACGGCCGCCCTTATTTCACCGGCACCCATCAGCCCTGCGTAAACATGCCCGGCGTCGGCCTTGAAGCGGAGCTGCCTGGGCGCGCGGCCACCACCGGAGGGCGCGAAATCACCGTCTTCAAGCAGCCCCACGGCCATCGCCTGCTGGACGCGCTGGGCCACCAGCTTCCTGCCCAACCCCGTGGCCTGCTCCAGGGCAGGGCGGGTCAACGCTTCCCCGGTCCTAACGAGGTTGACCAGCCGGGCATAGATGAATGCGTCCTGCGGGGACGGTTGGGTATTCACGGCGGCCTCCAGAGCTGCGACGGCTTGTTTCTCCACTTTTGTTCCTGTAGAACATATGTTACATCTCACTTCCCAGGCAGGAAAGCGTACGGCTTCTGCCTCAGAGCCTGGAGAACAACACTATGTCCACGCCACCAGTTACCCGGCGCTCCCGGAGCGGAACCACCGGACCGGCGCCGCTGAACACCGATCCCGCTCCGTTGTTCGAACAATTCGTCACGCCCCCGGATGCTGCCCGCCCGCGGGCTTGGTGGCATTGGATGGACGGCAATGTGAATGAAGACGGCATAGACGCCGACCTTGCGTGGCTGAAAGGGATAGGCGCAGGCGGCGTCCAGATGTTCTTCGGTTCTTTTGGGGCACCGGCATTGGTGGAACAGCCAGTGAAGTTCCTCTCCAAAGAATGGCAGTCAGCTGTGCGCAGGGCGGCATCGCAGACCAAGCGACTGGGCATGGAACTGTCAGTGGCAACCTCAGCGGGCTGGAGTGCCACGGGTGGGCCATGGGTTGCACCGGAAGCCGGGATGAAGAAAGTGGTGTGGTCAACCACCGTCATCGAATCAGCGCACCTCCCCTGCCAACTGCCCACGCCACCCACAGCCTCAGGCCCATTCCAGGACGTCCCCTGCGCCGCAACGCGCCACGTCACGGCGGAAATACCGGACTTCTACAAGGACATCGCTGTCCTGGCCTTCCCCGCCAAGGAGGGCCACCGCTCCCTGATTCCCGCCTCCATCACGTGCAGCTCAACGGTGACAGGCGGTCCGGGCCTCGAAGACCTGGCTGACGGCACCTTCTGGCCACCGGTGGTGATCGATGCCAGCCCACGGATCACCATCACTGCTGACTACTCAGAGCCGGTGACCGTCACATCTGCCCGTGTGGGACTCCCTGCGTTCGTCGGATTCGGCGGAGGTCCCCTCCCGGAGGCTGTGCTCGAAGCCAGCAATGACAACCAGGCGTTCTGGCCGGTGGCGGATTTCCAAGGAACCAAGGCTCCAGTCCGCTCCTTGTCATTCCCCGCACAGGAGGCCCGCTACTTCCGGCTGGTGATCACCACGCCCCCTTCAGGCAGCGCCCCCGTTGCCGCAGGCATCAAGCCCTTGACGTTTCCCAGTGCCGGCTCCGGCGTCAAAGTGTCGTGCTTCCAATTGTTCGGCGGCTCGCGGGTTTCCCGCGCTGAGGAGAAAGCCGGCTTCGCCCCCGTTGCTGACTACTACGCGCTGGAAGCTGAAGCAGCCGACGTCCGGGAGGCCGTGCCCGTGGATGAGGTAGTGGACGTCACCGGCTACGTTGACGCCGACGGGATACTCAGCTGGGCTCCGCCGGCAGGACGTTGGACCGTGCTCAGGCTGGGCTATTCACTCACCGGACATGTGAACGCCCCGGCAGCGGCGGAAGCAACCGGCTTGGAAGTGGACAAACTGGACGCCGGCCACGTAACGGATTATCTGCACACGTACCTTGGCTTTTTCCGGGACGCCCTGGGCAAAGAACCGGACGCCCTGGCCGGGATCGATGCCCTCCTCAGCGACAGCATCGAGTCCGGGCCGCAGAACTGGACCCACAACATGCTCAGCGAGTTTCAGACCCGTCGGGGGTACAGCCTCCTGCCATGGCTCCCGGCACTGACCGGAATCCTGATGGAAGGAACCCGGGAAAGTGACGCCTTCCTGTGGGACTTCCGGAGGACCATCTCCGAACTCCTCGCGGAAAACCATTACGGAACCATCGCATCAATCGCCGCCGGCCATGGAATGGATTACTACGCGGAGGCCCTGGAGGATCACCGGCCCCAGTTGGGGGACGACCTGGAGATGCGCTCGCATGCCGACGTTCCCATGGGAGCCATGTGGTGCTACCCGCCGGAGAGTGGACCGCGCCCAACCTTCGTGGCGGATCTCAGGGGTGCGGCCTCCGTTTCGCACGTCTACGGCAAGCCACGGACAGGCGCGGAGTCGATGACTGCCTTTGGACAGCCCTTCCGCTACACACCCGCCATCCTCAAGCCGATCGTGGACATGGAGTTTGCCCTGGGCGTGAACCTGATCAACATCCACACGTCCCCGCATCAGCCCTCAGGTGTGGAGAAACCCGGAATCACCTTGGCGCCGTACCTGGGCCAGTCCTTCTCACGCAATGAAACCTGGGCGCATGCGGCAGGACCGTGGATTGACTACCTGGCACGCTGCAGCCAGCTTCTGCAGCAAGGTACCTACGCTGCTGACATCGCCTATTTCTACGGCGAGGAGTCGCCGGTCACCGGGGTCTTCGGTGATTCCCCCGCAGAGGTCCCCCAGGGATATGGCTTTGACTTCATCAACCTCGATGGCCTCACCAACCACATCACAGTGACACCTGCGGGTGCGCTCCTCAGCAGCGGTGGGACCCGCTACAAAGCCCTCTATCTGGGTGGCACCAGCCAGCGGATGACCCTGGCCATGCTGCGGCGTCTCCAGGAACTGCTCGACGGCGGCGCAACAGTGATTGGGAAACGTCCGGAAGGATCGCCAAGCCATGGGGACGACGCCTTGGCGTGGCGGACAGCGGCGGACAAGATCTGGTACGGCGGTCACAGCCGGTTGCTGGATGGTGGGGACATCCATCACAGCAAGCTGCTGCCTGCGGCCCTGCAGGAACTCGGAATGACACCCGACTGGAGCTTCGACGCCGGCGAGGGACACTGCCTGCCGGCCATCCACAGGACCACTCCTTATGGGGAACTGTATTTCATCAGCAATCAACGGGAACGTCCCGAGAAAATCACCGCGACCTTCCGTGCAAGCTCAGGCTCCGCAGAGCTCTGGGATGCCTGCCAGGTTTCGCGGACACCCCTTCCGTCACGCCACTCGGAAGGCCACACCACAGTGGACATCACCTTGCCCCCCTTCGGTTCCGCCTTTGTGCTGCTGCGGCCGGACGATGCCACCACCTCCAGCGGGGTTGTGTCCGGGGACACCCTGGCCCTCCATGCGTCAGCGGGACTTCGGAGGACAGTGCAACTTCAAGGACCATGGGAACTGACCTTCCGTGACCTTGAGCGTGACCCGGGTTCGCTGACCCTTGATCGTGTGGCTCCGTGGGCCGGCGACGGCGCGTTTGCCCACGGCGATAGCGACATCAGGCATTTCTCCGGGACAGCCGTTTATTGCCACAATTTTGAGGTGCCGTCAGCCAGCACTAAGGCAACGTACGTGATCGATCTGGGAGAAGTACGCGACATCGCCCAGGTCTGGCTCAATGACGTGCCCCTGGGCACAGCCTGGACGTCCCCGTTCCAGGTGACGGCCTCGGAAGCCATCCGCAGCGGGCTCAATCGGCTCCGCGTCGAGGTCACCAACACTTGGTCCAACAGGTTGGCCGGTGACGCCGTGCAGGGCAACACCACAAGACCTGGATCCGAAATTTTCCACCCGGATGCGCCATTGCAGAAGTCCGGACTTGTGGGTCCCGTGCGAATCCACACCACCAACCACCCGTTAGGACAGCCATGAATCACACACCAGAGGCCCGGCCCTTGGGTGTGGCCGCTATCGGCTACGCCTTCATGGGCAAGGCCCACTCGAATGCGTGGCGGAACGTGGCCAGTTTCTTCGACGTCCCGGCCTTCGAACAAAAAGTCCTCGTAGGCCGGGACGCCATCCAGGTTGCCTATGCAGCCGGTAAGTACGGTTGGGCTGAGTCCGCCACGGACTGGCGGGAGGTGATCGAACGCGATGACATCCACATCATCGATATCTGCGCACCCGGCTGGATGCACGCCGAAATCGCCATCGCCGCGCTGGAAGCCGGCAAGCACGTACTGGTTGAAAAGCCGTTGGCCAACACCCTGGCCGAAGCCGAACTCATGACCGCAGCCGCCGCGAAAGCCCGCAAGCGTGGCGTCCAGTCCATGATCGGCTTCAACTACCGCCGCGTCCCCGCCTTGGCACTTGCCAAAGAACTCATCGCCGAAGGCCGCCTCGGCACCGTCCGGCACGTCCGCGCCGCCTACCTCCAGGACTGGCTTAGCGATCCCGAAACCCCCATGAGTTGGCGGCTGCGCAAGGAAACCGCAGGTTCCGGCGCCTTGGGAGACATCGCCTCCCACGCCGTCGACCAGATCCAATTCCTCACCGGACAGGCGGTCATGGAAGTTACCGGCACCCTGCGGACCTTTGTGGCCGAGCGCCCCGGGCCCGGCGGCCCTGAGGAAGTGACGGTGGATGATGCTGTGTGGGCCACGCTGGGCCTGACCGGGAATCTCAGCGCTTCCGTAGAGGCCTCCCGGGTGGCCACGGGCCAGAAGAACTCCCTGAAACTGGAAATTTACGGCTCGGCCGGATCACTGACGTTCGATCTGGAGAACCTGAACGAGCTCATGTTCCTGGACGCCACCGTCCCGGTCCGCGAGCAAGGCTTCCGCCGGATCCTGGTCAACGAACCCGAGCACCCCTACCTGGATGCCTGGTGGCCGCAAGGACACATCATCGGCTGGGAACACACCTTCACCCACCAGGTCCGGGACTTCCTTCTGGCGGTCCGGGACGGAAGCCAGCCATCGCCGTCGTTCGAAGACGGACTGAACGTCCAGCGCGTCCTGGACGCGGTCCAGGAGTCAGCCAACAACAAAAGTGCCATCGCGGTCGTAGGCGGTACGGGCAACAGCCAATCGCACGCAGCGTGATCCCAACCATGGAGATGAAGCAGGAAATGTTGATGAAGGATGCCACACCCACTGCCCTGTCAGAGGGACAGCGTCGCGCCGATCGGGGCGATGGAACGTACCTCAACCCGGTGTTTTCAGGGGACCACCCGGATCCTGCGATTCTCCGCGACGGAGACGACTACTACCTGACCTTTTCCTCCTTCGAATCCTCGCCCGGCCTGATCATCTGGCACTCGCGAGACCTCCTGAACTGGCAGCCTTTGGGACCGGCACTGAAGGATCCCCTGGGAAATGTTTTTGCCGTGGATATGTGCAAGGTGGAAGACACCTATTACATCTACATCCCCGTCATTCCCACGGCGGCGTCACCGGATCCCGCCGCTCCACCGCTGATCTACGTCATCCACGCACAGTCCATGGCCGGGCCCTGGAGTGAGCCGGTGGATATCGGCGTTGCCGGACACATCGATCCCGGCCATGTGGTGGGGGAAGACGGCCACCGGTATCTGTTCCTGAGTGGCGTCAGCCGTGTCCGCCTCAGCGCCAATGGACTGGCGACAGCCGGCGACATTGAGCATGTGTACGACGGTTGGCGTTACCCGGAGAAATGGATCACCGAGGCCTACGCCCTCGAAGGTCCCAAGCTGATGCAGCGCGGCGGCTGGTTCTACCTGAGCACAGCGGTGGGCGGGACCTCGGGTCCGCCCACGGGACATATGGTGACGGTGGCGCGATCACGGTCGGTGCACGGCCCGTGGGAGGAACACCCCCGCAATCCCCTCATCCGGACGTGGACTGAGGAAGAACCGTGGTGGAGCAAGGGCCATGCAACCCTGTTCGAAGGTCCGGACGGCCAATGGTGGAGCATCTACCACGGCTACGAGAATGGCTTTGTGACCTTGGGGCGCCAGGTTCTTTTGGAACCCATCGAATGGGACGACGACGGGTGGCCCCGGGCCGTGGGTGGCGACCTCTCCGAGCCACTGCCGACGCCCATCCCGGCGGGTTCGCTGCAGGGCGACCAGGAGCACGGGATCGCTTTGTCGGACGATTTTTCCAACGTGCGGCTCGGGATTCCGTGGTCTTTCCATGCCCCCGCCGTTGGCGAGCAGCAGCGCATTTCCCTGGATGACGGGCTGGTACTCCAGGCCTCCGGGACCAACCCGTCGGACAGCTCCCCGCTGACCAGCACCGCCGGAGACCGCCGCTATGAGATCAGCGTCTCGATGGAACTATTTGACGGAGCCCAAGGGGGACTCCTCCTCTATTACAGCGACCGCTTGTACTGCGGCATGGGCCACGACGGGGCAGCAATGGCAAGCTACCGGGCAGGCCGGGCCATCCCTTATTGGCGGGAGCCTGCTCCGGCCGCGCAGACCATCCACCTCAAGATTGAAAACGACAACAACATCGTCACCATGCATTACAGCACCGATGGAGTGGAGTGGACCCGGCACGGGCTGCGCTTCAATGTGGCAGGCTACAACACCAACACCTTGGACGAGCTCTTGAGCCTCCGCCCAGCGCTGTTTGCCACTGGAAGCGGACAGGTAAAGTTCCGCAACTACACCTACAGGTCCTTGGACAACATCCAGTCGTCGAAGAAGGTCTAGTCGAAGAACCCCACGATGTAGCCGATGAAGTAGAGCATTGACATCAGCACTACCAGGCCGATGATCGACATCCACAGAATCTGGGTGCCTTTCCGCGGACCGCCTTCATCGTGGCCCTGCGGCCCTGCCGTGGAGGCTTCGCCCGGTGGCGTCTCACCGGGCGGAACTCCACCACCGGGTTCCAGGCCTGTGATCTTGTCCTCGTAGGGATCTGGATTTGGTCCTGACACGCTCACTCCCCTGTTTGCAGTGGTGATGCTTTGGTCCAGCGTATCGAACCGCCGCCCCCAGAACTACAGCAACCTTATGAAGTGGCCGATTCCATCGCGGCCAGGCGGGAGCTGACCTCTCAGCCCCGCCACGCAGCATCCTGCGCGGCAGTCCGCAGCCGGTACAGGGACGTGGTGGCCGTGAGATAGAGGTCCTGGCCGTCCGGCCCACCGAAACAGAGGTTGGAAACTCTTTCGGGGACGTCGACGGCGGCCAGCAGCCCGCCGTCGGGAGCGTAAACGCGCACGGAAGAGCCAGCGGACGTCCACACCCTTCCTTCGGTGTCCACTCTGAAGCCGTCGGAGACGCTGTCCTCATCCAATTCGACGAACGTCTCCCCCGCTCCGCACTTTCCGTCGGCCACCGGGAACACGGCGATGCGGAACGGGACGCCACGGGACGGCCCCGCGGTGTCCGAGACGTACAGCAGGGATTCGTCGGGCGAGAACGCCAGGCCGTTGGGATGGACCAGATCCGTGATGACCGGACGCAGCCCGTCCGCCGCAGGATCGAAGCGGAAAACGTAGCATCCACCGTATTCCTGGTTACCCTCATGGCCCTCAACGGTGCGGGGCAAAATGCCGTAGGGCGGATCCGTGAACCAGACGGTACCGTCTGCCGCCACCACAACATCGTTGGGCGAGTTGAGCCGATGCTCTCCGAACGAGTCAACGATTGCCGAGACCCCGCCGTCGTGATCGCGTTCCATGCGCCTGCGTCCGTGGCTGCACTGGACCACGCTGCCGTCCCGGTCAAGGGTGCGGCCGTTGGTGTACTCGACGCCGGTGGCGTACTCGCGCGTGGCGCCGGTGGCGGGGTTGAACTCCAGGATGCGGTTGTTGGGGATGTCGCTCCAGCGCACGGTCTGCGATTCCGGAATCCAGACAGGCCCCTCGGCCCAGACGGTTCCTTCGAACAGCTTTTCCAGGCTGCCTTCAATGAGCGGGGTGGCGGGGGTTGCTTTGTCCATGGAGTCGAGACTAGTCCTCCTTGGAAGGCATCAGGATCACGGCCACCACCGTCAGCACGGCGCATACCAGGACTGCGAGGAACACAGCGGAGGACGCTGCCACCGTGGCCGCCGGTCCGTGGCCGTCTGCTCCGGCGGCAAGGCCGGCGTTGGCGTAGATGCCGTTGGCCACGGCGCCGAACACGGCCACGCCTATTGCACTGCCAACCGAGCGGGCAAACAGGTTGGTTCCGGTCACTACGCCGCGCTCATTCCAGTCCACGCTGGACTGGGCAGCGATGAGGGTGGGTGTTGCCACCAGTCCCAACCCAAGGCCCACGATGAAACAGGACACGGCTACCAGCAGCACATTGGGCGAGGAGGCCGTGAGGGCCAGGATGGATGTGCCCACTACGGTAATGGAGATGCCGATCAGGGCCGTTTTGCGGAAGCCGATCCGGAGGTAGAACCGGCCGGCCTGGGAGGCGCTGATGGGCCAGCCGAGGGTCAGGGCCGCGAGCGCGAGTCCTGCCAGAATCGGGGAGGTCTTGATGGAGCCTTCCAGGAAGGTGGGGACATAGGAAGTCAGCCCGAGCAGCACCGCACCCACGCCGAAAGAGATGAGTGCCGTCGTCGCAAGCAACCGGCGGGAAACCACCCACGGCGGAAGGACGGGTTCGGCGGCCTTCCGCTCCACCAGGAGGAACAGTCCGAAAAGGACCGCGCCGGCAGCGAACACGCCGATGCTGATGGCGGAGTTCCATTCCCAGGCCTGGCCACCCTCCAGCGCGCCCAGGATCAGCAGGCTCAGGGACACGGTCAGCAGTGCAGCGCCGGGGTAATCCACACGGTGTTTGGTGCGTTCAACGTCCTCGTGGAACGCGCGCACCAGCATCCAGCCGGCCAGGAGGCACAGCGGGATGTTGATGAGGAAGATCCAGCGCCAGATTCCCAGGGTGGAGAAAACGCCGCCCAACGTTGGCCCCACCACCGAGGAGATGGCCCACACGCTGGCCAGGTAGCCCTGGACTTTGGCGCGTTCGGCGAGGGTGTAGATATCGCCGGCAATGGTGATTGAGACGGGCTGCACGGCCCCTGCTCCCAGACCCTGGAGGACGCGGAACGCGATCAGTGCGGGCATGCTCCACGCCAGCCCACACAGGATGGAGCCCAACAGGAACAAGCCGATGCCAAAGAGAATAAGGGGTTTGCGGCCCACCATGTCGGACAGTTTGGCGTAGATGGGAACGGAGACTGCCTGCGCCAGGAGGTAGGCCGAGAACAGCCAGGGGAAGGACGAGAAACCGCCGATGTCTTCCACAATGGACGGCACTGCCGTGGCAACAATCGTGGAATCGATCGCCACCAACCCCGTGGACAGCATCAACGCTATGAGGATGGGTCCCCGTTTGGAGCGGAATCCGACGCCGTCGCTTGCCGTTGTTGTCATGAGGTCTCGTTTCGTCCGCATCGCCGGGAAGGCGCTCACCGTATCCAGTCCCATGGCGTAACCGCCACTGTCCCGGATTTAGTCCCGGGTGGCGGCTGGGGGTGCTCTGTAGGCAGAGCACAAACGGCGACGGCGGACAGCCCCGGCTCCGTGGGAAGAACCTGGGGCGGCCCGCCGCCGTCGAATGTTAAGTCAGTCGTTGATCAGGTCGTGGACAACAATCGTCTGGTCGCGGTCCGGGCCTACTCCGATGGCGGAGAAGCGCGTACCGGAGAGCTTCTCCAGTGCCAGCACGTAGTTGCGGGCGTTCTCCGGGAGGTCTTCCAGGGTGCGGGCGCCGGTGATGTCCTCGGTCCAGCCGTCAAAGTACTCGAAGACGGGCACTGCGTGGTGGAACTCGGTCTGCGTCATGGGCATTTCGTCGTGCCGCACGCCGTCAACGTCATAGGCAACACAGACCGGGATCTGTTCGATGCCCGTGAGAACGTCCAGCTTGGTGACGAAGTAGTCCGTGAAGCCGTTCACGCGGGCAGCGTGGCGGGCCAGGACGGCGTCGTACCAACCGCAGCGACGGGGACGGCCGGTGTTCACACCGAACTCGCCGCCGGTCTTCTGCAGGTAGACACCCATGTCGTCGAAAAGTTCCGTGGGGAACGGTCCGGCGCCAACACGGGTGGTGTAGGCCTTGATGATGCCGATCGAGCGTGAAATGCGGGTGGGACCAATACCCGAGCCCACGGATGCGCCGCCAGCTGTGGGGTTGGACGAGGTGACGAACGGGTAGGTGCCGTGGTCAACGTCCAGGAACGTTGCCTGGCCACCCTCCATGAGCACCACCTTGCCCTCATCCAGGGCGTTGTTGAGGACAAGTGTGCTGTCAATGACCAACGGGCGCAGGCGCTCGGCGAAGGACAGGAAGTACTCCACGATCTCGTCCACCACAATGTCGCGGCGGTTGTAGACCTTGACCAGCAGCTCGTTCTTCTGGCGCAGCGAGCCTTCCACCTTCTGGCGGAGGATGGACTCGTCAAAAACGTCCTGGACGCGGATACCCAGGCGGGCCACTTTATCCATGTACGCCGGGCCGATGCCGCGGCCGGTGGTGCCGATTGCGCGGCTGCCGAGGAAGCGTTCGGTCACCTTGTCCAGCACCTGGTGGTAGGGCGCAACCAGGTGGGCGTTGGCCGAAACACGCAGGCGGGACGTGTCCGCACCGCGGGCCTCAAGGCCGTCGATCTCCTGGAAGAGCGCCTCCAGGTTCACCACGCAGCCATTACCGATAATAGGGATTGCGTTGGGGCTCAGGATGCCCGCGGGAAGGAGCTTCAGCTCATACTTCTCACCGCCAACAACCACGGTGTGCCCGGCGTTGTTACCGCCGTTGGGCTTGACCACGTAGTCAACGCGGCCACCGAGCAGATCGGTTGCTTTGCCTTTGCCTTCGTCGCCCCACTGGGCTCCGACGATCACGATAGCGGGCATGGGATCCTCCCCCATTCTTTCGGGCCCGCTCCGGATGGATCACCAGGGTCAGGCGCCGTACATGAGAATGCCCCGACATAACCGGTGCAGTTCACCGCGGGCGGTGACCAGCGCAAGAGTTCGGGGCTCTTACCAGCCAAGTTTAGCCGATTGCACTGGAATACTTTGTGTCAAGGACTGTACGACGGCGGTTCGGTGAAGTTTGGTTCGTGGCTGCCGCGCTCCTTGGACTACGTTGTTACGTCAGATTCCGGCAGGTACCGCCCAAACCAGCCACCAAGCCTGCGTTGCTGGCAACGGATGCGGCCTGCGAGGTCCAGGTGTACCGCTTGACCACGATCGCTAACTGCAGCTCCGTGCCCAGCCCCAGCAACCCGCCCAACAGGTTGGTGGGCACATCCGTGACGTAGCCGGTGAGGGCGTTCCCGGTGGTATTGCTGCCGCTGAAGCTGAAACCCGTCAAGGGTGCGAGCGCCGAGCCCAGCCCACTGGTGGACGCCTGCACCTCGGCATCAGTCAGGCTGTAAGTACTGGGTGGGAGCCACCGGATCCGCACGTAGGCACCCAGCCCAAGAACACCTGGGTTGTACGAGCATGGACCGTTCAGCACCGGGGCCGGGACAGTCAGTGCCCCAAGGTACGCTGGCGCCGGGTTGCTCCGCTGCCAGGAAGCTTCCGTTTGGCCCGTTGTCCCGGAGAGCGGAATCAGCACGGCCGGCACCAGGATCAGGGCTGTTCCTGCGGCGGCTTTCTTCCCTTGGCTTTTGTGGTTGCCTGCCGCGCGTCGGCGCCCGTGTTCCTTGCCCTGCCGTTCGCCGACCTGCCGTTCGCCGACCTGCCGTTCCCCGACCTGCCGTTCCCCGACCCGGGGTTCGCCGACCCGGGGTTCGCCGACCCGATGTCCCCTGCCCCGCCGCGGCCACAACACCCACGTCACCAACGCGGATACTGCGACCGTGGTGGCACCCAGGACCGCCGGAGTGGCAGTCGCCGCCAGCGGGTACGCCAGGCCCGGGGCGGACCAGAGCACCACCCGCACCTGGTCCACCACGTATGGCTCCGGATCGTCCTGGGCGTTGGCGTCGCCTTTCATGGTGATGGTCCGCGTTGGACCCTCGCCGGGCTGCACCGTTTGCACCCTGTGCGTGATGGGGAGCTTCCCGGGACGGTCCACCGTGACCACATCCCCCACGCTTATGTCCGACGCCGGGACCGCCCGCACCACAGCCAAGGATCCGGCCGGTATGGCCGGCGCCATGGATCCGGTCTTGAACATGATCAGGGTGATGTTGAACAGCACAGCGCAGAGCGCGGCAACAATGCAGACCGCTCCCCCGGCCGCCGCGATGTTCAGGAGGGCGTTCCGCAGCCTGGCTCCACGGCTTCTCATGTGGTGGAGGTGGCCGTGAACGGCCAGGTGACGGTGGCGGTCTGACCCTGCAGTGCAGTGTTCGCTCCTGCGGGCAGGCTCACTTCAAAGCAGAACTGCGTGGGAGCCCCCGGTTGGTTGATTGTCGCGGCTGCCAAGGGATTCACGACGCCGGCCGCCTGGCCCTGCGTGAGGGGCTTTGCCCCGTCACTGCCCACCACAAATGCGGGTGCGCCCCCGAACGCAGAGGCATCGCAACTTGCTGACCGCACCACACGGTACCGAAGTGCCGTGCCAAGGTCAGCGGCGCCGCTGTTGCTGCTGACCACGGAAGGAACCCCCAACACCACCGTGCCTGCAACGGATTTTTCTGTGGTCCTGATCGCGAACGGCGCGTAAAAGGCTGTCCCGGGGCTCATCCCCGTGGCCTGGAACAGCAACGTAGCTCCAGGCACTGTGTCGTTGGCCGCCCACGGTCCGCTGGCAACGTAGGGCTTGGCCGCTGTGGACTCCGTGGCAAAGACACTCGTGCCAAAGGAGCCAGTTGCCTGGTCACTGTCAGTCCACGCAGCAAGGGTTACCGAACTCCCCACTCCAAGCACCAAGGCCCCGGCCAGGACGGCCCGGAGCCGCAGCAACGTCGCGCCACGGTGGTTTGCAGCTCGCCGTCCCACGGATCACTCCGAGGTAGCCGCAAATTCCCAGGTGGTACTTCCGGTCTGGGCTTGCGGAAGCGTGGATCCAGCAGTCACCTTGAAGCAGAGATTTACTGCCGCACCGGGATCCGAGCCGGCTCCCTGGCTCAACGCGAAGGTGACATTTGCCGGCGTCGAACCCAGCGTCTGACCGCTGGCCACCAGCGTTTCGGTGACGGCCTCACCGCAACCGAATCCGGACGTCTGCGTGAGCTCGTAGGTCAGGCCAGTCAGTGCACCCGTTGAACCGGATGTAGACACCAGAACGGTGGCGTCGTTGCTGGAGGCTCCATCCAAGCGAACCGCGAACGGGGCGCTGACCACGTCCCCGGGCGCAAGGTTGGTTGGGTTGGTGGTGAAGCCCAGGGTGGCGGGCGAGTCCACCGGGTTTTCCGTGAACGTGGTGCCGTTGGTGCTGCCCTGAAGATTGAAGGAGCCGGCGGTGAAAGTGCCTTGCCCGAATTCAGAATTGTTCCACGCGGCCAAGGTGATCGCGGCCCCCACTCCGAGGACCAGGCCACCGGCCAGGATGGCGCGGACCTTTGGTGCCTTGTTTTCCGGTGTTGTCCCAGCTGACGCTTCTTGTGTAGCAACCACTTTTACCCCCACGGTAGTTTCCAAGCTGCGGTCCCGGATTGGGTCCTGGGTATGGGGGTGCCCAGCCGGTTTCCCCCAAACCGTTGGGTTCAACACACCATCCAGGGGACGGAAAGTCAACACTAAGGCTCCTGAGCTGCGACGATACGGCGTCACACTGCACCGGAAACACCCCGGCATAACGGGCACCAATAACGTGGTTTTCCATCACATTTGCGGGCAACACGCCGGGTCGCAACCGGAAGGCGCGCCGCAGCGGGACCCGTGGGCGCCCATAGTCCGGTAAGGTTAGTTAGCCCCCAACAGCACCCTTTGAGGTTCGGCTGCGGCATGCCCGCGGCACCTTGGAACGGTGCGCTGTAACACCTAGGAGACCTAACCCCTGATGCAAGAACTGGCGACTGAATCACCCGAAGAAATCCTCTGGAACCGCCGCTACGAACCGCACATCGCCGAGGTCAACGAGCTGTGCGACTCCATCAAGGAGCAGAAGCCGGGCAGCGAGGTCCTCTACATCGACCCCGCCCACAGCATGGATGACTGCCGCATCGTCAGCCTTTTCTCCAACCAGCGCACCACCTCCGGCGAGGGTTTCATCACTCCCGGCGATGAAGAAGCAAACACCCGTATGCTCGGCATGCAATGGCAGCTGGGCCTCCGTCCCGAGCTCATGATGCCCTGGAACGCCTACCCGTGGATCGAGCCCAATGGCGAGGCCGGCAAGCTGACCCCGGCAAACATCACCGAGGGCCTCAAGCCGCTGCTGCGCCTCCTGCAGCTCCTGCCCCGCACCTCGGCCCTCGTGGCCCACGGCAACGAGGCACACCGTTTGGCAGACCAGCTCATGAAGGCTGCACCCGCCAGCATCGCCCGCCGCGGTTTCAAAACCTTCAAGGTCCGCTCGCTCGGTGGCCGCTCGTTCGCCGGCACCCCGGCACGCCAGCAGGAATACCTGGACGCCATCCACGGCGCATACGCCGAGGCCATGGCCCGGACGGGCATTCCCCGCAAGGCCTAAGTACCCCTTCGTTGTGGGGCCTGCTTTGCGCCTCAAACCCACGGGATAGCCCGCAGACCAGGCCTCACAACACACGCACCCTTTCGTTGTGGGGCCTGCTTTGCGCCTCAAACCCACGGGATAGCCCGCAGACCGGGCCTCACAACACACGCACCCTTTCGTTGTGGGGCCTGCTTTGCGCGCCAAACCCACGGGATAGCCCGCAGACCGGGCCTCACAACGCACGCACACAACGACGACGGCCCCCACCTTCCGGTGGGGGCCGTCGTCGTTTGTTATCCGGGGGTCAGCTTCAGCGGGCTTCGAGCGCCGCTTTGGCCGTGGGGTCGGAGTCGTTCAGGAACTTCGCGATCCGTTCCGGCTCTTCAGCCTCACCGATGGCAGACGCCGCACGGCCCAGCGCGAAGAGCGCACGCAGGAAGCCCTGGTTGGGCTCGTGCTCCCACGGGATGGGTCCGACGCCGCGCCACCCGTTGCGGCGGAGCGAGTCCAATCCGCGGTGGTAGCCCACCCGGGCGTAGGCGTAGGACTCGATGGTCCGGCCTTCCGCCCAGGCTTCCTCTGCCAGGATCGCCCACAAAAGCGATGACGTGGGGTTCTGGGCTACGAGATCCAGTGCTTCCTTGCCGAGGGCCAAGTGCTGGTAGATCTCGGTTTCGGCGGGCAGGAGTGTTGGCTCCGGCCCCATCAGGTTCCTGCGAAATTCGTCCGACATCAGAAGGTCTTGCCTACCGATCCGAGCTGCTGGGCAGCCTCGACGATGCGTGCGGCCATGCCGGCTTCGGCCGAAGCACCCCAGACGCGGGGGTCGTACGTCTTCTTGTTGCCCATTTCGCCGTCGATCTTCAGGACGCCGTCGTAGTTGGAGAGCATGTGGCCCGCAACCGGACGGGTGAAGGCGTACTGGGTGTCGGTGTCGATGTTCATCTTGATGACACCGTAGGAAACGGCGTCCGCGATTTCCTGCTCGGTGGAGCCCGAGCCGCCGTGGAATACGAGGTCGAACGGGTTTTCCTTGCCGATCTTGGCGCCAACTTCAGCCTGGATCTGCTTGAGCAGTTCCGGGCGGAGCTTCACGTTGCCGGGCTTGTACACGCCGTGGACGTTGCCGAAGGTCAGAGCGGTCAGGTAACGGCCGTTTTCGCCGGCACCCAGGGCCTCGATGGTGGCGAGGGCGTCCTCGGTGGTGGTGTAGAGCTTCTCGTTGATCTCGTTCTCAACACCGTCTTCTTCACCGCCCACAGTGCCAATTTCAACCTCGAGGATGATCTTCGCAGCTGCGGCGCGTTCCAGCAGTTCGCGGCCAATGCGCAGGTTGTCCGTGAGGGTCTCGTGCGAGCCGTCCCACATGTGGGAGTTGAAGATGGGGTCCTTGCCGGCCTTGACGGCTTCCTCGGAAGCGGCCAGCAGTGGAAGCACGAAGCCTTCCAGCTTGTCCTGCGGGCAGTGGTCCGTGTGCAGGGCGATGTTCACGTTGTAGTTCTTGGCAACTTCGCGGGCGAACGCTGCGAAGCCCAACGAACCGGCAACCATGTCCTTGACCGAAGCGCCGGACCAGTAGGCTGCGCCACCGGTGGAAACCTGGATGATGCCGTCCGACTCGGCCTCGGCGAAACCGCGGATCGCAGCGTTCAGAGTCTGCGACGACGTCACGTTGACCGCGGGGAAAGCGAATCCGCCAGCCTTCGCGCGGTCGATCATCTCGGAGTAAATCTCTGGGGTTGCAATGGGCATGGTGACTCCTATGCTGAATTCGTCTGTGGGCGGGTAGCCCTGGAGTAGACCGCTTACGGCTAGGCACCATCCTAGCGACAACGGCCCCGCGCCGTGTTTCCGGTCACTGAGGCCCTTAACACTTGCGCCGGGTGCCGTCCGGCGGGAGTTAAACGGGTTGCTGGAACACGTGCCGGCGGACCCAGGCGTGCATGGCGATTGCGGCGGCGGATGCGGCGTTCATGGACCGAGTGGATCCGAACTGCTCAATGGACAGCGTGGCCTCGGCAGCCTCGTGAACCTCCGGCGTCAGCCCGGGTCCCTCCTGGCCGAACACCAGCACGCACTTCTCCGGAAGGTCGTAGGTTTCCAGCGGCACTGAGTCCGGGAAAATGTCGATCCCGATCACGGCCAGCCCCTCCCCCTGCGCCCACTGGACAAAATCCTCCACTGTGGGGTGGTGGCGGACGTGCTGGTAGCGATCGGTGACCATGGCGCCGCGCCGGTTCCACCGCCGTCGTCCGATGATGTGGACCTCTTTGGCAAGGAAAGCGTTGGCTGTGCGGACCACGGTGCCGATGTTGAGGTCGTGCTGCCAGTTTTCAATGGCAATGTGGAACTCGTGGCGTTTGGAGTCGAGGTCGGCCACGATCGCTTCGTGCTTCCAGTACCGGTACTGATCCACAACGTTGCGGCGGTCACCGTCCCTCAACAGGTCCGGGTCCCAATGGTCGCCTGCAGGCAACTCACCTTCCCAGGGGCCGACGCCGACCTCCACTTTGGCTTCTGCCTCGCCACCCGCAGGGGCTTCTTCGGCAGCCGTTCCGTCGGCAGGGGCGGGCAGGGCGGAGTTGGGGGGAAGGTCAGTCACCCCTCAACTTTAGCCCTGCCCGGAGTTCAACCTGCCCGGCTGTTCGGAGCCTTAGCCCACTTTCCACTTGTTGATGCGGTATGAGTTGGCCAGCTGCTCAAACAGTCCGGGGTGCGCGTCCCAGTACTCCTTGTGCCCGCTCACGCCGAGCATCTGCGGGGTGCCCCACGGTGTCACGGAGAACAGGTTGACCGCCTGGATGGCCTCGCCGCGGGCGTTGTTGCAGGTGAAACCAATCACCACAGCTACGCCGCGGCGGAACTCACGGGCTTCGGGCATGCTGGTTTTGAAGTTGGAAGTACATTTGTGGCCCACAAGGTTCTGCGGCAGTTCCGTGGCAGTCATGCCCTTGAACCGGGCCTCAATGTCCTTGATGGCTTTCTTGACGTCGTCCGGGTTCTTGCCGAACTTGCCCTCCTCCGACTCGGCGAAGAACGCGTAAGCCTGCGCAATTCCGTCCGCATCGGTTTCCACCGTGCCCTGGGCGCGCTTCTGGATTTCCTCACCCGTGGAGGGATCCTTGGTAATTCCAAACGACTCGTCATGGGTCCACTCAGCAAGGTACTGGAAGGACGATTCGCCCGTTACCCACTTGCTGAACAGTGGATCCCCATCAGCGGGAACGTTGCTGGGACCCTGGAGCTGCTCCCAGACCGCAGGCAGCGGGATGGCCCCGGCAGGGATGTCCGTTGACCCCGATGCCTGGGCCGAAGGCTCTGCGTCTGCGGAGGGCTCAGGATCGGTTGAAGGCTCGGCTGCGGCATCCGAGGCTTCCTCAGACGCCGCCACGGACGGCGACTCAACCGCCGTCGGCTTCGCCATGGACGGAATCAACCACGTAAACGCCACCACCAGCGCAATGATCACGACGACGGCCACGCCGCCCAGGATGAGGAACAGCGACTTCTTGTTCTGGTCACCCGGGCCCTGGCCCGGACCCGCTGGTTGGCCGGGTCCCGCTGGTTGGCCGGGTCCCGCTGGTTGGCCGGGTCCCGCTGGTTGGCCGGGTCCCGCTGGTTGGCCGGGTCCCGCTGGTTGGCCGGGTCCCGCTGGTTGGCCGGGGTAGTGCGCCGCGGGCGGCGGGAAACCCTGCTGGCTTGGGTACTGCTGCGTTGGGTACTGCTGCGTGGGGAAAGCTTGTGTAGCTGGCGGCTGGGTGGGGAAGGCTTCCGTCTGGCCCTCCTGCCCCTGGCCGGGCTGGTACTGGCCCGGCTGCTGGTTCTGCGCGCCCGGCTGATACTGACGATACGGCTCCTGCCCCGTTCCGTAGCGCGGCTGGGGAACGCCGTCCGGGTTGTAGGGAGGCTGGGGTACTCCGTCGTTCTTGCTCATTGCAGGCCCTTTCGTAAGCAGTGGTGGTACCGGCGTCCACGGGAAATCCGGTGGACAATCCTGAAGGGGACCTGCGGAAGCGCGGGAGCCTGTATGAATACCGTGATGATCCCCCGACCCGCGGTGTGGCCCGTTCCGTGCAGCCACCAGCGTAGTTCAGCAGGCGGCCTGCCTTGCAAGTCACAAGGGGTTATCCACATGGGCAGAACTTCCCACATAGGGATCCTTCCGGGATGTCCAGACGGCCGAATGATGGAAGACTGGTACCCAGTGCATGTTCAACACCAGCCGGAGGCAAATATGGCAGAAGAAACCACGCCCCACACGTCCACCTCTGTGTACCGCAACGGTCACGAGATCGAATGCTGGCTCACTGACATGGACGGCGTCCTGGTCCATGAAAACCAAGCGATCCCCGGCGCGGCGGAGTTGATCCAACGCTGGGTGGATACGTCCAAGCGGTTCCTGGTCCTGACCAACAACTCCATCTTCACTCCCCGGGACCTCGCAGCCCGCCTGCACGCCTCCGGGCTGGAAGTTCCGGAAGAGAACATCTGGACTTCCGCCCTGGCCACGGCCCAGTTCCTGAAGGACCAGGTCCAGTCGTCCGATTCGGGCAACCGTGCCTACACCATTGGCGAGGCAGGCCTGACTACGGCCCTTCACGAGGCCGGCTTCATCCTCACGGACACGGACCCGGACTTCGTGGTCCTGGGGGAAACCCGCACCTACTCCTTTGAAGCAATCACCATGGCCGTCCGGCACATCCTGGCCGGCGCCCGCTTCATCGCCACCAACCCTGACGCCACCGGCCCATCCAAGGACGGCCCCATGCCGGCCACGGGTGCCATCGCGGCGATGATCACCAAGGCAACCGGCCGGGAACCCTACATCGTGGGCAAGCCCAACCCCATGATGTTCCGGTCCGCCATGAACCAGATCGATGCCCACTCCGAGACCACCGCCATGATTGGCGACCGCATGGATACGGACATCGTGGCAGGAATGGAAGCGGGCCTTCACACGGTGTTGGTGCTCAGCGGCATCACTCAGCGGGAAGAAATTGTGTCCTTCCCCTTCCGGCCCAACCAGATCCTCAACTCCGTGGCTGACCTGAAGAGCCAGATCTAGGCAAACCTTCCAAAGGAACTCCGCAATGGCCGTGCTCAATCTCCGTCCGCTGGCTGGTGGCCGGATCCTGCGGGGCAGCCAGCCCTTCGGGTTGGATGCGGCGGCCACGTCCGGCTTCCTCAGCGGGCACGGCATCCAGGCAATCGTGGACCTGCGGAGCGAGCTTGAACGGTCCTTGGTGCCATGGTTGGTCACCGACCCTGGCCGGACGACGGGTACCGGACAGGCTGCGGTGGACGGCCCGGGCATTACCGCAGCCGACGGCGGATCCGCACCCGCCGCCGTCGTCCCGCCTGCTGTTGAGCTGATTCTCAACCCGTTGGATCCCACCACGGTGGCGGGATCGCTGCAGTCTGTCCGGACGGCGGAGGATTTGGGCGAGTTGTATCTGGACTGGGTCCGGATGCGTCCGGAGTGGGTGGCAACTGCACTGCGACCTGCTGCCCGCGGTAAGCGCACGCTGATCCACTGTTCCTTGGGCAAGGACAGGACGGGTGTGGTTTCCGCGATCGCCATGCTGGCAAGTGGCGGGAACGAGGACCAAGTGGTGGCTGACTATGCGGCCACCACGCCCAACCTTCCGGAGGTCCTGAAGGTCATGGCGGAGACGTGGCGGCTCAGTGTCCCTTCGGCCCGGGAAGAATTCTTCAGTCCTGACCTCATGATCCTTCAGAGCCCCGAAACCGCCATGCGCCACTTCCTGGCCGGGTTTGCCGGGGAGTTCAAAGATGCCGGCTCGTTCCTGAGGGACGCCGGACTCACCGCTGCAGACGTCGCAAACCTGCGTCTGCACTAGTTCTGCCGTCCAAAACCAGTTCTACTGCCCACATCTAGGCTGGCCGGATGATCTTGCCGTTCGGTTCCTGGTAGGACGGCTCTTCGGGTTGAGCGGGCAAGGGCTGCAGTTGGTCCTGGACCTGTTCCAGCAGCCTCCGGTACACGTCCCCGTTCCACTGCGGACTGGCGTGGGCGGGCCTGGCGCCTTCTGTGCTGAGGGTTGGCAGTGCCATGTTGGCACCAAACACCCTGCTCCATCCTGCGCGGGCGGACTCGTAATTGACGGTTCCATCCTCGGAGTTCCCCAAGAACGCCATTTTTGCGTTCCCGATCTTCCCCGCCAACCGCAGCCCGTCAAAGTGGTAGATGTACGCGGACTCGGTTTGGATCAGCACACTGGACGGGGCAATGGGTGAGAGTTGTTCCAGCGTTTGGTCCAGGATCTGGCGCCAGGTGCGCTCATCCTTGTGCACCACCCGCTCCCCCAGTTCGTAGCCACCACGCAGGACAGAGGGGATGCGGAAGCCGTTCTCATAGAGGAACACCACGCCGTCGAACCAGCTCTGGTCAAGGACATCGGACCTGTTGAACGGGCTGGAGTCCAACACGATCAGCTGCGTCTCCTGGCCGTGGAGTTCCAGCAAGCGCGCAGCAACCTGGGTGGCCAGCATGCCGCCGAAACTATGGCCGTAAAAGTACAGCTTCTCCAGCCCCAGTTCCCTGACATGCAAAATGATGGCGCGCACAATTTCGTCCACGTCCAACCCCAGGTTGGAATACCCGACGGCGGCCATGCGGCCGCGCTGGTGCATGGCCGGGCGGAGCGTATTGAGGATCCACTGCGCCTCTTCCCAACTTGTCTTGAACCCGGGGAAGAGGATCCAACTGGCTTTCGGGAAGTAAAGGTCGGAGAAGTTGTCCGGCATGCGAAGGATCTTGGTGGATCGCCGTTCGGCCTGCACGTGGCGCGTGAACAGCATGTCTCCGACCAAAGCAGCGGACGCTCCTGTGGCAAGGAGGAAGTTCCGGCGCGAGGACTTTTTCAGGCGCGCAGCGTAAGGGAGGACACGGGCCCACGAGCCCGGATCCTCTGCCGTTTCAGGCTGCGCGGGGGACGGGCCGGCAACCGGCGCGCGGAGGTGTTCGTCCACCTCCGGCGGCGCCGGTTGATTCCCTACTTGCACATCCACGCAGCAAGCATAGGCTTCAGGAGCAGAACCTCACATCCTCAGCATGATGACTGCCCGCGGTATGGAATGGTGCTTAGTCCAGGCCGAGCTCGTCCTTGCCGAAAGCAAAGAGGTACGGCACGCCTGTTTCGGCTTCGATCTTCTCTTTGGCACCGGTGTTGCGGTCCACGATCACGGCAACAGCCACCACGTTGCCGCCGGCTTTGCGGACACCCTCGACGGCGGTCAGTGCGGATCCGCCGGTGGTGGACGTGTCCTCCAGGACCACAACATTGCGGCCTTCAACCGAGGGACCCTCCACCTGGCGGCCCATGCCGTAGGACTTCTGGGCCTTGCGGACCACAAAGGCGTCCACGGCGCGGCCAGCATCGGCTGCCGCGTGCATCACGGCGGTACCCACAGGGTCTGCCCCCATGGTGAGTCCACCTGCGCACTCAACCTGCACACCGGCGTCGTCAATCATCTCCAGCATGACCTGACCCACCAGTTTGGAGGCTTCGTGGTGCAGGGTGATGCGACGGAGGTCAATGTAATAATCCGCTTCTTTGCCGCTGGAGAGGATTACCTTTCCGCGGACCACCGCCAGCTCTTTGATGAGTTCAAGAAGGCGGGCGCGGGCAGCAGCAGTGTCATGCGAGGAGGTCATGGCTCCTAGTTTAGTGGGGACAGCGCGCTGCGGGCGTCTGTGACAGGAGCCGCCGTGGTGGAACGGATCACCAACCGGGGGGTGACCATTTGCTCAACGTTGCCCGCAGGGTCGGCGCCGATCTGCTGGAGCACCGTTTCCATGCAGCGGCGTCCCAGTTCCTCAAAATCCTGTTTCACCGTGGTCAAGGGAGGCATGAAGAACTCCGCTTCAGGCTGATCATCGTAGCCAACCACGCTGAGGTCCTGCGGAACCCGCAACCCGGCTTCCTGGACAGCCCGGAGGACGCCCACCGCCATTTGGTCATTGGCAACGAAGACGGCGGTGATATCGCTGTGATCAACCAAGGCAAGCCCGGCACGGTAACCGGAGGCGGCGTCCCAGCCACCCCGGAGCAGCACCGAGGCCTCGAAGCCTGCGGTGCCCAGGGCTTCCTGCCACCCTTTGATGCGCTCCGCGGCATCGATCCAGTGTGGTGGACCGGAAATGTGGGCGATCCTGCGGTGCCCCAGTTCAATCAGGTGTTCCACCGCCAAACGTGCACCCATTCGTTGATCCAATGAGGCTCCGGCCAACTGGTTTCCGACTCCTGCGCCCACGGCGACAATTGGCACCGGCGCGGAGACATCCCTCAGGACTGCGAGGACATCCGGGTGCGGAACCAGAATGACGATCCCGTCCACGGATTGGTTCCGGAAATGCGCCAGGGCGTCGTCGATGCTCTCCCGGGTCACCTCACGGAGATTGGCGATACTGACGAAGTATCCTGCCTCCCGCCCGGCCTGTTCAACGCCCAACAGGGTATTGGCGGGCCCGAATTGCCCCGTTTCGCAGGCCAGAACACCAATGGTCCGGGACTGCCGGGTCACCAGGCTCCGGGCCGCGGTATTACGCCGGTAACCCAAACGGGAGATAGCGGCTTCCACGCGTTCCTTGGTGGTGCTGCTGACGTTCGGGTGGTGGTTGAGGACACGCGAGACGGTCTGGTGCGAGACGCCGGCCAGCTTGGCGACATCCCCCATCACCGGCGGCCTGGCCGGTGTACCCGGGCCGGCCGCCGTCTCCGGGCCGGCCGCTGTCTCCGGCCCGGCCGCCGCGCCCGGCCCGGTCCCGGGAACTTCCTGGGACCGGGCCGCTCCCCCGCGTGACATCAGTGGCTATTTCGCGTCGACGCCAACAGGTTCTTTGGCAGCGGGGGCTGCCTCGGTTGCCGGCGGTGTGGTCTTCCACTTGAAGCGGCGGGCAATGCCGGAACCGCCACCGGCACCGGTGCGGTTCTTGTTGAAGATATCGAAGGCCACAGCAAGCAGAAGCACCAGGCCCTTGATGAGCTGCTGGTAGTCAGTACCCAGGCCCAGGATGGACATGCCGTTGTTGAGCACACCCATGATCAGGCCACCAATCATGGCACCGGCAACCGTACCGATACCGCCCTGGACCGCAGCGCCACCGATGAAGGCCGCGGCAATGGAGTCCAGTTCAAAGCCGGTGCCGCCGGCGGGCTGGGCGGAGTTCAAACGTGCGGTGAACACCAGGCCGGCCAGTGCTGCCAGGACGCCCATGTTGACGAAGAGGCGGAAGGTGACCTTCTTGGTCTTGATGCCGGAGAGTTCAGCAGCGTGCAGGTTGCCACCGATTGCGTAGGTGTGGCGCCCAAAGATGCTGTTGTTCATGAGTGCCGAGTAGAGGATCACCAGTGCAGCCAGGACGATCAGCACGATCGGGGTTCCACGGTAGCTGGCCAGCAGGAACGTGATGATGAGCATCAGCACTGCAATGAAGCCGTTCTTGACGGCGAACCACGCCATGGGCTCGTTTTCCAGGTTGAACTTGCGGCGGACGCGGCGTTCTTTCAGGGCCTGGAACAGGATGGCGGCGGTACCGCCCACACCAAGGATCACGGTCAGCCACTCAAGAACAGAAGTACCACCGGAGATGTCCGGCAGGAAGCCGCCGCCCAAGGCGCGCAGTTCGCTGGGGAACGGGGTGATCTGCTGGTTCTTGAGGGTGATCAGGGTCAGGCCGCGGAAGATCAGCATGCCGGCAAGGGTGACGATGAAGGCCGGAATGCCCACGTAGGCGATCCAGTAGCCCTGCCACGCGCCAACCAAGGCACCCACCAGGAGGCAGGCCGGAATGGCCAGCCACCACGCCCAGCCCCAGTGCACAATCATCACGCCGGCCACGGCGCCAATGAAGCCTGCAATGGAGCCGACGGAGAGGTCGATGTGGCCTGCGATGATCACCATGACCATGCCGATGGCCAGGATCAGGATGTAGCTGTTCTGGACCACCAGGTTGGTGACGTTCTGGGGTTCCAGCAGAATGCCATTGGTGAGGACCTGGAAAAGGATGACGATGAGGATCAGGGCGACGAAGATGCCAACCTGGCGGAGGCGGCTTGTGAGGAAGCCAAGGGATTCTCGTAGGGCGGACATGTTCGTTATTCCTTCTCTTTGGTCATGAAGTGCATGAGGGTTTCCTGGGTGGCCTCGGCGATGGGGACTTCGCCGGTGATGTGGCCCGCGGACAACGTGTAGATCCTGTCGCAAATGCCCAGAAGCTCAGGCAGTTCAGAGGAGATCACAATGACGGCTTTTCCGGCCGCCGCGAGCTGGGCAATGATCGTGTAAATCTCGAATTTGGCGCCCACATCAATGCCACGGGTGGGCTCGTCCAGGATCAGGACGTCCGGGTCCGAGAACATCCATTTGCTCAGCACCACTTTTTGCTGGTTTCCGCCGGAAAGTTTGCCGGTGATCGCCGCAACGGAAGGAGCTTTGATGTTCATGCTCTTCCGGTACTGGTTGGCCACGGTGGTTTCCTGGTTGCCGTCCACCCAGCCGCGCTTGGCAATTTTTCCCAGGGAAGCCATGGAGATGTTCCGCTTGATGTCCTCGATCAGGTTCAAGCCGTAGTGCTTCCGGTCCTCGGTGGCGTAGGCAATTCCGTTATCGATTGCGTCCGACACCGTGGACGTGTTGATTTCCTTGCCGTACTTGTAGACCTTGCCTGAAACGGCGCGTCCGTAGGTCCGGCCGAAGACGCTCATGGCCAGTTCCGTGCGGCCTGCTCCCATGAGTCCTGCCAAGCCGACAACCTCGCCCTTGCGGACATTGAGGTTGGCATTGTTGACCACCATGCGGGAGTGGTCCTGCGGGTGCTGGACAGTCCAGTCTTCAATGCGGAGGACTTCCTCCCCAATGCTGGGAGTCCGGTCCGGGTACAGGCTTTCGAGGTCACGGCCCACCATGCCGCGGATGATCCGCTCCTGGGTGATCTCTCCCTGGTCCAGCCGCAGCGTTTCGATCGACTTGCCGTCGCGGATGATGGTGACGGCGTCGGCCACCTTGCGGATTTCGTTGAGCTTGTGGCTGATGATGATGCTGGTGACGCCCTGGCCCTTGAGGTGCAGGATCAGGTCCAGCAAGTGGTCCGAGTCCTCGTCGTTGAGCGCGGCCGTGGGCTCGTCCAGGATGAGGAGTTTCACCTCTTTGGACAGCGCCTTGGCGATCTCCACAAGCTGCTGCTTGCCGACGCTGATGTGCTGGATGGGGGTGACCGGGTTTTCGCTGAGCCCAACGCGCGCCAGCAACTTGGCGGCTTCCAGATTGGTCTTCCGCCAATCCACCCAGCCCTTGTTGGCGAGCTCGTTGCCAAGATAGATGTTCTCCGCGATGGACAGGTAGGGGCTGAGTGCCAGTTCCTGGTGGATGATCACGATGCCGCGCTTCTCGCTGTCGGTGATATCGGAAAACTCGCAGGGCTGGTTCTCGAACAGGATGTCGCCGTCGAAAGTGTTGTGGGCGTAAACGCCGGACAGGACCTTCATGAGGGTGGATTTCCCAGCGCCGTTCTCGCCGCAAATGGCGTGGACCTCACCTCTGTTGACGTCCAGGGTGACGTCCTGAAGGGCTTTAACCCCGGGGAAGGTCTTGGTGATTCCTCGCATTTGAAGAATGGGTACGTTCATCGTCAATTCCCGCTGACTGGTTGGAACTTGGCCGGGCCGAGGACTCGGACAGGCTCTAAGGAGGCGGTGGCCCCGCCGGACCGGGCTGCAGGGAATGCAGGCACGGAACGGCGGGGCCACGGGGTGTTACTTGACGTCGGATTCCTTGTAGTAGCCCGAGTCGATGAGTTCCTTCTTGTAGTTGTCCTTGGTGATGATCACGGACTTCAGGAGGAATGCCGGGACAACCTTGACCTTGTTGTTGTAGGTCTTGGTGTCGTTGGTTTCCGGTTCGGTGCCCTTGAGGACTGCGTCAACCATCTTCACGGCCTGTGCGCCCAGCTGGCGGGTGTCCTTGAAGATTGTTGAGTACTGCTCGCCGGCGATGATGGACTTCACGGAGCCCTTTTCAGCGTCCTGACCGGTCACTACGGGCAGGCTGCCGGTGGCGTAACCGCCGGTGCTGGTCAGTGCGGAAATGATGCCGATGGACAGGCCATCGTACGGGGACAGAACACCGTTCAGCTTGGTGCCGGAGCTGTAAGCCGAGGTGAGGATGTCTTCCATGCGCTTCTGGGCAACGGGTGCCTGCCAGCGCAGGATGGCTGCCTGCTCAAACTTGGTCTGGCCGCTGGGTACCTTCAAGGTGCCCGCATCCAGGTACGGCTTGAGGGTGTCCATGGCGCCGGTCCAGAAGAAGTTGGCGTTGTTGTCGTCCGGGCTTCCGGCGAACAGTTCAACGTTGAACGGGCCCTTGCCCTCAACCTTCTTGCCGCTGGCGTCAACAAGGCCCAGGCCGGTCAGCAGCGATGTGGCCTGCTGGACGCCCACTGTGTAGTTGTCGAAGGTGGTGTAGTAGTCCACGTTCGGGGTTCCGTTAATGAGGCGGTCGTAGGCGATGACCTTGACGTTCTGCTCCTTGGCCTTGGCCAGGACATCGGTCAGGGTGGTGCCGTCGATCGCTGCGATGATGAGCGCCTTGGCACCCTTCGTCAGCATGTTCTCGATCTGGGAAACCTGGGTGGGAATGTCGTCGTTGGCGAACTGAAGGTCGGTCTTGTAGCCGAGGTCCTTCAGGGACTTCTCAACGTTGGCTCCGTCAGCGATCCAGCGCTCGGACGTCTGGGTTGGCATCGAGATACCCACCAGGGAGTCGCTGGGGTTGGCGGCCGTGCTGGACTCGGCGGTTCCACCGCGGGCTCCGCAGCCCGTGGCTCCCACGGTCAAGGTCAGGACCACCGCGACGGCGCCCAGGAGTTTCTTCAATCTCACGTTGCTCTCCTTACGCGGCAGCTTTGCCGCGAACTCTGATGCAAGCCGGAGCATCTGCGCGTCCGGCACGGTAACGCTTAGTGGGCTTGTGGGCTGGGGTGCGGCACATGCCACTGAAAGGTGGTGCGAATGCCATTGTGAACGCTAACAATACCGTCGGTCAAGTGGGCTGGATCACGAAATGGTTTCGATGGACGCGTACCCGAAAGGTGTTGACTTGAAACGTTGTTAGCGTTCACAATCAGCGGCACTACCGTGGAGAGACGCAAGGAAGGCCCGATACCGCTGGATAACGCGGCATCGGGCCTACCCGGAAGTAACATGGCCACGGCCCCGTTGGGGCCTGCTGGACTAAAGCCTGGTGTCGAAGGAGTCGCAGAAAACGTTCTGGTTGAAGGTGCCCTGGAAGTCCGATGTGCCTTGGATTTTTCCGACGACGGCCCGTATGGCCTCACGGGATGCAGCATGGGCGTGGATGGCAGTCCGCACCATGGGCACATCAATGAGGTGGTTGGGCTGGTTCAGGGAGACGAAAACCGTGGGAACCTCTGTGGCGTACCAAGGAATCTCCGCCGCCATGGGCGAGGACCATTTGATCCGGATGGACGCCTCCTGGGCGAAGCCCTTCACGTTGGCGAATACCAGGGCCGCGTCGTAGCGCTCCGCGTAATCGGCAGTGGCTTCTTCGGAGAGAACCCGCATGAAGTTCATGCCCTTCTCCCCCGCCGCTTCCCGCTGATCCGCCGTCTTGAACACGTCCACGTCAAAACCAGCAGCTTCAAGCTCCTCCTTGACCACGTCAAGGTAAGCCAGCGGATCCCCCCGGGTGAAGTCGGCCCCACCCGAAATCCCATAAAGCCGGATGCGCTTGTGCGTTTCCGGAGTCAACGGCAGGTTGTGCGCGGTGTCCTTCACCAGGGTCACGGTTTTGTCGGCAATATCAGCAGCTATGACCTTGTGGGCTTCACTGCCGATGACTGCCAAGGCTTCGGCCGGAGGGACCAGCGCGCCCCGGACGTGCAGGCCCAAGCTGGCTTTCAGTCCAAGAATCCGGCGGAGTGCATCATCCAACCGCGAATCGCTGATGACGCCGGACTTATAGCCATCCATCATGTACTGGAAGTCTTCGCCGCCATTGCGGAAGAACAGGAACATATCGCAACCGGCGGCGATGGTGGCCGGCACCAGGTCGCGGCGCTTCATGGCCTGCGTCAGGCCAACCATCAGCGAAGCATCCGTGAGGACCAGCCCGTTGAAGCCGAGCTCTCCGCGCAGCAGGTCCTGCAGCAGTTCGGGAGCAAGAGTTGCCGGGAGGATCTCCGCGTCCGTCAGGCCTGGCCGGAAATGGCGGGATACCTCGGGGGCGCCTATGTGGCCCACCATGATGGACTGCACGCCGTGCCCGATCATCTCCCGGTACACGTGGCCGTACGTCTGGTCCCATTCCCTGTAGCCAAGCGTGTTGTAGGACGTGACCACGTGTTGGTCCCGCTCATCAATCCCGTCTCCGGGGAAATGCTTCATGGCGCACACAGTGGGTGACTCGCTGATGCCGTCGAAGTATTCCTTGGCCCGTTCCACCACAATCTCCGGCGTGTTGCCGAACGCCCGCGTGGAGATGACGGTGTTCCGCCAGTTGTAGTGGATGTCCACAATCGGCGCAAAGGCCCAGTTGCAGCCCAGCGCGGCAGTTTCCACACCGGCTACCTGCCCCATCTTCCGTGCGATCGACTTGTCCGGGTGCGAACCCGCCTGCAGGTGCGTGGACACGAATGTGCCGTCGTCACAGCTGCCGGCCCCACCCATTTCCGGGTTGGAGGCGATGAGCAGGGGGATCCGGGTTTTGGACTGGGCGTACCGGATGTGCTCCTGCACGGCCGCTGACGGCCCCGGCCGGTAGCGCATCCCACCCACGTGGAAGTTCTCCAGCACGTCGTCGAGGTACTCCGGGGAGTAATCGTTGTTGTGGTTGATGAACAGCTGGCCGATTTTTTCCTCGAGCGTCATGCTGCCAAGGGTGCTTTCCACCCAGGCGACGGCGTCGTCGTCGAGATTGAAGGGTGCGGCCGTCAGGTCCACCAGATACGGACCGGCCGCGGCGGTGGCCGTGGCCGCTGCCGCATCAATGAGTTTGGCGCTGACTGCTTCCACAATGTCCTCCACTGACGTTTCGATGCTGACCACCATGCCCGCCTCGTCATCCTGCAGGGGCTCCAGTGTTGCCAGCTGCGAGTCCAACAATGACGCCGGCATGAAATGCCCCGGACGGGAGTTCATGCGCTGGTGCAACACGTCCCTGGTGCCGTGCAGGTGCACGAAAACCACGGACGAATCACCGGCACGGATGATGTCGCGGTAGGCGCGCTTGAGCGCGCTGCACGCAATCACCAAGGGAGAGTCCGACGCCGTGAATCGCCTTCCAATTTCGGCCAACCACGGTGAGCGGTCGTCGTCGTTCAACGGGGTTCCGGCGGCCATCTTGTCGATGTTGGACTGCGGGTGCAGCGAGTCGCCATCGAGGAATTCCGCGCCAAGGCGTTCGGCGAGGGCGGCGCCGACGGTGCTCTTTCCGCAGCCGGCCACGCCCATGACCACCACGTGGTGGCGGTTACCAGAGCCCTGTTTACCGGCCATGGCTGCATCACCAGTCATGGACAGTGCCGTCCACGAGGCGGTTGTACGGCAGGTAGGCCTGCTGGTAGGGGAAGGCCAGCGCCGCTTCCTCGTTGAATTCCACGCCGATGCCGGGGTTGTCGCCGGGGTGCAGGTAGCCGTCCTTGAAGGTCATGGACTGCTGGAAGACCTCGTTGGTCTTGTCCGAGTGCTGCATGTATTCCTGGATCCCGTAGTTGTGGATGGCCAGGCCAACGTGCAGCTGCGCAGCGAAACCAACCGGTGAGATGTCGGTGGGTCCGTGGAAGCCGGATTTGATTTGGTACTGCGCAGCGAAGTCCATGACCTTCTTCAGCGGCGAGATCCCGCCAAAGTGGGTGGACGCGGCACGGACGTAGTCGATCAGCTGTTCCTTGATGAGGGTCTGGAAGTCCCACACCGTATTGAATATCTCGCCGATGGCCAACGGGGTGGTGGTGTGCTGGCGGACCAGGCGCAGGCCCTCCTGGTTTTCTGCCGGCGTGCAATCCTCCAGCCAGAAGAGATCGTAGGGTTCCAACGCCTTGCCCAGTTTGGCGGCCTGGATGGGAGTCATGCGGTGGTGGCCATCGTGCAGCAAGGGGATTTCCGGGCCGAACTCGTTGCGCACGGCCTCGAACACGGTGGGCAGGTGACGCAGGTAGGCACGGGTGTCCCAGTCCTCTTCCAGCGGGAAGTTGCCGCGGCCGGCGGGCTCGTAATCGTACCGCTCACCCGAAGCCTGGGCCTGGGCAGCCACACCGTACACGGCCTTGATACCCGGCACCGCGGTCTGGATGCGGATGGACTTGTAGCCCAGTTCCAGGTGCTCGCGGACGGAGTCGAACAGGGACGGGATATCGGCGCCGGATGCATGTCCGTAGGCCCGGAGGCCACTGCGGGACGCGCCGCCCAGCAGCTGGTAAACGGGCATTCCCGCCATTTTGCCCTTGATGTCCCACAGCGCCATGTCGACGGCGGCGATGGCGGCCATGGTGACCGGGCCACGGCGCCAGTAGGAGCTGCGGTACAGGAACTGCCAGGTGTCCTCGATCCGCTGCGGATCCTTGCCGATGAGCAGCTGGGCCACGTGCTCCTTGAGGTACGCGGCGACGGCCAGCTCACGGCCGTTGAGCGTCGCATCTCCAATACCCGTCACACCATCCTCGGTGGTGATGCGCAGGGTGACGAAGTTCCGGGACGGGCTGGTCACAAAGACGTCAGCGGCAATGATTTTCACAGCTTTTCCTTTCGGGCCGCGAGGGCCAGGTCCGGCACGGTCAGTGGTTTCCGCGCCGGTCCGGCCATCTCGTGGAGAAGTGGGGTTGGATCGAGTGTAGAGGGGATGACAGAAATTGGCAATCGGTTGCCAAAGGGTGGAGCGACTACTGCGTTTTGACGACGGCGGGCGTGGCAGCTTCCGTGGCGGCGCCATGATCCTGGGCCGTCCGCCGGGCGTGGATCTCGGTGACGATCCGGGCATGCACCGCATCGGTGAGTTTGTACTTCGCCATCACGGCGATGGCCAGCACCACCATGATGGCGGGCAGGGCCCCGGCTGCGAACTGGATACCCAGCAGGGCCTCGGGCGTCTGGGTGACCCCTGATCTGTAGCCACCCCAGGCCAGGGCGTAAGCAGCAAGGGCGCCACCCACCGCCTGTCCGGTCTTGCGGGTAAAGGAGAACAAAGCATAGGTAATGCCCTCCGTGCGGACGCCGGTCTTCCATTCGCCGTACTCAACAGTGTCAGCCTCAAGCGCCCACACCACGATGCTTACAGCCATCACACCGAGCATGCTCACCAGCAGGCCGGAGAAGCCAACCCAGGTCATGCCCGCAGGAGTGAGGAAGATGATGACGCCGCCCACGGCGCTCAGTGCTCCCGCCGCAACATAGACGGTCTTCTTGCCGAACCTGTTCACCAGCTTGGGCATGAAAGCGGCCAGAACAAAGGTCATGACCAGCTGCACGACGGACATCACGGCGTAGAGATCCAGCCGGCCAAGGACGTCGCGCAGGTAATACAACTGAACGGAGGATAGGGCCATGTACCCCGTCAGGAAGAGGAACGAACTCAGGCAGAGCATCAGCAGCGGCCGGTTGCTCTTGAGGGTGTCCATGCTCTGTTTGAAGGAAACCCGCGGCACCGCCCTGTGAACCCGCTCCCTGGCAGTAACGAACGTGAAGAAGTACAAGGCCGCGCCGATTACCACGAACACCAGGGTGACAGTGGTGAACAAGCCTTGGAGGTTGGCGCCGGGTTTGATCAGCGGGGCAACGAAGATTCCCAGCGCGGACCCCACAAGAAGAGCGCCCACCATGCGGGCCGATCCCAATTTGGCGCGGTCCCCCGGGTCCTGCGTCATGGCGCCAGCCAGCGATCCATAGGGAATGTTCACCAGCGAGTACGCCAGTCCCAGCGCAGCATAGGTGACGTAGGCATAGAGCAGGGTTCCCGTTTCACCCAGTTGCGGAACTGAAAAGGTTGCAACGCTCAGGAGCAGCAGCGGTATGGAGCCAAACATAATGAACGGGCGGAACTTCCCAAAGCGCTTGCTGTAGGTCCGGTCCACCAAGCGGCCGGCAAAGACGTCCGCGAAAGCGTCGAAAATGCGGACCACCAGCAGCAGCGTTCCCGCTGCGGCGGCGGAGATCCCGGCGACGTCTGTGTAGTAGACCAGCAAAAACATGGTGGCCGTTGTGAAGGCAAGGTTGTTGGCGGCATCGCCGGCTCCATAGCCGAGGATGGTGGTTTTGCTGAGCTTCTTCAATACGGGCTCCTTTACCCATCGCTTCATTGCGTGCCGCACCGCTCAACGCACGCGGAGACCGGAGCAGAAACGGCTTGTGCAGCTGATGTAACTCTAGTCACTTTGGCAATGCTTGGCAATCGGTTGCCGCAAATTTCCTTCACGAATCCACGCATTAAATGAAAGTGGCCCAGGAGCCGGACAAATCCGGACACTCTGGGCCAGCCAACAAGCCGGCAATCAGAGGGAACCCCCTAAGCCGCCGTACCTGAATCCACGGTTACTGGAGCCGCAAAGTCGCCACTGAGTTTGGTGACGAGCTCCACTATCGCCGCGTCCCGGGCCAGCTCTGGATCAAGCAAGCGCACCAGGGCAGCCGTTCGTTCAAGGCCGGTCAGTTCGTTGGCAGCAGCCACCGCCCCCGACTCTGGATCCTGCAGCCCGGGGCTTACTCCCACGAACGCAGACCAGACGGCGATCATCCTTGCCGCAGCTTCACCGCTCCTGCCCGCATCGCGCTCAGCCCGCAGCACAGGGACAGCCCGCATCCGCAGTTTGGTGGTGGCGTCCATGGCGATCTGCGCAAGGTGGTGGGCAATCCGGGAGTTGCCGAACCGCTCCAGCAGGGCGGCCCGGTATCCGGGGACGCCAAGATCATCACCATCCAGATGACGTGAGGCCTCGTCCCAGAATTCCTCGACGGCACGCAGACATACGGGGTCAGCAAGCGCTTCGGCCACCGTGGTGTGGCCACGCAACTGCCCGGCGTAGGCAAGGATCGAGTGGGCACCGTTGAGGAGCCAAAGCTTCCGGTTCTCGTACGGTTCAATCCCGTCCACGAACACGGCCCCGGAGTCCTCCCACCGCGGACGGCCCGCGGGAAAATCGCCGCTGAGAACCCAGTTGTGGAACGGCTCCGTGACCACCGGCGCGTGGTCCCGGTACCCGCACGAGGCCGCAACGGCGTCGAGATCCGCGTCCGTGGTACGGGGCGTAATCCTGTCCACGGAGGTGCTGACAAAGCTGACATTGTGTTCAATCCACGCAGCCAGTTCCGCACTGTAGTCCTGCGCAATGGCCAGCACACCCCGCTTGGCAACCGAGCCGTTGTCGGACAGATTGTCGCACGACACCACGGCGAGTGGTCCGGCGTCGGCATCCCTGCGGGCGGCGAGGCCAAGAACCAAGCGGCCCAACGGCGTCGCAGGTTCACCTCCGGCGCGCAGCAACGGAACATCAGCTGCGCCGAATCCGTAGGCTGCTTCGGTGATGGTCAAGGTGACAACAGCGGTGCTGCCGGCGGCCAGCAGTTCCACCAAGCGCTGCACATTGGCGCCGTCCACAGCTTCAACTATGCTGCCAACAACCTCGAAGGTGTCGCCCGCATCGGAGCGCTCCACCACGGTGAAAAGGCCATCCTGGGCGGCCAGAACTTCTGCGGCGTCCGGGCGCCGGCCGGTGAAGGAGGCAATGCCCCACTCCGCCGCGTCGCCCGCGTGCTGCGTGTACCAGGCCTGATGGGAGCGGTGGAAAGCGCCCAGTCCCAGGTGCACTATCCTGACCGGCGCCTTGGCGGCATGCGAGACTTCCCTGCTCAGCAACGGCTCGCTCATAGCTTGAACACCCGGCGCGGTGAAGAGTCGACGACGTCCAGGATCAGCTCGTGCGCGCGGTCTTCCGTGACCCGGTGCTCGGCAACCAGGCGGGCAAGGAAGGACGCTTCAATCCGGCGGGAGGCGTCGTGCCGCGCCGGGATGGAACAGAAGGCACGGGTGTCATCGATGAATCCAGACGAGCGCGAGAAACCGGCGGTCTCCGTGACGGCCGAGCGGAAGCGCAGCATGGCGTCCGGGGCGTCAAGGAACCACCACGGCGCACCGACGTAGACCGAGGGATAGAAACCAGCCAGCGGTGCGAGTTCGCGGGAAAAGACCGTCTCATCCAACGTGAAAAGGACAAGGTGGAAGTCTTTGGCGGTGCCGAAATCCTGCAACAACGGGCGGATCGCCTCGGTGTAATTGACGGCGAACGGGATGTCGTGACCGGTATCCGCACCGAATTCCTTGAACGTAGGCTCGTGGTGGTTGCGGTAGGAGCCCGGGTGGATGGTCATCACCAGGCCGTCCTCCACGGACATGCGCGCCATCTGGTACATCATGTGGGCCTCGAAGGCGTCCCTGTCCGCGTCCGTAGCCTTGCCGGCACGGGCCTTCTCGAAGAGCGCCGCGGCGTCAGCATCCGTGAGCTTCAGCGTTGCCGGCGTCCGGACACCATGGTCCGCGGACACCGCGCCATGCTCTACAAAATAACGACGCCGGTTCTCAAGCGCCGCAATATAGCCCGCGTAGCCGGTGGCACCGTCAGCAGCTGTCTCCATCAAGCGGTCAACATTGCTGCTCCACTGCGGGTGGGCAATGTTGAGGTAGGCATCCGGGCGGAACGTGGGGAGCACCCTGCCGTTGAAGCTGGGGTCATCCGTGAGCGCCTTATGGCTGGCCAAAGAGTCCAAGGGATCATCAGTGGTTGCCAGGACCTCTATGTTGAAGTCCTTGAACAGCTGCCGTGGGCGGAAGTCGGGTTCCACCAGCTTGGCGGCGATCGCGTCATAGCTTGTATCCGCAGGGATCTCACTGAGGTCCGCTCCAAGCTTGAAGACGGAGTCGAATTGGGTCCGCAACCAGTACCCGGAGGCCGTTCCTTCGAACAAGGGCCACGCCTCAACGAACGTCCGCCAGATCTCCCTGGACTCCGGCGCAGACACGGATCCTGCCAGCAGTTGGTCCATGGGGGCGCCATTGGCGTGGATCAGGCGCGTGACGTAATGGTCGGGGCTGACCAGCAGTGCCGAGGGATCGGGGAACGGCGAGTTCTGCTCGATGACGGCAGCGTCAACGTGACCGTGAGGAGAAATGATGGGCAGGTCCTGGACGCGCTCCAACAAAGAGCGCGCGATGCTGCGCGTCCCGGGATCTGCGGGCAGGAGCCTGTCAGGGTGTGCGGCGATGGACTGTGACATGGATCAATCTTGCGTTCCGCGTGGGAACTTTGTCAACCGGTTGCCAAAAATTGCCAACTAGTTGCGATGGGGTGGTCCGTTACTGACCAATGGCTTGTCAGGAGGGCGTCAGGAGGCCTTCAGGAGGCGGCCGCTGGAGCCGCGCACCACCAGTTCCGTCTCCACGCTCACTGCTTCCTGGGGAGCCTCGTGGCCCTGGAGGATGTCCAGGAGGATAGTCACGGCTCGTGTTCCGCACTCTCCCAGAGGGGAACGGACCGTAGTGAGGGCCGGAGTGGTGAAGTCGGCACCAAAGATGTCATCGAAACCCACAATGCTCATCTGGTCCGGCACCTTCATGCCACCGGCCTGGAGTTCCTGCATCAGGCCAATGGCGAGGAGGTCGTTGTAGGTGATGACCGCCGTCGCGCCGCTCTCCAGGACCTGCCGCGCAACCTGCCGGCCGCCGTCCACCGTGGGTTTGCTTGATTCCAGGCGGGTAGCAGTCAATTTGGACCACTCGGAGGCGGCTTTCACGCCTTCCCAGCGCCGGCCGGTCATCCAGGACTGTTGCGGACCGGCCACGTAGGCCAATGTGTGGTGGCCGTTGGCAGCCAGGCTGCGGACGGCCTCGCTGATGCCCTTGTTGACGTCCGGCACCACGCAGGGAACGCCGGCTACCTCGCGGTTGATGACAGCCACGGGCTTATCCGCTGCCAGCGCCCGGATATGGTCATCGTCCATGCGGGGGCTGGCCAGGATCAGGCCGTCCACCGTGCTGAGGAGGCGCCTGGCTGCTGTCACTTCGGTTTCAGGGGACTCCGCCGATTCTGCCAGGACCAGCGTGTAATCCCGCGCGGATCCCGTGGTTTCGGCGCCCCGGATGATGTCAAAGAAGGTGGGGTTGGTGATATCGGCAACGATCAGCCCGATTGTCTGGGTGCGCCCCGTGGGCAGAGCCCGGGCAAAGGGGTTCACCTGGTAGTTCAGCTCGGAGGCTGCGTCCTCAATGATCTTCTGGGTCTTGGCGCTGACGCGGCCCGGCTTGCTGAGTGCGCGGGACACCGTTGAGGGGTTCACGCCGGCCAGCTTGGCGATGTCGTAGATGGTGGCGGAGGACTTCTCCCCGCGTCCACGCTTGGCGGCGGCGGGGTTTCCGGAGTTCGTCACGTCAGTCACTGCTTCATAGTAGACCGGGTGGCAACAAAAACAACGCGGTTGCCAAATCCCCCCACCGTCCCTCTCTCACATCCCTACCCTCCTTGGGCGGGATGTGAGAGAGGGATCCCCCAAAGGCGGCGGGATGCGAGAGAGGGATTCAGGCGCGTTCGGCGAACTTGCCTTCTTCGCTGATGCGCTTGTTCAGCTCGGTCAGGAACTCGTCCTCATCGAAGTCCAGCGACACTTCCTTGCCCGTCCAAGCAGAAAGGTGGATGGCGTTGGCCAGGCGGACGCCGTTAATGCCGTCGGAGCCCGGCGCCAGGAGCGGCGTGCCGTCCAGGATGTTGGCGGCAAAGTTCTCCAGGACACCAGCGTGCTGCCCGCCCCATACCGATTCGAACTCGATGGTTTCGGTGCTGTACAGCTCTTCGCGGTTCAGCTGCCCCATGAAGAGCTTCCGGACATCGTCCATGCCCATGGAATCACTGATCTGGCGCTCGGGCTTCACCAGCCGGGTAACGGTGGCTACCTTGCTGTTTTCCACTACGATCTTGCCTTGGTCGCCCAGGATTTCGAAGCGGTCGGTGCCCACAATGTCGTGGGTGGCGGTCACGAAAACGCCAGTGGCGCCGTCGCCATAATCGACTACCGCGGTGACCTCATCTTCGACGGCGATGTCCCGGCGGAAGCCGAACGCCACCTTGGAATAGACGGACTTGGGGACGCCGCAGATCCACTGCCAGAGGTCCAGCTGGTGGGGTGCCTGGTTGACCAGGACGCCGCCGCCTTCGCCGCCCCACGTGGCACGCCATTCGCTGGAGTTGTAGTACCCCTGCGGACGCCACCAGTTGGTGATGATCCAGTTGGTGCGGCGGATGCTGCCGATTTCGCCGCCGTCAACAATCTCTTTGAGCTTCTTGTACAGCGGGTTGTTGCGCTGGTTGAACATGATGCCAAAGGAAAGTTCAGGCTTGGAGGCAGCGAATTCGTTCAGCTCCTTGACCTGCTTGGTGTAGACACCGGCCGGCTTCTCCACCAGGGCGTGGATGTTGCGCTTGAGCGTCTCGATGCCCATTTCCGGGTGCAGGAAGTGCGGCACGCAGGTGACGATCGCGTCCACGGAGCCGCTTTCCAGCATGGCTACGTAGTCGTCGTAAAAGGGAACGTCCGGGTACTGGGCGGCGGCCAGTTCCTTCTTGGCGGGATCGGTATCGCAGATCGCGCCGATCTCCATGTTGGGAACAAGCCCGTCCTTAATGAATTTGGCGTAGGCGCCGCCCTGCTGCCCAAGGCCGATGATGCCGAGTCTTACTTTGCTGCTCATGAGTGCAATCTCCTGTGCTGAAAAAATAGAAAGTCTGGAAACCCTAAGGGGCTGGAATCTGGAAAAGGTCGCCGTGGCCCATGGCCACCAGGTTGTCGTACGAGGTCTGAAGGGCATCCCATACCGTGCGCCCGTACAGCTCGTCCTGCTCCACCAGGAGGTACTGCGCGCCGGCCGCAATGGCGGCGGGAACAATGGCCGGGAAGTCGAGGTTGCCTTCGCCTACCTCGGCGAACTGCACCACGTTGCGGAACTCGGCGTTGAACCCCGCGAAGTCGCCCTTCTCCAGGAGCCCGAAGGACGATTCCGGCATTTGGCCGATCCTGTAATCCTTCAGGTGCACCATGGCGGTTTTGCCGGCGTACTTTTCCAAGGTCCTTACCGGATCCAGGCCACCACGCTGCACCCAGTGGACATCGATTTCCATGCCCATGGCCGGGGAGTTCTCGGCGATGATGTCCAGCATGTACTTGCCGTCGAACTTCGCGAACTCAATGTGGTGGTTGTGGTAGTACAGGCTGATGCCGTGTTCCTGCAGCCGTTCGGCATAACCGTTGGCTTGCTTAGCGAATTCGATCACTGAATCCAGCGATTTCATGGCCCCGAAAGGAAGCATGCCGATCCGCAGCAACGAGGTATCCAGGCGCTTGGCTTCGTCCACGATCTTGTCGAAGTGGTCAGCCAACGTTTCCACCGCAAACCCTTTGCGGCCCTCCAAGTAGACCGAGAGGGCGGCAATGTCCATGCCCAGTTCCGAGCGGGAACGGTCCAGCTCGTCCACGTTCTCCGGCGTCATGGGGATCTGGGAGATCTCCACGGCGTTGTATCCGATCGCGCTGACCTTGCGGAGAGTTTCGAATGCTCCAATGTCTGAAAAGCTGTCTTTCAGCATCATCGCTTGTACGCCTATTGTGGCCACTTTTTCCTCCATGTTTTGCCGGGCCGGCCGTCAGGCCACGGCTCCGGCTTGTTCGTTCTGGTTGCGCTGGTTGGCTAGCAGCCGGTGGCGGTCCGCGCGGCGTTGTTCCTGCCGGTCGGGATCGGGCACGGGCGAGGCCAGCAGCAAGCGCTGGGTATACGGGTGTTCGGGTTCGCGGGTGACGATCTCCGCCGGCCCCTGTTCCACGATCTCTCCGTGGTACATGACGGCCACACGGTGGCTGATGTGCCGCACAACATCGAGGTCGTGCGAGACAAACAAGTACGAGACGCCGGTGTCCTTTTGGATCTGCAGGAAGAGGTCCAACACGCGGGCCTGGGTGGAGAGGTCGAGTGCACTGACGGGTTCATCGCAGACAATCAGTTTCGGGGACAGGGCAAGTGCCCGGGCGATTGCAACGCGCTGGCGCTGCCCGCCGCTGAACTCCCGTGGCAGCCTGTGGATGGCGTCGGTTGGCAGGCCCACCTGGTCCAGCAGTTCCTTGACGCGCTTCTTCGCGGATGCGGAATCCATGCCCTGGACACCCAGCGGTTCGGCCAGGATATCCCCGATTTCCAGCGCCGGGTTCAGCGAGGTGTACGGATCCTGGAAGACCACCTGAAGATCCCGGCTGAGCGTCCGGCGTTCCTTGCGGGACGCGTTGCTGATGTCGTTGCCCTCAAAGACCACCTTTCCGGCGGTGACCGGAGCCAGGCCCAGGACTGCACGGCCCAGGGTGGTCTTGCCCGATCCGGACTCCCCCACCAGGCCCAACGTTTCGCCTTGGCCGATGCTGATGTTGATGTCCGTCAGTGCCCGGAAAGGCTTGGCCCGGAACCGTTTGCTGGGATATTCCACCACCAGGTTTTCCACCGAAAGCAGCGGCGCACCGTGGGACGGTTTTCCTTGGATGCTCATGCCACAGGCTCCTTCTGTGCTGCAGATCCGGGGGTGGAGACCAACATGGTCATGGGAGTCTTTCCTTCAAGCATCGATCCCAGCAGCGTCTGTGTGTACTGCTCTTTCGGGTTGCGGAGGATCTCCCTGACCGGCCCTTCTTCCACCAGCCGGCCGTTCTGCATGACCGCCACGCGATCGCACAGGTCAGCCACCACACCGAAGTTGTGGGTCACAAGAACCACGCCGATGTTCAACCGCTGCTGCAGTTCGCGGAGCAGGTCCAGCACATCTGCCTGCACCGTCACGTCCAACGCGGTGGTTGGTTCATCGGCAATCACAAGGTCCGGTTCGCAGCTGATGGCGCCGGCGATCAGCACACGCTGGGCCATGCCGCCGGAAACCTCGTGCGGGTAGGCAGCGAAGGTGCGCTCCGGGTTGGCAATTCCGACGTCGGTGAGCAGCTTGATCGCGCGGGTGCGGGCCTCTGCCTTGGAGATTCCCAGCACCCGGACCATGGGCGTCACCAGCTGGTAGCCGATGGTGAAGGCCGGATCCAGGTTGCTCATGGGTTCCTGCGGAATGTAGGAGATCCGCTTGCCGCGCAGCTTGGTGAGCCGTTCCTGGCTCACTCGGTCCTCGCCGGGAGCCACGGTGTAGTTCCCATCGAACTGGATGGAACCGCCCACAATGCGTGCGTTGTCCGGGAGCAGTCCCAGGATGGAGAACGCTGTTTGGGACTTGCCCGATCCGGACTCCCCCACGATGCCCAGGATTTCGCCGCGGTCCACATGGAAGGAGACGTCGTCCACAACCTTCTTGATGGAACCGTCCGCCTGCGGATAGCCAACACCCAGGTTGGTCACCTTGACCAGGTGGTGCTCGGTTCCGCTCTCGACGGCGGCAACAGACTTCCGTGACTGGCGCGCCTTGGCGGGTTCCGGCGTCGTGCGTTCTGTTGAGGAGGCAGCGGAAACTGAACCGCGCTTCTTGCGGTGCTTGATTTTCTCGCCGTCTTCCAGTGCATCCCGGATGGCATTGCCCAGCAGGACCAGGCCGCCGATGGTCAGCGCCATGGCAAGCGCGGGCCACACCAGGAGGATGGGGGTGAGGTAGACGTTCTTGAAGCCTTCCGAGAGCATGACGCCCCAGGTGGCTTTGGTGGGATCGCCCAGGCCCAGGAACTCCAAGCCGGACTGGATGCCGATGGCGACGCCTGCGATCGCGGCGGTCTGGATGATGATGGGAGCGCGGACCACGGAGAAGATGTGGCGGGCAACGATGCTGACGTCCGAAAGGCCTGATACCCGCGCTGCGTCCACGTAGAGCTCGTTGCGGACCGATTGGACGGCTGTCCGCGTCAGCCGGAAGTAGGACGGGCTGATGAGGATGCCGAAGGCGATCATGGAAATCCACACCGACGGGCCGAAAGCCGCCCGGATGGTCAGCAGGACAATCAGGCCGGGAAGGCTCATGAGGATGCTCACCACCCAGTTGGAAATACCTTCGAACTTGCCGCCGTAGTAACCGGCGATCAGGCCCGCGGGAAGCCCGATGGCAATAGCCACACCGGCGCACAGCAAGGCTGAGAGCAGGGTCAGCTGGGCCCCGAAGAGCAGGCGGCTCCAGGTGTCGCGGCCGGCGCTGTCCGTGCCCAGGATATTCACGGAGTCCGGTGCGGCCAGTGTCTTGGAGATATTGGCGAAGTTCTCTTCGAACGGTGCCAGCATGGGAGCGAAGATGGCCAGGAAGGCGATGGTTGCCAGGATCAGCAGCGAAGCGATTCCCAACGGGTTCTTGAGGAGCCTGCGTGTGACGCTGGAACGGACTACGGTGCCGCTTTGGCCTGCCTTTGAGGCCGCAACGGCTACGGCTGCTGTATCTACGGAATCGCTCATGACACACGCACTTTCGGGTTGAGCCAACCATTGAGGATGTCCACCAGGAGGTTCACCACGATGACCACCACCACGGTGTACATCACGACTCCCATGACGACGGGAAGGTCTGTCTGGCCGGTTGCGGCCACGGCCAGCGGGCCCATGCCGGGGAGGGCGAAAATCTGCTCGATGATCACCACACCGCCCAGCATGCCGATCAGCTGAAGGCTCAGCACGGTGAGGCCGGCCGGGGCCGCGCTGCGCAGCACGTGCTTGAAGAGGATTTCACGCTCTCCAATCCCGCGGCTGCGCAGCGTGCGAACGTAGTCCCGCTCGAGTTGCTTGATCACGGCACTGCGGATCTGCTGCGCACCGCCGGTGACGCCGTTGATCAGCAGGGCAATGACCGGAAGGGTCATGGAGACTACCCAGGCTTCCGGCCCCACCTCCGGGGAGATGGTGCTGGTTGCCGGGAAGAAGCCCAGCTGGATGGCCAGGATGGTCACCAGGAACACGCCGATCACGTACCCCGGGATGGAGTCACCAATGATGGCGCCGATCTGGACCACCCGGTCCACCCAGCCGCGCTTGACTGCTGCTGCAACACCGATCAGTGCTGCGCAGATGGCGATCAGGATCATTGCGGCGAAAACCATGGTCATGGTCACCGGGATGCGGGTGGCCAGGGAGTTGGCCACCGGTTCCGAGGTAAACCATGAGGCGCCGAGGTTTCCGCTCAGGGCATCGCCCAGCCAGGAGAAGTAGCGGACAAAGAGGGGCTGGTCCAGCCCCAGTTCGTGTTCTTTCATAGCCACTTGTTCAGGGGTTGCCTGGTCTCCCAGGATGTTCTGGGCAATGCTGCCGCTGGCTGTGTACAGCAGGGTGAAGGTGAGCACTGAGACCACGAACAGCACCACCACCCCGCTGCCGAGCCTTTTCGCAATGAACTTGATCATGGGGTCCTACTTGGCAGGCGAGTAGTTGTAGATGGACGGAACCGCCTGCTGGGCCTGCGGAGTGACCTTCACTTTGTCGTTGTGGTAGTACATCTGGTTCACGCGGAACAGGGGTGCGAACCATGCTTGCTCCACCACGTACTTGTTGACTTCCTTGGCCTTCTCGCCTGCACCCTCGCCGGCGGTACGCACGGCTGCGATCTTGGCTTCCAGATCAGGGCTGGTGGTCTTGAACGGGTTGTACAGGGCCTTGGTGGAGACGATCTGGTCGATTGCCACGGTGGGCTGGCCCTGGAACAGGTTGTAGAACAGGGCCGGGTACTTCTGGGCGGCAACGTCAGCGGTGAAGGTGTTGGTGATGGCGGCGCCCGGGTTCAGGGTGATTCCAACATCGGCAAGCTGCTGCTTGAGCACGGAGATCAGGGTTTCCGCACCGGGAAGGGTGGGAACATCAATGCTGACCTTGCCCTCAAAACCGGATTCCTTCAGGAGTTCCTTGGCCTTGGCGGGATCGTAGCTGTAGTAGTTCTCCAGCTCTTCGGACCATGCTCCGCTGTCCTTGCCGAACGGCTGCGAGGTGGGGGTTCCCTGGCCCAGCATGACCTGGTCCAGGATGGTCTTGCGATCGAACGCGTAGTTAATGGCCTGGCGGACCTTGACGTTGGCCAGGGCTGGATTCTTTGCCCCGTCGCGGTCCAGGAGCAGGAGTCCGGACCAGTCAACCTGGTTGGTTTCGAGCTTCATTTTGGCGCCTTCGGCCTGCTTGCCGTTCTTGGGATCCAGCAGGGTGGCGTCGATCTGGCCGGAGACCAGGGCGTTGGTGCGGGCTGTGGGATCAAGGAGTACCTTCAGCGTCAGCTTCTTGTACTTCTGCAGGTCCTTGTTCCAGTACCCCTCGCGCGCCGTGAACACCGTCTGCGAGTCCTTGACGGAGGCGGCCTTGTCCATCACGTAGGGGCCGGAACCGACGGGGACGGTCTTGATGGCGTCCGTGCCCAGCGCAGCAGGGCTGCCCATGAGGCCCGCTGCCTGGCTAAGGAAGAATTCAAGGGCCGGCTCCGGGGAGCTGAGATTGATGTCGATGGTGTCGGCATCCACCACGGCAATGTCGGAGACCGAGCTGAGCTGGGCCATCTGCGGTCCGTTGGCCTTCTTGAAGTGATCCAGGTTGGCCTTGGCTGCCGTGGCGTCGAACTTGGCGCCATCGCTGAAAGTGACGTCCGTGCGGAGGTCCACCGTGAGCTTGGTGTTGGTGTCGTTGTACTTCCACGCCGTTGCCAGCATGGGGCTGAGCTTGCCGTCGGGTTCGCGGAGGATCAGCGAATCATAGGCGGCCTGGTACGGCTGAAGTGCGTGGCCGACGTGGGCCTGTGCGGGATCCCACGAGGTGAGGTCCCGGAGCGTGCCCAGGGTCAGGGCCGTGACGGTGGTTCCGCCGCTTGCGTTGGAACCACCGGTTCCGGCGGCGCCGCCACCGCATGCGGTGAGCGCCAGGGAGGCGCTGAGTACAAGAGCGGCTGCTGCCGCCTTGGGACCTAACTTCATTGTCGGCTCCTACTGGATCTTGCCTGATGCGAACGGAGTGCGATCAGTGCGAGGGGGTGTGGTCTGCACCACATATTCGGGGTGTGGGATTTACAGTACGGACTAATGGTTGGTTTGGCAACCGATTGTCAAAAGTTTCTGCATTTGTTGCCAAGTTGCAGCCCGGCGTGCTTTTGCGCGGCGGATCATGCCACCGTTGCGGGTATCTCCGGGTAGCTCTGGGCGTAGATTTCCTTGATGATGGCAAGGGACTTCCCGGCCTCCGCGGGATTGATCCAGAAGGGTCCGGGCTGGTCCAAGGTGGCGTAAAAATCCTTGATGAGCAGCTCGTGCGAGACACCCCAATAGGACCTGCCGCCGGATTCCGCCACACGCTCCTCAGTCACGGCGACCGTGCCATCGGCATAGGTGACCGTCAGGTCCCCCCGCAAGCTGAGCGTCGCCTTTTCTGTGACGATCTCCAAGGTGACGGGAGCATTGCTGGCATTGGCCAGGGTCGCGTAGAACACGCTGCGGGCCCCATTGACATGCTCCGCAGCGAACTCGGCAGTGTCCTCCACCTCGATCACACCACCCAGGGAGCGCGTGGAGGCGTGCCCTTCAACCTTGGCAACGTCACCCACCAGCCACTGCAGCAGGTCCACGGTGTGGATCGCCTGGTTCATCATGAGCCCGCCGCCGCCTTCAGCCCAGGTGCCGCGCCACGGCCGGCTCCGGTAGTAGCCGGCATTCCGGTGCCACATCACGGTGGCCGAGGCGCCCAGCACCTGGCCCAACCCGCCGTCGTCGAGCAATTCACGCATGGCCCTGGACGTCGCGTTGTATCGATTCTGGAAGCAGACGGCGATTTTCGCCGTACTCCTCCCGGCCACGTCGATCAGCCGGCGCCCCTCCTCCAAGGTGTGGGCCAGGGGCTTCTCCACGATCACGTTCACACCACGCTCAAGGCAGTCGGCCGCAATGGACGCGTGGAGATGGTGCGGCGTGCAGACATGGACGACGTCGGGACGCGCCTCCTCCAGCATCTCAAGGTAATCGGCGTACCCGGCCACGTTGTGGCTGGCCGACGCTGCGGCCAGCCTGTCCGGATCCGTGTCGCAGACAGCCACCAGCTGCACATCAGGGGTGGCGGCCAGGGCCTCGAAATGGACGGTTGAGATATCTCCGCAACCAATGACTGCCGCTGTAGGCATTTCCTGCTCCTTCGAAGGATGATGCTGGGGTGATACTGGGTGGTTCATGCAGGGTGGTTCATGGGGTCAGGAAAGAGTGACGCCGCTCTTTGTTGCCAACCCAGCGAACGCGCGCGCCGCCACGCCAAAAGCAACCGGACCCGAGTAGCCGCCCAGCTCATGGGCACTGGCAAGGTGCGGCTCCAGCGAGGCGAAGCCCGTGTAGCCGTCGGCAGCCAGTGCGGCGATGGTCTCTTCGAGCTCGCCATCCCCCTCACCGGAGGGCACTACCTCTCCCGTGGTGGCAATGGCATCCTTGACCTGAAGGTATTCCAGGTACGGGCGGAGGAGCGCGTAGCCTTCCGTGTACGGCTTGACGCCCACCTGGACAAAGTTGGCGTTGTCCCACGCGACTTTCAGCGCCGGCGACTTGACCGACTCCATGATGTCCAGGACCCGTTCCGGGGTGTCTCCGTAGATGCCCTTTTCATTCTCATGAAGCAGCACAATGTCCTGGCCGGCAGCTTCTTTGGCCAACGCTTCCATCCGCTCCATGACGGCGTCCCGGATCTCATCCTGGCTTTGGCCCTCGGCGCGGTAGAAGGAGAAGATCCGGACGTACTTGGCGCCCAGCCCCTTGGCTACGGAAATGATCTGCCGGAGCCTGGTGACCTCGTGCTCAACAGGGAGCGAGACATCCACCTTGCCAATGGGGCTGGCTACTGCGGATACCTTCAGGCCCTTGTCATCCAGGATGCCCTTCAGCCGTACAACATCTTCCGGCGCGAGCTCCGAGACATTGGTGCCCCACGCGCTGCGGACTTCAATATGGCTGGCTCCCAACGCCAGGAGCACGGCGGCTTGGACGGCGGGATCGGGGTCAACTTCGTCGCCAAAACCTGAAAGGTTCCACACGGCGCTGGGGTGGGTCACGTCATCTCCTAGGTTGCCCTGTGGCACTCTCCGAGGGCGGTGATGCAGTTCACAGGAGCTTCTTTGTCCCCGAGTTTAGCCAGTTTGGCACGGCATTGACAACCGATTGCCAATAACTGCCAAAGTGTGGCACTCTTGGTCAACGGTGTGGCAGTGGTCACAACCCGATCGCTCCACGTTCAGAGAGGAACGCCCCATGGTGACGCAACCCGTGGCTGCAGGCCGCCCGGCCACCATCCATGACATCGCAGCATTGTGCGGTGTCGCAGCGTCCACCGTTTCCCGGGCCCTCGCCAATCCCGAGCGGGTCAATATCCGCACCCGCGAGCGGATCCAGGCTGCCGCCGTCGAACTCAACTACACGCCCAACTCACAGGCCAAAGCACTGAGTTCCGGCAAGACCGGCGCCGTGGGCGTCCTGGTGCCTGACATCACCAACCCGTTCTACTTCGACCTCATCAGGGGAACCCAGCTGCAACTGAAGGCCGCCGGTTACACGCAACTCCTGGTGGATACGGAGGAATCGGATGAGGTGGAGGCCAGCACCCTTGAACAACTGCGCAAGAGCGCGGACGGCGTCATTGTTGCCGCCTCCCGCCTGAATGACGAGGCACTGGTCAGCGCCGGCGCCAAGATGCCCATGGTCACGGTGAACCGCGACGTTGACGGCGTGCCGGCGGTGATCATCGATACCCCGTCCGCCATGCCTCAGGCGTTGGACCACCTCATCTCACTGGGTCACACCTCGGTGGCGTACGTTTCCGGCCCGGCCGTCTCGCAATCCAGCGCACGCCGCTGGGAGGCGCTGTCCGCGGCGGCCGAAACGCGCGGCATCGACGTCCGCGTACTGGGCCCCTTTGCCCCTAAAACCCAGTCCGGGGCAGCTGCCGCCGACGCCGCCGTCCACAGCGGTGTGACGGCGTGCATCGTGTTCAACGACCTCATTGCCATCGGCATGCTGCAGCGGCTGCGCGAGCGCGGACTCCGGGTACCCGAGGACATGAGCATTGTGGGCTGCGACGATATTTTCGGTGCCGACTTCTGCAATCCCCCGCTGACCACCATGAGCTCACCCATCGAACAGGCCGGGCGGGTGGCCGTTTCCATGCTGCTGGCGCAGCTGAACCCCTTGGCCGGCGGCGGGAACCGCAACCGGTCGGTGATGCCCACCCACCTCACCGTGCGCGGCTCCACCGGTTCCGCGCCCAAGTAGGTAACCGCGCCCAAACAGGTTACCGTGCCCAAACCTGTAACAGGGGCAACTTGGGCGGCGAAATGGTTGAGCGTTCACAACTGCGCTGACTAGTGTTGAACCCATGCGCGAACTCCAGGCCACAATCATTGAGGAAATGGGCGTCCAGCCCCGGATCAATCCTGCGGAGGAGATCCGCAAGCGGGTGGACTTCCTGAAGGACTACCTGAAAGCCACGGGAACCAAGGGTTTTGTCCTGGGCATTTCCGGTGGACTCGATTCAACCCTGGCAGGCCGCTTGGCCCAGCTGGCCGTGGAGGAACTGACGGCCGACGGCGTCGACGTCAACTTTGTAGCCGTGCGGCTCCCCTACGGCGTACAGCATGATGAGGACGATGCCCAGGCTGCCCTGGACTTCATCAACGCCAAAACCGAATGGACCTTCAACATCGCCGCGGCCGTGGACGGTTTCGAGGACGAGTTCCAGAAGACCACTGGCGAGGAAATCTCCGACTTCCACAAAGGCAACACCAAGGCCCGTGCCCGCATGATCGCCCAGTACGCACTGGCCGGTGAGCACAACTACCTGGTGATCGGTACCGATCACGGCGCCGAATCCGTCACGGGATTCTTCACAAAGTTCGGCGACGGCGGCGCGGACATCCTCCCCCTCTTCGGCCTCAACAAGCGCCAGAACCGCCAGGTCCTTGCCGAGCTGGGCGCCCCTGAGCGGTTGTGGAAGAAGGTCCCCACAGCAGACCTCCTGGACGACAAGCCGGGCCGCACCGACGAGGACGAGCTCGGCATCACTTACGACCAGATTGACGATTACCTGGAGGGCCGGGACGTTCCTGGGGATGTCGCGGCGAACCTGGAGCAGAAGTACCTGCGCACCCGCCACAAGCGCACCGTTCCGGTGACCATCTTCGATACCTGGTGGAAGTAACCTTCGGCCTACAGCAGCAACCCACGGCGGCGGGTGCCGGCTTCCCCACGGAAGCCAGCACCCGCCGTCGCCCTTTAACGTCCCTCTCTCACATCCCGCCCCGTTCCCGGCGTCCCTCTCTCACATCCCGCCCCGTTTCGGGCGTCCCTCTCTCACATCCCGCCCCGTTCCGGGCGTCCCTCTCTCACATCCCGCCCCGTTTTCATGAACCCCTTGACGTGTCGATAGTTACCGATATATCGTTAACTATCGCCGATACCCAATCGGTGAACACCAACCGAAAGGACGATGCTGCCATGAAAGGCATCAACGAAAACGACAACACCTTCCCCGAACACGAGCACCATGGCCACCCCGGCCACGGACAAGGGCGGGGACGATTCAACCGTGGCAAGGGCCGGCGCGGACCGGGCGGCCACGGTGGCGGCGGCTTCGGCCCGGGCTTCGGTCCCGGCGGATTCGGACCGGGATTTGGTCCAGGCTTCGGACCCAGGGGCTTCGGTCCCGGCGGTTCACGGCGCGCCAACAGGGGCGATGTCCGCGCGGCAATCCTGTCGCTTCTGGCGGAGTCACCCTCCAACGGTTATGGCCTGATCAAAACCATCGCCGAGAAGACCTCCGGAGCCTGGCGCCCCAGCCCCGGATCCGTGTACCCCACGCTGCAGCAGCTGGTGGATGAAGAACTCATTGTTGCTGTGGGCGAAGGCCGCCGCACCGAGTTCACCCTCACCGAGGACGGCAAGGCGTACATCGCCGAGCACGAAGAAGAACTCGCCAGCGCCTGGAACCAGGAGGCTGATGGCACCGGCGCAGCCTTCCACCAAAGCGTGGGCAAGCTCATGGGAGTCATCCACCAGTTCCGGACAGCGGCCACCGATGAGCAACGCCAGGCCGCCATGGAAAAGCTGGACGAAACCCGCCGGGCCCTGTACCTGATCCTCGCCGATTAATGGTGAAAAACAGGCCCTTGACCTTGACGTAACGTCAACCTTTACTGTCGAAGAACAAGCACAGAACGGGGAGACGAATGGACTGGTCAATCCAGGAAATCGCCAGGATCGCTGGAACCACCAGCCGCACGCTGCGCCACTATGACAGCATCGGGCTGCTCACGCCGAGCCGGACCGGCCATAACGGCTACCGCTTTTATGACGGTCCGGCCTTGGTGCAGCTGCAGCGGATCCTCTTGCTCAGAGAACTGGGCCTGGGCCTGCCGGACATCGCGGATATTCTCCACCGTGAGACCGACACTGCGGTGGCCCTGAGTGGCCACCTCAACTGGCTCACCCAGGAGCAGGACCGGATCTCACGGCAGATCGCCTCCGTTCAGCACACAATCGACACTTTGAAAGGGGATGGCACGTTCATGGCACACACCATGTTTGACGGCTTCGACCACACGCAATACAAGGACGAGGTGGAGGACCGCTGGGGCAAGGAAGCCTACGCCTCAGGCGATGCCTGGTGGCGGGGCATGAGTCCCGACGAAAAGCAGCATTGGAAGGACCGCGTCCGGAATTTGGGCACGGACTGGATGGCGGCAGCGGAATCCGGCGTTGTACCCGACAGTGCTCAAGCCCAGGCATTGGCAAAGCGCCACGTGGAGTGGCTGCGCGGCGTTCCGGGAACCCCGACGGCGGCACCTGGCGGGGACGCGAAAGGTTACGTGATCGGGCTGGGCAGGATGTATGTGGAGGATCCGCGGTTTGCAGCCAATTACGGTGGCGAAACAGGGGCAACATTTGTCCGCGATGCGTTGCGGATCTACGCGGAGGGGAACCTCTGAGCGTCACGGAACGGACCGGGTGGACTTGACTTTGCCGCTATCGGAAAATGTGGAAGAATGCATCGGCTCAATCAAATTAAGCGGAAAAAGCACTTTATTGACAGAGTTGACAACATGATTTCAAAACCTTAAAAATTTTAGTCTCCAAGGTCTGGATTTACTGCACATCAATCCCCTAGGCTCGGTTGCGGGGGATGCAGAAAGCATTTCCGTCCGATTAACGAACGGGAGCATGATATGCAGAAGTCTGATACAAGCATTGAGACCGGGGCCCTCGAAGCCCTCGAAGACGGCCTCAAGGGCATCGAGTTCGACGAGTTCTTCGAGACGACCACCAACTTTGATCCCAGCGAATTTGTGATGCGACGCTGCTGATCAAATCACAGGGAGCGGCGGGTGCCTTTCGGCGCCCGCCGCATTCTATGTTCCAGTATCGATTTCATCCTGCCAAGGCCGTCAGCTTCGACGGCAGTACCCTCACCATTGACGATGAGCGCGCGCGCCGTACGGTTTCGCTTGCCAAGTTCAATATCACTCCTCAAGGCCTGCTTTCAGCAATGGCAGCGCCAGGGGAAGCCCAGCCGGAGGTTCGACGCCTGCTGCACGAATTCCTGGTGAGGGGTCTTATTGTTGAGCACCATCCGGAACTGTCTACCGACGCTCGCCTAAGCCGCTCCCAGGGCTACCTGGCAACTCTTTGCAATGACCCCCAACGGGCGCAGCAACGCATCAGCAATCAGCGCGTTCTGGTACTCGGAGTGGGCGGCACAGGCACGGTAGTGATCCAGCACTTGGTAGCCGCCGGTGTACGCGACTTCGTGCTCCTCGATCACGACAAAGTTGAGCTCTCCAACTTCAACCGGCAATTCCTGTGGCGGTCTTCCGAGGTCGGTGCCAGCAAGCTCGAACGGACGGCAACCTGGATAGAGGAGCGCGCGGGCAATCCTGCCGTCACGACGATCGAGCAACTCATTACCAGCGGTGACGATGTGGCACAGTTGCTCCTTGACCACCCCGATGTGACCGTGGTGGCGTCCTGCATAGATACTCCTGCAGGCGCTGAACGTTTGGTTGTCGACGCCGCCCTGCGTCAGGGAAAGCCGGTGATGACCGGTGCGGTGGGAGTCGAATTCGGTCACGTAGGACCGTTGTTCATCCCGGAACACCGCCCATGCTTGGCGTGCTGGTATCCCGAAACCGCGGCCGGCAATGGTGTTACCCCGTGGTCCCACGGTGTCACCAACACGCTGATCGGTGCCCTCATGGCCCAACGTATCCTTGAGTGGGTGGTGGATCCCACGCTGGTCCGGCAGCCTGCACGCATGACCTTGGAGTTTGGTTCGCTGGACGTCAAAAGCACTCCGGCACCCGATTGTGGGCACGCATGATCCTGAGAGCCGAAGCCGAGCTTCCCCTGAAACGGGTCACCTTCCCCCCCTCGTCTTGACCACTCGTGGTCCTTCACCACCTCCGCCATGCATGCACGTCCTTTCAAGCTGCGGTCCGAAGGAACGGCCGATCCCCAGGCCGCGCACCTGCATGAGGTGGACAGCGGGGTATTCATGCTCGGGGTAGCAGAAAGTGCTTCGTGGACGGATGGCCGGCCTGTTACGCCCATGGAACTTGCCCGCTGCTTGAGGCGTGGGCTGGCCCTCACTGCTGCGCCGGACATACGGATCCTGGAAGAATCGAACGCCGGGATACGGATCGCTGCCGGGCAGAGAGCGCGGACGGTCGCAAAGTTTCTGGCTACGTCAGCTTTCTCACTGACCCCGTGCATCCGCGACACGCCCGAGCGCCATACCAGCGGGCCATTCGCCATTGCGGCAATTGACGACGGCGGCAGGACAGTTCGCCTGCGGCGGCGGGCATCCGGGGCAGCCGAAGGGGACATCAACGAGATCGCCCTGGTGGCAACCGGTTCAGTGTCCGAGGGCATGGACCTCTTCAAGAAAGGCGCACTCGATCTGACCCGCGTTTTGGGTGGGTGCTTGGATACGCGCTACGAAGGTCCCAACTCAACCGTTGATCTGGTAATGGGGCTGCGCGGTTCTCCGGGGTCGGCTATTGCAGGAACAATCGCAGCAAACGTGAACTGCGACAAGCTGGCTGCCGTTACCGGCGGAACTTATCTAACAGCCGCAGGACATATAACCAATTTGGGGCGCAAACCACGGAAACCCGGAGTTTTTACCCAAAAGCGCCTTGTTGTGCAGTACACGGACTTCCATCCGAACAGGAATGTCGCAGAAGCACTGCTGGAGCAACTGGAACCAATTGGCGTGGATTGCCAATTGCGCGCGGTGAGTTATGAGGACTATCTTCGCGGCGAAGTCCCGGCCTTCGGAGTTCAGTTGGAGATTATCGATCCCGTGTACGGCACCGGATCGGGATTTGCAGCGCTTTTACAGGCGCGTTCAACTCTGGTGTGCGGAGATCGAATCAGAGTCAAAGGACCAGTGGTCAATTCCAGGGCGGAAATTGATTGGGATCAAATTCAGTGGGGAGCAGCATGCTGAAAGAACGGGTAAGGACCGCTCAGCGGCTAAGCTTCAGGTTTCGCGACGGGAGTGTGGTGGGCGCCAACCCATCCGTGGGAGCGGTACGGCGAATCCCGCCGCCCCTGTGGACGCTGCTGCGGCAATGCGCCGAGTGGACCGAGCGTGAACACATCAGCCGCCTGCTTCACGACGGTTTGGGGGACGAAGCCCGCGCGGCCGATATCCTGGCAGCCTTGATCAGTGAGGGGTTCCTCCTGGAAGAAGGCTCACCGGCGGCGCAGGCTGAATCGACGTTCCAGGCCTCTTGGCCCTTTGGGGAAACAACGGCCGATCACCACCTGGTGACCCGCAGCCTTCGCTTCAGCGACGACCGGACCGAGGCTTTGGAGTTCGGCCGCGCACTCCGCACTCATGCCGATGATGACTTGGCCCCGGGCGTCCCTGAGGGCGCTCCTGCCGTGGACCTACCACCCGAATCACTGTCGACTGAGCTTAAATCAGTACTTGAACGGCGGCGGAGCAGGCGTGACTTCACCAGCGACCCCGTCAGCTTGGACCACTTGGGCAGCCTCTTGTGGGCTGCGGCCGGCATACAGGGGTATCGGCATGCACCCCAGCGTCCCCCGCTGCCCCTCACCTATGCCCCGAGCGCGGGCGGGCTGAACGGCGCGGACTGCTACGTTATCTCGCGGAATGTCCGGGGCCTTGATACGGGCGTTTATCGCTACCGTCCCGCCGCCAACGCTTTGGAGGTAGTGTCCGGGGAAGTCAGGGCAGACCCCATGGTTTTGTTGGGGAACCAACGGTGGGCAAAGACTGCTGCGGCCATCATCGTTTTTGTGGGTGCGGCTGAACGCACCGCGTGGAAGTACAGCGCCGCGTCAGGCTTCAATGCCCTCCTGCTGCAGGCCGGGCATATGTCCCAGAATGTGCTGCTTGCTGCCGCGGACAAGAGCCTGGGTGCAGTACCTTCGAACGCCATCCATGTGCCGGACATGGAAGCGGAGCTCAAGTTGACCACAGGCGAGCAGATTGTCCTCTCCAGCGTCAGCATCGGCCATATCAGCGGCGCCGAATCAAGCTATGAGGAATATGCTGCTGGGAATCTGGAACTTCTCCGTAAAGCTGCCGGCGAATGAGCGCCGCGCAGCGGACGGTAGCGGCCGGCGAATCCCTGGTTCCCGCAGTTATCGGAGCCTTCTTCGAGGGACCGCATTATGTTTGGGATGGCCCTCCCGCAACAGCTTTGGAGAAAACCACTGGAATCACGCTGGTAACTGGCCCCAGCGGCTGCGGCAAGTCGTCCATCCTCAAGCGGGTGCTCCAGGACGAACCATCATGGAGTCTCCTGCCCGGGCTTGATCCGAGTGTGCCGTTGATCGATCAGATCCAAGGGAGCTTGGGCGAGCGCATCGCGCTCCTCGCCCGCTTTGGACTGGGAGATGCGCAGGTGGTGATCAGGCCCGCTTCATGGCTTTCGGATGGTCAGCATTTCCGTGCCCGGTTGGCGTTTGCAGTGGCCAGCGGTGCACGGCGAATCCTGGTGGACGAGTTCCTTTCAACAGTGGACCGGGCTGCCGCGTCCGTGGTTGCCCACAACCTGCAGCGTATTTGTCGCCGCCAGGGCATAGACCTCTTGGTCGCCACCGCTCACGGCGATCTGGAGGACGCTTTGGCACCGGATCGCACCATCCGCGTCCGGGCCAACGACACTCCCTTGGTCCAGGAATACAGCGGCCATGCGCCGTGGGCGGTGGGTGAGAAGATCGACGTCGGACACGGCACCTTTGATGACTTCACGCGCCTTCAGCGCTTCCATTACTACCCCCACCTTGACTTCAATCCGGAGCAGCGGGAGGTCAGCATCGTCGCTGCCACCTTGGACGGCGAACCCATTGCAGCGCGCTTGTACTGCGCTCCTTATCCCCGCACCTGGGCGGCCGCAGTTCCTGAGTTTGCTCGAATTAACCTGGCTTTGACGTTGGGACAACGGTTGGTTGTCCATCCTGTGTACCGGGGCATCGGCTTGGCGCGCCGGGTGACGGATGCCAAGTGGTCTCCCCGGGATCTCATCTACACCCGGTCCGTCATGAGCCGCCACACGGACATGCATTCATCCTTGGGATACCAGCGCCACGAACCACTGACCAACGCCCTGCCGGAGCAACTGACCGGCTCCCTCCGTACCGATGCGCTCAGGACGCTGGTGACGGAGTACGCGGACTATAAGTTGGTCATGGGATCCCCTGCTTCCAAAGACCAGGTTGAAGAGGTGGCGGGGTGGTTCGCCCGGACCTTGGGCGGACTCACCGATGAGCAACTGGCAGCAAGTACCACCAGCACCTTGATGGGCGGTTACGTTCTCAGGAAACACCGCCCGGACACCATCACAACACACAGCACCCAGGAGTAAACCCTTGCCCGAAGCAACTCAAACAAGCGATGCCTCCAGCGGCACCTCCCGGACGCCTGGCTTGGCCAGGACCGGTTTCTACAGGCTCTGGGTGGGTGACTTTGTTTCAAATGCAGGCTCGGCCATGATGGCCTTCGCAGTCCCGGTGATTGGGGTGACTTTCCTGAAGCTCGACGCCGCGCAAGTGAGCTGGGTGGTGGCGGCCGGGTTGTCTGCTCCGCTGTTTATTTCCTTGTCCGCCGGAGTGATCGCCGACCGCTCCCGCCGCCGGGTGCTCCTGCATCTCTGCAACGCCGGCCGTTTTGTGGTGTTTGCCGCGCTCCTGGCTTTGATGTTGGCCGGGTCTTTGAACTGGCAACTGTTGGCCATAGCACTGTTCCTGGTAGGTGTACTGACCCTGCTTTATGAAAGCTCAATGGCCGCTGCTGTGCCATCCGTTGTTCCCCGGCCTTTGTTGATCAGGGCAAACTCCTGGATCGAAGGCGGATTGTCGGTCACAGAGTCCGGAGGGGCTGCTGTTGCCGGCATTATCATCACAGTTCTTGGTGCCCCGTTCATTGTGGCCGCCAATGCGCTCAGCTATGTCTTCAGTTCACTGATGCTCATCCGGCTTCCCTTGGACAGGGCGTCAGCCGAGCAAGCGGAAACCGTCGAACCGGAGCACGGAGTCCTCCGACGGCATCTGCATGACATCCGGCTCGGATTCAGCCTGCTGTGGAAACAGACCCCCCAGCGTGTGGTCCTGCTTGCCGCTACGGCCTATAACTTTTTCGACTCCTGGATCCTTGCGGTCTTTGCTGTTTATGCGCTCACTGTGCTGGGCATGAACCCGGCACTGCTGGGACTGGTCTTTGTTATCCCGGCGGTGGTTGGCATTCTTGGCTCCGCCGTGACTGACCGCCTGACCCAGCGGGCCCATCTGGGTCAGGTCCTGACCGTTTCCTTCTCCGTCATTGCCGTAGCAGGGCTGTGCTTGCCGCTTACCGCCACGGCCCATGGGATCGGCGCCGCCATCATCACCACCATTGTCTTCGCAGTTTTCGAACTGTGCATTGTGGTCAACATGATCATCGGACGCTCCATGCGGCAGGCCCTGTTCCCGGAGCGCCATCTGTCCAAGATCGCGGGGACAGCACGGTTCGTCTCGTGGGGCGTGGATCCCATTGGCGCTCTGGCAGGTGGAGCTGTGGCCGCGTTGGCCGGAACCCAAGTGTCGGTGATCGCAGGAAGCTGCGGATTCGTTGTGGGCGCCCTCATCTGCTTGTCGAGCCGGCAATTGCGGGAGTTCCGTCGACTCCCTGACGATCATGGTGGGCCGGACTCCGGAACAAACCAAGACAAGGGGACCCGCCAAGGCGACGGGGCCCAGCCCAAGCCGTTGCCTGCCTCCTAAGAACCTGGAACTAAACGAACGCGGACTTCCCCGTCACAGCCCGGGCCACGATCATCGAGTTGATCTCGTAGCTGCCCTCGTACGTGTAGAGGATTTCGGCATCCCCAAAGAGCTTGCCCATCTCATAGTCCGTGGTGATCCCGTTCCCGCCCAGCAGGGAACGGCCCATCGCCACGGACGATCGCGCGAGCCGGGTAGTGGTGGCCTTGCACATGGCCGCCTGGACCATTTCCAACTTACCGGCCTGCTGGATCCGGGCGAGCTCCACCATCATGGACAGTGACGCATTGGCGTTGCCCAGGATATCTGCGAGCTGTTGTTGCACCAGCTGGAATCGGGCCAGTTCCTTGCCGAATTGTTGGCGTTCCAAGGCGTAGGAACGGGCAATATCAAACGCAGCCAGTTGAATGCCGGCTGCCTGCCACCCAACCCAAGCCCGCGAATCACGCAAGAGCTCGTTGGCGCGGGAAAACCTTGTGGCTCCGGGCAGCAGGTTCTCAACCGGAATGCGGACCTCGTCCAACACGATGTCCGCATTCTGCATAATGCGCAACCCTATCTTGTTGGAGATTTTGGTGGCCTTGTACCCCGGGCGGTCTGTCTCCACAATGAAGCCTTTAATCTGGTCATCCTCGACGTCGCGGGCCCACACCAAGGCGAAGTCGGCGATGGTCCCGGCCCCGATCCAGCGCTTGGCACCGCTGATGACCCATTCACCGCCGTCGCGCCGCGCCGTCGTCGACAATCCTCCGGCGATGTCCGATCCGTGGTCGGGTTCCGTGAGGGCGAAAGCCCCCAGCTGGGTGAGGGCTTCAAGGCCGGGCAGCCAGCGGCGTTTCTGCTCCTCCGAGCCCAAATGGTGGATCATGCCCACAATGAGCTCGTTGTGGATACCCACCAGCGCGGAAAGGGACACGTCCGCGCGGGCAACCTCGGTGTACATGAGGCCTTTGAACAGTTGGGAGGACCCGTCCGTCTGGAGTGCACCCAGCCCGTACTTCGCCATGTCGGCCAGCAAGTCGAAGGGGAATTCCTCGCGGTTCCAAAAATCAATGCTCTGGACCCTGGTGGAGGCTTGCAGGAACTCCCGGACTTCCAGATACCGCGACCGTTCCCCCGCCGGCAGCAGGTCCACCACGTGCATCAAGTCCACTTCCGGATAAGGAGGCTGGACTTTCTCTGGTGCCATTCCGCTTGTGGCGGTACCGGCAGCTTGGTTGTCGAGCATTGGACCCCTTCGTCATGTGCCATACAGGCCCGTCATGTCCCGCGCCCGCGCTTCCAAACCCTTGGATGTCCTAGTATATTGCAAGGTGATGTGGATCACTAGGAGTGAGTCCGGGTGTAACATTCCGGACGGCGAAAGGCGGACTATGACAGTCACAGACGACTTCCGTGCAGCCCGCAACCGGCTGCTGGAACTGCGCAACGATTACCGGCAGGCGCACGCGGAATTCCAATGGCCCCGCTTTGAGGAGTTCAACTTCGCGCTGGACTGGTTCGATCAGCTGGCCGCCGATGACGCCACAGCCAACAAGCCGGCGCTGGTGATTGTTGAACAGGACGGCACCTCCACCCGACGCACCTTCAAGGAACTCTCAGTGAGGTCCTCACAGCTGGCCACCTGGCTAAGAGGCCAAGGCGTGAAGCGCGGGGACCACATGATCATCATGCTGGGGAACCAGGTTGAGCTGTGGGAACTGATGCTGGCGGGCATCAAGTTGGGAATCGTCATGATTCCCACCACCACCCTCATGGGTGCCCGCGACCTCCAGGACCGCGTGGAACGCGGCGGTGCCCATTGGGTGGCAGTGGGCAGCGCCAACATCGGCAAGTTCGCCGCCGTCGACGGCTCCTACACCTTGCTGGAGGTCGGCGCGGAACCCACCAATGCAGAGGCACTGCAGTACGCGGACTCGTACGACGCCAGCACGGACTTTACGCCGGACGCCCCCACCAAAGCGGACGACACACTCCTGCTGTACTTCACGTCCGGAACCACCTCCCGCGCCAAGCTCGTGGAGCACACCCACACTTCCTACCCCGTGGGCCATTTGTCCACCATGTACTGGATCGGCTTGGAGCCCGGCGACGTGCACCTGAACGTCGCCTCCCCGGGCTGGGCGAAGCACGCCTGGTCCAATGTGTTCACCCCCTGGATTGCCGAGGCCTGCGTCTTCATTTACAACTACGAACGCTTCGACGCAGCTGCCCTCATGAACCAGATGGGCAAGGAAGGCGTCACCAGTTTCTGCGCCCCTCCCACAGTGTGGCGAATGCTGATCCAGGCCGACCTCACCCAGCTCACCACGCCGCCGCGGAAGGTGGTCTCTGCCGGCGAACCGTTGAACGCCGAAGTGATCGGCCAGGTGGAAAAATCCTGGGGCGTCACCATCCGCGATGGCTTCGGCCAAACCGAGACCACCGTGCAAATCGCCAACACCCCGGAGCAGCCGGTGAAGATCGGTTCCATGGGGCGTCCGCTGCCTGGTTACGACGTTGTGCTGGTGGACCCGAACACAGGAAAGGAAGCCAACGACGGCGAACTCTGCTTGCGCTTGGACCCACGGCCCGTGGGGCTCATGAAAAGCTACTTCGGCGATGAAGCGAAGACGGCCGAGGCCTTCCGTGATGGCTACTACCACACTGGGGACATGGCCAGCCGGGACTCCAAGGGTGTCATTACGTACGTGGGCCGGGACGATGACGTGTTCAAGTCATCGGACTACAGGCTGTCCCCGTTCGAGCTGGAAAGCGTCCTGATTGAGCATCCGGCGGTGGCCGAAGCAGCGGTGGTCCCTTCTCCCGATCCGGTGAAGCTGTCCGTTCCCAAAGCGTTCGTCGTGTTGGCTGCGGGCTATGACGCCGGGCCCGCCGTGGCGGAGGACATCCTGAAATATTGCCGTGAACACCTGGCGCCGTTCAAACGGATCCGGCGGATCGAGTTCGGTGAATTGCCCAAGACCATTTCCGGCAAGATCAGGCGGGTGGAGCTTCGGGGAACCGAGGTTTCCCGGCATGGCGATGGGCCGTTGCCAGCCGGGCTGGGCGTTGAATACACCGAGGAAGAGTTCCCGAATCTGAAAGACTAGCCACCCGGACACAGCAAGGAGACCCATGGGCACCCCACTCCCCCGAGACCCCATTGCCGACGCCCAGCGCAACTGGGAACGGCATGGCTGGGGCAATGTTGCCGCGCCCATGGCTGCGATCACTGCCATCATGCGCACCCAACAGATCCTCCTGGCGCGCATTGAGACGGTCCTCAAGCCTTTCGGGCTGACTTTTGCACGCTACGAACTGCTTGCGCTGCTGAGTTTTGCCCGCAGCGGCGCGCTGCCCATGAACAAAGCGAGCGCCCTCCTGCAGGTGCATCCCACCTCGGTGACCAACGCCGTCGACCGCTTGGAAAAGGCAGCTTTGGTTGTGCGGTCACCGCATCCAACAGACGGGCGCACCACCCTGATCGAGCTCACCGCAGAGGGCCGCACGCTCGCCAAGAAGGCCACCGCGGCGCTCAACGCCGAGGTTTTCGGCCAGTCCGGTTTTGGCGACGACGACGTCGATCACCTCATCCGCGTCCTGGGGACCTTCCGCAGGGATGCCGGAGATTTCACGGAGGAATAGCGGAATCTCTACGTTCTGAACGGGAGATGTCCCGGCAGGGGTGGGGCCTTTGATTGGTACGTGTGCCCGGTGGGCGTGGTGACTTCCAACGTGTGCACGTCGGCATGTACGGCTCGGATGGCCCAGCCGGGGTGTTCTTTGGTGTGGTTGCATGCTTCGCAGAGTCCTGCGCCGTTGGCGAGGTTTGTTTGCCCTCCGAAGCGCCACGGAACCACGTGGTCGATGTGTCGGATGGGCGCATCGCAATACGGCGTCCGGCAGGTATCGTCGCGGGTTTCGATGAAGCGCCGTAGCCGACCGCTAAAGAACCGGGCTCTGGAGTCTGTGCCAAGTAGCTCTCCCGTGGACGGCGCGGTATACAGGCGGCGAAGCCAGACAGAGAACTCCTGGTCCTGGGCCGGCCGCTCCGCGCCAACAACGGTTCTGGCCCATTCTGCCGGGACGATTCCGTAACCCTGAAGCCGGGCTGGTTCGCTGTCGCCTTGGAAGAGAGTGCGGTCGGTCATGACAAGGTTCAGGTTGATGCCTGAAATCCCGCCCGGGGTGCCGGTGACGCGCTCCACCAGGGTGTCGGCCATCAGTTGACCACGACCCCGGCCGTCCCCGCTGGACCGACCTGGATCCCCTGCGGAACGGGCCGAATCAGCGGCCCGAGTCAGCGCGGCGTAGACCGCCACCCCTTGGGCGACCGGAAGCAGCGCGGTCAGGTAGGTCATGGTGTCCGGCGCCGGACGCAGACTCACGGTCCGTTCACTCGCGGCACGGCTGGCACGGCCGACCACCGAGCGCGGATCCCTCCGATACGCAGCAGCCTTGGCCGCCGCAACGATCGCCTTGTCTCCCTTCCCATCAAAGGTTCCGGCATCGGCGGCGAGCTCCTCATCCACCGCACACCGGTCCTCCGCGGATAAGCACGCCGTTTCCCTGACGAGCAGCGTGGCACGCCATTCATTCAAGTGCCCGTACTGTAGAGCAGCCAAAGTGCGCGGCATCTCCATCACAAGGGCCTTCGCAAAGCCAAGCAGCCGAGCCCCGCGGTTCGGGGATTCCCCCCGGGCCAACGCCACCTGGGCACCCACCCCCTGGCCACGCTCCGAGGCAGGAACGCCTGCCTCAGCCTGTTCAGCACGCTGGGAAAGATCAAAGGCCACAGCTACCCGCGCCTGCAAAGCGGAGATAGACGACTTCATCTCCTCCAGGACCCGCAACTGATTGATCAAATCGCTGCTAACGGTGCTGGCCGGAACGGTGGCGGGCTTCGGGGAATGGGTTACCCCGGGAGTGCGCCCAAGCGCCATTACTGCGCCCGACTGCCTCTCCACACTTCGCACCATGTCCTTACTCTGGCACCAGGCACCGACAAAATAAGGTCTGCGATCGCAACGGGAGTCCAGCGACTGCCGCCAAGTATGGGAGTCCCTGGGAGGGTGGTGCGGACTTCCGAGCCGGGCACGGTCTCCTGCGCGAGCACCAGAGCGTCATCCCCGGCCCGCTGGCACAGCACGCTGCTAGGCTCCGTAGCTGATACCTCAGGAGGAAACATCGTGGGCTTTGCCGAAGAACTCAAGAAAACCTGCGCCCAGGACTGGGACGCATCAGTCAATCATCCATTCGTGGACCAACTGCTGGACGGATCCCTGGGCGATGACCACCTGCGCGGCTACCTCGTGCAGGACTACCAGTTCTGCGATGCCTTCACAGCCCTCCTCGGCCAGGCCGTCGCGTCGGCTCCTTCATTGCCCTCTCGGTTGGTGTTCGCCGGGGTACTCGGGGCTTTCGCTTCTGACGAGAACACGTACTTCCAGGATTCCTTCGAGGAACTGGATGTGCCGGAAGCAGACAGAACAGCGCCCGCTCTGGGCACAGCCACGCGCGACTTCGATGCCCTCATGCGCAGTGCCTTGGCCACCCGTTCCTACCCGGAAGTCCTGGCAGTCCTGCTGGTTGCCGAGTGGCTGTACGGCGACTGGGCTGCCCGCGCCGGTGATCCTGACACTTGGCCGGCGCAGGCAAAGCATGCCGAGTGGATCCGCCTCCACAACAACCCCGGATACAACGCATGGGTGACATGGCTCCGCGACGAGTTTGACGCCGTCGAGCCCTCCTCGCCGCAGCAGCGGCAACGCGTGGCTGTGACGTTCGCCGAAGCCGTGCGGCTGGAACGCGCGTTCTTCGACGCGGCGCTTGTCCCGGCCTAGGACTTCTGGAGCCGTTGACCTACTGGGCGGCGGAGGTGAAGGCGAAGATCAACGCGGAGCCGAGGGACAGTACGCCGATTCCGTAGCCAACAGCAAGGGCTGCGAGGGCGAAACCGCGTCCCCGTTCACCGCGCTGCTGGATCTGGTTCAACGCGACATGACCTGCTCCCACCACGAAGATGGCGATGGCAGCCATGCCTGCGAAGAACAGGCCAACGATGGCCAGTACTGCCATCGCTGCGGCCACGATGGCGGTGCGGTTGACCGGCTGCACACGCGTATCGGTCTGCACAGGCGTATCGGTCTGCACAGTGTGAACGATCTCCGTTGACATGTTCTCTCCCCATTCGTCAGTGCCCCGAGTTTATCCACGCAGCACTCAAATCCAGGGCTGCCCCGCCTGTGGCGTCTGAAGTCGTTGTTGGCCCGCAATTCCGTGGTTGGCCAACAACGGAATAGCGGGTTGGCAATGGGTTTGGTGCGGGTTATTGGTGTTTGAACTGAGGCTCGCGCTTTTCCGTGAAGGCTGCCATTCCTTCCTTCTGGTCATCCGTGGCGAAGAGCGAGTGGAACACCCTGCGTTCAAAGACCACGCCCTGCGTAAGGCCCATCTCGAAGGCTGCGTTCACGGTTTCCTTGGCCACCATCGCGGCGGGCTTGGATTTGGAGGCGATGACTTCCGCGGCCTTGATGGCCTCATCAACCACCTCAGCGGCAGGAACCACACGGGACACCAGGCCGGAGCGTTCGGCTTCTTCGGCGTCCATGAACCGGCCGGTCAGGATCATGTCCATTGTCTTGGCTTTGCCCACGGCGCGGGTGAGCCGTTGCGAACCGCCCATTCCGGGAATCACTCCAAGGTTGATCTCGGGCTGGCCGAACTTTGCGTTGTCGCCGGCAATGATGATGTCGGCCATCATGGCCAGTTCGCAGCCGCCGCCCAATGCAAAACCGGACACTGCCGCGATCACGGGTATGCGCAGCCGGGTGAGGTCCTCCCAGTGCCGGAACCAGTCCGCTGCGTACATGTCCATGTAGGTGTTGGAGGACATCTCCTTGATGTCGGCGCCGGCTGCGAAGGCCTTCGCAGAGCCCGTGATGACCACGGCACCTACCCCAGGGTCACGGTCCATGTCCGTCACGGCAGCCACAAGCTCGTTCATCAAGGCGGTGTTCAACGCATTCAGGGCCGCCGGCCTGTTCAGTGTCACCACGCCCACGCGTCCCCGGCGCTCCACCATTATGTTCTGAAACGTCATGCTCTCCCTCTCGTCACAAGCTTCCAAGCCTTCAATCTGTCACACGGATTTGTCGCGGATATCAGTGATGATCCCGGAGAAGTCCCGCCCGGCGCCTTCTCCTGCGGCGAAAGCGTCGTAAATCCTCGATGCCAGCGGCCCCATTTCCGCCGCCACGCCGGTGCTTTCCAAGGCGTTCAGTGCCAGCCGAAGGTCCTTGGCCATCAGCGCTCCGGCGAAACCGGGCTGGTAGTCGCGGTTGGCGGGACTGGTGGGGACGGGACCTGGAACAGGACAGTTGGTGGTCAGAGCCCAGCACTGGCCGGAAGCGTTGGACGCAACATCGAACAATGCCTGGTGGGTGAGGCCAAGCTTTTCGCCCAGCACAAAGGCCTCCGCCACGGCAATCATGGAAACGCCCAGGATCATGTTGTTGCAGACTTTTGCGGCCTGCCCGGCGCCATGGTCTCCGCAGTGGACAATCCTTTTGCCCATGAGCTCCAGAATGGGCTTTACGGTCTGGAAGTCCTCCGGCAAAGCACCCACCATGAAGGTCAGGGTCCCGGCCTCGGCGCCCACGACACCGCCGGACACAGGTGCGTCGACGGAACGGTGCCCGGCATCCACGGCCAGCGCGGCAGCCTCACGGGCTTCGTCCACGTTGATGGTGGAGCAGTCCAGGAACAGCGTGTCCGGCTTCGCAGTGGAAAGCAATCCCGGTCCGTCCACGCCCCGATACGCGTCCAGGACGTGTTTGCCGCTGGGCAGCATGGTCAGCACAACCGATGCCCCGGTCACGGCTTCAGTCGGGCTGGCTGCCATGGGAATCCCGTGGGCAACAGCCGCCTCCACGGCCGCGGGCACGGGGTCATACCCGATCACCTGGTGCCCGGCCTTGAGGAGGTTTGCGGCCATGGGCCCGCCCATGTGCCCCAGCCCCAGGAAGGCGATCAGGCCGGTTGCTGCAGCGTTCTCTGTCATGGGGTCTCCTTCAACTGACTGGAATGGCTGGACGGGTTGGATACGCTGGACAGGCCCAGTTCGCGCTCGTCCAGCGAGGCAAAGTAGCCCTCGACGTCGGACTCATGGACGTCCGACAGGGTGGCCGGCTTCCACTGCGGGTTGCGGTCCTTGTCCACCACCTGCGCGCGGATTCCCTCGCGGAAATCGGGCCCGGCCAGGCATCGCAGGCCCACCCGGTATTCCTGGTCCAGCGCTTCTTCCAGGCTCATCCCCCGGACGCGTCGCAGGGATTCCAAGGTGACCTTGACCGACGTCGGCGACTTAGCCTCGATGGTGTCCGCCGCGGCTGCTGCCTCGTCACCCAAGGTGCGCAGGCTCCGGACGATTTCCTCCGCGTCATCGTGGGCGTAGGCGGCGTCAATCCACTGCCGCTGCGCCGCCAACGCCGAGCCCGGCGCCGCTTGGGCAAAACGTTCGACGGCGGCCTCCGCCGTCGAGCTTTCCAGCGCCTCCGCCAGCGCGGGGAGGCTTTCGGACGGCACGAAGTGGTCCGCGAGACCGAGGAACAGCGCGTCTGCACCGGACAGGTGGGCCCCTGTCAGGGCTGCGTGGATTCCTGCTTCCCCCGGTGAGCGGGACAGCAGCAGCGTGCCGCCGACGTCGGGCACAAAACCGATAGTGGTTTCCGGCATCCCGGTCCGGGTCCGTTCGGTGACCACCCGGACCGAACCATGCGCCGAAATACCCACCCCGCCGCCCAGGACCAAGCCATCCATGAAGGCCACATAGGGCTTGGGGTAGTGCGCGATCAGCGCGTTGAGCCGGTATTCGTCCGCCCAGAACTCCGCCGTTTCCGTTCCGCCGTGCAGCATGTCTTTGTAAATGGCCACGATGTCGCCACCGGCACACAGCCCGCGATCGCCCGCACCACGCACCACAACGGTGGCAACGGCGGGGTCGTCGGCCCAGTCCGTCAACTGGCTGAGCATCGCTTTGACCATCCCTGCGTTGAGTGCGTTGACTGCCTTGGGGCGGTTGAGCGTGACGATTCCCAGGTGGCCGCGGCGCTCGAACAGAACTTCTTCCTCTACCTCTTCAGCCCCCATTAGCTGCCTGCCGGCATCACGAAGCTTGCGCCCTGGCGAATGCCGGAAGGCCACCGGGACGTCACGGTCTTGGTCTTGGTGTAGAAGCGGAAGGCGTCGGCGCCGTGCTGGTTCAGGTCACCGAAGCCGGAGGCCTTCCAACCGCCGAACGTGTAGTAGGCGATCGGCACGGGAATGGGAACGTTGATTCCCACCATCCCGACTTCCACGCGGCTGGCGAAGTCGCGGGCGGAGTCGCCGTCGCGGGTGAAGATGGCGACGCCGTTGCCGAACTCATGCTCGCTGCAGAGCCTGAGCGCTTCGTCGTAGTCAGCCGCGCGCAGCACGCTGAGGACCGGGCCGAAGATCTCTTCCTTGTAGATCTTCATGTCCTTGGTGACGTTGTCGAACAGCGTGGGACCAACCCAGAATCCGCCGTCGTAGCCGTCCACGGTGAGTCCACGGCCATCGGTGACCAGGGTTGCGCCTTCTTCCACGCCGGACTGGATGTAGCCCTCGATCCTCTCCTTGGCAGAAGCGGCCACCACAGGACCGAAGTCCGAGTCCTTATCCAGGCTGTGTCCCACCTTGAGGTCCTTGATGCGCTCGGTCAGCTTGGCCACCAGCGCGTCTGCGGTTTCCTGGCCCACCGGAACGGCCACCGAGATCGCCATGCAGCGTTCGCCGGCGGAACCGTACCCCGCACCCATCAGGGCGTCGGCAGCCATGTCCAGATCGGCGTCGGGCATGATCACCATGTGGTTCTTGGCCCCGCCAAAACACTGCGCGCGTTTGCCGTGCGCTGCGGCGGTGGCGTAGATGTACTGGGCGATCGGCGTGGACCCCACAAAGCCAATGGCCTTGACCCGCGGATCTTCCAGCAGCGCGTCTACGGCTTCCTTGTCCCCGTTGATCACGTTGAACACGCCGTCCGGAACGCCGGCCTGGCTGTAGAGCTCCGCCAGGCGCAGCGGAACGGAGGGATCACGCTCGGAGGGCTTGAGGATGAACGCGTTGCCCGCCGCGAGTGCGGGTCCCGATTTCCAGAGCGGGATCATGGCCGGGAAGTTGAAAGGGGTGATGCCTGCGACCACGCCCAGCGGCTGGCGCAGGGAGTGGACATCGATCCCTTGGCCCGCGTTGTCCGAGAATTCGCCCTTGAGCAAATGCGGAGCACCGGCGGAGAACTCCACCACTTCAATCCCCCGCTGGATATCGCCTTTGGCGTCGGCGAAGGTCTTGCCGTGCTCGGAGGACAGGAGCGTGGCGAGCTCGTCCATGTTCTGGTTGACCAGGTCCACGAACTTGAGCAGGATGCGCCCCCGGCGTTGCGGGTTCATGGCTGCCCACTCGAGCTGGCCCTTCCCGGCATTTGCGACCGCGTCGCGAACCTCGTCCGCGCTGGCCAGGGGAAGCCGCGCCTGGACCTGGCCAGTGCAGGGATCGTAGACGTCACTGAACCGCCCGGACGTGCCGTCGATCCTCTGGCCGCCCACGTAATGGGAAAGCTCACGCACCATGGTGAAATGCTCCTTTGCATCGTGAATGACTGCCGTGCCGCCGGGGCTGGGCCCGAGCGGGGGAACACGTGACCAATTGTGATCCAGGTCATCTCTGACCCTGAATATACTCGGACTTCCTACTAAATTCCAGAGGAGGCGATTCCGGTGCCCGGCGCTCCCTCCACAACGTCCGTGCGGGCAGGCCACTGACCCGTGACCTTATGGAAATCAATGGCCCTCATCAACGGCGTCACGTCATATGACCGGATGTTCAGGCTGAGTTTCACACCCTCTGCCGACCTCACCGTGAGGAACGGCTGTCCCTTCATGGTCACCACGGAATACTGGACGATGTCGCTGTACTGGAGGACATGTTCTGCACCGAGCACGCTGCGGAAGGCCACCTCATGGGCCCTGGAGGCTATGTAGAAGTTGCGGTACATAAAGAGGAAAGCCAACCCGCCCAGGACGATGGCCACCGCAGCGATTCGGGCACCCAAGGGGGAACGATCGTAGGTGAACGAAACCAGGCTCATGAGAAGACCCACGCTCAGGAAGAGCCACCCCACAAAGGGAACAATTTTGGGCATGCGGACCCGCTCCGGGTACTCCTTGGACCTGTTGGGGTGTTTCCTGGCCCACCACGCAATGGCGGCGATGAACACCGCAGTAAACAGTGCCAGCAGGATTTTCAGAAGCAGTTCGGTGGACATCAGGCCAGCCTACAAGCGGCCCGCGAGCACCGCCCTAGTGGACTTCCCGCATACCCTTGTACGCCTCCAGCGCCTCGGCGCGGGTGGTCTTCAGGTCCACAATGCCTTCCGGGTAATCGGGCGTGCCGAACTCCGGAATCCAATGCGCAATGTACTTGCCCTGCGGATCAAACTTGGTCCGCTGCGACTCAGGGTTGAAGATCCTGAAGAACGGCGAGGCGTCAGCTCCCGAACCGGCGACCCACTGCCAGTTGGCCGGGTTGGACGCAGGGTCGGCATCCACCAGCGTGTCCCAGAACCATTGCTCGCCCAGCTGCCAGTGGATGCCCAGGTTCTTCACCAGGAAGCTCGCAGCAACCATCCTGACACGGTTGTGCATCCAGCCGGTCTTCCAGAGCTGCCGTTGGCCGGCGTCCACCATGGGGAATCCTGTGAGGCCCTTCTTCCACGCCTGGAATTCCTCCGGGGCCGACTCGTGGCCGGGGTGCTTTCCGTGGTCCCCGTTGCTGCCCGGCCAAGCCCAAGGGAAGCGATCGAACTCGGACCGAAGGTTGGCGGTGGCCAGGGTGGGGTTGTGGAAATACTGATGCCAGCAGAACTCGCGCCAGCCCAGCTCCGAAGCGAAAATCGAGGCACTCTCCGAGCGCCGGTTCTTCAGGGCGTGCCACACCTCGAAGGGGCTGAGCTCGCCCCACCGCAAATACGGCGAAAGGCAACTGCTCCCGTCCGTGTCAGGGCGGTTGCGGCCCTCGCTGTAGCTGGAGAGGCCATTGCCCACGAACTCCTCAAGGCGCTTGTGGCCACCCGCAGAGCCGGGAATCCACATGTCCGCCAGGCCACCGGCCCAGTCGGGCCGGGTGGGCAGGAGATGCCAGGAGTCCAGTTGGTCATAGGCAGGCAGGGTGCCGGAGTATCCGTGGCCAGCCTCCGGGACTGCCAGGGGTTCCCGGAAATCCTGGGCCGAGATGGTCCGCCAGAACGGAGTGAAGACCTTGTACTGGCCACCGGTTTTGGTGGTGACCTCCCACGGCTCATGAAGCAGCGACGCCTGGAAACTTGAGACGTGCAGGCCTGAATCGTTAGCCCACTGCTTGATACCGGCGTCGACCGTCCGCTCAGCCCCGCCGTACCGCCGGTTCCAGAACAGCGCGCCGGCGCCCACCGTGGAGGCGGTCTTCTGCACGACCTCCGCCGCAGGGCCGCGGCGGAGTATCAAAGGGATACCCAGCCCCTCAAGATCCTCGCGGAGCGCGGTCAGCGAATGATGCAGCCACCAGCGTGAAGCACCGCCGTGGGGGCGGATGCCCGGCGATTCCTCGTCCAGGACGTACAGGGCTACGGCTGCGCCGTCGTCGACGGCAGCCCGCAGCGCTGGATTGTCGGCGACCCTGAGGTCGTCGCGGAACCAAACGATGGATGGCTTCACATTGTCCTTTCAGCGGGCACCCGGAGACGGAAACAGCCCATGTCCCTTAAGAAATACTAGGGGCATGGGCTGTAAGTCCGCTGTCAGCGAAGGTCAGGCGATGGAAGCCACCGCATTCTCATGGTCGCCCAGGAGTACCGGGGCCGGAGCTGTGGCCGTCTCCGTCCACATGGGAACATTGTTCACCACGTAATCCCTGGCTGCCGCGCCCACCATGGTCATTCCAACGTAGACACGCTGGCCCGTGGGATCCTTTTCCGGCTTCAAGCCTTCCAGGGTCAATGCTGTTTTGAACGCTGAGTCAGGGATGGGAACCTTGCGGCCGAGGACGCACCAACTGATATACAGTCCGTAGAGAGTGTCGAAGTCCAAGCCCTTATCGGTGTCGTCTTCGAACACCACGGACTCACTGAGAAAAATACTGATCTGGGTGTCGGTCATTATTAAGGGGCCTCTTCTTAGAGAAGTAGGGGCCGCCGGGCTGCATCAGCGAATGTCCTAGTTCCTCACTATAGCCCTCATCCGCTTCAAGTGCTCACGGAGGAGGGTTAACTTTTGGTGGAGGGATGGGGCGGTCTTGCGCTGCGTCAGGCGTCAATCACCAGATCCGTCTGTGCCGTGGAGCAGCAAGGAAGGAACTTACCGGCCTCGATCTCCCGTGCGCGGATACCGCCCTGGTGGTTCATCTCGATCTCTCCGGAGACCTTGACCACCTTGCAGGAGCCACACATGCCCTCCTTGCAGTTGGCACCGATCCTGACCCCCGCCCGCTGGGCTACCCCCAGGATGTGCTCCGAAGGATCGATCCGGACGTTGATGCCGGTCCGCATGAAGGAGAGCGTGAGGCTGCCGGTGCCCACGGTGTCGAAGGTGGACGCATCAGGGGTCCCCGCAGCGGGAGCTGCGGCAGCGCCGACGTCGGACACCTCTGTTGGCGCTTCAGCGTCCGCGGCCTCCAAGGGCAGCCCGGAGGCTTCCAGGGTGCCGTCGGCATCGTAGCCGGGCTCGTAGAGACCAAACGCCGCAGGCTGGCTCTCGAAATAGTCCTCTGCGGAATCGGCGATTTCCTCCGCGATTTCTTCTGCGATGTCAGCGGCGAGCGCAAGCTCGGACTGGTATTCCAGAAGGGTTTGGCGGTCCCCGGTGAAGAACTCCATGTAGATGGACGTGTCGTCCACGCCCACGCTTTTCAGGAGCTCGGTGGCCCTGTTCAAGTAGCCTTCCGGTCCGCAGGCATAAACCTGCCGCCCATTGGCATCCGGCGCCACCTCCTCGAGCATTGCCGCTGTCAGGCGTCCGCTGAGGCCCTCCCAGCCATCGGGTTTGTTGCGGTCGCCCAGGGAGTAAAAGACCTTAATGCGCGAATCCACCGAGGCGATGTACGCCAATTCGCGGTGAAACGCGAAGCCGCCTGCCTCGGAGCCGTGATAGAGCACCACAACGTCAGCCTGTCCCGGCAAGGAGTGGATGGTGCGCACCATGGACATGATGGGGGTGATCCCGGCGCCGGCGGCCAGCAGAAGGTACCGGGCGCGCCTGTCCGCATCCGGCAGGTGGAACGCCCCTACCGGACCCAGCATTTCAAGGACAACGCCGGGCTTGATGTTCTGGTGCACCCACGGCGAGACCAATCCCGTGGGATCGCATTTGACCGTGATGTTGAAGGTCCAGGGTTCGGTGGGGGAACTGGACAGCGAGTAGCTGCGGTCCGCCGGATCCTGGTCCGGGCCATTGACCGGGAAGGCAACGTTGACGTACTGCCCGGCGCGGAATGCCAACGGAGCACCGTCGCAGCGACGGAACACGAAGGTCATCATGCCGCCCACCTCCGGGACGGTCTCCACGCATTCGGCCATGAACTCTTGAGGATGCCACGGGCCCAGGGCCCGGGCGGCCCGGGCAGGTGCCTCGCTGCTTCCCATCACACGGTTCCATGGCATTTCCAGCCCAAGGATTCGTTGCGGTTCCTGGACTGCCGTGCCAGGAAGGACTTCCATCATGCCAAGTGCTCCTGCACCCGCTGGACGTACCAGTTGATGAACGCTTCAACCTGGTATTCGCTCTTCATGTACGGGCCGGGCTCGTAGGCCGGGCTTCCGGCGCCCGTCTGGCAGAGCTCCACAAAGGCCTTGTCCTGGAGGTTGGTCTGCTTCCATGTGTAGGTGAGCTTGTCCAGGTCGTAATCCACGCCCTCCACCGCGTCGTCCGCAACCAGCCAGGTGGTGCGGACCAGCGTTTGGTGTTCGTTGATGGGGAAGACTCCAAACGTGATGACGTGGTCACTTTGGAAGTGGAACCAGCTGTTGGGCTGCAGGTGCATGGAGCAGCGGCCCAGCCGGAAGTCCCGCAAATCGCCCAGGAGTTTTTTGGAAAGCCGGCGGCCGTCCGGCGAGAAGGACTCCCCCTCGCCGTCCAGGGATTCGCGGGAAATGCGGATGCCGGCGATCCGGGTGTCCAGTTCTTCCACGACCTCGTAGGGAAGGCCGTAGCGGCGGCAGCGCTCTTCCAGGGAGGACTGGGCTTGCTTGTTGCGTTCCCAGACTTCCTCCAGATGGGTGGGGATCAGCCCTTCGGTGAGGCCCCAGGTGGGGAAGAGCGAGCAGGCGAGTTCCGGGTGGCCATCGCAGTGGTAGCACTCACGGTTGTTCTCCATGACCAGCTTCCAGTTGCCTTCTTCAACAATGTTCTGCTGGTAGGCAATCTTGGTTTTGGCGAGGTCGTGCGGCGCAAGGTAGGGCTCGAAGATCTTGGCTGTTTCATCAAAGTCGGCGGGCGGCTCGTCGGCGACGCACACGAAGATGAGGCCGGCAACAGTGCGGCTGTGGGCGCGCTTGAGGCCGAAACATCCCTTGTCGAACGTGGTCTCCCCCGGCGCCGAGGCGTGGATCAGGTCGCCGCTGGGAGCGTAAGTCCACGAGTGGTAGCCGCACACCAGGTTTCCTGTTGATCCCGTGGATTCCGTGAGTACGCGGGCACCACGGTGACGGCACACATTGTGGAGTACGTTGACCCCGCCGTCGTCGTTGCGCAAAACAATCAGGGAGTAGGGCCCGTAATTCACGGTGATGTAGTCGCCCGGCTCGGGAAGCTCGGCGATGCTTCCGGCGAAGATCCAGTGCTGGCCAAAGATGGCCTGCATGTCGACCCCAAAGACGGTGGGGTCCGTATAGAACGGCGCATCCAGGGAGTAACCCTTGCGCCTGAAGTCAAAGAGATCGTTGATCTCCGCCATCTGCTCTGCGGGGACAGATGATTTCAATTTTCCCCGTTGAGTGGGGGCGACGTTCACTGGAGCAGTCATGGGTTCCTCCCGGGAGGCTGGGGTAGGTGTGCATTCATTGGGGGATCGCCGGCGCATCATCGCACCCGGCGTGATCGAAGTCTTCGTAGTTCGAGATTAGGGATCCGCCCGCTGCAACAAAAGCGCAACATATTGGAGATAACCATGCACTTTCCCTGCATGATTGGATGATGATCGATCCACGGCTCATTACCCTCCGCGTATTCGCGCGCTGCGGCACTGTGGGGGCCACCGCCGAACTCACCGGATACTCGCCCTCCGCAGTCTCCGCGCAGTTGCGGGAACTCCAGCGCATGCTCGGAATGCAGCTGCTCACCAAGGACGGCCGCGGGGTTCGCCTCACCGCCACGGGACGCTTCCTGGTGGCCGGCTCGGACGCCTTGATCACCGAGTGGGAGACCTTGAAGGCCAACGCCATGGAAGCCGGGGACCAGGTTCAGTCGCGGTTTGGCCTGGGCGGGTTCTCGACGGCGGCAGCCCAGTTGCTGGCGCCCCTCGCCGCCGCTTTGCGCACCACGCGGCCCCAGCTGGAGGTGCAGGTGCTGGAGGCCAACCCGTCCCGGTGTTTCGATCTATTGGTGGCTGAGCGCATCGACCTTGCCGTGATTGTTGCCATGCAGTCGGATGCGCACGTTGAAGACGATCCCCGGTTCGAACAAACCGTCCTCCTGGACGATCCGCTGGACGTCATCATTCCCGGCGACCACCCGCTGGCTGCACGGGAATCGGTGACGCTGGAGGAACTGGCTTCGGAGCCGTGGATTACCGAAGCGGCCGGCTCCACCTACCATTCCCTGTTCACGGCAGCATTCACCGCGGTGGGCGTTACGCCCCGGATAGCGCATGAGGCCGTGGAGTGGGAGACCCAGATCGCCTTTGTGGGCGCGGGCCTGGGTGTTGGCCTGCTGCCACGCCTGGCGCCGCTGCACAATGCCGAGAATGTGGTCCGGCTCCGCCTCACCGGGAAGGGAAAACCTGCGCGCCGGATTGTGGCCGCCGCCAGGAGGGGCAGCATCTCATCCCCGCTGATCCAGGAATCCCTGGGCATCCTGCAGGCCAACGCGCAACGCATCCTGACCGCGCGGCCCAGCGACGACTTTCTGGAGAGAAGGGTCTGGGGTCCCTAGGCAACGCCTGGATTCCCTGGGGAGGATCCCGGGCAGTGACTTATGCGGCGAACAGCGCCTGGCGTACGGCCCGCTCAAAACCGGTCACGTGGTCCCGCGCCAATTCCGCAGCCTTCTCCTCGTCGCCGTCGATCACTGCCCGGAGAAGGTCCAGGTGCTCACGGACGTGGTGCTCCAGGTTGGGAAGACGGTCCAACACCAGGCACCAGATGCGCGTGGCCAGGTTGTCGTAGCGGATCAGGGTATCTTCCAGGTGGGGGTTGGCTGCGGCGGCGTAGATCCCCTGATGGACGCTGGCATCCAGGCGGAGGGTCTCCACCACCGTCGCCTTGCTGACGTCAAAGTCCTCGACGGCGGCCATCACCTCCCGAAGCTTCTGCCGCGTGGCGGGGGACGCCACGCGTGCAGCGCGGGCGGCCGCCAAGGGTTCCAACTGCGTCCGGATCTCGGAGATGAACGCCAGGTCCGTCACCTCCACCCTGGTGGCAAACGTCCCCCTGCGGGAGTAGGTGACAACAAGGCGGTCCAGCTCCAGCCGCTTCAGGGCTTCCCGCACCGGGGTCCGCCCAATGCCGAGTTCCCTGGCCAGCTGTTCGTCGTTCAGGAGGTCGCCGGGCTTGATATCCAGCATGAGGAGCCGGTCCCGCAGCCGCTCGTAGGCGGTATCAGCAAGGGATTTCCTGCCGGCATCCTCTACCTGCGCCAGAGTTTCAAACACCACGGTGACCACATCCTGCCCCACGTCCGGAAATCTATTGACCTCGTCTGGGGACCAGTATACGCTGATTCCCAATCCTAATATATCAGTCGATAACGTAGGAATATATCTAGGGAGGAAGCGTGACCCTCATGGCATCACACCCCACAACCACACTTCCCCGGCCGGACGGGCTCAATGAAGAGCAGGCCAGCCAGGAACAGCAGGACCGGAAGTTCGTGCTCACATTGTCGTGCGTCGAACGCGCCGGAATCGTCCAGGCCGTCACCACTTTCCTGTTCGATCGCGGCTTCAATATTGATGAGCACCAGCAGTTCGACGACGGCATCCGCCAGACCCTGCACCTCCGTACTGCGTTTTCCGGCTCCCCGGACTTCACGCCGGAGCGCCTCGAAGAAGAATTCAGCGCGATTGCTGAGCGCTTCGACATGAAGTTCAGCTTCCACGACCAAACCAAGAAGCGTGTCCTGGTGATGGTCTCCAAGTTCGGCCACTGCCTCAACGATCTTATTTTCCGTTGGCGCGGCGGGAGCCTTGGCGGGGACCTCGTGGCAGTGGCCTCGAACCACGAGACCCACCGTGCCATGGCCGAGGCCGCCGGACTTCCGTTCATCCACATCCCGGTAACGGCTGACACCAAAGCCCAGGCCGAGCAGAAGCTGCTGGACCTTGTGGAGGAGTACAACGTGGACCTGGTGGTCCTGGCCCGCTACATGCAGGTGCTCTCCGATGACCTGTGCAGGGCATTGGAAGGGCGGGCCATCAACATCCACCACTCGTTCCTGCCGGGATTCAAGGGCGCACGCCCCTACCACCAGGCCTACGACCGCGGCGTGAAGCTGGTGGGCGCCACTGCCCACTACGTCACCGCTGACCTGGACGAGGGGCCCATCATTGAGCAGGAAGTGATCCGCGTGGACCACAGCTACGGCCCCACTACGCTCTCCACTGTGGGCCAGGACGCCGAGGCCCTGGCGTTGTCCCGCGCCGTCAAGTGGCATTGCGAACACCGCGTACTGCTGGATCAGACCAGCACCGTGGTTTTCCGCTAAACCCCACCCCAGCAGACTCACACCCCACACTTCAGCAGGAGAACCCCCATGGCATCCACGCCTCGCATTGTCATCATCGGAGCTGGGATTGTTGGCACCAACCTCGCCGACGAACTGGTCACCCGCGGTTGGAACAACATCACCGTCCTTGACCAAGGACCCCTGAACATGCCGGGCGGTTCCACGTCCCATGCACCAGGACTGGTGTTCCAGACCAACCCCTCAAAGTCCATGGCCCTCTTTGCCAAGTACACGGTGGAGAAGCTCCTCTCGCTGACCGAGGATGGCCAGAGCTGCTTCAACCAGGTGGGTGGCCTGGAAGTTGCCACCACCGAAACCCGCTTGGCGGACCTGAAGCGCAAGCTGGGCTACGCGGCGGCATGGGGCATTGAAGGCAGGATCCTCTCCCGCGAGGAATGCAAGGAGCTCTACCCGCTCATCAACGAGGAAGACATTCTGGGCGGCCTGCACGTCCCCAGCGACGGCTTGGCCCTGGCTGCCCGCGCCGTCCAGCTCCTGATCAAGCGCACGGAAGCCGCCGGAGTCACCTACTTGGGCAACACCGCCGTCACCGGCATTGAGCAGGAGGACCGCCGCGTCACCGGAGTACAAACTCCCGACGGCGTGATCCCCGCGGACATCGTGGTTTCCTGCGCCGGCTTCTGGGGTGCCAGGATCGGCGAGATGATCGGCATGTCCGTGCCCCTCCTGCCGCTGGCACACCAGTACGTCAAAACCACCCCCGTCCCGGCGCAGAAGGGCAAGAACGAACAGCCGAACGGCGCTTCCCTGCCCATCCTGCGCCACCAGGACCAGGACCTCTACTACCGCGAGCACGGCGAGCGCTACGGCATCGGTTCCTACGCCCACCGCCCCATGCCCGTTGACCTGGACGAACTCGGCACGTATGCGCCGGAATCCATCAGTGAACACAACATGCCCTCACGCCTGGACTTCACCCTGGAAGATTTCCTTCCGGCCTGGGAAGCCACCAAGCAGATCCTGCCCGCCCTGCGCGAAAGCGAAATCGAGGACGGCTTCAACGGCATCTTCTCCTTCACCCCGGACGGCGGCTCGCTGGTAGGCGAGTCCAAGGAAGTGGATGGCTTCTTTGTTGCTGAGGCAGTGTGGGTGACCCACTCCGCCGGCATTGCCCGCGCCGTTGCCGAGCTCCTGACCACGGGCAAGTCCAGCATCGATCTTGGCGACTGCGACATCCACCGCTTCGAAGAAGTCCAGCTGAACCCGGAATACGTCAGCGAAACGTCCCAGCAGAACTTCGTGGAGATCTACGATGTGATGCACCCGCTCCAGCCCAAACTTTCCCCGCGCAACCTGCGCGTCAGCCCGTTCCACGCACGGCACAAGCAGCTGGGCGGCTACTTTCTGGAGGGCGGCGGCTGGGAGCGTCCGTACTGGTTCGAGGCCAACGCCGAGCTCCTCAAGGAGATGCCGGACGAGTGGCAGCCGCCGGCACGTGATGCCTGGTCCGGTATGTTCAGCTCGCCCATTGCGGCAGCTGAGGCATGGAAGACGCGTACTGCCGTGGCCATGTACGACATGACTCCCTTGAAGCGGCTGGAAGTTTCCGGCCCGGGGGCTTTGAAGCTCCTGCAGGAACTGACCACGGGCGATCTCGCCAAGAAGCCCGGAGCAGTGACCTACACCCTGCTCCTGGACCACTCCGGCGGCATCCGAAGCGACATTACTGTTGCCCGGTTGAGCGAGGACACCTTCCAGCTGGGTGCCAACGGCAACATGGATACCGCCTACTTCGAGCGGGCCGCCCGGCACCAGACGGCCAACGGAACGGCAGCCGACTGGGTCCAGGTCCGCGACACCACCGGCGGCACCTGCTGCATCGGCCTCTGGGGACCCCTGGCCCGCGACCTGATGGCCAACGCCAGCAGCGACGATTTCACCAACGATGGCCTGAAGTACTTCCGCTCCAAGAAGGTCACCATCGGCGGAGTCACGGTGACCGCCATGCGCTTGTCCTACGTGGGCGAGCTCGGCTGGGAGCTGTACACCAGCGCAGACAACGGCCAGCGGCTGTGGGACGCGCTGTGGAAGGCCGGCCAGCCGTACGGCGTCATCGCCGCCGGGCGGGCAGCGTTCAGCGCCCTTCGACTCGAAAAAGGCTACCGTTCGTGGGGCAGCGACATGACCACCGAACACGATCCTTTCGAATCCGGGCTTGGCTTCGCGGTGAAGATGGCCAAAGAGAACTTTGTTGGCAAAGCCGCCCTTGAAGGCAGGAGCGAGGAAAGCTCGTCACGCCGGCTCCGCTGCCTGACGGTCGACGACGGCAGGAGCCTTGTGCTGGGCAAGGAACCGGTGTTTTATAAGGACCAGGCCGTTGGTTACGTCACCAGCGCTGCCTACGGTTACACCGTCAAGAAGCCCATTGCCTACGCCTACCTCCCTGCCGCTGTTTCGCTTGGCGATTCGGTGGAAATTGAGTACTTCGGCCGCCGCATCCAAGCCACTGTTACTGAAGATCCCCTGTACGACCCCACCATGAGCAGGCTCCGCGGCTAGGCCGGGGACCGTGCGGAAGCCAGCGCAGGCATAGACATGATCAGTTCAGAGACAATCAGCGATTACCTTGCACGGCTTGCTGCCCGCCAGCCCACACCCGGTGGCGGCGCAGCGGCAGCACTTCACGCAGCCCAGGGCGCAGCCTTGGTAGCCATGGTGGCCCGGTACAGCACGGGAGCGGCCTATGAGCAGCATGCGGACCTCGTTGGCCACATCACCCTCGCCGCGGACCGGTTGGTTGCAGCGGCGCTGGAGTTGGCCGACGCCGATGAGCGCGCTTTCCAGGGCGTCATCGATTCCTACAAGCTGCCCTCCGGAACCGAGGAGCTCAAGGCTGCCCGTGCTGCGGGCATCCGTGATGCTTTGGTCCAGGCAGCGCAGACACCTGCCCAGCTGATCGGGCTGGCCGGGGAAGTTGTGGAGCTGGCCACGGAGCTCTTCGAGATCGCCAATCCCAACGTCATCAGCGACGTCGCGGCTGCCGCGGACGCTGCACGAGCGGCGGCCACCACGGCCCGGGTCAATATTGACATCAACGTTGTGGCGATCAAGGACGTTGAGGCCCGTGCCCGCCTGGCGGGACAGACCGACGGCCTGGGGGAGAAAGTGGTCTCCGGCGCGGATTCCCTGGCGGCCCGGGTCCGCGAAAGGATCCTGGCGTGAACGCTGTGAATGCTGTGGATCCTTCCAGGACGGACACTGCGGTGCTGTCAGGCAAAGAGTTGGCGTCGGTCATCAAGCAGCGCACCCTGGACCTGCTGGATGCCGGGAATCCGGACCGGAAAGGGCAGCGCACTGCCCTGGCCGTTGTGGTGGCCACGGGCGACGAGTCGACACTCTGGTATGTCGGTTCGATCGAACGTTCAGCAGAGCGCATAGGGATTGATTGCAGGATTATCGATCTTGGCCCGGATGCCACTGAAGAGGCGATTGCGGGCGTGCTCCGGGACCTTGGCTCGGATCCGTCCGTCAACGGCATCATTCTGCAGACCCCGCTCCCCTCCGGCGTGGCAGCCGAAAGGCTGGTGGGACTCATCGCTCCGGAGAAGGACATCGACGGCGCCAACCCGCTGAGCCTGGGCCGGCTGGCAGTGGGCCAGCCTGCCTTCGCGCCCGCCACAGCGCGGGCCGTGGTGGAACTGTTGGACCACTACACGGTTCCGGTGGCTGGAAAGGACGTTGCCGTCGTCGGACGCTCCGCCGTGGTGGGCAAGCCGCTGTCCCTGCTGCTGCTGGCCAAGGACGCAACGGTCACCATGTGCCACTCCAAGACAGGTGACCTGGCGCGCCATACCAAACCGGCCGACGTCGTGGTGGTGGCGGCAGGGCGGACCGGGCTGCTCAACGGCAGCCACGTCTCGTCCCATACGGTGGTGGTGGACGTCGGCACCAATGTCCTGCCCGACGGTTCCCTGGTGGGGGACGTGGACGAGGCAAGCGTCACCGGGGCGGCCGCTGGATTGTCGCCGGTTCCCGGCGGGGTTGGTTCGGTCACCACCGCGCTCCTGCTCCTGCACACCGTGGAAGCCGCCCGGCAGCAGTCCCGCAGCGGGTTGCTGGCCGCTTCCACTTCCCGGATCTGAAGGGTCTCCCATGCATTCCAAAGCTCCACGCGAGAACATCGACGAGTCAAAGCTCACCGTCAGCAAACCGAAGACCAAGGCGGTGGGTATCCCCGCTGTTGCCAACGCGTTGAAAATCTCACTGGAGCAGATGGGGCCGGTGCGCAGCGTCCAGACCCTGCTTGCGGTCAACCAGCTGGACGGCTTTGACTGCATGGGCTGTGCGTGGCCCGAACATGAGAAGCGCAACGCGGCGGAGTTCTGCGAAAACGGGGCCAAAGCCGTGGCGGAGGAAGCCACCCGGCGCAGGGTTACCCCCGAATTTTTCGCACACCACTCCGTGGCGGACCTCAAGACCCGTGACGATTACTGGCTGGGACAACAGGGCCGGCTGACCCACCCGATGTTCCTGGACGAGGGCGCCACCCACTACAAGCCCATTGCGTGGGACGACGCCTACGCCCTCATGGCCGACGAACTCCGGGGCCTGGACAACCCGGACCAGGCGGTGTTCTACACCTCCGGGCGCACGTCCAACGAAGCCGCCTTCGTGTATCAACTCCTGGTCCGCGGAATCGGCACCAACAACCTCCCCGACTGTTCCAACATGTGCCACGAATCCTCAGGCTCGGCGCTGGTGGAAACCATCGGCATCGGCAAAGGCTCCGTGAGCCTCACGGACCTGGAAACCGCCTCCCTGATTTTCGTAGCCGGCCAGAATCCGGGCACCAACCACCCCCGCATGCTCAGTGCCCTGGAAAAGGCGAAGAAGAACGGCGCCATCATTGTGTCCGTGAACCCGCTTCCCGAGGCCGGGCTGCTGCACTTTGAGAACCCGCAGCACGTTGCAGGCATGGTTTCCGGGATCCAGCTCACCGATGACTTCCTGCAGATCCGCGCCGGTGGGGACCAGGCGCTGTTCCAGGGACTCGGCAAGTACCTGGTGGAAGCCGAAGCCGCCGGCCGCAGGACCCCGGGCCTGGACACTGTGCTGGACCACGATTTCATTGGCCGGTACACGGTGGGAATCGACGACTACCTGCGCTCCCTGGAGGAAGTGGAGTGGGATGACATTGTGGAGGCCACCGGCCTGACACTGGAGCAGATCCACTCCACCGGAGAGCGGCTCCTGGCTTCCAACGCCACCGTGGTGTGCTGGGCCATGGGCCTCACGCAGCACAAGCATTCAGTCCCCACCCTCCGTGATGTGGTCAATGTCCTGCTGCTCCAGGGCAACATCGGCAAGCCCGGCGCCGGGGTGTGCCCCGTTCGCGGCCACTCAAACGTCCAGGGTGACCGGACCATGGGCATTTTCGAGAAGATGCCGGAATCCTTCCATGACCGCCTGGACCGGGAGTTCGGGTTCGCCTCCCCCAGGGAACACGGCTATGACACCGTTGCTGCCATCCGTGCCATGCGGGACGGGAAAGTCCGCTTCTTCATGGGGATGGGCGGCAACTTTGTCCGGGCCGCTCCCGACTCCGAAGTGACCGAAGACGCCTTGGCCAACACCGCCCTGACCGTCCAGATTTCCACCAAGCTGAACCACTCCCACCTGGCCACCGGCCGGCGCGCACTGATCCTGCCAACACTGGGCCGCACCGAAAAGGACACCCAGCGCACCGGAGACCAGCGGGTCACCGTGGAAGATTCCATGAGCGCCGTCCATGCCTCACGCGGACGCCTCAAGCCAGCCAGCGAACATCTCCACTCCGAAGTGGCGATTGTCTGCAACCTGGCGCACCGGCTCTTCACCGATGGGCATCTTCCGCTGCCCCAAACCCCCCAAGCTTCCTGGCTGTCCTTAAGGGACGACTACTCCCTGATCCGGAAACACATCGAGGCTGTCTTTGACGGATTTGAAGACTTTGAAGAGCGCATCAAACACCCGGGAGGCTTCGTGCTCCCCCACCCGCCACGCGATGCCCGGAAGTTCGACACCGTATCCGGCAAGGCGCACTTCACCGGCAATGAACTGGAGTACATCAAGGTTCCTCCGGGACGCCTGGTCCTGCAGACCCTCCGCTCCCACGATCAGTACAACACCACCATCTACGGCAAGGATGACCGGTACCGCGGCATCCACGGCGGCCGCAGGGTGGTCCTCATCAATGCCCAGGACATCACGGAACTGGGGTTCGCCGATGGGGAGATGGTCCACCTGGTCTCCGAGTTCCACGGAGTGGACCGCCGGGCCGAGGACTTCCGGATCGTCTCCTACTCAACCCCCAAGGGGTGCGCCGCTGCGTACTACCCGGAAACAAATGTCCTGGTGCCGCTGGACTCCGTGGCCGACACCAGCGGCACCCCTACCTCCAAGTCCGTGATCATCCGGCTGGAACGAGCCTGAATCCAGCCCCACATTTTCCGCACCACCAGCCCACAAAGGAGTGTCATGTCAGGAAACAAAGCAGTCGCCTACAAGGAACCCGGTGTCGTAGAAATCATTAACACCGAGTATCCGACCTTCGAGTTGAAGGATGGGCCGGGTGTGAACCCAGCCAACGTGGGCAGGAAAGTTCCCCATGGTGTCATCCTGAGGACGGTCACCACCAACATCTGCGGCTCTGACCAGCACATGGTCCGTGGCCGCACCACGGCACCGAAGGACCTGGTCCTTGGACACGAAATCACCGGCGAAGTGGTGGAGGTGGGACCCGACGTCGAGTTCATCAAGGTAGGCGACATCGTCTCCGTTCCCTTCAACATCTCCTGCGGACGCTGCCGGAACTGCAAGGAACAGAAGACCGGTATCTGCCTCAACGTCAACCCGGACCGCCCCGGAAGTGCCTACGGCTACGTGGACATGGGCGGTTGGGTGGGAGGGCAGGCCGAGTACGTCCTGGTCCCCTACGCAGACTGGAACCTGCTGCGCTTCCCGGATCGGGACCAGGCACTGGAAAAGATCATGGACCTGACCATGCTCTCGGACATCTTCCCCACAGGCTTCCACGGCGCAGTCACCGCCGGCGTGGGCGTGGGCTCCACCGTGTACGTTGCCGGAGCAGGCCCCGTGGGCATCGCCGCTGCCGTTGGCGCCCAACTGTTGGGGGCCGCCGTCGTGATTGTGGGCGACATGAACGAAGACCGCCTGGCCCAGGCGCGGTCCTTTGGCTGCGAAACCGTCAATGTATCCAAGGGTGATCCCAAGGACCAGATTGAGCAGATCCTGGGGGTTCCCGAAGTGGACTGCGGCGTTGACGCCGTGGGCTTCGAGGCCCGCGGCCACGGCAAGGACGCTTCCCACGAGGCACCGGCAACGGTTCTGAACTCCCTCATGGACATCACCGCCGCAGGTGGCGCGCTGGGCATTCCCGGCCTCTACGTCACCGGCGATCCGGGCGGAATCGATGAGGCAGCCAAGCACGGTTCCCTCTCGCTCTCGCTGGGAACCGGCTGGGCCAAGTCCCTGTCCTTCACCACAGGCCAGTGCCCGGTGATGAAGTACAACCGCCAGCTGATGATGGCCATCCTGCATGACAAGGTCCAGATCGCCAAGGCCGTCAACGCCCAGGCCATCCCGCTGGAAGACGCTCCCCGCGGCTACGCGGAGTTCGACGCCGGCGCCGCCACCAAGTTCGTCCTGAACCCCAATGGCTATGTGAAGTCGTAGACCGGGGCTGCGTGCGGCCCGTCTAGGATGAGGACCATGGCCGCACGCAGCACCCCGGACGGTGACAAGGAGCTGGACGCCCAGGCAGGTGGCGTCCAGTCGGTGGACCGCGCCCTCCAGATCCTGGAAATCATCGCCCGCAAAGGCGACGCCGGCGCCAGTGAAATCGCCGAGGAAATGGGCGTGCACAAGTCCACCGTATCCCGGCTGGTGGGCTCGCTGGTGCACCGCGAGCTGGTCAGGCAGGACAGCGAACGCGGCAAGTACCAGCTGGGCTTCGGCATCCTCCGGCTGGCCACCTCCATTCCGGGCCGGCTCAGCGTTGTTCGTGAAGCCCGCGAGGTCTTGGAATCGTTGGCCGCCGAGTACAAAGAGACGGTCAACCTTGCCGTGCTGCGCTCAAACTATGCGGTCAACGTGGACCAGGCCATGGGTCCCTCCACCCTGGCCACGTATGACTGGGTTGGCGGCTTGACTCCCTTGCATGCCACCTCCAGCGGCAAGGTTCTCCTGGCTGCACTGACCACTGACGAACGGACGCAGGTATTCCACGCTGTAGGCCTGCCCGCCCGCACCGCCACCACCGTCACCAACCGGACAAAGCTGGAACGGCAGCTGGAGGAGATCGCCAACCAGGGCTATGCAGTGGTTCGCGGGGAATTCGAGATCGGACTCACCGCCGTCGCCGTCCCTGTCTTCAACCACACCGGTGCCGTCATAGCGGCAGTCAGTATCTCGGGTCCGGCGTTCCGATTCTCGCCTGAAGAGCAACCCGGACTCATCGACGGTCTTCGCGAAGCGGGGCTGGCCATCAGCGCCAAGATGGGTTTCCGCGGGCTCTAGCGCGGCCGCGCCATGTGCAATAGCCGCCATGATATGAAACATATCTATCAAAGCCAATTGATATATCAAATTGCCTTCAAAGAGCCGAAAACCCTTGACTTTGGGTGTGACGGAGCGCACTCTGTTGCATACCGCGAACGTTGTTGATCCCTGCGGAACGCATGCCGGGATCGGGCCGCTGAATCCCCTCCGGTCGCGGTCAACCCTTCCGGCTCCCAACGCCGGTCCGCCAATAACGCAAGACCATGACTCGCCGAGCAAAGGACCCGCTCATGGCTACAAACAGCGATACCAGATCTGATTCACCCGACACTATTGAATCCGCAATCCTCGACGCTGAGGACGGAGGTGCAGAACCCCTTCCTGATTCAGCCGAATACGCGGAAATCCTGGAAGAACTGCGCCATGCCAAGACCGAGCAGGCTGTTTCAGCCCGCCGGAACCGCAAACTTACCCTCGACAAAGTCACCTTCGGAATCACGGGCGCCATCGCCGTCGCCTTCGTGGTCTGGGGCTTTGTGGGAAGGGACAGCCTGTCCGAGACTTCCAAGGGTGCCCTGAACTGGGTCATGGAATACACGGGCTGGCTGTTCATGGTCCTCGCATCACTGTTCGTGGTGTTCGTCCTCTGGCTTGCCCTGGGCAAGTTCGGCAACATTCCCTTGGGGAAGGACGGTGAAAAACCGGAATTCAGGACCGTCTCCTGGGTATCCATGATGTTCGCCGCGGGAATGGGCATCGGCCTCATGTTCTACGGTGTGGCCGAGCCGCTCTTCCACTACATCTCCCCGCCTCCCGGCACGGTGGATGGCCGCACCCCCGCAGCCGTCCAAACAGCCATGGCCACCTCGCTCTTCCACTGGACCCTGCACCCCTGGGCCATGTACGCAGTGGTGGGCATTGCCATGGCGTACGGCACGTACCGCTTGGGCCGGAAACAGCTCGTGTCGGCTGCCTTCACGTCCCTGTTCGGCATCCGGATGGTGGAGGGACCCGTAGGCAAGTTCATCAACATCCTCGCCATATTCGCCACCCTCTTCGGCACCGCCGCATCGCTGGGCCTGGGCGCACTGCAGATCGGCAGTGGCATGACCTCCAATGGCTGGCTTGGCGAAGTGGGCACCCCGGTGCTGGTTGTTATCGTGGCCATCCTGACGTTCTGCTTCGTGGCCTCCGCAGTCTCCGGCATCAGCAAGGGCATCCAGTGGCTCTCCAACATCAACATGGTCCTGGCCGTGGTGCTGGCCATCATCGTGTTCATCGCCGGCCCCACGCTCTTCATTCTCAACCTGTTCCCCTCGGCGATTGGTGACTACGCACGGGATCTTGCCGAGATGTCCTCCCGTACCGAAGCCGTGGGAGATGAAGCACTGCGCAGCTGGTTGACCAGCTGGACCATTTTCTACTGGGCCTGGTGGATTTCCTGGACGCCCTTCGTTGGGCTCTTCATTGCACGCATCAGCCGCGGCCGCACTATCCGCCAGTTCGTCACCGGCGTGCTGCTGGTACCCAGCATCGTCAGCGTGATCTGGTTCTGCATCTTTGGTGGAGCCGCGTTCAACGTGCAGCAGGAGGCGGACAAGGCCGGCACTCCCGGCCTGGTGACCATGGTCAACGGCGCACCATCCATCAACTTTGATGGCGCACTCTTCGATCTGGTCAAGAACCTGGGCATGCCGGAATGGCTCACTGCCGCCGTGATCGTGCTGGCAATGGTCCTGGTGGCGATCTTCTTTGTCACCGGAGCCGATGCCGCATCGATTGTGATGGGATCGCTGAGCTCCAATGGAGCGGAACATCCACGCCGCGGAGTCGTCATTTTCTGGGGTTGCCTCACCGGTGCAGTGGCTGCCGTCATGCTGCTGGCAGGTGGCGACGAACCATCCGAAGCCCTCTCCGGGCTCCAACGGGTCACGATCGTGGCGGCACTGCCGTTCATTATTGTGATGTTGCTGCTCTGCTTCGCCCTGGTGAAGGACCTGCGCCGCGATCCACTGACCCTGCGCCGCCGTCTTGCTACTTCAGTGGTGGAACGGGCCATAAGTTCCGGCATGGAACAGCACGGCAGCGTTCAGTTTGGCCTGGTCACCAAGCACGACTGCGTTGAAAAGTGCGCCGACGACGACTGCCCCGGTGGCACCCACACCGCCGGCATCCCCGCTGTTGACCGCCCAGCAAAAGACCACTGACCACCGCTTCATCCGTAGACACAGCAAAGCAGCCCCGGATCTGATCCGGGGCTGCTTTGTGGTTACTCCAGGTTATTGCGGGAGTTGCCGGGCTTACTTGGGCATCAGCACCGAGTCAACCAGGTACACCGTGGCGTTGGCGGTCTGGACGCCACCGCAGATGACGTTGGCGCCATTCACGGTGAGGGCGTCCTTGGTGCCTGCGACAGTCACTTCGCCACCCTGGACAGTCTTGTGGGTGCCTACGATCTTGTCCGGGGACAGCTGGCCGGGGACTACGTGGTAGGTGAGGATCTTGCTCAGCAGGGCATCATCGGTCTTGAGCGTTTCGATGGTGGCCGGGTCGATCTTTGCGAAGGCGTCATCAACCGGTGCGAACACCGTGAATTCGCTGCCGTTCAGGGTGGAGACCAGGTCAACCTTGGGGTTGAGCTTGCCCGAGACAGCGGCGGTGAGGGTCTTGAGCAGCGGGTTGTTGGAAGCAGCGGTTGCTACCGGGTCCTTGGCCATTCCTGAGACCGAACCGGCACCGTCCGGAACCTGTGCGGCGTAGCCGGCGCAGCCGGGGCCTACAAGGTTGGCGGCGGGATCCATGGCGGCGCTGCTCATGGGGGACGACGACGGCGACGGCGCCATGGACGACGGAGCGGCAGAGGAGCTCATGGGAGCCGGGGAGGACGAGGCCGGTGTGCTGGTAGTGCTGGAGCCACCACAGGCCGTGAGTCCCATAAGTGCGGCTGCAGTGAGGCCAACGAAGGCGAGGGCGGGGCGCTTTGTGGACAACATGTCATTCTCCTTGTTCTGCGGAACCTGGGCGTTGGTTCCATCGGTTGTGGGACACGGGCGGCCCGGCTTTGCTTGTGCTTCACTTGCGTCTGCGTCACCGGCTTGTTTGTGTCTCACCAGCTATTCGGCGGTTGGGATGGGATGGATGGGTGCGGATTGAAAAAAGTTTTTTAAATCTTTCCAATCCCCGTCCCGCCGCAGGTATCCAGCGTCCGGCGGCGGAGGTCTAGGATGGGCGGCATGGCTATCGAGGTTCGCCCGGCAACCGTGTTCGATGACGTCAGGACCATGGTTGGTCCCAAGCGTCCGGATGCCAACGTGTGCTGGTGCCTCAGCTACCGGATCCCGTCACAGCTGAATCTCAGTTTGCAGCGCGAAGCCCGCGGTGACTACGTGAAGAAGCTGGTCGCCGAGGATCCTCCCCCGGGCGTTCTGGCGTACGACGGCGACGAAGTAGTCGGGTGGGCAGCGGTCCACCCAAGAGCGGACACCGCCTTTGCCAGGAACCGGAAGATTCCTGCCGTTGACGACGCCGAGGTGTGGTCTGTCTGGTGCATCCGGGTCAAGCCGGGGCATCGCGGAAAGGGAATTTCCCATCAACTGCTCCGGGGTGCCATCGAGTTTGCCAAGGCCAACGGGGCCCCGGTGATCGAGGGCTACCCCGTGGACAACAAGGGCGGGAAGGTGGACCTGACCATGGCCTACGTTGGAACACGCCGGCTCTTCGAAAAGGCGGGTTTCAAGAAGGTAGCCCAGACAACCTCAGTGCTCAACGGTTTCCCGCGGGTCCTCATGCGCCTGGACCTGGACCCCGGTGTGGGCCGGGCCTGACCTGAATGGCCTAACGCACCTGCAATCCGGAAGTCATCCGGTGGGCTTCCTCCAACAGCAGCTTGCCCAGGAACTCTTGCCGCTCGGGCCGGAACCGGGGCTCGATTCCGGTCAATGACAAGGCCCACGCGGGCCTGCCCTGGGTATCAAACACCGCGGCACCCATTCCCCAGCTGCCCTCCAGGATCAGTCCCGGGTTGACGGAGTAGCCCGCCAACCGCGTCCGTTCCAGGTTGGATTTCACCACCTCCGCGGAGTGCCCTTCCGCGAAACTCCCGGAATGCGTGGGCCAGTCATTCAGCAGTTCCTCCTGCTCCTGTGGAGGCAGGAAGGCCATGATGGCGGTTCCTGCGGATGCCACGCCCAACGGGAACCGGACGCCCTCGTGCAGCACGAAGGACCGGACCGGAAACGAGCCTTCTTCCCTGAGCACGCACACGGTTTCGTTCCCGCGACGGATGGAGAAGAACGCGCTTTCCCCTGTTTCCGCGGCAAGCCTGCGCAGTGAGGGCCTGGCGATGTCCTCCATGGGGAAGCGGGCTGCTGCCACGGAACCCAGCAGGAAGATCTCCGGCCCCAACACCCATTTGCCGGTACTGGGCTGATGCTCCAACAAGCCCTCGGCGGCAAGGGAGCTCAGCAGCCGGTGGACGGTGGGACGTGTGAGGCCGGATTCACGGACCACGCCGGCCAGGGACATCCCCTCAGGCTTGCGGCCTACCAGCCGCAGCAGCTGCGCCACCCGGCCCACCACTTGGGCTCCCTGCACCGGCATCGACAACTCCCTCTGAAAAGTGTCCATAATGTGGATCTCTGGATGAGATCGGTCCACACCATGATGATATCCAGCCTTCATGCGTTGACCCACTCCCAGCCATTACCTAGGCTCAAACCAGGATCACCCAGCGTCCACAAAGTGGATGCCAATCCGTCAGCTCAAGGAGGAGTTCCCCATGTCCAAGATGCAACCGGACGCCGCACAAGCGCTTCACGGCCTCATGGCAGATGGCCTGACCATCGCCGTCGGGGGCTTTGGCCTCAGTGGGATCCCCGCAGACCTGATCGATGCCGTCCGGGAGTCCGGGGCCAAGGACCTCACCATCGTTTCCAACAACATGGGAGTCGATGGGAAGGGGTTGGGTGTCCTGATCGAGGCCGGCCAGGTCCGGAAGGTCATCGCTTCCTACGTGGGCGAGAACAAGCTGTTCGCCGAGCAGTACCTGGCAGGGCAACTTGAGGTCGAGTTCACGCCGCAGGGAACGCTGGCGGAGCGGCTCCGGGCGGGCGGCGCCGGCATCCCGGCGTTCTACACGCGTACCGGCGTGGGCACCCTGGTGGCCGAAGGCAAGCCGCTGGAAGAGTTCGACGGCGTCACGTACGTCCGCGAGCGCGCCATCACCGCCGACGTCGCGCTGGTTCATGCACACACCGCAGACACCGACGGCAACCTGACCTACCGGTTTACGGCACGGAACTTCAACCCCGTAGTGGCTACTGCCGGTGCAGTGACCATAGCGGAGGCCGAGGTGATTGTGGAGCCCGGAATGCTGGACCCCAACCACGTGGTCACCCCTGGTGTTTACGTGCAGCGGCTGGTGCAGGCAAGCGGCAGGGTCAAGGACATTGAACAACGTACTGTCCGGCAGCGTCCGGTATCGGTCTGAAGCAGCTACGGCCTGAAGCAAAGGAGCACACCATGGCATGGACACGTGACCAGATGGCGGCGATCGCTGCCGAGGAACTGAACGACGGCGATTACGTCAACCTGGGAATCGGCATTCCCACGTTGGTGGCCAACAACCTGCCCCACGGCGTGCGGGTTGTCCTGCAGAGTGAGAACGGGCTGTTGGGCATGGGCCCGTTTCCCTACGAAGGCGACGAAGACGCAGACCTGATCAACGCTGGCAAGCAGACGGTCACCATCAACGAAGGTGGCAGCATTTTTGATTCCGCAACGTCCTTCGGCATGATCCGCGGCGGACACGTCAAGGTAGCCATCCTGGGCGCCATGCAGGTCTCCGGCGCTGGCGACCTGGCCAACTGGACCATCCCGGGCAAAATGGTCAAGGGCATGGGCGGTGCCATGGATCTGGTTGCCGGCACCCCACGCGTTGTGGTCCTCACAGAGCACAACGCCAAGGACGGCACCGCGAAGATCGTGGCCGAATGCACCCTCCCCCTGACCGGGCAGCGGTGCGTGGACCGCATCATCACGGACCTCGCTGTTTTTGACATCGTTCCCGACGGATCGAACGACGCCGGGATTCGCCTGTTGCTCACCCGGCTGGCCCCCGGCGTCACTGTAGAAGAAATCAGGGAGAAAACCGACGCCGAATTCACGGTGGCGCTTGAGGACAGCGCGGCCAGCGAAGCACTTGAAGGAGCGCAGGCATGAGCTTGAAGGAACACTTCGGCAAGGACATCCTGCTGACGGGCTGGGGACACAGCAAGTTCGGCAAGCTCACGGATGACACCCTGGAGACGCTGATCGTGCAGGTGGCCGGCGAGGCCATCAGCAACTCCGGGTTGGACCCGCGGGATATTGACGAGATCTACCTGGGTCAGTTCAACTCCGGGATGCAGCCGCTGGGCTTCACGTCTTCGCTGGCACTGCAGCTGTCACCTGAACTGGCAAACGTCCCGTCCACGCGCACCGAGAACGCCTGCGCATCCGGTTCGGCCGCCTTCCAGCAGGGCGTCAAGGCTGTCCTCGCCGGGACTGCGCGGAACGTGCTGGTGATCGGTGCGGAAAAGATGACCGACGCCGGCGCCAACGTCGTGGGCGCAGCGCTTCTGGGCGCGTCCTACGAGATGGCCGGCAAATCATCCACCACGGGCTTCACCGGCCTGTTCGCTGAGGTGGCCAAGCACTACGGAAAACGTTACGGGGCTTCCCTTGCCGGCTCCGGATTCGAAGCGGGACTCGGAGACGTACTGGGTTCCATTGCCGCCAAGAATCACCACAACGGCATGGACAACCCCTACGCCCAGATGCACCGCGACTTTGGGGAGGAGTTCTGCCGAACCATTTCCGAGAAGAACCCCATGGTTGCCGATCCCTTGCGCCGCACAGACTGTTCGCCGGTCTCGGACGGGGCGGCCGCCGTCGTCATCTCCACCGAGGCTGCCAGGGGCGCGACGGCAGCCGTCCGCCTGGCGGGGTTCGGCCACGCCAACGACTTCTTCCCGGCGGAGAAGCGCGACCCCACCGAGTTCGCTGCCACGCGCGCTTCGTGGGAACGCGCGTTCACCATGGCCGGAGTGGGCGTCGGGGATCTGGACTTCGCCGAGGTCCACGACTGCTTCACCATCGCCGAGCTGATCATGTACGAGGCCATGGGCCTGACACCCCGCGGCGAAGGTTCCCGCGCCATTAAGGAGGGGTGGGTCTACAAGGACGGAAAGTTGCCCGTCAACGTCTCTGGCGGGCTCAAGGCCAAAGGCCACCCCGTGGGCGCCACCGGCGTATCGCAGCACGTCATCGCTGCCATGCAACTCAGTGGCACCGCCGGGGACATGCAGCTGCCCAACGCCCGCCGCGGAGCTGTGCAGAACATGGGCGGCGTGGGCATAGCCAACTACGTCAGCGTCCTCGAAGCCCTCTGACCCAACTGGGTCAGAGGTTGCGGATCAGCGCCGCGATCTCCGTGAAACCGAGCCGCTCTGCATTCTGCAGGGCGGTCCGGCCTTGCGGGTCACGGATGTCCGGGTTGGCGCCCGCAGCCAGGAGTTGGCGCACCACATCCTGCTGCTTGGGGCCGCCGTTGTTGAGCAGGATCGCTTCCTGCATGGCGGTCCATCCCAGGTTGTTGACATGGTCCACCGGCACACCGGCGGCAATCAGGATCCGGACAGTATCCGTGTGGCCATGCTCGCTGGCGGGGATCAGCGCAGTGCCGCCGTAGCGGTTGGTGCTGCGGACATCAGCGCCAGCCTCCAGTGTCAGGTGCAGGACCTCGTTGAAGCCTTCGGCTCCGGAATACAGGAATGCGGAGTCCTGGATTTCGTCCTTGGCGTTCACATTCCCTCCCGCTGTGATGAGCTCACGGACCCGCCCGGGTTGGTTCGCTTTGGCGGCGAGAATAAGGAGTCGATCCGTTTCCAGTTGGGCCTCCGGGGATAGTGGCGGCGGTACGTCAGCGGACGACGACGGCGCGGAGGTCACCGGGGTCGGCTTGCCGGAGGTGGGTGCCGGGTTGGCTGTGCCCGCCTCAGCCGGCACCGAAGCCTGTGTGGCAGCCGGGCTGGTAGGTGGGGACGCCGCCGTCGAGCATCCCGCCAGAAGTCCCACCACCAGCAAGCCGATTCCTGCCGTCTGTGCCCTCTTCATGCTGCTGAGGTTACTTCGCCGCGGCCAGGGAATCGGCGCCGGCCGTTGCGCATGCCTCGTCCAGGGCGCCATCAGGCGCGCCACCTACGCCGATTCCTGCCACCGACACGCCGTTAACTTTCAGCGGCACTCCCCCGGACAGGAAAAGGGTGCCGGGAAGATCAGCAATGGATGGGCCGTTGCCGTTGATGCGCTTGGCGAGTTCGCTGGTGGGCGCACCGAAGGCCGCTGCGGTGTACGCCTTTTGCTTGGCGGCCTCGATGGTGTGCTCTGCCGCGTTGTCGCCGCGGAGCAGTGCCTGCACGGTGCCGAACCGGTCCACCAGGGCCACAGTGACAAACGGCAGCTTGTCGGCCTGGCACTTGGCCAAGGCAGCGGTGACCGCCTTGCTGGAGGCACCGACGGTGATCCGGTTCTGCGCCACCACATTCTCGGGGGCCGGCTGGACGTCGGCCGGAGTTTTCGCATCCACGGCGATGGGGGCCGCAGCGGGAGCCACGGCGTTGGCCACGGCCGTCGCTCCGCCAGTGAGCGCCAAAGCTCCGGCAGCGGCGAGGGCAATCATCTTGTTGGACTTCTTCACGGGACATCTCCTGCGTCATCGGTGGGGAACTGTTCTCAGCCCCGGTACACCTCCATGTTTCCCGGGCAGGGCAGGGCGGGGCATCGGCCGGGCGCCGCGGGGAGCCTCAGCCTTTTCGTCGGCCGTATCAGCCAAAAGGTGGAGAGACCCGGCGGCCTGCGGGACCTAGCATGGAAAGGACGCCACCCACGGACTGAATCCCGGAGCCACACATGCCCACCGCCCCCGCACGGCCCACGGCCACTGTCCGGATCGACCATGTGGTGCACGTGGGATTCGCGGTCCTGATGGTCTCCTCCGCGGTCCGCTACGTGATGCGGCATTCCCCGGCGGACAACCTGTGGACGGTGGCACTGGCCGCCGCGGTCTGCGCGCTGTACGCGGTGACCGCAGTTCTGGCCCGGGCATCCCGGCGGCCCGGCAGCATTCATCCATGGATGCTTGCCTTGGTGGCTGCGTGGGCGGTGCTGGTGATCGTGGCCCCCAGCTTCGCCTGGTGCTCCTTCGCCATCTTCTTCCTGGCACGCACGGCCTTCCGCGGCTGGGTTGGGTACCTGGCGGGAAGCACGACGGCGGCCGCCACCGCGGTGGGACTCTTCCGGATGAGCGGCTGGACGGATGTATCCATGCTGCTGGGCCCGCTGGCGGCCGGTGCCCTGCTGATGGTGATGTACCAGAAGATCGAGCGGGACGCCGAGGTTCAGCGCGGGTTGTTGCACGATGTTACCCAGGCTCAGGAGCAACTTGCCGCCGTGGAACGTGCTGCCGGAACCGCCGCCGAACGCGAGCGCGTCTCCCGGGAAATCCACGACACAGTCACCCAGGGGCTGGCCAGCAGCCTGCTCCTGCTCGAAGCCGCCCAACGGTCCTGGCCGGCCGGGGCCGCGCACCGTGATGTCCAACAGGCCACCGGGCTGTTGCGCAGGAACCTCGCCGATACCCGGAGCCTGGTCCACGAGCTCTCCTCCCCCGGGCTGGAATCCGGCCCCTTGCCGGAAGCCCTGGAGCAGGCAGCCCGGCAATACGTGGATTCGATCAGGATCCAGGTGACGGGTGACGTTCAGCCGCTCCCTCCGGAAGTGCGGCACACCCTGCTCCGTGTGACCCAAAGCGCCGCCGCCAACATCGCCCTCCATGCCCAGGCCAACCACGCCAGCGTCACCCTCAGCTACCTCCCGGAGGCGGTCACCCTGGACGTGTTCGACGACGGCCGCGGCTTTGATCCCGGAACGGTACCTCCGCCGTCGGCCGCAGGAGGGTACGGTATCCGGGCCATGCGGCAACGGGTGGAACAGCTAGGTGGAACGTTGTGGGTGGAGAGCGCGCCGGGTGACGGGACCATCATCGCAGCCCAAATCCCCACCGGGGTTGCAGCCCACGAAGCTGCTGGACCTGCCATCAAGGAGAATCAATGACCACCATTTCCGTCCTGTTGGTGGACGACCACACGGTTGTCCGGAGTGGATTGAAGGCGCTGCTGGGCACCCAACCGGACATCGCCGTCGTCGGGGAAGCATCCTCAGGCGAGGAAGCGCTGGCAGTTGTCCGGCAGCTGGAGCCGGCCGTGGTGCTGATGGATCTGGCCATGGGCGCCGGAATGGACGGGATTGAGGCCATCAAACAACTGCGTCAATGGAAGCCGCGGCAAGCTGTCATTGTGTTCACCACCTACGACTCGGACGCCGATATTGTCCGGGCCGTGGATGCCGGCGCCATGGGCTACTTGTTGAAGGACGCGGCCCCGGAGGAGATTTTCGCGGCCGTCCGAGGGGCTGTGGAGGGCAGGAGCGTCATGAGCGCACCCGTTGCCTCGAGGCTTTTCCAGCAGCTGCGCAATCCTGACGACATCCTCACGCCCAGGGAGGCCGAGCTGTTGAGCCTGCTGACGGAAGGCCTGTCCAACCGGGACCTGGGCAAGCGCTTGTTCATCTCCGAAGCCACCGTCAAAACGCATCTGGCCCACATTTACGCGAAACTGGGCGTGGAAACACGTGCCGCCGCCATAGCAACAGCCATCCGGCGTGAGGGGATGCGGTAAGCGGCGGCGGTGGCTACGCTGACCCTATGGTGGACACAGCGGATCGCAGAATGTTCAAAACCCCCGGCACTGCGTTGCTGGTGCGGGGCGTCCTGGCAATCGTCTTTGGCCTGCTCATCCTGGCTTTGCCCAGCGCCACTGTCTTCGTGGTGGTGGTGATGTTCGGCGTCTTCGCGGTGGTGGACGGCATTACCAGCGTGGCGCACTATTTCTACGATCCCGCCGGCCGCTCACAGTGGATTGTGGCAGGGGGCTTCATCTCCATTGCGGCCGGCATCCTGGCAATCGCGTGGCCGGGGATCACAGCAGCTGCGATCGGCGTCCTCATCGGTTTGTGGGCCCTGGTCCTGGGGATTTCGCAGATCGTCCTGGCACTGGCCGCCCGCAATTTTGTCCGCAGCTGGGGTGTCTGGTTGCTGATCGGGCTGGTCACAACGGTGTTCGGGATTGCGGTGCTGGTAAACCCCGGTCTGGGCTTCCTGGGCCTTGTCACCATGTTGGCCTGCTTCGCCATGGTGACCGGGGTGTTGCTGATTGCCTCGGGGATCGGCTTGCGGCGGCTGGCCCACGCACAACCGTTGTACGGACGCTGAGAACCCACAGGCCTGCCGGCCAGGGGGTGCGCCGGGCGCCAAGTTCGGTAAGTTAGTGGCTGTGAAGATAGCTACTTGGAACGTGAACTCCCTCCGTGCCCGCGCCGACCGGGTGGAAGCCTGGCTCGAGCGCAGCGACTGCGATGTCCTGGCCATCCAGGAAACCAAATGCAAGGATGAGAACTTTCCGTGGGAGCTCTTTGAGCGCATGGGCTACGAGGTCGCCCACTTCGGCGTCAACCAGTGGAACGGTGTGGCCATTGCCTCCCGCGTTGGCCTGGAAGATGTGGAGCGTACATTCCCGGACCAGCCCGCCTTCGGCAAAGCCGGGAAGGATCCCGCCCAGGAAGCCCGCGCCATCGCCGCAACGTGCGGGGGTGTGCGCGTCTGGAGCCTCTACGTTCCCAACGGCCGCTCCCTGGACGACGAGCACATGCCGTACAAGATCAAATGGCTGGAGGTCCTCCGGGGCCACGCCGCCCAGTGGGTCGCCTCCGACCCGGAGGCCCAGATCGCACTGATGGGCGACTGGAACATCGCTCCTTTTGACGACGATGTCTGGGATATCGATCTCTTCCGCGACAACAACCTCACCCACGTCAGCGAACCGGAACGCGCAGCCTTCCATGCCTTCGAATCGGCGGGCTTCACCGACGTCGCACGGGCTTACACCCCCGGCCCCGGCGTCTACACCTACTGGGACTACACGCAGCTCCGGTTCCCCAAGAAGGAAGGCATGCGCATCGATTTCTGCCTGGCTTCCCCGTCGTTGGCCGCACGCGTCACCGGTGCCTCCATCGACCGCGAGGAACGCAAGGGCAAAGGTGCCTCGGACCACGCACCAGTGATCGTGGAGCTCTCAGACTAACCACCGACGAAAGGGCAGGACATGACCGGAAACCTGTACCGGGGCCAGGCAGGGCTGCCCTTCTCATCATCGTTGCGCGTTTACGAACCCTTGGAAGCCTTCCCGCCGGAACAGCAGCGCCAACTCACGGCGGACGGCAGCGACGCAAGCACCAGGGCCGCCGTCGAGAATGCCGAGCTCCAAGCCTCGCTGGGCCGCATCACGCGGCCCGGCGGGGACCCTTTCCCCACCGGCCGCACGGACCTGGTCCGTATCACCCGGGTTCCGGCGGGCCGCCACGCTGTGCCTGATAAAGACGGGGACGACGCCGGGCGCTTGCTGTACTGCCCCAGCCAACTGGTGGTTCGGGCCGGCTTGGCGGCCAACGCACTGATGGAGGGCGTGCACAGTCCCTTGGCCGATCTCCTCATTCCGGTAACGCAGAGGGACAAGCACCAATTGCGGATAGACCGCATCAACGCGGGCAAGGACACCAAGCGCGTGCACACCCGGGCGTCCACCTGGGGCATCCCATTCAGCTGGTTCTCGCTCTTTGCCGAGTCGGACCGCAAAGATGTGGTGGAGGCCGAGGGGCGGATCCAGACCGTACGTGTGTGGACGCCGGTATCGGAAGCCCTGGAGCGGGCCCGCTTCGCGGTGGCCCACCTGGCCCTGGCTGCGCCGGACCTGGACATGCTGGATGATTTGACCCAGCTCACGGAATGGCTGGAGTTGTTCCACGCCCAGTCCATGGTGGAGCTGGACTACGGCGCCGTGGCGGACAAGGTGTATCCGGACGATTCGCCCTTGGATGTGAGGCTCGGAATTGAGTGCCTGGCCGAGGGCGACATGACCGGAGCAGCGGCGGCCTACAGGCGGCTTGCTTCACGCTGGATTCCCATCAGGCAGTTGGCCAGGGCTTCCTAGCGGTTTTTGGCAGTTGTTCCGGGCGGGGCCGTGGTTTCACGGAGGATGAGCTGGTGCGGTGCAACCTCGGAGTGAACGGCGCCCGGGTTGCCATCGAGCTCGTCCAACAGCATCTTGGTGGCCAGTTCCGCTTGGTTGTCGGGCCGTTGTCCAACGGTGGTGAGGCCCAAAGCTGCGGAGAAATCGTGATCGTCGATCCCGATCACGGAGAGATCCTCCGGAACACGCACCCCATTCCGGCCCGCTTCGAAAATGACGCCCATGGCCATCTCGTCCGATGAGCAGAAGATGGCCGTTGGTTTCCGGCCGGGAATGCTCCACAACCGATTGAACGCCTGCTGGCCGCTCAGAACAGTGAAGTCCCCCCATTGGTCCCATTCCGGGCGGACCTGGAGTCCGGCGTCGGTCATGACTTCCTGGAAGGCGCGGATGCGGACACGGGGAACATCGAAGTTCAAATCTGTCTCGTCATCCCCGTGGAGCAGGGCGATGTCCGTGTGTCCCAAGTCCAGCAGGTGCCGCACGGCGGTGGACGCTGCGTCGTAATCGTTAATGCCAATGTAGGCACAATCTTCAACATGCCCGCCAACAACAACCAGTGGGATATCCAGCTTGTGGAGGTGTTCCAGCTCTTCCTCTGTGAGGGACATACACAGCACCAGGAGGGCGTCGATCTGTTTGTAGACCATGGTGGAACTGAAGAGCCGCTCACGGTTGCTGCCGTGGCCGCCCAGATTGAAAAGCGAAAGATTGTATTTGCGGGAATGGAGCTCCCTGTCCGCGCCTTCGATCGCCTTGGAGAAGAACCAGCGGCTCACAAAGGGGGCAAGCACTCCGATGGTCCGGGTACGACCCGTCGCCAGGCCGGAGGCCGAAGAAGACGCCACATAGCCCAGGGAGCCGGCCACTTCCAGGATCTTTTCCCTTGTTGCAGGAGACACGCGGGGCAGGCCCCGGACGGCGCGGGAAACAGTTGCCGTGGAGACACCTGCTGCCGCAGCAACGTCCTCAATGCTGACGCCGGTATGGCCGCCGCGTTGGGACCTACCCGTTGTGGGTGACACAGGCTCCCCCTCTCCGGCCGCCATTGTTCCGAATACACCTTAACTACGAACAGTTCCGCGCCGATCACTCCGGTTACGTGGCGACGTAACGCGCCACGCAACCGGAGCTGCGGAGATCATCCCTTGAGGCCACCTGACAGGAGGCCACGGACGAAGTACCGCTGCAGGCCAAAGAACACCAGCAACGGAATGATGATGGACACGAACGCCGCAGCCGGGTTCAGGTAGTCCCTGGCACCACGGGTACCTGAGATTTCCGCCAACCGCTGGGTAATCGGGGCCACGTCCGCTGTACCGCCGGAGAACACCAGTGCCACCAGCAGATCGTTCCAGACCCACAGGAACTGGAAGATGGCCAGCGACGCCAGGGCCGGGACGGACAACGGCAGGATGATCCGCCAGAAAATGGTGCTGTGCCCGGCGCCGTCCACACGAGCTGCCTCAATCACTTCACCGGGAATTTCGGAGATGAAGTTGTGAAGGAGGAAGATGCCCAGCGGGAGGCCGAACATGGTGTGGGCTATCCACAGTTGAGCGTAGGAACCTGCGGGAAGGTGCAGGGTCTGCGTGAAGAACTGCAGGAGCGGGATCAGTGCCATTTGGAGCGGAATGATCTGCAGGGCAAAGACGAAAATGAAGAGAGCGTCACGGCCCTTGAACTTGCCCCAGGCGAACACGTAGGCAGCCATGGATGCCAGCACCAGGACAAAGATGGTGACGGGAATGACGATCGCGATCGAGTTGACGAAGTACTGGGACAGGTTGGCTGACTGGGAGCCGGCCGGGGTGAGGACGTCCGCGTAGTTCTTGAGCGTGAAGTCCCAGTCAGTAAACGCGTTCCACCAACCGTTGGAGCGCGGGCCCACCTGCTTGGGAGCGGGACGGAACGAGGTAACGAAGAGGCCGAACGTCGGGACAGACCATACGACGGCGATGATGATCGCTGCCGCTGTTGCCCACTTGGAAGTGAGCTTGGTCTTGACGCGCCGCATGATCGGCTGGGCGTCCTCCGTGGGATCGGATCCAGGACGCTGCCGTGGTGCGGCCTTTGCGGCCTCTTTCGGGGCTGGCGTGGCTGTCAATGGATCTCCCTTTGCTTACGAAGGACTCGAGCGTTGTACACAACAATCGGCAGGACCATCAGGAACAGGACCAATGCCAGCGCAGCACCGCGGCCGGGCTCCCCGGCACGGAACGCCTGCGTGTACATTTCATTGGCAACCACTGACGTGTCGTAGTTGCCGGCCGTCATGGTGCGGACAATGTCGAAGACCTTCAGCGTGGCGATGGTGATGGTTGTCAGGACCACCACCAGGGCTCCGCGGATGCCCGGAACAGTGACGTTGCGGAACTGCTGCCAGGCGTTGGCGCCGTCCAGGCGTGCTGCCTCGATGAGCTCAACCGGTACGCCCTTGATGGCCGCGGAGAGGATCACCATGGCAAAACCGGTCTGGATCCAGACCATCACGATGATCAGGAAGATCGTGTTTTCCGGGGCGTCCAGCAGGAACTGCTTGGGGTCCAGCCCCAGGGCGTCGCGGAAGAAGTTGATGACGCCTGTCTGCTCGATGTTGGGACCGCGGTAATCGTAAACAAGCTTCCAGATGATGCCTGCACCAACGAAGGAGATGGCCATTGGCATGAACACCAAGGACTTCAGAACCTTCTCACCGCGGGCTTTGTCGATGAATACCGCGTATGCCAAACCAAAACTTGTTGAAAGCAGTGGGACCAGAACGGTCCAGATAACGGTGTTGCGCAGCGTGGTCAGAGCTTCGGGCTGCGTGAACATCCACACGAAGTTGTCGAATCCGTTGCCGTTGCCGCTGGCGTCCGTGAAGGCCAGCATTGATGTGCGCACCGCGGGATACACCAGCCCCACGAGCATCAGGATGCCGGCCGGGGCAAGGAAGCCGGCCACGGTGACCTTGTCCTTGACCGATTTCGGTGCCCTGTCCACCACCAACATGATGATGCCGATAACGGCCGCGAAGATCGCGAGCGCTATCACTACTTGAAGGAGTTTTCCTCCGATAAAGTCCATACCCAACCTCCGGGGCGTGAGTGAATCACTGAGTTCCGGGAAAAGCGCTGCCTCCCCAGCCCCTTCAAGCGGGCAGGGGGAGGCAGCGCTTTTTGACGCTAGCTCTTAGGCCAGCTGGCCTCGATGCTGTCAGTTACCTGCTGGGCGGAGCTGCCGTTGATCCAGGAAACAATGCCCTTCCAGAACGAGTTGGAACCAACTGCGCTGGGCATCAGGTCCGAGCCGTCAAAGCGGAAGACCGTGTTGGGGTCCTGAAGGAGCTTGATGGACTGCTTGTCCAGTGCGGACTGGGCGTTGTTCGGGTCAAGGCCCTTGTTGGCGCTGATGGCGCCACCGAGCTTGACGCGGTTGTTGGCGAAGTCAGCACTTGCCATGAACGCCAGGTATGCCTGGACCTCGGGGGTGTCCTTGTAAGCACCCACGGTCTCGCCGCCACCGGTGATGGCGGTGCCCTTGGACTCATCAACCGGAGGAGTCATGAAGGCCCAAACATCGCCGTCTTCAGCAACGTTGGTGCCGGCAGGCCAGTTGGAGGCCTGGAAGGATGCCTGGTGGTGCATGGCGCACTGGCCGTCAAGTACCGGCTGACCGGCCTGGGCGAACGCGGTGCTCAGGATGGAGCGGGGATCACCGAAGCCACCGTTGACGTAGTCCGCGTTGAGGAGGATGTCGCCAACCTTGTTGAAGCTCTGGACGATCTTGGGGTCGTTGAACGGGATCTTGTGGTTGACCCACTGATCATAGACCTCGGGGCCGTGCTCGCGGAGGATGGCATCTTCAATCCAGTCCGTGCCCGGCCAGCCCGTGGCCTCGCCGGATTCGAATCCGGCACACCAGGGCTTCATGGTCTTGTCATCGGCGATCTTCTTGGTGAGATCCATCATCTGGTCCCAGGTCTTGGGAATCTCCCAGCCCTTGTCCTTGAAGGTCTTGGGCGAGTACCAGACGTAACCCTTGACGTTGGCCAGCATGGGAGCGCCGTAGTAGGTGCCGTCCACCGTGCCGTACTTCTTCCAGTCAGGGGACCAGTTCTTGTCCACCAGATCGGAGACAGTCTTCGGTGCCGGCTTGAGGTAGCCTGCACGTGCCTGCGTGGCCAGAAGGCCCGGCTGCGGGAAGATCGCTACGTCCGGGGCGGTACCGGACTGTGCGCGGACGCCAATCTGGGTTTCGAATTCCTTGCTGCCCTCGTACTTGATGGTGATCCCGGTGCACTGTTCAAACTGCTTCCAGGATTCCTCGAGGTTGGTGGCCTCGGTGTCCACAATCGTGGAGTACACGGAGACCGTCTTGCCGTCATGCTTGCCGTAGGTGTCGTAGGCGGAGCAGTCGCTGGATCCGGCGTTGGATCCACCGCCACCGTTGTCTCCGCTACAGGCCGACATGGTAAGTGCCAGGACACCGGCCGTGGCGACCGGTAGCAGGTACTTGGTTTTCTTCATGCTAAAGACTCCTCGCTGAGTACGTGTGATGCGGCGGCGCAATTGATGTGGTGACGCTCACACTAGCCATGATGCAAGCAAATATGCAAGCGCTTACACGCACCGTAATCACAACGATACAAAGCAGGCTGACTAATGTACCCCGCGGGAATTCCCGCCCCCGCGACAGCCCCACCGGTGGGCCGCTTTGCGGATGTTTGGCAAGGCGCGGATTTGATTGCCCACTCTTACCTATGGAAAAATGGAGCTCGTGGATGAACTTGAAGCACTGCAAACCATCGGCCGATTGATCAAGGAAGAGCGTCTGGCCCAAGGCTTGAGCCAAGTCCAGCTCGCCAAGCAAGCGGGAACCGCCATCAAGACAGTCCGCACGCTGGAATCAGGCACTCGCCGCACTCAGGAAATCAACCAGCGCAAACTTGAGCACGCCCTTGGCTGGCGTCCGGGTTCGGTTTCCGAAGTGCTGAAGGGGAAATCCACGTTCGCGCCGGACATGATCACGCCAGACGACATGAGGTCCCCGGAAGAGTCCCGGCAGGGACCACCACGGATCGCGGTGCCGATTGCACCCATTGCCCGCGCTTCGCATCTCTCCGACGAAGAGCTCCTGGCAGAACTCACCTACCGGATGATGCACCGCAACAGGGGCTAGCTTCCGGACTTACGCCGCACCATTTCGTTGATCCAGATTGGCGCGAAGGGTGAGGTGCAGTTGGGCGGCGTGGGGTAATCCTTGAGGACGCCCAACCGTTCTCCGATGGAGAGCGCCCGTGCGCGGTACTCGGAAAACTCGATCCCTATCTGCGCCAAGCACTGGTTCATGGCCCATTGGAGCCTGTCCGGGGCGCACTGCATGTCCCGCTCGATGAGGTCCAGGAGGTGGTCCAGGTCCAAGCCCTCCTGGTCCTTGACCACGCGATCGGACGTCAGCGCCCAGCCGGCGCTTGCCACCACAGGGTCCCGGTCCGGGAACCACGTCCTACGAAGTTCCTCACAGTGCGGGCTCTTCTTCACGACGTAGTTCACCAGCCAATCGTGAACCTTGGGAATTACAGCCTCCCGCAGCATGCCATCCAGCTCGTCCTTGGTGAAGGCCTTGGGCTTGCAGATCAGCAACGACAACAATCGCGCCGCAGTATCGCGGGTTCTCCAAAGCTCTGCGGCCAGGTCCTGCCGAGTTTTCAGCCGCTTGGCCACGGCCCTTAGTTTGCTGAGGTTGACCCCGTGATCGTCGCCATGGCGCTGGTTGATTTCCCGCGCCCGCGGATCTTCCAAAGCTGCAAGCTCAGCCATGATCCCGGCAGCTTCGGCGCTGAGCGTGCGGGTGGTGTCCGGGGTACTCACCGGACGCGCTCGGCCCTGGTGAACCTGGACCTGGCCCCGGACACCATGTGAACCAGCACCGGCGTCTTCTGCCCCACCACAAGATCCATGGCCTCCACCAATTGGGAGACTTCCGCGGCAAGAAGGTGCGGGGCCACGCCCTGCCTGGGTTGGATCCGAACCCGCAGCCCGGGCTTTCCCTTGTACTCCAAGGTGGTTACCGACGAGCCCGCCAGATCGCTCCTTCCGGCCAGTGCGGCCTTCAGGGCCTGCTCCGCAACACCGCCACCAATCCGTACTTGGCCGTCCACGTCGCTGTCATCATCACCGGCCACCAGGAAATTGGCTTTCCCCTTGCCCTGTTGAGACACCCACGCGATCATGGCAACGATGATGGCCACCAGCACCACCCCGGCCACAATCCAGAGCCAACTCTCCTCCCGGCCAGGAAAGCGGGTCTGGCGGAAGGCTTCCTCTGTGCGGGCCCATACATCAGCAGACCAGCCGTGCCACCAGGCAGCAACGGCGGGAACAGTGGCCAACAGGACCAGCAGTACACCCACGGCAAGGAGCTTCACGCCGATGATGAACAACAGCACACGGTTGAGACCCCGGGGAGTTCCGTTCACGCTCCGACCACCCCCGACGACGCAAGATTGACCCGCACAGCGGGCATGGGCACAGGAGCCATCTCCTCCAATTCAGCCTCAACAGCGGCCCGGACAGCGTCCGCGCTGACCCGGCTGCCCGACGTCGGACGCACATTCACAAGAACCTGTTGACGGGACACAACAACCATGACCTGTTCGGGAGTGACGTTGGCTGCGGTCCGTGCGCGCCTGGCCAGGGCGGAGGCGAGGACCTCGTCATCAACAACCACAGCGGTGCGGCGGTCCCGCAGCAAATGCCGGGCACGCCGGCCGGGCAACAAAGCATGAAGAATAAAGAACAGGCCAACCATGGCCACCACTGCCCCACTGGCCCCCAGCAACAACGGTGTTATCCCTTTGGGGAGGGCAATGATACGATCCGCAGCCGTGCTGGGATCCACCAACCATGGCGGCTGGCCCACAGCACGGACGCCGGCTTCCAGCAGGGCATAGCCACAGAGGACGATCACCAAGATGGCGGCGATCGTGGCCGCACCTGCCCTGGACGAGTGCGTTTCCCTGCGCACGATCCTGCGCATGTGCGGGTCCTCCCCCGCCACGGGACTGGCACCTGCGTTGGGGTCGCCGGTTCCGGGACGTGTTACCTGATCCTGCGTCATTGAACGCGCCCTCCCTCGGACACATGGGCCCCGCTGATTCTGATGTCCACCCTGCTGATCCGGGATCCGCTGAGCCGTGTCACTGTTTCCAGCACCGTGGCTTTAGCCGATACGGCCCGGTCCCAGATCGATCCGCCGAAGCCTTGGACCCTCGTCGGATCGCGGAGCACCTCGGTCAAGGCGGGAATGCTGATGGGTGCCACGATGGACAAAGCCAGCAGGCCGTCGTCGTCCGTCCAGTCAGCCCGGACAACGCCGGCATCGATCCCCAACGCCTCGGCCGCCGCGGCGCGGGCCAGCGAAGTCAGCGCCTGGGTGCTGATCCGGTTGTGGCCGGCCAGGCTGGTGGTGGAATCCACAGCCTCAGCCACGCTCATGACGAGGAGCGCCGGCCGGTGATGGCATCCAGCACGCTGCGCAGATCCAGCTTGCCTTCAGCCGCACGGCCCAGCAGGGCGCCGATGCCCATGAAAAGGAACGAAATCAGGAAGCCCCAGAGCCCAAAGGTCAGGGACATGAACGCCACGAAAGCGCCCATCGCTATTCCGGTTACGGTCATGCTCACTGGAGTGCCTCCCTTTCGACTGCCACAGCCCTGCCGCCGGCAGCCTTCACCGGCGGGGCAATGTAAACATCCGTGATTTCGATGTTGACCTCGATCACTTGGAGCCCCACCAGCTCTTCAACCGCGCGGAACACGGCGGCCCGCACCTGGTTGGCGATGCCGTGCAAGGGGTGACCGTAGAGGGCCACAAGGGTGATGTCCACAGCCACTTGGGTCTCGCCCACCTCGGCTCGGACACCGGCTGCGTGGTCCGAGCTACCCACGGCGTCACGGATCGCACCAAGTGCGCGGGAGGGGCCGGAACCCAAGGAATAGACTCCCGGAACTGCGCGGGCGGCAATGCCGGCCACCTTCGCCACAGCGGTCTCCGAGATGATGGTCCGGCCGGTCCCGGGGATCTCTCCTCCGGGCACGGGATCAAGCTGCACGTTCTGGTCCTCCATGAGCACTCCCCTTCTCTTGATACCCACCCTAGCGTCTAGCTGCAACGCTTTGGAGACAAGGAAGAGCGCGGGTCCGTGGCTAGGAACAGTTCTTGTCAGTCCAGGCCTGGATCGGCTTCATGAGCTCCTCGAATTGGCCGTCCCCGTACTTGCTGAAGTCCGAGCCCGCCGATTCCGTGAAGGTCCGGAGCTTCTCGAAAGGCGGCTTCAATTCTTCGGGCACTTTGCCCTGCATCTGCGAGAGCTGCTGCTTGGCCTTGTCGATGTCCTCCGACTTCCCACCGGCCATTGCCGCCAGCGGAAGGATGGTCACGCTGAGCATGGTGGCGCTGACGGAAACGCAGGCCTCGGAGACCGACGTGAACTCGCCGTACACGCCCCCGGTCCCGGATGAGGCCGCGGGGCTGGCACTTGCCTCGGAGCTGGCGCCGACTTCCGCATCAGGAGCCACCGTGGCGGCCGGCGTTGGTTGAGCAGTCGGCGCCGGAGCGGAGCAGGCGCTCACGCTCAGGGCCGTGATGGCGAGCATGGTGCCCAGAAGGCGCCGAGGCGTGGTTTTAAGCGAGCTGTTGACCATGTTTCCCCCATGGGTTTGCGTGCTGTGACGGGCTGGCGAGGACAGACTACCCCCTGGCCCAAGCGCTGACCATAGACGGGTTATCCACAAGCGGCATTTTCGGGCTGGGATGCAGTCGCCGGGCCACCCTAGACTGGCCGACACACCGCCAAACAGCTGCTGGGGAGCCTGTCATGCCACGCCATTCATATGCCACTTTTTTGTCCGCCCGGCCATGGGGCGTGACGGCGTCCCTTGCCCTTGCCACCGTCCTTGTTGCCGGCTGTCAGGTCACCTCCGGAGTTGGCAGCCCCGTGCCAAAAACAAGCTCGACGACGGCGTCCCCCGCCGTGAGTGCCAGCGCTTCCGCGCCCGCCACTAGCCCTTCTCCTGCCGGGGAGTACCGGCCCGCTGATGCCCACGGGAAAGCCCAAAACGTGCCGGTCCCCGTGATGCCGGAGCTGGCAAAGGAGAACTCGAAGGCGGGGCTGGAGGCATTTATCGGGTACTGGTACGCGGCCCAGAACTACGCCATGGAAACAGGCGACCTCTCTACCTGGTCGCCGTTGACTACTAACCCCTGCATGACATGCAAACGCATTGAGAAAGGAATCCGTGACAGTCACATTTCCGGACGGTGGCCAGCGGGAGGAAAAATCACTATCCCAACGGTCGAACTGTTGTGGGTGGACGGATCACTTCAACAACAGGGGAAAGTGCAGGTAATCCAAGAGGCAGTCGAGTACTTCAACGCAGATGGCTCAACGGGCCGTCCTTCGGAAGGCGCCACAAACTCCGCTTTCGCCTTGTTCGCGAATTACTCGTCCACGGGATGGCAGGTGTACGAGCTTGGCCTCATCAATTAGAACCAGGGCCCTGTTATTGGGTGCTATTTGGATCTTGGCGGTCCTCTTGGTCAACGCCTTGCCCTCGGTATGGGCAGGAACTGCGTGGGCGGAAGCAGATTCATGGGCCGGAGTGAACAACCAACGTGACGCCCTGGATGTGTCCAGCCGGTTCAGCATTAACCCTGGGACAGGACAGCTCACACCCTCCACCCGCGGATCCGCCGCTACCTCGGAGTCTGAGGATCCTAACCAGTACATGGCTGATATTCATTGCCGGTCGGGCGGATCAGACACGCCCGACAAAGGGTGCCTCACAATGGACTGCCCCGCCACTTCGGCGGGCGGCCAGGCCGGGACTCCGGTGATTTGGAAAGAAGCACCCAAATCCATCACCAATCCCACCTGGACAGACTGGACCCCCGTCAGCGGACCCACGTGCCTTTACGACACCAAACCCGAGAATGTCCTGGCGGATATCGCCGCGCGGATCCTGAACGATTTCCAGCAACTACCCATCAACCCGGGCACCATGCAAGCCCAACCATTCCCCCACACCCTCAAAGACGGACCCACCAACTTCTACACCACCACCGGCCAACAAACCTTCGACCTGACCATCCTCGGCCAAACAGTCCACCTCACAGCCACCCCCACCAACCACACCTACAACTACGGGGACGGCACCACCCTGGGACCAACACCAGCCACCGGATACCCCATCGCCCAACCCCAATGGCTGACCACCGAAACACCAACCAGCCACACCTACGCAGAAACCGCCAATTACCAAGCAGCAGTAACCACCACCTACACCGGAACCTACTCCGTCAACAACGGCCCACCCCTACCCATCAACGGCACATTGGACCTCACCACACCACCCACCACCATCCACGTCTGGAAAACACAACGAGCCCTCGTCGCAGACACCTGCCAAGAAAACCCCAACTCCTGGGGCTGCCCCGGCACGCCCACGGGCTAGGCGCAGCGCCTGAACTTGGGACACCTCGCTGGAAAGCATGGGGAACAACAGCGGCCCGGCTCAGGGTCTCAGTCGCGGGGCAGGGTGGCTTCCAGGACAGCTTCGAAGGCCGGACTCACGTGAATGGCGATCCCGCCGTCTTCCTTCACCTCAGTGAGCTGCTCGTAGCCCGAGCCGTTCCACCAGTACACATGGGGGCTGACGGGGCCTGGTGCGTCGCTGTACCCCATGGCAGTGAACCTGACCATGCCGTTGATAACGCTGAAGAGATTGTCGTTGCCGATCACGTGCCACACCACCTGGTGCCGGTTGGGGACGCTCATCAGGAATCCATGGCCATCCCGCGTCTGCCGTCCCGTCAGCTCGGCTGCCAGGCCCGGCAACAGCAGCGCCTTGCTGGCGGTATAAACAGAGTTACCCAGCAGTGCCCAGAAAACACCTCCGCCGGGTGCCTCGAGGGTCTCCAGTTGCTCATTGTCCAGAGCGCGGAGATTGGCCAGCCCCTGCTCCCGAAGGGCCTGCCAGCCACCGAACCTGGCGGCGTTCTCCCTGTTGAACACCGCGACTGTTTCCGGAAGGTCCAAGGCCAACATCTCCACCACACCCGGCACAAACTCACTGTGTGGGTACGCATCCAATCCGGGGATGGCAGCTTCATCGTACAAGCGGGCATACAGCCGGCCAGCTACATCAGCTGAAGTGAGGTCTTCGAAAGGATCCGGCGCCTCGAAACTGGCCAAGACCTTCTGGACATGTTCCCTGATAATTCCCCGCCACTTTCCCTCGGGCTGGGCGTGGCAGTTGGCCGCAACGTTCCAGAAACCGTAGCCACGCCCGTCCGCATCGATGGCGTGGTCGGGATTAATCTGGACCTCATAGCCCAGTTCCGCAAACACCTCGCGGGCAAGTGCGCGGAATTCGTTGGCTTTAGAGGCGGTGAAGAACGTCAGGTCCTCATCTGCGGGCTCTGCGACCGAAGATTTCTTCTTGAACAATCCCATGCAAATCACCCTATAACCCGGGCCCACGCAAAGTGTTTTGTTAAAAGAGAAAAGCACCAGTTCCGCAGAACTGATGCTTCCCAGTGGTGGCTCCGACCGGCGTCGATCCGGTGACCTTTCGATTTTCAGTCGAACGCTCTACCAACTGAGCTACAGAGCCTAGGTGACATGTCACCTTGAGAACCGAATTTCTTCGGCGCTCAGAGCGACCCTGACGGGACTTGAACCCGCGACCTCCGCCGTGACAGGGCGGCGCGCTAACCAACTGCGCTACAGGGCCTTGCTGTGCGGTATCTCTACCGCGTTTTTTTCAAGGCTTCTAGCTTACCAGACTTTTTTCATCCGGTTTACCACTTCCTTGCGTACCCCCAACGGGATTCGAACCCGTGCCGCCGCCGTGAAAGGGCGGTGTCCTAGGCCGCTAGACGATGGGGGCCTGAACTCAATTCGGTTTTTGCAAGGAAAAACAACGCTTTACGCGTTCTTTCCGTGTCTCGCTCGTCCGAACTGGACTCTAAAACTTTAGAGCATAGATAGCGATATTCCCAAATCGAGCGTGCTGCCTCTTCCACGCGCCGCTGTGGGCGCGGACAGGCAGCACGGACTTTTGGCAGGATCTTGCCCTGACGCGTCCGAAAACCGCCAGCCGCCCACGCCTTGCCGCGGATAGATTTGCTACATGACAACCACCACCCCGGCCGAACCCGGCCAGCCTTCCCCGGATATGCCCCCGCGCACCACCCCCGCGCCCGCGGCAGCCATCAGCAAGCTCGGCATCGCAGCTGTGATCGTCACCGTCGTCCTGTGGGCGTCCGCGTTCGTGGGCATCCGCGCAGTCGGCCCCAGCTTCTCCCCCGGTTCCTTGACGCTGGGACGGTTGGCGGTTGCCGCCGTCGTTCTTGGAGCGGTGGTGCTTCCTACCCTCAAAATCTGGCCACGCGGCCGGGAATGGTTTCCGATTGTGGCCTACGGCGTGATGTGGTTCGGCGGCTACAACGTGGCCCTGAACGCTGCCGAGCACATGCTGGATGCCGGAACCAGCGCCATGCTGATCAACGTGTCCCCCATCCTCATCGCGATCCTGGCCGGAGTGGTCCTGAAGGAGGGTTTCCCGCGCTGGCTGTTGATCGGCAGCGGGGTGGCGTTCTGCGGCGTGGCGATGATCGCCCTGGGTTCAGGGCAGCGTTCGACGGCGGACGTGGCCGGCGTGCTGTTATGCCTGCTGGCGGCGGTACTCGCCTCCGTGAGCGCGATCCTCCAGAAGCCGGTTCTGCGAAAGTTCACTGCGGGGCAGGCAACCTGGTTCGGCATCATGGTGGGCGCGGTGTGCTGCCTGCCGTGGACCGGCCAACTGGTGGCCGAGGTCCAGGCTGCTCCCCTGCCCGCAACGCTGGGCCTGGTGTATCTGGGGATCTTCCCCACGGCCATCGCCTTCACCACGTGGGCGTACGCGTTGTCCCTTATCTCCGCAGGGAGGCTGGCGGCCACCACCTACCTCGTCCCGGGCACCACCATTCTGATTTCCTGGGCGGTCCTGCAGGAAGTGCCCACCATCTGGGGGCTGCTGGGCGGAGTGATCTGCTTGATCGGCGTCGGGCTCACCCGACGGAAGGGCCGTTAGCGGGCGTCTCCGCCTTAGCGGGCCATTTCCGTGAGGAGCTCCCGGTGCGTGGGCGGGTTGGCGCCAGGCCTGCCAACGGTGATGGCCGCAGCCATGGAGGCGATGCTGCCGATCCGTTCCAGCACCGTGGGAGCCAATCCATCGCTGCCACGCAGCAACAGACCCATGATGAGCGCGGACATGTAGGAGTCACCGGCACCGATGGTGTCAGCCACAGTGGACGGAACCGCGGAAAGGTTCAGCTGGATATGTGGTGTGGCCATCAGTGACCCCTTCGCACCCTGGGTCAAAACTGCCAAACCGGTGCCCAGCGCCAGCAGATGGCTGGCAATGTCCTCCAAGGATTTGCCCGGGTACAACCACTGGGCGTCCGAGCCACTCATCCGGACCACGTCGGTCAGCGGAACCATCTCTTCGAACAGCGTCAGTGCCTGATGATGGCTGCCCAACAAATCGGGGCGGATGTTGGGATCGTACGTGACCATGCACCCACCCTGCGCCTGCTCCAGCAAGCTGCGGACAATACCGGCACCCGGCTCGAGGAAGGTTGCGATTGATCCCGTGTGCAGGATCCGCGGCGCGTAGGGCAGGACGATCGGGGCCAAGGCCCAGTCAATCTCAAACGTGTACGACGCCGAACCATCCGCGGCAATCCGTGCGGTGGCTGTGGCTGTCTTCTGCAAGGACTTGGAACCGGGCAACAGCACGACGCCGGCACTCTCAAGGTGCGCTGCAATGGCATCGCCGCGTTGGTCACGGCCAATGGCGGTCAACAGGCCTGCATTAACATCCAGCCGCCCCAACCCGTATGCGACGTTGGCCGGTGAACCGCCGGGGTATTCGGCCTGGCCATCGGCCGATTGAACGATGTCAATGAGGGCCTCACCCACCACAACAACATCCAACTGTTCGGGCGCGGGTGAAGAGGTGACAGTCATGCGGTTCCTGAGTCTCTGGATGAAGGATTGGTTTCAGTATCCCGCATCCCCCGCCACGAATGCCTCTTGCGGCGACTAAAGTCGAAGCATGCCCGCGAACCTTCCTCCCGGCCTTCCGATTGTTCCCGAAGGAGATTTGCCGTCGTCCAGGCTCTCCGACCACACTCCGGGCGGGCCCTTCAGGATGTCCGCCGAGGACTTCGAGGCAGCTGTCAGTGATGCGCTGCAGCTGATCCCGCCCAAGGCCGCAGGCGCCATGGACAACGTGGCGGTCTTTATTGAAGACGACTACGTGCCCAAACCAGGGGAAGACCCGGACACTGTCCTCCTGGGACTTTACGAAGGTGTCCCCCTGACCGAGCGCGACTCGTGGTGGGAAGCAGGATCATTGCCGGACAGGATCACCATCTTCCGCCAGCCCATCCTGGACATCTGCAGCACCCGGCAGGAAGTCATCGACGAAGTAGCGATCACCGTGGTGCACGAGATTGCCCACCACTTCGGCATAGATGACGACCGCTTGCATGAGCTCGGCTGGGGATAGCCTTATACCCATGGGGCACGACCACAACCACTCGCACGGAGTCACAGCAACCGGAAAGCACCGGAAGCGGCTCATAGCTGTCCTGGCCATCACCTTGGGCGTGGTGGGCATCCAGGTGGTGGGCGCCGTCGTGTCCGGTTCCCTGGCCTTGCTTGCCGACGCCGGGCACATGCTGTCCGACGCCGCAGGCGTCTTCATTGCCCTCATGGCTGCATGGATAGCCACCCGGCCGGCCAGCGATCAGCGCACTTACGGATACCAGCGGGCCGAAGTCCTGGCTGCATTGGCCAATGCCCTGATCCTCATTGTGATCGCGGTGGTGATCATGATCGAGGCCATCCGCCGATTCGGTCAGACCACGGAGATCCACACGGACGTGATGCTGTGGGCGGCCATACTGGGTGCGGTAGCCAACCTGGTCTCCTTGCTGATCCTGCAGGGAGCACAGAAGGAGAGCCTCAACGTCCGCGGCGCCTACCTTGAGGTCCTGGGCGATCTTCTGGGCTCCATCGCGGTGATTGTGGCCGCGATCGTGATCATGACCACCGGCTTTGACGCCGCAGACCCCATCGCCTCGGTGCTGATCGCCCTGATGATCATCCCCCGGGCCTGGCACCTCCTGCGGGACGTGGTGGACGTGCTGCTGGAAGCCACCCCCAAGGGCGTGGACGTGAACATGATCCGCGAACACATCATCTCCGTTGAGGGCGTGGTGGAAGCCCACGACATCCACATCTGGACCATCACCTCCGGTGTTCCCGTGTTTTCCGCGCATGTGGTGGTGGAGGATGACGTCCTGAACGCCCGGGGCGCAGACCTCATCCTTGACCAGCTCGGCTCCTGCCTGGGACGGCACTTCGACACGGACCACTGCACCTTCCAGTTGGAACCCGTCAGCCACTCCGAACACGAATCCCACCAGCACGCCTAGGCCCTGATGTCCCGGGGCGGAACCAGCCTGCGGGGCTCCGGTGTCCGGCCCCGGCCAGAGACGATCCCCATCCACGCGACCTGCAGCTCCGAATAACTGATGGCGCGTCACCCCGTGACGCGCGGACAACGTCAGCTATGTACTGGAGAAGATCCCGTGAACAAGCCCACCAAGAACGCCGCACGTTTCGCAGTCGGAACCGTCCTTGCAGCCTCCGCCTTCACCCTTGCTTCCCTCCCCGCACAAGCAGCAACAACAGCACCTGCAGCCACTGCCGCTGCTCCCGCCAGCACCAGCGCCCTGAACGGCGGGATCCTTAACGGCCTGCTGGGTGGCGGCATCCTCAGCGGCGGCATTCTGAACGGCGGCCTCATCAACGGTCCGCTCATCAATGGACCCCTGATTGATGGAGATGTGCTGGGCCCCCTTCAGCTCGGCCAGTTCCAGTAACCCCACCTTCACGACGCGGCAGTCCTGATTCCCAGGGCTGCCGCTGCTTTTCCACGCCTCCCCCCACTGCAGAGAAGGATCATGAACTTCCCTATCCCCGCCTCCCCTGACCAGCCCGGCACTCCGGCGCACCAGGCACCAGCCCGGATGGGTTTATCTGCCGCGCAGCGGGGCATCTGGTACGCGCAGAAGTTGGCGCACAGCAGCCCCATGTACCAGATCGGGCAATTCATCGAAATCTCCGGGCCCTTGGATGTTTCCCGCCTGGAAGCAGCCGTGGCCCGGGCAGTTTCAGAGACTCCGGCGCTGAACCTGGCGTTCGGCGAGGACGACGACGGCCCGTTCCAGTACGCCAAGCCCATGGATGCGAAGGTGCAGTTCACCGACCTCAGCGGGTGCGGCGGCGAATCAGCGCGTGAACAAACTGCACGCGATCTGATGGACACGGATATGGCGCAGGCCCGCAGCGTGGAAGACGGCGGGCTGCTCCACACGGAGGTCATCCGGCTCTCCGAGGACCGTCATTTCTTCTACCAGCGCGTCCACCACCTGCTCCTGGATGGGTACTCCGCGGTGCTGGTACTTCGACGCGTCGCCGCAGTTTACGAGTCCATGGGCACCGCCAATGACGCCGGCGGGAACGCCAGCCTCGATTTTGCCGCGCTGGACGAACTGATCGCGGACGATCACAGCTATCAGGACTCCGCAGCGGCCGCAGCCGACGCTGCCTACTGGACTGCTGAACTGGACGGACAAGCCACTCCGGCCGGGCTCGCGGGCCGCCCTTCCGGGACGGCAGAGGCTCTGCTGCGGTCAACCCAAACGCTTGCACCATCCGCAGTGGACGCGCTCCTGTCAGCTTCCGGGAGTGCGCCTGCATTGATCCTGACGGCAGTGTCCCTGTACCTGCACCGGATGACCGGCGAGCAGCACGTGTCCTTGGCCCTCCCCGTGACGGCCCGCCGCGGAAAGCTGGCCAAGTCCACAGCGTCCATGCTGTCCAACATTGTCCCCATCCGGCTGGACATCAACCCCGGAGCCACCGTCCAGGACATGGTGGCCACCACGGGCGGCAAGCTGCGTGGAGCCCTGATCCATCAAAGGACCCGCTACGAGTCCATGACCGGACAGGGCAGCTACCTGGGACCATCGGTGAATATCCTTCCGGTTCTGGACGACATCGCTTTCGGTGAAGCCACCGGCACCATGCACATCCTGTCCACCGGCCCCATTGACGACCTGTCCGTCATTGTCCATGGCCTCGGGAACAACGCCTCCGACGGCGTCACTGTGCAGTTCGCCGCCAACGCGGGCCTCTACACCCAAGCAGACCTGGACAAGCACCTGACGCGCTTTGTCCGGCTTCTTGGCGAGCTTTTGGCCAACCCGGAAAATCCGACGGCGGCACTGTCACTGACGTCGACGTCGGAGGAACGCTCCCTGCTGGCCGAGGGCGACGCAGAGTCGATGGACCTGCCGGGCCACACGGTTGTGGAAGAGTTCCAGGCCGCGGCCTCGGCCTCACCTGGGAGAACTGCCGTAGTGGCTGCTGACGGACGCCTGAGCTTTGCCGAACTGGAACAGCGCTCCAACCAACTGTCCCGCTTTCTCCGCGAGCGCGGCGCCAAGCCCGGGAGCACGGTGGCCGTCAGGTTGGACCGCAGCGTCCTGCTGCCCGTTGCTATCCTGGCCATCCTGAAGGCGGGCGCCGCCTATGTTCCCCTGGATCCGGACTACCCGGCGGGCCGGGTAGAGGGCATGCTGGTGGATGCCGCGCCGGTTCTTCTGCTGACAGAGACTTCGTTGAGTGACCAGGGACGCCCCCGCACCAGTGTGCCCGTGACTGTACTGGATTCCAGCGTGGTGTCGGCAGAGCTGGACAGCAAGGACCCGGCCCCGCCGGCGCCCGTAGCCGGCCAGCATGATCTTGCGTACGTGATCTTCACTTCCGGCTCCACAGGCCGCCCCAAAGGCGTGGGTGTGGAACACCTGGCCCTGCTGAACCTGCTGACCTCGCATCGGGACAGGATTTTTGATCCTGCCGCATCGCGGCTGGGCCGCAGCCTCCGGGTGGCCCACACCGCGGGATTGTCGTTCGATGCGTCCTGGGATCCCATCCTGTGGCTCCTCGCTGGGCATGAGCTGCACATGGTGGACAACCAGACACGGCGCGATCCCGAGGCCCTGAGCTTGTTCCTGGCCAGGGAGCGAATCGATTCGATTGAAACCACGCCGTCATTTGCCAAGGCGCTGCTGGCCGGCGGCCTTTTCGACCAGGACTCCCACCCCTCCGTGGTGGCTCTGGGTGGCGAAGCCGTGGACCCGGCAACATGGCGTGAGTTGGCCGCCCATGAGGGCGTGGTGGCCTACAACTTCTACGGTCCCACTGAAACCACTGTGGACTCGCTGACCGCTGTGATGGAACCCGGCACGGACGTCACCTTGGGTGGATCGGTGGCCAACAGCCGGCACTACATCCTGGACTCGGGCCTCAACCCTGTCCCCACCAATGCCATCGGGGAGCTGTACGTCGCCGGTCCCAACCTCGCACGCGGCTACCTTGACCAGCCTGGGCTCAGCGCAGGTAAATTCGTGGCCGATCCCTTCGCGCTGGACGGCACACGCATGTACCGCACAGGGGACGTGGTGCGCCGCCTGGACGATGGGACCCTGCAATTCCTTGGCCGGATGGACCAGCAGGTGAAGATCCGGGGGTTCCGGATTGAACTGGCGGAAATCGAAGAGGTCCTCCGCGGCATGGAAGGGGTGGCCCAAGCCGCGGTGACGGTGACCAAGAACAAAGCCGGCTACGACCAGCTGCTCGCCTACGTCACCGCCTCCCACCCGGAACAGGAATCCGGGGGCAGCACAGCCCTGGACTCCGCAGCCATCCGTAAAGAGGCCCGCAGGGCGCTGCCGGACTACATGGTGCCCGCAGCGGTGATCGCCATCGACTCCATACCCCTGACAGCAAACGGCAAGCTGGACACCCGCGCCCTGCCAACGCCGGAACCCGAGGCCGCAACCAGTGCGCCGCGCACACCGGCCGAGCGTGTGGTGGCTGATGCTTTCCGCGAAATCCTGGGCCTGGAATCCGTTGGACTTGAGGACGATTTCTTTGAGCTGGGCGGCCACTCCCTGCTGGCCACACGCCTCGCCGCGTACCTGCGCGACGCCACAGGTTCAGCTCCTGCCCTGCGCACCATCTTCGAAGAGCCCACGGTGGCGGGACTCGCCGCGGCGTTGGACAGCGACGGAACAGGCGCTCCTGTGCTGAGTGCGACGGAGCGGCCGGACACCATCCCGCTGTCCTTTGCCCAACGCAGGCTGTGGTTCCTGAACCGTCTGGATCACCAGTCGGGTGCTTACAACATTCCCATTGTGCTGACGTTGAAGGGCCGTTTGGAGGTGGGTGCCCTGGAGGGTGCGCTCACGGATATTGTGGACCGCCACGAGACGCTTCGCACCATTTTCCCGTGGTCCAACGGTGAACCGCGCCAGGAGATCCTGCCGCCGGGAGCCATGCCCGCCAAACTTCTGGCCGTGCAGTGCGATGAGGAGAACCTGGACCGGGCCTTGCAGGCAGAAACCCAGCGCGGCTTCGACATCACCGGGGAACTCCCGGTCCGTACGGTCCTGTTCCAACTGGCGCCGGACCACCACGTCCTGGCCATCACGTTGCACCATGTGGCCGCGGACGGATGGTCCCTGGCTCCGCTGGCGCGTGATCTCTCCGAGGCCTACACTGCCCGGCTGAACGGAACGGAAGCTCCCTCCAACGAGCTGCCTGTCCAGTACGCCGACTACACCTTGTGGCAGCGCGAAGCCCTGGGACAGGAAGAGGATCCGTCCAGCCCCATTTCACGGCAATTGGAATTCTGGGCCCGCGAGCTCAAGGGATCTCCGGAGGAACTCCAGCTGCCCTACGACTTCCCGCGCGGAACCCGCGAAGGCGACCTCCCGGCGTCGTCGATTCCCTTGGAACTGGACGCCCGCACCACGGCGGGCCTGAACGCTCTGGCGAGGAAGCAGAATGCGAGCCTCTTCATGGTGCTCCAGGCCGCGCTTGCTGCGCTGCTGACAAAGTCGGGCGCTGGAGAGGACATCCCGCTGGGCACGCCGGTGGCAGGCCGCACCGACACGCAACTCAACGAACTGGTGGGCTTCTTCGTCAATACCCTGGTGCTGCGGACCAACACGTCCGGCAACCCCACCGCATCCGAGCTGGTGGAAAGCGTCCGGTACACCAACCTGCACGCCTACGGAAACCAGGACGCCCCTTTCGAGCGCGTCGTGGAAGAACTCAACCCCACGCGATCGCGCAACCGCCATCCCCTGTTCCAGGTGATGCTGACGCTGCAAAATACCCCCGACGCGTCGCTGTCCATGGAAGGCCTTGAAGCCACTGCGGACATGGGAAGGGAGCCGGGCGGGGCAAAGTTCGATCTCCTCCTGGACCTGGCCGAAACGGCCAGCGCCGGCATCTCCGGCTCGCTGGCCTACAACCCCGCGCTCTTCAGCCGGAGCACCGTGGAGCGGCTTGTTGAAGGGTTCACGCTGGTTGCCGGGCAGTTTGCCGACCACCCTGCCGTGACACTGGACCGCTTGCGTATTCAGACCCCAAGCCAGCATGCAGAAGTACTGGCACACAGCTCCGCCACGAAACTCGACGTTCCGTGGCCCACCATCCTGGACGCCTTCGCGCAGACCGCCGCTGCGAATGCGTCCCGCATTGCCGTGCTGACTGAAGGAACGTCCTGGAGCTTCCATCAATTGCAGGACCGGGTGGAAACCATCGCCAAGGGACTCACTGCCAGGGGCGTCCGTCCCGGTGACCGCGTGGCCGTGGCCATCCCACGATCCGCGGACGTGGTGGCCGCTGCCCTGGGCGTGCTGACTGCGGGTGCCGTATACATACCGATCGACCTCGCCTATCCCTCCGAACGGATCAGTATGATCCTGGAGGACAGCAGCCCGGCGGTAGTGATCGTTCATGGCCAAGCGGGTACCGGCGTCGAACCTTCCAAGGCGGTGACTCTCGGCAACCTGCTGGCGGCCGGGGAAAATGCCCCCGGAACGGCAACGGCAGAGTGCGCCCCCGGCGACCTCGCCTACGTGCTGTACACCTCGGGTTCCACCGGAAGGCCCAAGGGCGTTGCCGTGACCCACGGCGCCCTGGCCAACCTCTACGCACACCATCACCGCACCCTGTTTGCGCCGCGCCTTGCCGCGGACGCGGGAAACCCTGTTGCCGTGGCACACATCGCCGGGCTGGGCTTCGATGCTTCCTGGGACCCGATGCTCTGGATGGTGGCCGGCGCCGAACTGCACATGGTGGCCGACGCGGAGCGCGGCGACGCCGAAAGCCTCAGCCGCTACTGCCTCCAGCACGGAATCGACGTCCTGGAAACAACGCCGTCGTTCGCCGCGCAATTGCTGCAGTATGGCCTGCTTGACCAGCACCGCGAACAGCCGCTGATCCTCGCCCTGGGCGGCGAGGCCGTATCCGGCACCCTCTGGGATCGTCTGGCCTCAGACCCTTCCGTCCAGGCGTTGAACTTCTACGGCCCCACCGAGTTCACTGTTGATTCGGTGATGGCGGAAATCACCGGCACCAAGCCAGTGATTGGCAGGGCCGCGGGAAACACGTCCGCGTGGGTGCTGGACGCGTACCTCCAGCCGGTCCCCGCGGGGGTTCCCGGCGAGCTGTACCTGGCCGGCGACGGGATGGCGCAAGGTTATGACCAGCGGCCTGCCGAGACGGCCTCGCGTTTCGTGGCGAATCCCTTCGCGGCCGACGGAAGCCGCATGTACCGGACAGGCGACCTGGTGAGGCGCGACGCCACAGGTGTGCTGGAATTCCTTTCCCGCACCGATGACCAAGTAAAGGTCCGCGGGTTCCGGATCGAACTCGGTGAGGTGGAGTCTGCCCTGTCCAGCCATCCGGAGGTGCAGCACGTTGTTGCCGTCACCGATGGCGTTCCTGCCCAGCGAATCGTCGCCTATGTTGTGGGCGCAGTGGACACCGCCGAGCTACGGGCACACGCGGCCACCAGGCTGCCCGACTACATGGTCCCGGCCCTGATCATGCCTATTCCGGCGCTTCCACTGACCTCCCACGGAAAGCTTGACCGCAAGGCCCTTCCCGCGCCCGCGGCAATGGGCGCAGGTGAAGGAAAGGCTCCGTCCACCCCCGAGGAGCACGTCATGGCCGGAATCTTCGGTGAGGTTCTCGGGCTGGAGACGGTGGCCATGGATGATGACTTCTTCCTGCTGGGGGGACACTCCCTCCTGGCCATCACCATCATGGGAAAGATCCGGGAAGCCTTTGGCGCTGCCCTCCCGTTGCGGACGCTCTTCGATCAGCCAACTCCAGGGGCGCTGTTGGACGCAATCTCTGCCGGACGGTCGGCCGGGTCAACGCCCGACGACGGCCCGGCGGCTCCCGCTGGCCAGGCACCTCATGCTGAGCTGGCACCTCATGCTGAGCTGGCATCTCATGCCGACCTGGCATCTCATGCCGAGCTGGCATCTCATGCCGACCCCGCCCAAGAGACCGGCCCGACGCTCGCTGAGTGGCTGGAAACCGGAACGGCACGCCGCCATGGGAACCCAGCCCTGTCCTTCGCCCAGCAACGCATGTGGTTCCTCAATCAGCTGGATCCAGGCTCCGCCGACTACAACATCTCCCTGGCCGCCCAACTGGAAGGCGACGTGGATGAGCAGGCCCTCTCCGCCGCCGTCGATTCCTTGGTGGCCAGGCACGAGGTCCTGAGGACCAGCTACCCGGCAACTGCCGGCACCCCCCACCAGCTGGTCCACCCGGCCGGAGATGCGGGTGGGCTGCTGCGGATCATCCCGGTGGGCAGCGAGGATGAGCAAGCCTCCATCCTGGAAGCGGAAGCACGCACGGGCTTTGACGTCACCAGCGACCTCCCCCTGCGCGCGGTGCTGCTGCGCCGCGGTGACGGCCCCCGGCCTGCATGGATCCTCCAGCTGGTGATCCACCACATCGCCAGCGATGGTGCGTCCCTGGCACCGCTTGCCCGGGATCTTTCCGAGGCCTACTCGGCTGCTGTGACAGGAACCGGGAACAGCCGCGCCCCGCTCAGCCTCCAGTACGCAGACTTCAGCGCGTGGCAGCAGGAAGTCCTTGGTGCCGCAGGAGTGGCGGACAGCAAGGTCCGGTTCTGGCAGGAAACCCTGGCGGGCATACCCACCGAGCTCACCCTTCCAGCCGATCAGCGCCGCCCCCGTGACGCCCGGCAGCCCGGAAAACAGCGCACCTTTGAGCTCAGTACCGAAACTTTGAAGGCCCTGAACTCCCTGGCGGTTACCTCCAACGCGAGCCTGTTCATGACTCTCCACGGCGTCCTGGCCGGATTCCTGCAGCGCATGGGGGCCGGCGATGACATCGTGATCGGCTCACCCACGGCAGGGCGCGCGGACCCGGCCCTGGCGGACCTGGTGGGATTCTTCGTCAACACCTTGCCGCTGCGGATCAGCGCCGCCGGTTCTCCCACCGTGCGTGCCATGGTTGACCGTGCCCGCACCAGCGTGCTGGCAGCGTTCGATCATGACGACGTCCCGTTTGAACAGCTGGTGGAGGTACTGAACCCCGCCCGTGAGCTGGGACGGCACCCCCTGTTCCAAACGATGCTGACCGTGGACAGCTCCCCCGCTTCCGTTCCGGAACTGCCCGGCGCAACAGTCACAGCCCTGCCGGACAGCAGTTCGGGAGAGGCGAAATTCGATCTCTCCTTCACCTTCCGTCCCGCCGCCTCGGGCCTTTCAGCCACGCTGGAGTACAACGCGGCAATGTTCCAGGACGCCACCATCGAACGGCTGGTCAAAACCTTGGTGCGTTTCGTGGAGCGGGCTGCCGCTGATCCGGAGACCCGTGTTGCGGAGGTGCCCCTGCTTGACCCCGAGGAAGCCGACGCGTTGGCGGGGCTGACAGCGGGACGGCGTTCCGGCGTCGTACATCACCCGGAAGAGGCCGACGGCGTCCTGGCCGCCTTCGCTGCCAGTGTCCAGTCCGCCCCGGACTCCTTAGCGCTGGTCAGCGGGGACAGCAAGGTCACCTTCGCGGAGTTGGCAGACTCCGTGATCCGTGTGGCGGACGGACTTCACATGGAGGGGGTGGCCGCGGGCGATGTTGTCTCGGTGTTCCTGCCCCGGTCCGCCGGAACCGTCCAAGCGTTGCTGGGAGCAGTTGCGTCGGGCGCGGTTTACAACCCGATCGATACCGAGTACCCGGATGACCGGGTGGTGGCCATCCTGGAGGATGCCGGGCCTGCCGTGGTGGTCAGTTCCGAATCGGAAGCGGACCGCATGGCCGCTTTGCTGTCCACGGTTGCTGCGCGGAACCCTGGCCGTGCTGTTCCGCGCCTGGTGTTGCTGTCCGGACTCCTTGAGACGGCCGGGGCCTCGGGTTTCGGCTCGCCCCAGGAACTTCTTGAGCGCCAGCCAGCAGGACGCAACCTCGCCTATGTCATGTTCACCTCGGGATCCACGGGGAGGCCCAAAGGAGTGGAGGTCAGCCACGGCGCGTTGGCAGCTCTGCTGGAATCGCACGGTGAGACCCTCTTTGCGGGACTGGATCCCCACACCACCGGGGTCCAGCAGAGGGTGGCCCATACCACCGGAGTTGGCTTTGATGCATCGTGGGATCCCATCCTGTGGATGGTTGCCGGGCATCAGCTGCATATGGTGGGCGAGGATACCCGGCGGGATCCCGCCGCGTTGGCAGGCTACTTTGAAGAGCAACGCATCAGCGTCTGGGAAACAACGCCCGGGTACGCGAGGCATTTGCTGACCGAGCCGGCGTTCACCAGGGTGCTGGACGGAGACGGATTCAGCCTTGCCCTGGGTGGCGAAGCCTTCGATCCCGCCTTGTGGGACGCACTTTCCGCCAAGGACAACGTGACCGCCTGGAACCTTTATGGTCCTACGGAGGCCGCGGTGGATACCGTGCTGGCGCGCGTCAGTGACCACACGGCCCCGGTGCTGGGAGCTGCCACGTCCCGGACCGCGCTGTATGTCCTTGACCCTTTGCTGCAGCCGGCGCTGCCCGGAGTTTCCGGCGAGCTATACATCGCGGGCAAGCAGCTGGCCAACGGCTACCGGGGCCAGCCGGGACTGACGGCTGAACGCTTTGTGGCCGACCCCTTCAGCGCCGATGGCGGGCGCATGTACCGCACCGGTGACCTGGTGGTGCGGCACGCTGACGGGAGCATCGTCTTCTCCGGACGCAACGACAATCAGCTCAAGATCCGTGGGTTCCGTGTGGAGCCCGGGGAGATCGAGCAGGCCGCCACCACCGCGGTGGACGTCCAGGCCGCCGTGGTCCGGGCAGTGCCCTCCGGGGACAGCGTGCGGTTGGTGGCCTGGGTGGTCCCCACGGCCGGCGTTCCCGTTCATACCAAGGATGGCGCGGCGGACTTCGCTGACGGCGTGCGCGCCCACCTGCGGAACCTGGTGCCGGATTACATGGTGCCGGCGGCCGTGGTGGCCATCCAGGAGATCCCCCTGACCCATCACGGCAAGGTGGATTTTGCTGCCCTGCCGGAAGCGGACGGCGCACCGCGCACGTCCGGCAAGGTTCCGCGGACTCCACGGGAGCAAACGGTGGCAGCAATCTTCGCGGACGTATTGTCCCTGAACAAAGCCGGAGTGGATGAGTCGTTCTTCGAACTGGGCGGGCATTCGTTCCTGGCGCAACCGTTGATTGCCCGGATCAATGCAGCGCTGGGTACATCCCTGCAGGTCCAGGCCTTGTTCCGTGCGCCCACGGTGGAGGGGCTTCTGGCCGAAGCCGATCGGGGCGTGGACGATGGCGCCGCCGCAAGCCTGCGCCAGGTTCTTCCCCTGCGCACCAGCGGCACCAAAGCGCCCCTGTTCGCCGTCCACCCGGCGTCGGGTATCGCGTGGGGCTACGCTTCAATGCTGGGTTCGCTTGACCCGGAGCGGCCCCTGATCGGGTTGCAGATGCCGGGCATGGAACCGGGCGCAACCCACGCCGTCACCGCGATGGACCTCACGGAACTCGCGGACAGTTACATTGCCCGCATCAAATCCGTTCAACCGTCCGGCCCCTACCATCTGCTGGGATGGTCCTTTGGTGGGCATGTGGTCCACCGCCTGGCTACCCGGCTCCAGGAACGTGGCGATGAGGTTGCGTCGCTGGCCATCCTCGACGCGTTCCCCGGAAACCAGGAGAGCAACGATGATGTGGGGGCAGGTGCCGGAATTTGGGCTGCCTTCCTGGAGGCGCAGGGCTACGCCCTGGACGAGTCCGACTACGAGGATCTTGGCGCTGCCAAGGCCCAGGAGATCCTCCGCAGGAACCACAACCCGCTGGGTACCGTTCCACTGGACGCCGTGCAGGCCATGGTGGAGAACTTCCCCGTGCTGGCGCGGCTGATCAGGGAACAGGAACCTGCAATTTTCGACGGCGACCTGCTGCTCTTCCGGGCCACCGTGGAGGTCCCTGAGGGCACGCCGCGAGCGGATGCCTGGGAGCCGTACATCACCGGTCGCGTGACCGCCGTCGACGTGCCGGAAAGGCACTCCCGGATGTTAAGTGACGCAGCTCTCCCGGTAATTATGCCCGCCTTGGCCATCCAGCTGGGGGGTTGAGTCCGAACCACTGGAAACGCTCCGGAACCCGGTGCATTGTTTACGCCGGAACAACCCGAAAGGTCAATCCCCGTGACGAACCCGTTTGATGACACCTCAGCAACCTTCTCCGTCCTGGTCAACGAATACCAACAGCACTCCCTGTGGCCTTCCTTCGCGGCCACACCCAAGGGGTGGGTAGCCATGTTCGGCCCGGACAGCCGGGAAGCCTGCCTGGATTACGTGTCTCAAACGTGGACCGACATGGCGCCCCGCAAGGTTGCCGAGCTGGCTGCCAGCCAGTGATCCGCGTAGACAATGTCCGCAAGTCCTACGGCTCTTTCACGGCCTTGGATGGCTTGACCCTGGATGCCCCCGAAGGCACGGTGCTGGGATTGCTGGGGCCCAACGGCTCCGGCAAAACCACCACCGTCAAGGTGCTCACCACCTTGCTGACCCCGGATTCAGGGGACGCCTGGGTGGCCGGCCATTCGGTCCGCACCGACCCGGAACTGGTCCGCCGCAACCTCGGCCTCTCCGGGCAGTACGCGGCCGTGGATGAAAAGCTCACCGCTTTTGAGAACCTCCACATGGTGGGGCGCCTCTACGGAATGAACCGCCGGAACGCCACGGCACGTGCGCATGAACTGTTGGCAGACTTCCGCCTCACGGACGTAGCAGGCAAACGGGCCGGGGCTTTCTCCGGCGGCATGCGGCGGCGGCTGGACCTTGCCGGCGCGGTAGTGGCCCGGCCCAAAGTCGTGGTGCTGGACGAGCCCACCACGGGCCTGGACCCGCGGGGCAGGCTGGATACCTGGGACGTGGTGGCCGGGCTGGTGTCGGGAGGGACCACTGTCCTCCTGACCACCCAGTACCTTGAGGAAGCAGATCGGCTGGCAGACCACATTGCCGTGATCAACCACGGCTCCGTGATTGCCGAAGGCACTGCCAGCCAGCTTAAGGACCGGGCCGGTTCAGAACGGGTGGACATCACCGTGATGAATGCGGCCGATCTGCGCAGCGCAACCTCCGTGTTGATGGAGGCAACCGGCGGGGTTGCCATTCCGGAGGTGGACGAGGCCGCGTTGAGTGTGTCCGTTGCTGCCCCCGGCGGCCATGGCGTGCTGGTCCGGGTCCTGGCCGAGTTGGATGCACGGTCCCTTCCCGTGACCGAAGCATCCCTGCGCCGCCCCACCCTGGACGACGTCTTCCTCCAGCTCACCGGAGGCTCACCGCAAACCCCCCACCAGAACAGCGAAGACAAGGAAGGGGTGCCCGCATGAGCGTCATCACTGCCGCTGTCCGGGACAGCTCCGTCATTGCCCACCGCAACCTGCTCAATGTTCTCCGCACGCCCGGCGCCCTGGTCACCGGCGTCGTGCAGCCGGTCATGTTCGTCCTTCTTTTGGGCTTCGTCTTCGGCGGCTCCCTGGGTGGTGACCAGTACCGCAGTTTCCTCATTGGCGGCATCCTCGCCCAGACCCTGACATTCAACGCGTCCTTTACGGCCGTGTACCTGGCCAAAGACCTCCAGCTCGGACTCATTGACCGTTTCCGCTCCCTGCCCATGTCCCGGGTGGCGGTGATCCTGGGACGCACCACCTCGGACCTCTACACCAGCGTCATCTCCATCGCGGTTACCCTGCTGTGCGGGATTGCCGTGGGGTGGCGGATGAACACGGGGGCCCTGCAACTGCTCGCTGCGCTGGGCGTCCTGCTGCTCTTCGCCTTCGCGGTGTCCTGGATCGGGGCACTGATTGCCCTCACCGCCCGCAGCGTGGAAGTCGCGCAAAGCCTTGGCCTGGTGTGGCTCTTCCCTGTCACTTTCGTGTCGGGCGCCTTCGTTTCCACCGCTTCGCTCCCGGGTCCGCTGCGTGCCATCGCCGAATGGAACCCTGTGACGTCCGTGGCCACGGCCGTGCGTGGGCTCTTCGGAAACGCCGCACCATCAGGCTTCGTTGCGCCGGGTGGGTGGCCTGCGGACAACGCCCTGCTCTACGCCGTCGCATGCAGCCTTGCCATCATCGCGGTCTTCGCGCCCCTGGCGATCATGAAGTACCGGCGCATCAGCAAGCTGTGAACAGCAAGGCAGGGACCCCCGGCGTCGGATACTTGATCATGCCCTCCGCCGGCGTTGAGGCGGCCTGTTCCGGCGCCGGCGGCATGGACCGCTTCCTCACCGCCGCAGAAAAGAACGCACGACGGCGGTACCGCACCTCTGCGGACAGCCGCGACTATGCGGCGTCCCATGTACTGCTTCGCCTGCTCGCAGCACACCGGCTGGGCCTGGATGCCCTCGATTCGCCGGATCTGGACATCACCCGCCAATGCCCTGGATGCGGCAGTTCAGCCCACGGGAGGACGGCGATGCCTGGAATGTCGCTCAGCCTTTCCCGCAGCAACGGCCTGGTGATGGCGGCAGTGGGACCGGCCGCTGCCAGGGTGGGTGCGGACGTGGAACTGGTTCCTCCGGCACTCTTTGACGGCTTTGATGGCTACGTCCTTTCCCCCGGGACACCGGCCGCCAAGGATGTGCGGGAAAGGATGCGCCAGTGGGTTGCCAAGGAGGCCATCCTGAAGGCGGCGGGGCTGGGACTCAGCGTCCAGCCGTCCACCGTGGCACTGGTTTCCGACGGCGAATCGCGCGGGGTTCTTCGGGCGGAGTGTCCGGATCAACCCCTGGTGCACGGGCTCAGGGTTCATCCCGTCCCGGCCACCCCAACCCACCTGGCTGCCGTTTCTGCCAGGACCATCGACCCGCCCGGGTTGATGAATGCCGCCGAAGTACTGCCTTCCGGCGGTGCCCGGCTGGCTTCAATGAGCTTGCAAATCAGCAAGGCGTAGTGTTGAACACGGACGAAAAGGAGCAATTCATGAAGAAAATCCTCATGGTACTGACCAGCGTTTCCGAGATCGGCGATACCGGCGAAAAGACCGGCTACAACGTGGCCGAGGCAGCACATCCCTGGAAGGTCTTCAAAGATTCCGGGCATTTCGTCGATTTCGCCTCCATCAAGGGCGGCCAGCCACCCCGCGATGAGGTGGACACGGATGACCCCATCCAGGTGGCGTTCACCGAGGACGAGACCACCCGCGCCGGCCTGTACAACACCGCACGCGTGGACGTTGTTGACCCCGGCCAGTACGACGCCGTCTACCTGGTGGGCGGCCACGGAACCATGTGGGACTTCCCGGACAGCGAAGGGCTGCAGAACCTGGTTGCCAGCGTCTACAACGCCGGAGGCCTGGTGGGTGCTGTATGCCACGGACCGGCAGGCCTGCTGAATGTGGAATTGGATAATGGCTTCCGATTGGTCCAGGGCCGCGACGTCGCCGCCTTTACCAACGATGAGGAGGTGGCCGCAGGCAAGGACAAGGTCATCCCGTTCTTCTTGGCAGACCGGCTGGAAGAACAAGGCGCCCGCCACGTGTCCGCCGGTGTCTTCGAAGAAAAAGTCGTCGTGGACGAGCGCTTGGTAACCGGCCAGAACCCGGCCTCCGCCGCGGGAGTCGCCAAGGAGATGGAGAAACTCTTCGCAGAGGTCATCCATCAGGAAAAGGCTGAGGAGCAGCAAGAGGCCGAGGCCCTGCGTGCCGAGAAGGATGCCCAGAAGCAGGCAGCGGCAGACGCGGAAAACTGACCTGTTTTCCATCCAGGAAACGAACTGAGCTGGCGGCTCCCCATGTGGGGGGCCGTCAGCTCTTGGACCTAAGGAACTCTTTCACCCGTGAAACTGCTTCACTATGACGGAAATGCTGATGCGTTCGTCGCCTACAAAGAGGAGTCTGGACGGACGATCCCTCCGCTGCCGGCTGGCCCCGACGCGGTGACATGGTGGCACGCTTCCACAACGGGCCCGAATGAACGTAGCGCTGTGCAATCGGCTGTGACAGTTCCCGGGCGCAAGATCGCCCTTCAATCCCTACCAGAAGTCACTCATGTGGGACCAAGGAGTGCGGCTGAAAACTTAGCCCTCCACAGTCAGCAATTCAAGGATCGCGCATTCGATGGTCTTTTCAGAATTGACCTCCCACCCAACCTCAAGGTGCTGCCCGAGGCCTACGTCGAAAATTTTGGACAACGTCAGATGAGGGAATTCGAGTCCATGCTCCTGAACTCCGGGTGCGATCTGGCCTACACCCTTAATAACAAAGAGGCGGAAAACGAGTGGACAGCCATTATTACTCGTGAAGCATTGGGAAACATCTATGGCACTCCCGGCCCCGGCGTCACCATCGAAAGGGAACCATGGATCCCGCCGCCTTTTGACTTGTACAAGTTCGTCAGCCGAGGCACTCAGTAAAGTCTTCAGTCGTCAGATTCAAACCCACCCTGCTGCTACAGCTAGGCCACGCCCAGCATGGGCCCGAAGTTTGGACGGTCAGCGAGCCGGGGGTCTTCCCTGTCCGGAACCACCAGCACGGGCCCCTTCGCGTGATGCAGAACGCCGTCCGAGGTGGATCCAAGGAGCATTCCTGCGAAGCCACCGCGCCCGCGGGTGCCCAGCACAATCAGTTCCACACCGCGGCTGGTGTCCACCAAAACGTCCACCGGTGAACCATCCCGCAGTTCGGTCTCAATGGGAAGCGACGGGAAGTGGCTCTTCAGCCAGGCAGCACCGGCGTCCAGTTGGACCTTGATATCGGCAAACAGTGCATCCCGGTCCAACGGAGCAGGAACCCAGGCCAACGACCCGCTGTACTGGGGAACGGCGCAAATGACGCGCAGCTTGGCGCCCATGCGCTGTGCTTGCTCGGCCGCTTCCAAAACAGCTACACGGGCCTGCTCAGAGCCATCCACGCCCACAGCAACGATGTTCTCCACGGCCCGCGGGCCGGTCTTGGCGTGTTCGGCCTTGATGTGTTTGTCCTCGGTGCTCTCACCCAGCCTGTTGGCGCAGTAGAGGGGAACCGTAACCGTGGGGCACTTGGCGTGCGCCGGGAGTGCACTGCTGACAGAACCCAGCAAGCGCCCTACGAAGCCGCCGCGTCCCCGGCTGCCGAAGACCAGCAGGGCGGCCTCGGCGGAAAGGTCCAGGAGCACTCCGGCGGCGTCGCCATTCTCCACCGTGGCATCCACGTCAATGTTGTAGGAAGAAACCTTGTCCAGGGCCTGCTTGACGATGGCGTCAGCGCCCTCACGGATGACGGAATCGTCAACGGTAGCGTATCCGCCATCCAGCCCCGAGGCCGCAAAAATAGGAACCGAATACGCGGTCACAATGTGCAGGGGCAACTGGCGGCGCTCCGCCTCACGGGCCGCCCACACCAGGGCACACTGCCCATGCTCCGATCCGTCCACGCCCACAACGATTCCGCCGGGTGCTACAGCCTGGTCCTCGCCATCGTTTGGCACTTCACTGTGTCTACCGTGCTGGTCCATTGGGCCCGCCTCTCCACCTGCTGCTTGATGTTCCGGCTTATTCTGCCAGAGGTTTGGGGCCACCAAATCCCTGGCTCGACACATCCCATAAGCCGGGAAGAAGAACCCTGCGGATTCCGCCTTCCACAGCCCACTATTCTCGCTGGGAGGGGGCGAATCAAGACGCGTCGAAGCTATGTGCATAACGGTCCGGGCTCAGTTCCGGGGACGCCATGATCTGCTCTCAATGAACATCAAAAACACGATGCCGCGAAGGCTATCCTTGGCCGAAAAAGTTCGGTAGTGTTCGAGTCACCGAGTAGCCGGGAACAGTGTTTCAGCACACATCCTGGCTGCTCACTTGCGGCCGCTTGGGGAATCCGGACGCTTTCCCACGCGATGCCGCCAGGCACCCACGTCAAGGAGGAACCAAGCAGTGTCAGTCACGCCTGATTCCGGTGCGGAACGAACCACCACAGTAGTCATTGGAGCCGGCCTCTCCGGTTTGGCCGTTGCGAGCGAACTCAGCCGCTACGGAGTCGGATCAATTGTGGTGGAGGGCTTTGGTGGTCTGACGGGTTCCGGATCGTCCCCCCACACAGGGATGCTCCAACGCTGCGATGTTGCCGATCCCGCCATGCAGGAACGCAGCGAAATTCTCCGCCACCTGCGCAACTACGCAGCCAGCCACCAGCTTGATGTCCGCAGCACCACCCGCGCCGTCCGCCTTGATTTCCTGGGCGCTGACGCAGCCCAGCAGACTGCCCATGGGCTGGCCAGGAAGGTCGCCACAGCCAGCCTGAGCAACGGCCTTGCCTCCGGACCACTGGAAGTAGCACCCCGCCAATGGGCAGTCCACACTGCGCACGGGATCCTGCTGGCAGACCATGTGGTGGTGACGCGCTGCGCCCAGAGCCAACTGCGCCGCATGTTGGCCGAGCTGGGAATTGCCGTGGGACAGAACTTTGCGGCAGCCATGCGTGCACTGGGGATGCACCTGGTGGGAGTGGGAGAACTCATCACACCCACGCCCAAAGAGGTGCTCCGGCAAGCGAAAGCCGTGGGGCAAGCAATCTCCTCCAAGGTGGCGCTCCCGGCCGGACCCGGCATAGCCCTGGCCTGACGGCGAGCAGCAACCCTACATCACACTTTTCCGCACATAATTTAACGCCAAAGGCCGGTATTCTCCGAGGAAGTCATTCCTCGAAGAACACCGGCCTTTGAACTGAAGCGTGAGGCTTATGCGCCTGCGCGTACGTACGTAACGGGACCAGTTGCAGTCAACCAGCTGATGGGGTGGATACCCGTCTGGTTGCCGTTGATGCCACCGCTGATGGCCTGGCCGTTGCCGATGTAGATGGCTACGTGGCCGGACTGGACGATCATGTCACCAGGCTGGGGATCGCTGACAACCCGGCCGTAGTTCATGAACTGCATGGGGGCGAGGTCGCCAACAGGAATACCAGCGGAACCCAGCGCCCTTTCCACCATGGCGGTGCAGTCCTGCATGATGCCGATCTGGGCGTAAGCGGAAGCAACCATGGCTGCGTTCACTCCACCGACGGCGGGAGCAGCGGCTGCGGGTGCAGCAGCCGGAGCAGCAGCGGCGGGAGCAGCTGCAGCAGCCTTGGCAACGGGAGCCGTTGCGGCGGCGGGGGCGACGGCTGCCTTCTTGGCAACAACAGGAGCTTCAACAACCGGAGCCGGCTTTTCGATGACCGGAGCTGCTACGGAAGCAACGGCGGGACGCTCGAAGTTGACGGTGGCGGTGGAGAGTGCGGTGACAACCTTGGTGGGTGCCTCCGAGACGGTCTCTGCCACGGTGGCCGGGCTGGAGTCGCGCTGAACCGGAGCTTCAGCTGCGTGGGCAGCAATGGAGCCGGTCAGGACAAGGCCCGAAGCTGCCGCGATAACAGCTGCCTGGCGGCCAGCGCCGGAAGCGTTGCTGGCAACAGCCTTGGAGATGGAGATGAACGGATTAGGACGTACGCTGTCCGCCTTACGACGGCCGCGAAGAATGCTTGAAGACATGAAAAAAGCCTCTCCCGATGCCTGCGAGGTTAGCTGTCGGATTCGGATGGGAGTCACCCGGCCACTATCCCCCGCTGTTCAGCGGAAGCATCGTGGCTTCACCCCAAGGCGCGCTGGAAGCGGCCTAAATTGGGTTCCCCGTCTCTGCCGTTAGGTTTGTCTGCGAACGGATTCCGGACTGCGGCAGAGCTAGGCAATCAGGCCGGAAGTGCCTGCTACATGGAACAGGCACAGGTACAACCGTACGCGATGATCACGCCGAAGTCACATTTAAGTAACGGGAACTGTTATCTGGGCGTGTCGCGGTAACCGATTCGAGATTTTCGCAGCTACGTAGAAAACCTAGTTATTCCGCGGAATCCCGGTCTTCCGGCGCGTTGGACGCAGCAAGTTTCCTGCGTGCCGTAACAGCCAGGAAAATCACCAGGGCCAAAGCCACTACCGCCAGGACAACGATGCTCCAGGGGAAGGGCTGGGACGCATCCGCCGCCGGAGCGCTGGTTCCGGTCCCGGGAGCGGCGGTGCCCGCCGTCGGGACGGTGTCCGAAGAAGCCCCGGCCCACGGCGAGGCTGCAGCGGTGCCGCCGGTCGCCGTCGTGCTTCCAGTGGTGGCCGTAAACGTGAAGGTGCCTTCGATGGGGTGCGAGTCAGAGCTGACAACCCTCCAGGTCACGGTGTATTCGCCGGCCGGAGCGCCTTCACGCAGTTTTTGCACGGCCTGGTTATCGATGATCTCGACCGAGCCGTCGGCCCAGTTCTGGCCACCTGCGGTGACCGTTACGCCGGAACCGATGGCCAGCGGACGGTTGTTGAACGTGATGGAGACCGACGCCGGTACGGTGGCCACTGTGGTCCCGTTCGCCGGAGCCGAGGATTCGGCGACGTCGTGCGCAGACGCGGGGGCCGCGGAAAACAGCAGGGCGGACGCGAAGGCAAGAGCGGCGACGACGGCGGCCAGAAGCGGACGGACGGTACGCATGGGACGGTTTCTCCTAGTGTTGGCTTCCTTACAGACTAGGCGAATCGTCCGGGCCCCCTGTATTCGGCAACATAGGATTTGAGAGAACACTCCCCCCAATCCCCGGAGACCTTCATGCTGAAACAAGGTTCTGCAGTCGACCGCTACTTCAAGATCTCCGAACGCGGATCTACCTACTCGCGGGAAATCCGCGGCGGTTTTGCCACGTTCTTTGCCATGAGCTACATCGTGGTCCTGAACCCGCTGATCCTCTCCGGGGCAGACTCCAGCGGCGCATCTCTGGGCTTCACCGCCGTGGCTGCAACCACGGCCTTCGTGGCCGGCATCCTGACCATCCTCATGGGCGCCTGGGCCAAGCACCCCTTCGCCGTGGCTACCGGGCTGGGTGTCAACGCCTTCGTTGCCGTCACCGTGGCCTCCCACCCGGGCCTCACCTGGCCGGACATGATGGGCCTGGTGGTCCTCTCCGGCGTCACCATGCTCATCCTTGTATTGACCGGTTTCCGCACTGCCGTCTTCAAGGCCGTGCCGGAGGCGCTCAAGACGGCGATCGTGGTGGGCATTGGCCTGTTCATTGCGCTGATCGGCCTGGTGAATGCAGGTTTTGTGCGCCGCATTCCGGACGCCGCGGGAACAACTGTTCCCCTGGGGCTGGGTGTTGACGGAAAGCTGCTGGGCTGGCCCACCCTGGTGTTCGCCGTGGGCCTCATCCTCACCATCGCGCTGGTGGTCCGCAAGGTCCGCGGCGCCATCCTGATCGGCATCGTCGTTTCCACGGCACTGGCAGCCATCCTCGAATTCACCCTGCACATTGGCCCCAGCTTTGACGGCAAGAACGTGAACCCCCGCGGCTGGTCCCTGGTGGCACCGACGCTGTCTGAATGGGGCGCTCCTGACCTGTCCCTCATCGGCAAGGCGAACCCGTTCGGCGCGTTCCAGCACCTTGGTTTCATTGCCGCGGCGCTGCTGGCTTTCGTGATCCTGCTCAGCATCTTCTTCGACGCCATGGGCACCATGGTGGGACTCGCCAACGAGGCCGGAACGGTGGACAAGGACGGAAACATCCCCAACGTGGACCGCGTCCTGCAAGTTGACGCCCTGGGTGCGATTGTGGGCGGCGGCGCCTCGGTTTCCTCCAACCAGATCTTTGTGGAGTCCGGCGCAGGCATCGGTGAGGGCGCCCGTACCGGCTTGGCCTCAATCGTCACCGGCGCCCTCTTCCTGGTGGCAATGTTCTTCACCCCGCTGATCAACCTGGTCCCGTTCGAAGCCGTGGCTCCGGCCTTGGTGGTGGTGGGCTTCATGATGGTGTCCCAGGTGGGCAGGATTGACTGGCAGGACTGGGGCGTGGGTATCCCGGCCTTCCTGACCATCGCCCTCATGCCGTTCACCTACTCGATTGCCAATGGCCTGGGCGCCGGCTTCATCTCCTTCGTCCTGATCCGCACCTTCCAGGGCCGCGCCCGCGAAGTCCACCCGCTCATGTGGGTTGTTGCTGCCGCCTTCCTTTTGTTCTTCGGCATCGGCACCGTGGAAGAGTTGCTCGGCGTCAAGTAACCGCTCACTGGCGGGGCAAGTCCGGGGTTTCAGACACGGCCCGGCCCGGGATGCTGGTGTCCGCCGCTTTGTTGGGGTGTGCTTGAAGGATGGATACCAGCTCTCCCTCCGTGGATGTCCCGTCGACCCCTTGGACCGGCCGTTTCGACGGTGACGGCCCGGAGCATCGCCGCTGGTGGCAGGCCGTGGAACCACATTCGACGGCGGCCACCGCAGCGGCGGCGAGGCCCGCCGTCGTGCTTGGCTTCTGCAGCGACGCCGGCGTCCTCCGCAACAAGGGTCGGGTGGGCGCGGCCAAGGCACCGGCCGCCATCAGGTCCGCCTTGGGTCCGCTGGCGTTCCACCTTGACCGGGACGTGTTCGACGCCGGTGACGTGGTGGTGGAGGACGACTCACTGGAGGCGGGCCAAGAGCGCGCTGGACGCGCCATTTCTGAACTGCTCGACGCCGGTAACCTCACCGTGGTGCTGGGTGGCGGGCATGAGACTGCGTTTGCAAGCTACCTTGGTGTGGCCGGCTCCGAAGCGGTACGCGGCAAACGACTGGGTGTACTGAATCTGGACGCCCACTTTGACCTGCGCGATGAACCCACGCCGAGCTCCGGAACGCCGTTCCTTCAGATGGCCAACGCGGAAGCTGCCGCTGGGCGCGAACTGCAGTACGCCGTCGTCGGAATCTCAGAGCCGAACAACACACGAACCCTCTTCGACACCGCAGATCGCCTTGGTGTGAAGTACCTGCTCGACGAGGTGTGCTCGCCCGAGGCCGCAGAGGTTTTTGTTACCGACTTCCTGGCGGACGTTGATGTGCTTTACCTGACGATCGACCTTGACGTCATGCCGGCATCCGTGGCTCCCGGGGTGAGCGCGCCTGCCGCGTATGGCGTGCCGCTGCCGGTGATCAGCGCGATCTGCCGGCAGGTGGCTGCGAGCGGGAAGCTGCTCCACATGGATGTCGCAGAGTTGAACCCGGAGTTCGACATTGATTCCAGGACTGCGAAGGTTGCGGCCCGGTTGGTCAACACACTGCTCGCGTAGGCCCCTGTTGCTGGTCTCCTTCTCCGCTTAGCCTATGGGCAGGGAAGGATGGCGATGAGCGCAACTCCTGTGCAGGACAAGTGGGCCTGGGCCTGGGGACTGGTGGCTACCGGTCTTGGGCTGGCCGCACACCTGTCCGCAGGTGGCAGCGCCCCGGCCCTACCGGTCCTCTTGGGGTTCGCTGCACTCTGCTGCCTCGCCGCCCAGCTGACCGCCCGCTGGGTCCATGGGCCGCTCATTCTGCTGCTGATCTCCGGCGTAGCCCAGCAATTGCTGCACTTCGGTTTCGAATCCTTCGGAGGCTTTTTCCCGGGCAACGGCTCCCTGGGCCATCTGCACGGCAGCCCGGACCTTCCGATCGCGCCCACCGGTGCGGCCGCAAGTGGGGGCGACGTTCACCTGATGCTCTACACACACATGGCTGCGGCGATCGTCACACTGTTGCTTGCCGCGGGAGTTTCCAAGCTGGTGGCATCGCATCGTGCTGGGTCGCTTCGAGGAGCGCATCACAGCCCCTGAACCTTCGCTTGGCAGTGGTGCTTTCCCGCGCCCCACTCTGAGACACAGGTCACTCGCTTGCCAGTCATCTTACATTTTTTCGACACCCAGCGATTATGATTGATGGGTCGCCCTCGCAAGCGGCAAGTACTAGGAGGCCCCCCAATGACACCTGTTATGACTTCAGAACGCGAAATTCATCTGTCCTTTTCCAAGGCAGATGAGATCCACGACGGACTTGAACGCGCCGTGGAATCCTTAATCGCGAACGCGGCAGCAGACGCTGCCTGCGGCATCGTGGTGACCCGGCACCAGCCTGGCACCTTCACTGTGGCGCTGGACGAATCCGTTCCCTTCGGCCAGATCCACGAAGTCCTCGCCGCCTGACTGCTTCCGCACTCAGGCTGCGAAGCCAAAAAACGGGGCCCGTTGCCTTCCGCCACTACTACCTGCGGAAGGGAACGGGCCCCGTTTTCTGTTAAAGCCTGGTGGCTAAGCCCGGCGGAGGGTCACGCCGTCGGACTTCATGAAAAGTTCCTTGCCCTCCTCGGTGACGCCCTGCCCCGAGTGCTCCAGCCACACAACGTTGCCGCTGCTGGAAACTTCCTCGATCCGTCCAGTGGCAATCACATGGGCGTACTTGACCACTTCCACGGCCTCCCCCACTGTCAGCGTCCTCCAGTCGGAAACCGTTGCCGAGTGGGCGCTTCGCCTGGACAGGACTGCTCCGCGTGCCTTCATTGAACTTCTACCCCTTTGTGGATGTTCTTTTTGAGCCCACGACATCTTTGGCGTGGACGTGACGTGCACCATAAGTTCTACTACATTTGGCACGCCCCGGCGCCTGCGTTGCGAACAAACACCGGGGCGTGACACATTTGCCCATCAAGTGAGCGTTTTATTCGACGTCAGGCCAAAATCCCGACCGCGGATTCGGCGGCCGCGCGGACCGCGCCGGAGCCAACCAAACGGTCAGCCGCTTCCAGTTCCGGCGAAAGGAACCTGTCGGTTCCCGGCCCCTGAACTACCTCGCGAAGTACCTCAAGCACGGCTGTACCGGCCGGACCCGGGGTTAGTTCGCCGTCGGACATCTGCGTGCGCATGTCGATGGCGCGGGCGCTGGTGACAAGCTCGACGGCGAGCACGCGGCGGAGGTTCTCCACGGACTTGCGCAGCTTCCGGGCTGCGTGCCAGCCCATGGATACGTGGTCTTCCTGCATGGCGGAGCTTGGGATGGAGTCCACCGACGCCGGAACGGCCAGTCGTTTGTTGTCCGACACCAGGCCGGCCTGCGTGTACTGGGCAATCATCAGGCCGGAATCGACGCCGGGATCCGCAGCGAGGAACGCCGGGAGACCGTGTGAGCGGGCCGGGTCCAGCATGCGGTCCGTGCGGCGCTCCGCGATGGAGCTGAGGTCCGCCACGGCGATGGCCAGGAAGTCCAGGACATAGGCCACGGGGGCGCCGTGGAAGTTGCCGTTGGACGTGACGCGGCCATCCGGGAGGACCACCGGGTTGTCGATCGCTGCGGCGAGTTCGCGGGAAGCCACCAGTGCGGCATGGTCCACGGTGTCGCGGACAGCACCGGCAACCTGCGGTGCGCAACGCAGTGAATAGGCGTCCTGCACCTTGGTGTCGTTGATCCGGTGCGAGGCCACGATGGGCGAGTTGGAGAGCACGCGCAGCATGTTGTCCGCGCTGGCAGCCTGGCCCGGGTGCGGACGAAGGGCTGCGTGGAGCTCGGGCAGGAACACTTGGTCGGTGCCCAACAGGGCCTCAACACTGAGCGCGGCAGTGACGTCCGCCGTCGCCAGCAACATGCGGATGTCGGCAATGGCCATCAGCAACATGCCAAGCATGCCTTCGGTGCCGTTGACGAGGGCAAGGCCCTCCTTCTCGGCGAGGGTGACCGGCTCGATGCCGTGCTGCGCAAGCAGCTCAGCAACCGGCGGCTGGCCGGCGGTTCCGTACAGTTCGCCGTCGGGACCGGTTGCTTCGCCTTCGCCCATGAGGACCAGGGCGCAGTGGGACAGCGGCGCAAGATCGCCGGAGCAGCCCAGCGAACCGAACTCGCGGACCAGCGGCGTGATGCCGGCGTTGAGGACGTCCACCATGGTCTGCAGGACCACCGGACGGACGCCCGTGCGGCCCGATGCCAGGGTCTTGGCGCGGAGGAACATGATGCCGCGGACCACTTCGCGTTCAACAGCCGGGCCCATGCCTGCGGCGTGGCTGCGGATCAGCGATTTCTGCAGCTGGGTGCGGAGGTCGTTGGGGATGTGGCGGTTTGCCAACGCGCCGAAGCCCGTGGAGATGCCATAGGCAGGGATGTCGCTGGTGGCCAGATCGTCAATGTGGGCACGGACCTTGGCCACGTTGTCCAGGGCTTCCTGGGAGATGGTCACCTTGGCGTCGTGGCGTGCGACGGCGACGACGTCTTCCGGGGTGACCCCGCTGGAGCCGAGGGTGACGGTGAGCTGTTCGTTGGACGTAATAGTCATGGTGTTGCCTACTTCTCGTTCATGGGGATGCGGACGCCGCGTTCGTTGGCGACCTCGACGGCGCGGTCATAGCCAGCGTCGACGTGGCGGATGACGCCCATGCCGGGGTCGTTGGTCAGGAGCCGTTCGAGCTTTTCTGCGGCGAGGTCGGTGCCATCAGCCACGGAGACCTGTCCGGCGTGGAGGGACCGGCCAATGCCGACGCCGCCACCGTGGTGGATCGATACCCAGGTGGCACCGGAAGAGGTGTTGATCAGGGCGTTGAGCAACGGCCAGTCAGCAATCGCATCGGAACCGTCAGCCATGGACTCGGTTTCCCGGTACGGGGAAGCCACCGAGCCGGAGTCCAGGTGGTCACGGCCGATTACGATCGGGGCCTTGACCTTGCCCTCCTTCACAAGCTGGTTGAACAGCAGGCCGGCCTTGGCCCGTTCGCCGTATCCGAGCCAGCAAATACGCGCCGGGAGGCCTTCGAACTCCACCCGGTCCGCCGCGGCGTCGAGCCACTTGTGCAGGTGCTTGTTCTCCGGGAACAGTTCCTTGATGGCCTTGTCAGTCACGGCGATGTCTTCCGGATCACCGGACAGTGCCACCCAGCGGAACGGGCCGAGGCCCTCGCAGAACAACGGACGAATGTAGGCCGGAACGAAGCCGGGGAACTCGAACGCGCGCTCGTACCCGCCCTTGCGGGCCTCGTCACGGATGGAGTTGCCGTAGTCGAAGACCTCAGCGCCGGCGTCCTGGAACTCCACCATGGCCTGTACGTGGCGGGCCATGGACGCCTGGGCCTTCTTGGTGAACCCTTCCGGGTCAGCCTCGGCTTCGGTGTGCCATTCGGCCACCGTGATGCCTTCGGGCAGGTAGGACAAAGGATCGTGCGCAGAGGTCTGGTCGGTGACCACATCGAAGGTGATCTCCCCGGCCTTGTGGCGGCGGAGGAGTTCCGGGAACACCTCTGCGGCGTTGCCGACGTAGCCAACAGACCAGCCCCGGCGTTCCTCCTTGGCTTTCTGGACCTTCGCGATCGCGGTATCCAGGTCCGTTTCGACTTCGTCAAGGTAGCGTTTGCCGGCACGGCGACGCAGGCGGGTTTCGTCGACGTCGACAATCAGGCAGGCGCCATCGTTCAGCGTGACGGCCAGCGGCTGCGCGCCGCCCATGCCACCGCAACCACCGGTCAGGGTCAGCGTCCCCGCCAACGGACCTTCGTTTGAGCCTTCAGCGGCAGGCGCCGGGTGGCCGGCGGTGTTCTGCCTGGCGGCAGCGAGCTTGTTTCCGACGGCGGCAAAGGTTTCGTACGTGCCCTGCAGGATGCCCTGGGTCCCGATGTAGATCCACGACCCGGCGGTCATCTGGCCGTACATCATGAGGCCCTCGGCTTCGAGGCGGCGGAACTCGGGCCACGTTGCCCAATCCCCCACCAGGTTGGAGTTGGCCAGCAGCACACGGGGAGCCCATTCGTGGGTGCGGAACACACCCACCGGCTTGCCCGACTGGACCAGGAGGGTCTCGTCCTTCTCCATGGTCTCCAGCGTCCGGGTGATCGCATCGAATGCTGCCCAGGACCGGACTGCGCGGCCGGTTCCGCCATAGACCACAAGATCGTCCGGACGCTCAGCGACCTCAGGATCAAGGTTGTTCATGAGCATCCGCAACGGAGCTTCGGTCTGCCACGACTTGGCAGTGAGTTCAGTCCCCCGGGCGGCCTTGACCGGACGGGCACCAGTTGTGAAATCGGCGGGTGCCATGGTGGCTCCTTCGTCTGTGGGAAGTATTGGGTGGAAAGATCTTCTGCTTCTACTAAAGCCCCTTAATGGCCCCGCAGGAACGGCTTAGGAGAGGGTGCTGTCCGGTATCACAGACAGTTACCGGGGTGCCAAGGGACCCATATTCCGCAGGGTCGCGGCAAGCTACCCTGCGGGTCTTCCGTGGATCCGGACGGACAGTTCGTCCGCCGCTTTCCGGATCCGGGCAGCCAGCGCCGGCCGCTGCTCACTGGAAACTTTGTCCTCCAGGAACGTCACGGCCACTGCCGCCGTCGGCCATCCAACATGGTCCGTCACGGCAACGGCAATGGAACCGAATCCGGGCGTCACTTCGCCGTTTTCCGTGGCGTAGCCGCGCTGGCGTACCTGGTCCAGGTGGGAGGAGAGCGTGGAGTACTTCATGATGGGCGACTCCACCTCATGCCGGGCCGTGAAGGCAGCGGCATTGGGGTACAGCGCCCGGACCTGGGACTTGGGCAGTGCGGCGAGGATGGCCCGGCCGGAGGCGGTGAGGTGGCTGGGGAGGCGCACCCCGACGTCGGTGACCAAGCTGGGGCGGTTTTTTGCCCGTTCCTCCACGATGTACAGGACGTCGCGGCCGTGGAGAACGGCAAGGTGGGCGCTTTCCCCGAGCACGTCCACCAGGGCGGCCAACATGGGACGGCCAAGCCTGGACAACGGTTCCTGTCGGGAGTACGCCGAACTGAGCTCGAAGGCGCTGATCCCCAAACCGTAGCGCTGCTCCTCATGCAGGTGCATCACAAAGCCGTTGGCCTCCATGACCCCCAGCAGGTGGTAGACACTGGAACGCGGCAAGCCGAGCGCCGTGGCAATGTTGGACGCCGCCATGGGGCCTCGGCGGGAGGCCAGCAACTTGAGGATCCTGAGGGTGTTCTCGGCCGCAGGAACCTTGGATGTCGCTTTGCCAGTGGGGGTGCTGATGGTTGCCATGGGTCCTCGCTGCTCGCCTTTCACGGGCCCGGAACGAATCTAGTCCGGGATACCGTACTCAAGCGTGCACCCAAGTGGTGGCAGGCACCAGCCGGTTGACGAACTTGAGTGTCTGAAATACCAGACACTCACGGCGTGGGGGCCGGCGTGTTTCAGCTCTTTGCGGGAGATCCCTTGCGGCGCAAGAGGAACGTGATGGCCCCCGCGGCTGCCAGAACCAAAAGGACGATCAAGCCGATGGTCCAACCATTGACACCGGTGGCAGAGGCGGCCAATGGCGCGGCCGCCTCTTGGGACTCGGAATCAACCGTAGGCGAACCATCCGCCGACGCATCGTTGTCCGCCGATGCCGGAGGCACCGAGATGCTGGGCGCTGGCACGGGAGACTCTGTGGCCGACTCCGGTGCAGGCTCACTGTCCGGAACTTCGACGGCGGGTGCGTACTCGCGCGGCCACGGAACCACGTTGGGGACCTGGCCGTTGCCGTACTCCTGGGAGGCACTGACAGTGCCCGAGCCCTTCGCAGCCTCGGCAGCCCTGGCAGCTTCAGCCTGGCGAGCCTCTTCTGCGGCACGCGCTTCGGCGTCCCGGCGTGCTTGTTCGGCGGCACGGGCTGCCTCCGCAGCAGCGGCAGCTGCCTGGCCGGCGTCGAGCTTGGCCTTATCCGCCAGCCCCGCAAGCTCGGTGAGCATGGCATCAACCGAGGCAATGTGCTCGGTTGTTGCGTTGTCCCGCTCCAGTGCGGCGAACTGGCCTGCCGTGGCGAATACCTGGGCATCTGCGCGGCTGCCGTCCAGTGCAACGTTCGCCGCGGCGCGAAGCTCCAAACCGGCGTCGTCCATGGTCTGGTAGGCCAGAATCCGGTTGTCCAGCTCCTGGGCGTCAGCGTAGCCATATTCCAGGAAGTAGCGGGTATCGGCGTGGCTTACTGACTCAAGAGCAGCCTTAGCGGCCTTTTTGACGTACGGACCGCCTGCAGACAAGGCTTTGTAAGCCGCTTGCCTGTCACCCTCGAAAGCGGAAGGCCTCACGGCGTCCTGCTTGATGGCAGCTGCGTAGCCGCTGCCAATGAAATTCTTCACCGCCGCATCGCCGCTGGCCAAAGCCGTCTCCGCGGCCTTCTTGACCTCCGGAGTCCCCACGAGGGCCAGATCAACCGTAGCGAGGCGGGCTTCCTTGATCAGCGCATCAAGATCCGCTCCGGGCGCGGACACCACAGCGAGCACCCCGGGCACTTCCTTGGCGGCCTTGGAGAATGCTTCCTTGAGCGGCTTCTGGTCAGCCATGCTGTTGTTGTCCGCAACCTGGCGCGGGGCAGCCTGCGCTGTCAGGAACTTCCAGTCGGCCAGCAGCCGCTTCTCATCGGCGTCCCGGGCGGTAACGGCTGCACCGCGGGCAGTCACGACGGCAGCTTGCGCACGGTCTGCGACGGCGGCCGAACCCAGGGGGTTGTCTTTGATGTCTGCCTTGACCTGCTGCAGCAGGCCAGAGACCGTGGAGAACTCGGTGTAGTGACCAGCTGCGACGAACTGGCCATAGCGCAGGTAATCGGAAACCTTCGCCGCGTCGGAGTCGGGGTCGGACGTGGCAAGGACAGTCTTCGCTCCTGCTGAAACGGCAGGGTTCGGAGAGGCAATCAGCGCGTACGCGGCCTGCCGGTCCGACACCCTGGCCTCGGTCATCCAGCCAGAGAGGACAAACTCTTCGATTGCTTCGGGGCCCGCGTCAATGCTGGCGGAAGCGGCCCGGCGGATAGGACCATCCAAGTTGAGGAACTGAGTAGCAGTGATGCGCAGGTCAAGGTCCCAGGTCCGCCACCATCCCTGAGCCAGGAAGTCGTTGATGATGACGGGATCGTTGCGGTCCAGGATGCGCTGCGCAGAAGCCCTGACTTCCACGCTTCCCCTCGTCGTCAGGTCGGTAACCAACTGCTTGCGGTCCGCCGCCAGCGGAGCGTCCTGCCCGGCGTCGACGAACGCCTGAACCGCGTCCGGGCCTCCGGCCAGGGCCACAGCGGCGGCGGCGCGTGTTGCGGGGCCCGCCGTCTTCCACAACCGGACCACGCCAGCGGCGTCAACGACCCGGGAAACATAGGGAACCGGGGCCTGCGCCGCGGTGGGGACCTCGAAGTCCGGGATGTCATAGGCCTGGGCGGGCGCAGCGAAAAGCAGCGAAGCGCCGGCAACGGCGGTCACCAGGGCGGCGGCCAGAAAGCGGCGGGCGCGGTGGATGGCAGAGTTCAAGAGAGTCCCCCAAATAAGGATGCGGCGGCAGCGCAGGATTCAAGGGGGCGACGCGTGATGCGAGGGATGCCTGACCGTGTGATGTGCTGTCCGCGGCCATCATATCCGACTGGGGACTATGACTTTTACCAGTTTTCGCGCCTCGCAGGGCAGCCCGGTTCCGCGAGTGTCTGCGATCAAAGACACCAAAGCCGCGTGAGTCCCATCACAAGCTCCTTGAAAGTGATCTGCTGGATAGCGATCCCCTCCCAAAGACGAGAAGGTTTTACTATGCAACAAACCAAGCTGGCTGCGGAGAGTTCTGTCCTCCAAGCCGCAGGTACGGCGCTCAGCCGAGGCCTCAACGTCCGTCACATCCGCTTCATGGCGCTTGGATCCGCGATCGGCACCGGCCTCTTCTACGGCTCAGCCTCCGCCATACAAAAGGCCGGACCGGCGGTGCTCCTGGCCTACATCATTGGCGGTGCGGCCGTCTTCATGGTGATGCGGGCGCTGGGTGAGATGGCCGTCCGGCACCCTGTTTCCGGGTCCTTCGGCCAGTACGCCAGCCGCTATCTGGGTCCGTTCGCCGGATTTGTGACCGGCTGGACCTACGTGTTCGAGATGGCGATCGTGGCTATTGCCGACGTCACCGCGTTCAGTATCTATATGGGGTTCTGGTTCCCCCAGGTGGACCGCTGGATCTGGGTGCTGGCCATCATCCTGTTCCTGGGCGCCATGAACCTGCTCAGCGTCAAGGTGTTCGGTGAGCTGGAGTTCTGGTTCTCCCTGATCAAGGTGGTGGCCATCATCGCCATGATCGTAGGCGGCGCGGCCATTGTGATCTTTGGTTTTCAAACGGGCGACGGCGGCGCTGTGGCACCGGGTTTGGGGAACCTGGTGAATCACGGCGGCTTCTTCCCCAACGGCTTCGAGGGCCTGCTGGCCGCGTTCGCCGTGGTGATGTTTGCATTCGGGGGGATCGAGACCATCGGCATCACCGCGGGCGAGGCCCGGGATCCCAAAAAGGTCATTCCGCAGGCCGTCAACACCGTTCCCGTGCGGGTTCTCCTTTTCTACGTGCTGACCCTGGGCGTGCTGATGAGCATCTTCCCCTGGAACGAGGTAGGCAGCAGCGGCAGTCCGTTTGTGCAGATTTTCGACGGCCTGGGGATCCCTGCCGCACCGCACATCCTCAACGCCGTGGTCATCACGGCCGCGCTTTCTGCGATCAACAGCGACATCTTCGGGGCCGGACGCATCCTCTTCGGGCTGGCCCAGCAGGGCCACGCACCCAAGAGCTTCAGCAAGATCTCCCGCCACGGCGTTCCGTGGATGACCGTGGTGATGATGGGCGGCATCCTGCTGGTGGGCGTCGTGCTGAACGCGGTCATTCCGGAGGACGTGTTCGTGCTCATCGCATCCATCGCCACCTTTGCCACCGTGTGGGTTTGGGTGATGATCCTGGCTTCGCACGTTGCCATGAAGCGGGAGATCAAGCGCAAGGGCCTGCCGGCGTCGGAATTCGGTTCGCCGCTCTGGCCTTTTGCGTCCATCCTGACCATGGCGTTCATGGCCATGGTGATCGTGATCCTGGGCGTCTTCGAGGACACCCGCGTGGCTCTGTACGTGGGCGGAACCTGGCTGGTGCTGCTGCTGGTGGCCTACAAGCTGTGGGTCCGCGGAGGCGGATTGCGACGGGCCGAACTGGTGGACGAAACGGCCGCCCTGCCGGTGGTGAAGGCACGTTAGTTTGTGAGGCGTGCGGGCTTGTGTCCCGGCAACGGTGGTGCTTTGGATTGGTAGCTATGCCCGGTGGGAGTGCGGACCTGAAGTGTATGCACGTCACCGGGCATGCTGGCCGCGGCCCAACCCGGATTTTCCTTGGTGTGGTTGCAGGCTTCGCACAGCCCCATCCCGTTGGGGAGACGTGTGCTGCCTCCTGAATGCCAGGGAATGACATGGTCGATGTGCCGGATGGGCGCGTCACAGTAGGGGGTACGGCATGTGTTGTCCCGGATGTGGATGAAGCTCCGCAACCGTTGCGGAAAGAATCGTGCTTTTGAGTCCATGGTCAGGAGCTCGCCACTGCCGGGAGCGGTGTATAGGCGGCGGAGCATCACTGCAAATTCGCTGCGGTCCGGGTCGTTGACCAAGAGCGCCCTTGCCCATTCCGCGGGGACGATTCCGTAACCATCAAGACGGGCAGGCTCGGTGTCGCCCTGGAAGAGCGTGCGGTCCGTGATGACGAGGTTGAGGTTGATACCTGCGACACCACCCGGAGTGCCCGTAACGCGTTCGGTCAGGGTGTCTGCCATGACTTGGCCTCGGGTCCGCTCATCCCCACTGGAGCGGACGGAATCAGCCGTCCGGGTCAGCGCGGCATAAACGGCCACCCCTTGGGCGACCGGGAGCAGTGCGGTGAGGTACGTCATGGTGTCCGGAGCAGGACGCAGACTGACTGTCCGTTCCGTGGCGGCATGGCTTGCTCTTTGCGCCACTGACCTCGGGTCACGGCGATACGCGGCGGCTCTTGCAGCGGAGATGATGGCCTTATCTCCGGCCCCGTCGAATGTCCCGGTGTCAGGGGCCAGTTCCTCGTCCACCGCGGCCCGGTCTTCAACGGACAGGCAGGCTGTTTCCTTCACCAGCAACGTAGCCCGCCACTCGTTCAACTGGCCCGACTCCAGCGCTGCCAGGGTCCGCGGCATCTCCATGACCAGCGCCTTGGCGAGCCCCAAGAGTCTTGATCCCTTGTGGGGCGACTCGCGTCGCGCCATCGCCACCTGAGCAGCAACGCCCATCCCGCGCTCAGCCGCAGGAATCCCGGCATGGGCCTGCTCCGCCCGCTGCGCCAGGTCAAATGCCACTGCAGCACGGGCATGCCGGGCGGAAATTGCAGACTTCAATTCCTCAAGATCGCGTATTTCATCGATAAGCCCCGGGCTATCGGAAGCGATCGCAAGCGACTCGAGGGCAAGGACGAGGCCCCGAACGCCCATGCCGACTGTGGGCACTTCAGGAGCAACCGCTGGAGCAGCCAGGACGCGGGCAGGAAGCGGCGGCCAAGCCACTGTTGCCCGCTGCGATCGCTGAATTCCGTCCATAAAGACACTCTTCCAGCGGCCTTGTCCGAACGTCAGACCCAAAGTTATCTATGTGGAAAACCCAAGTGACAGTTGGTTCCAATGCTCTCGCCGAGCATTGGAATCAACCACCAATCTGCGGGTTGTTCTAGAGGGAGGAAGTTGCCGACCGTACGGCCTCGGACAGCGGAGTCGTCGGGCGCCCGATCAACTTCTGGAGATCACCGCTGGTGACCAGCAGATCGCCACGGGCGATTCCCAGATCGGAGTCTGCAAGGATTTCGGCGAAGGCGCCCGGCACACCGACGCCCTCCAGCATCTGCTGGTAATCGGAGGCGGGAAGATCGTTGTAGGTCACCTCGCGGCCGGCAGCATCGGAAATCTCAGAGGCCAGCTGGCCCATGGTGAACGCGTGGTCTCCGCCAAGTTCGTAGACCTTTCCGGCCTGGTCATCTGCCACCAGCACCGCGGCCGCAGCGTGCGCATAGTCAACACGCGCAGCTGCGCTGACCTTGCCCTCGCCGGCACTTCCTGCGATGGCACCCTGGGCAAGGGTGCCCGGCAGCTGCTCGGTGTAGTTCTCCAGGTACCAGCCGTTGCGCAGCAGGACGAACGGGATACCGGATTCCTTGAGGAGCTCCTCCGTTGCCTGGTGCTCAGCGGCCAGCTTCATGCCCGTGGTGTCAGCGTTGGCAATGCTGGTGTAGGCCAGCAGCTCCACGCCCTCCGCCTTGGCGGCCTCAATAACCGTGCGGTGCTGCTCCACGCGCTGGCCCACTGCGCTGCTGGAGATCAGCAGCACCTTGGTAGCGCCCTTCAGCGCCGCGGCGACTGATGCCGGGTTTTCGTAGTCCATCTCTTGGACCGTGACGCCGCGTTCGGCAAAGTCAGCCAGCTTCTCCACCGAACGTCCGGTGGCCACGATGTCCCCCGCGGGAACGTTACGCTCCAGAAGGGCCTCGACAACATGGCGGCCAAGCTGTCCGGTTGCTCCAGTGATAACGATGCTCATGGGTGGTTCCTTTCAACGGAAATTTTGCTCTGTCATGGTGGACAACGAGCCGCACTTCCCGAAACTTCCCAAAAGTTAGTACGCACTTTGAGGTAAGGTACTGACATGAAAGTAAGTGACCTCCCAGCGAGGTTGCCGGCAACCATCGCCGACGGCGTGTTCCCGGCTGGTTGTCCCAGCCGGACGGTGCTGGACCACATCACCAGCAAATGGGGTGTGCTGATCCTGCTGTCACTCTCCGAAGGCGATCAGCGCTGGAGCGAATTGCGCCGCCGGGCCGAGGGCATCAGCGAGAAAATGCTCGCCCAAACCCTGAAGACACTGGAGCGGGACGGACTGGTCCGCCGTGACGCCCAACCAGTCATCCCGCCCCGCGTGGATTACAGCCTCACCGAACGCGGCCGCGAGCTCAGCACGCTGCTCATTCCCCTGGTGACGTGGGCCTTCGATAACGCCGACCAGATCATCAACGGCCAGAACTAACCCGGGCGGCCCCTTACCTGGCCGACCAACCGCCGTCCATGGTGTAGCTCGCGCCGGTGACCATACCGGCGTCGTCGGAGGCCATCCAGGCGGCCAACGACGCCACCTCCGCTGGTTCCACCAACCGCTTCACGGCGGATTCGGTAAGCATCACCTTGGCCAGGACTTCGGCCTCGGGGATCCCGTGCAACCGGGCCTGGTCTGCGATCTGGCGTTCCACCAACGGCGTCCGGACATAGCCCGGGTTGATGCAGTTGGAGGTGACGCCGTGTTCGCCACCCTCCAAGGCCGTAACCTTGCTGAGCCCCTCCAGCCCATGTTTGGCGGAGACGTAGGCGCTCTTATAGGCCGAAGCCCTGAGTCCATGGACGGAAGAGATGTTAATGATCCGCCCGAACCCATTGGCGTACATGTGCGGCAGGGCTGCCCTGATGAGGAGGAACGGCGCTTCCAACATCAGGGACAGGATCCGCCGGAACTCCGCGGGTTCGAACTCCTCGATCGGCGCAACTTTCTGGATGCCTGCGTTGTTGACCAGGATGTCGCAGTCCAGGCTCAACGCGCTGAGGGCGTCCGTGTCCAGCAGATCCACCGCCCAGGCCGTGCCGCCCAACTCGTCGGCCAGCGTTGCAGCTCCGGAGGCATCGACGTCGGCCACTACCACCTTCGCCCCGCGGGCGGCGAGCGCCCGGGCACAGGCGGCCCCGATCCCGCTGGCCCCTCCGGTCACCAGTGCTTTGCGTCCGTTCAAGGAGTTGTCCATCAGATCAGCCTTTCGTGCCTTGGTGTGTTCCCGCGGTGGCCAGTCCGTGGCGCTCGGCGTCAGCCTGGTCCACGGCCTCCAGCGCGATGCCCTTGGTTTCCTTGAGCGTAAGGACGGCGACGGCGGTAATCGCGCAGGCGACCACCAAATAGATCGCGGTGGGGAGCCAGGAGCCGGTGTCCTTGAGCCACTGGGTTGCCAGGAGCGGAGCCAGGGAGCCAGCGAAGATCGAGGTGACCTGCGAGCCGAGCGAAACACCGGAGTAGCGCATGCGGGTGGGGAAAAGCTCGGACATGATGGCTGGCTGCCCTGCATACATGAACGCGTGGAGGCAGAGGCCGATGGTCACGGCGAGGACGATGATCACGGCATTCTTGGTGTCGAACATGGGGAAGGCAAAGAACGGCCAAGTGGCGCCGGTGATGGCACCGATCAGGTACACGGGCTTTCGTCCCCATGCGTCCACCAAGCGCCCGATTTGCGGGATCACCAGGAAGTGGATGACGTGGGCGATCAGCAGCGCAAGCAGGAGCGATGACGTGTCGTACTTGTGGACACTCTTGAGGTAAACAATCGCGAAGCTGACCACCAGGTAATACATGATGTTCTCAGCGAATCGGAGACCCATGGCCTGCAGGATGCCCTTCGGGTACTTGCGGATGACCTCGCCCACGCCATAGCTGACGGCTTTGGACTCCTCCACTTGGGCTTTGGCTTCCAGGAAGATGGGGGCCTCGGTGACGTGCGTCCGGATGTAGTAGCCAACAAAAACGATCACTGCGGAGAGCCAGAAGGCCACGCGCCAGCCCCAGCCGAGGAACGCTTCGCTGCTCAGCGTGGTGGACATGACGAAGAGGACCAGCGTGGCCAGGAGGTTGCCCACCGGCACTGCCGCCTGCGGCCAGGAGGACCAGAAACCACGGGACTTGTTGGGACTGTGCTCAGCCACGAGCAGTACTGCGCCGCCCCATTCGCCGCCAAGGGCGAAACCTTGAATGAAGCGGAGGGCCACCAGCATGGCCGGTGCCCAGTAGCCGATGTCCATGAAGCCGGGGAGGCAGCCCATCAGGAACGTGGAGACGCCAACGATCACGATTGTCAGCTGCAACGTGGGTTTGCGGCCCAGCTTGTCGCCGATCTGGCCGAAGACGATCCCGCCCAGCGGCCGGGCAACGAAACCTACCGCGTAGGTGATGAATGCCTGGATGATGCCGTCCAGTTCGTTTCCGGTACTGGGGAAGAAGTACTTTCCGAAAACCAAGGTCGCGGCGGTGGCGTAGAGGAAGAACTCATACCACTCCACCACCGTGCCCACCATGGAGGCTGCGACGATCTTCTTCAGGCCGGAGCCCTTGCCGGCGTCTTTACCGGCTCTTGATGCGGAGCGCTGCTCTACGCTCATATCCATCTCCTCAGTGTCCTCTTTGACCCTTGTGAACGTGATGTGATCCACAACACGACATGCTCCACTGAGTATTGCCGCAGATTCACCGCGCCTCAATGACCAAAGTGGCACTGAGTATGTGCAAAATTGCAGATATGAAACCGAATCCGGACGACCTCCTCATCCTGCTGGCCGTCTCGCGTTCAGGAAAATTTACGACGGCGGCACAGGCCTTGGGACTGAACCACACCACCGTTTCGCGCAGGATAGCGGCGCTGGAGAAGGCACTCGGCGGCAGGGTCCTCGCGCGTGCGGCCGGTGGCTGGGAGGTGACGGAGTTGGGCGCCGACGCCGTGCAGGTCGCCGAGCGGATCGAGGCAGCGGTGGGTGCGCTGGGACCCAGCGACCGCGCACCCGACCCCATCACCGGCGTCGTGCGCATGACCGCAACCGACGGTTTCAGCGCTTACATCGCAGCACCGGCCGTAGCCCGTCTGCGAAGCGAGCATCCCGGGCTCAGTGTGGAGATCGTGACGGTGACCCGGCGGGCCCTGCAACAGCGCTCCGGCCTGGACATTGAAGTGGTGGTGGGCGCGCCGCAGGTGCATCGCGCCGAGGCCATCCGGCTGGGTGAGTACCGGCTGGGGATGTATGCCTCGCGCGCCTACCTGAAGGACCACGGCACGCCCTCCAGCGTCGAGGAACTCACGCAGCACCAACTGGTCTACTTTGTGGATTCCATGCTGCAAGTGGACGACCTGGACGCGCCCCGCCGGCTGGTCCCCACCATGCGGGACGGACTCAGCTCAACCAACGTGTTTGTCCATGTTGAAGCCACGCGGGCCGGGGCCGGGGTAGGTTTCCTGCCGTGCTTCATGGCCGATCGGCACCCTGATTTGGTGCGTCTCCTGCCGTCCGACTTCGCCGAACTCCTCCCCTACTGGATGGTCCTCCGCCCGGACTCCATGCGCCGCCCCGCGGTAGCCGCCGTCGTGCATGCCTTGCGGGAGGAAACGGAGCAGCGGCGGGAAGAGTTGCTGGGCGCGAACTAGCGCGCCGGGTTCAAGAGCGGGATGCGGTTCAGAGCGGGATCACCAGCGGCGTGTGGCTCACGGGGTCATCGATCACGAGGCACGGCAGGCCGAATACGTGCTCCACCAGCTCTGCAGTGACCACATCGGCTGGCCGGCCCTCCGCAACCACTGCCCCGTCCTTCATGGCAATGAGGTGCGTGGCATAGCGGCAGGCGTGGTTCAGATCGTGGAGCACGGCCACCAGGGTATTGCCTTCGCGATTGAGACGCCGGAACAATTCCAGGAGCTCGATCTGGTGCGCGATATCCAGGAACGTGGTGGGCTCGTCCAACAGGAGCAGCGGGGTTTGCTGCGCCAGCACCATGGCCACCCACACACGTTGCCGCTGCCCACCGGAGAGCTCGTCCACCAATCGGCCGGACAATCCGTCAACATTCGTGGCTTCCAAGGCCTGAACCACGGCGGCCTCATCTGCCTCGGACCATTGGCGCAACAGCTTCTGGTGTGGGTACCGCCCACGGGCAACGAGGTCCGCCACGGTAATTCCATCGGGCGCTATGGACGTCTGCGGAAGCAAGCCAAGCGTGCGGGCAACTTCCTTGGCACCGTAGGACGAGATGCTCTTGCCATCCAACAGCACAGACCCCGAGGTGGGCTCCAGCAGCCGGGACAGCGCACGCAAAAGCGTCGACTTACCGCAGGCATTCGGGCCCACGATCACCGTGAACTCGCCATCGGGAATGCGCACGTGCAGCGCCTGGGACACCGTGCGGCCCGCGTAGCCGAGACTCACGTTTTCGGCGCTGAGGCGCGCGGCCGCCGTCAGCGGTCCAACAGAAGCAGGGACATCCAGCACATCAGTCACAGCAATCTCCTTCAATTCTTCACTCATTGCCGCTTCACCTCACGGGCAAGAAGCCACACGAGGTAGCAGCCACCGATGCTGACGGTCACTACGCCCACGGGCAGCTGGATGGGGGCGAAAAGGTTCTGCGCCACGATGTCGCTGGCCACCAGCAGGAACGCGCCCATGGCAGCGGACGGAACCATTCCCACCGACGCGGAGCGGGTCAGGCGGCGCGCCAGTTGCGGGGCGGCCAAAGAAACGAAGGCGATGGGACCAGCCGCGGCGGTGACCATCGCGGTCAAAGCCACGCCCACCACTGCGAGGACCAGCCGCGAGCCTTCCAGCCGAACGCCCAAGGCCCGGGCGGCGTCGTCGCCCATCTCCAAAAGCCCCAACCGCCTGCCGTACAAAGACAGCACGGCCAACAGCACCACAAAGACGATCACCACCGGCAGCACCTGCTCCCAGCCGATCTTGTTCAGGGAACCGGCACCCCAGACGGCAGCAGACATGGCCTGCTCCAAGGACGCCTTGAGGATCATGAACGTGTTCACCGACGCCAACATGGCGCTCACGGCGATGCCGGCGATGATGAGCCGGAAACCCTGGATGCCCTTCTTGTAAGCGAACAGGTAAACCAGCGCGGCAGTCACCAGCCCACCCACCAGCGCACCCGCAGACACAGCAAAGTAGCCCCCACCCATCAGCAGGATGACCACCAGCGCACCCGTGTAGGCACCGGTGTTGAAGCCGATCACGTCCGGGCTTCCCAGCGCGTTCCGGGTCAGGGACTGGAAGATTGCCCCGCTGACCCCTATGGCCGCCCCCAATAACAGGGCCAGGAGGACGCGGGGCAATCTCCACTCCACCACCACCATGTGCACGGCGCCGCTGGAGTTTCCCAGCAGCGCAGACACAACGTCCGGTACCGCAACGCTGAACTCGCCCAGGCCAAGGGCGACGACGGCGAGCGCCAGGGCGGCGGTGACGAGGACGGCGGTGACAACCAGGGTGCGGACGTCGACGCGAAGTGAGACGCGACCACCAAAACGGCGGACAGCGAAAGTCCGCCGGCCGAAGTCGATGGCGGGCGCAGGGTGAACGGCTGGCGCAGGATCAATGGCTGGCGCCTGTTCAACAGAAGTCACAGGGCGCTCACTTTCCGGCGGCGAATGAGCCAGATGAGGACGGGCGCGCCCACGAAGGCAGTGACGATGCCCACCTGCATCTCGCCGGGGCGGAGAACCAGGCGTCCCAGGATGTCGGACACCAAAAGCAGTACTGGCGATAGCACCAGGGTGTAGGCCAGAATCCAGCGTTGGTCCGGGCCAACAATCCATCGGGCAACGTGCGGGACCATGAGGCCCACGAATCCGATGGGGCCTGCGGCTGCGGTCGCGGCGCCGCAGAGCAGGGTCACTGACACGATGGTCCAGACGCGGGTGCTCACAATGTTGGCCCCGAGTGACTTGGCGGTGTCGTCGCCCATGGCCACGGCGTTCAAGGGCCGGGCCATGGCAAGGGCGATGAACGTTCCAACAAGGATGAACGGGGCCACGGTGGTGAAGATCTCCCAGGTGCGGTTGCTCAGCGTTCCGGCACTCCAACTGCGCATGCTGTCAAAAACGCCTGGGCGCAGGAGCGTGATGCCGGATGAAATACCGCCCAGCACTGCCCCGAGGGCAACCCCGGCGAGGGTGAGGCGGAGCGGGGTGGCCCCGCCCCTCCCCCGTGAGCCGATGAAATACACCGCCACGGTGGCCACTACCGCTCCAAAGAAGGAGAACCAGATGTACTCCTGGATGCTGGTGACTCCGAAGAGCGCCACTCCCAGGACAACAAAGAAGCCTGCACCGGCGTTGACGCCCAGGATGCCGGGGTCCGCCAACGGGTTGCGCGTCAAGGCCTGGATCAACGCTCCTGACAGTCCCAGGGCAATGCCAACCACCACGCCGGTGACGGTTCGGGGCAGGCGGAGGTCGTGGATGATCACGTGCTCCGGGGAGCCGTCGTACGCCGTGATGGCGGGCCAGAGGTTGGCCAGGTCCACGTCCTTGGAGCCAACCACAAGGCTCAGCCACAAGACCAGTGCCAACGCGCCAATGGCTGCGAGCAATCCCAGCAGCCGGTACCGGTTGACGGACACCAAGCCTGCGGGGCGCACGTCCTGGGCAGAAACCGGCGCCACGTCCAGCGTGTCCGCCGCCGAAGCTGCGGCAACAGGACGCGGCGCCATGGTTTCGGCCGCCATTTAGAGGCCCAGCAATTCGAACTTGGCGTCCTGCAGGTCCACGATCTCCTCGCGATCCCGCGACTCGTTGGACCAGAGGTCGTCGAACCAGCGGCGGGTTTCGGCGTCGAGGTTCTCCCACCGTTCTTCCCAGGCCTCACTCTTGTCCGTCCAGTAGCCGATCAGCTTGTAGGACTCGGGAGGGAGCTTAAGGTCGTGCCGGAGGTGCTTGCGGATCCCGCGCAGCACCTTGGTCTCGCCTGCTACCCAGATATAGCCAATACCGCCCGGCAGCTCCATGGAGCGCAGCACTTCGCCCAGGCGGGACTGGCTGTGGCCGTTCCCGCCGTAAATCCAAGCGACCTCGGTACCGGCGCCCAGCGTCAGTTCCTGGTGGTGCGATGGATCCTCAACTTCGATCAGGACCCGGGTCCGGACACCCGGCGGCGTCTGCTCCACCAGGCGCGCCACTGCCGGGAGGCCGGTGGCGTCGGCCAGCAGGATCTGCCACTGCTGCCCGGCCGGCGGCTCATACAGTCCAGTGGGTGAGTTAAGCCCGACGACGTCACCCACGTGGGCGCGCTGCGCCCAGGAAGCTGCCAGTCCGCCGTCGTGAACTACGAAGTCAATGTCCACGGTCCCGGCCGCGGCGTCCACACCGCGGACCGTGTAGGTCCGCATGGCGGACGGCTCGACGCCCTCGGACCAGTCCCAGGAGTCACCGGTGGAGATGGGCAGCCGAGCCTCACGCGTGCCAGGATCGGGCAGGAAGACACGGAGGTATTCATCGCCGACACCCGTGGTATCAAAGCCGGCCAAGCCGGGACCGCCGAAGGTAATCCGGACCATTCCGGGCGTGAGCAGACGGGTGGCGGTGACCTCAGCCCGGTAGATGCTCATCATGACAGGAGCGCCTTTTCGAACTTCTCCAAGAGGGCGTACTGGCCGCTGGGCGAGCCGTAGATCATCTCAAGGTCGTACGTGTGGATCTGCTTGTTGGCCACAGCGGGCAGTGAGGTCCACAACTTGTTGTTGGCCAGCGGAGCGAAGGCATCCGGGTTGGCGCCATCCTTCTCGGGGACCTCAGTGGTGATGATGGCGTCGATGCCGTTGAGCTGTTCGAGCTGCTCGGCACTGAGTTTGACCCCTTCGCCGTCGGCCAGCGGGGACACCTTCAATCCGAGGTCCCTGATGACCAAGCACGGCGTTCCGTAGCAGTTGACCGAAACCTGGTCCTCGTAGTAATCCACGGGGCCGATCACCATGTTGCTCTTCCCGGCCTGGGCCAGGCGCTTCTTCACGTCATCAACCTTGGCCTGGTACTTGTCCATCCAGGCCTGGTACTGCCCGGTCTTGCCGAAGGCCTCGGCAACGGTCTTGAACTTGGTGCGCCAATCGCTGCCATCGAAGCCGTTGAACGTGTAGGTGGGGGCGATGTCGGAGAGCTTGCCGTCAAGTTCCTTCTCATAGCCCAGACCGTTCAGGATGACGTCCGGCTGTGCTTTGAGGATGGCCTCGAAGTTGAATTCCGGGTAGTTGGTGAACGGAGTGATGCCCTTGAGGGCGTCTTGGTTGAAGAAGTAGGGGAAGCCCGAGTAGCCGCTGTCCCGGATGGGCTGCTGGCTGGCGAGCGGGATGCCGAGCGTGATCAGCATGTCCAGGTCCGTGGTGTACATGCCCAGGGCCTTCTTCGGTTCCGCAGGGATGTTCACCTCTTTGACTTCGCTGGTGACCGTGCGGGTCGCCGATGTGGTGCTTGCGCTGGCATCTGTGCTGGCGCTAGCCCCTGTGCTGGCGCAGCCGCTCAAAAGCAGAGCTGCGGATGCCAAGGCCGCAACGGCGGCAGACATGGTTTTAGTGCGTGAAATCACTACGGTCCTCTTGATTTTCAGGGGAGACGGAGAGCTCCCATGGCAGCCGCAAGATAGCTCAGCAGGCCGCCGAAGTTAGGTATACCTACCCTAACAACGCGACTGCGGCGAGAGCTGGCGGATTCTATTCGGAACCGGCCAAAGAGTGGTGGTTTCCGGCCTTAAGCGAGGACACGTACCAACCGGGAGTGTGCCCCATCACCTTCCTGAACACCTGCACGAAGGCGCTGGGATTGTTGTAGCCCACACGCCGGCTGACGGAAGAAACCGGGTACCCGGCCGCCAGCAACCCCAAGGCAACACGCACCCGCGCGTGTATGCGCCACTGGGCAAACGTCATCCCCGTCTCCTTGTGGAACAGGCGGGACAGGTTGCGGACGCTGATGGCAACCTCCGCGCCCCACTCCTCCAGCGAGCGGTCCAAGGCGGGATCATCCAGGAGTGCGCGGGCAATAAGCTCCAGCCGCGGATCCTGGGGCATGGGCAACAGCATGGGCCGGGCATCCACCACATCCAGCAACCCCACCACCACCTGACCGGAGCTTTCCCTGATGGAGTCATCCATGTCGAACATGCTCATGTGGCGCAGCAACTCCTGTGCTGCTGCAGGAACGGTGACTGCCGTGGTTCGGCTTTCCAGCTCCGGCGCAACCCGGGCACTGAAGTGCGAGCAGTAGAAGCCCGTTCCCTGGGTGGATTTCACCGCATGAACCACGCCCGCCGGAATCCACAGCCCCAGGGTGGCCGGGACAGCAAAAAAGCCGCCATCAGCTTCCACGGTCAGCACTCCACGGGCACCCCACAGCAATTCGTGGGTCTGGTGGACGTGCTCCGTCCAGGTGGCAGGGGTGGCGCATTCGAAGTATCCCGTGGAGACCTGTCCGGATTGCGATATGGGCTGGCTGGTCATGTGGCCTTCTTGAAGTTAGGTGAGCCTTACCATGGTAAGCATGCCTTCCAGTTCCGCCATTCAGTCCTGCCCGCCCGGGCGTAACAAACCAACGCCCCCTTGGAAGGCCTCCCGCCTGTTCAACTACGCACTGTTCGCCAACGGCCGGTGGAAGCTGTTCCTGATGGGCTGCGCCGGGCTGGGCCTCCACCAAGTCAGCGAAGCGTTGGTTCCCGTGACCATCGGCGCTGCGGTGGACAATGCCATCCAACCGAACAATGCCGCAGCCCTTCTGTGGTGGATCGGCGCCCTGGCGGTGGTGTTCGTGGTGCTGGCCCTTTCATGGCGGCTTGGCACCCTGGCCACCGAGCGTTCCTTCCTGGACGGCTCCCACGACCTCCGGCAGTTGGCAGTGGAGCGGATCCTGCACCCCCGCGGCATGGCCAGCCGACGCGCACCCGGCGAGGTAGTGGCAATCGCATCTTCCGACGCGGACAGGGTTGCCGGCTTGTCCTGGCTGATCGCCGGCGGGCTCGCGGCTGCTGCGGGCGTCGTGACGGCGGCAGCGTCCCTGCTGATGATTTCAGTGCCGCTGGGCATCGCCGTCCTGGCGGCGACTCCCATCGTGCTGGTGGTGATGCACCGCCTGACCAAACCCCTCGAAGACCGGAGCGACGTCGAACAGTCCTCCGCTGCCCGGGCCGGTGCTTTGGCGACCGACTTCATCACGGGATCGCGGCCCCTCAAAGGCCTCGGAGCCGAAGAGGCAGCGGTTTCCCGCTACCGTGCTGCCAGCCGGACATCATTGCAGGCAGGCTTGCGGGCCGTCCGTTCCCGTTCCGCCTACAACGGCGCCAGCACCGCTCTCTCAGCCGCCTTCCTGGCCGGCATCGCCTTCTACGCCGCATGGTTTGCCGTGCAAGGAAGCATCACCGTGGGGCAGTTGGTGGCTGTTGTCGGGGTGGCCCAGTTCGTCCAAGGACCCATGGCCTCACTTGGCTTCCTCAGCGTGGAACTCGCGCGCAAACGCGCCTCGGCGGCGCGCATCGCCGTGCTGCTCGCCGAACCGGACGCAGTTCCGGCACCTGAACGGGCAGAACACACGACGGCGACACCCGGCCCAGGCGCAAAGCCCGCCTTGGTTCGGCAGGAAGCTCCGTTGCTCGAACTCCTGGACCACCCAGCGGCGGGCGCTTTCCCGCCCTTCACGGCGTCGCCGGGGGAAATCGTGGGCATTGTGCTCCCGGACGGGACCCAAGCCCGCCGGCTGGTGGACATCCTGGGATTCCGCTCCCCCGCTCCCCGTGGCTTGGTGGCCATCGACGGCCGGGACGCAGCAGGCCTGGATCCCGTTCACGCCCGCTCCGCAGTGTTCGCAGACAGCCATGACGGCGTGCTGTTCCGCGGCAGTGTCCGGGAGAACGTCGCAGCAGGAAACGACGCACTGGAGGAGCGCGCCATGGCCGCTGCCGCCGTCGACGACTTTGTAACCCAGCTGCCCGAAGGCACGGAAACGGTACTGTCCGGCCACGGCCAGAGCCTGTCCGGCGGCCAGCGGCAGCGCCTGGTCCTGGGCCGTGCACTGCACCGACAGCAACCCGTGCTGGTCCTGCACGACCCCACCACCGCCGTCGACACCGCAACCGAAGCCGTGATCGCCCATGGTTTGCGGAACTTCCCGGACAAGGCCTTGGTGCTGGTGACCACCAGCCCCACACTGCTGGCCGCCTGCCACCGGGTGGTGATGGGCGGGGGCAGCGCTGAGGCGCAAAGCGGCACCCATCGCGAACTCCTGGCCACGTCCGCAGACTACCGCCAGGTGGTGGGCGCGTGAGCACCGGAATCCTTCCCATTGCCACGCCACGCCAGACCCGGAAGGCCATGTGGCGCCTGCTGGCGCAACGACCCGGGAGGCTCACCCTGACCATTGGGGTGCTCTTGGCGGCGTCCTGCTGCGGGCTGGCAGCGCCGGCCATCCTGGGCGTCATGGTCAACATTGCGGCGGGCGGAGGAGACGTCCTGTCCCTCCTGTTGCTGGCCGCAGGACTGTTGGTGGCTGGCGGCCTGGGTGCCTTGCTGGGTATTTTGGGCCAAAACATGCTGGCCAGGATCTGCGAAGAGGCGCTGGCAAGCCTGCGCGAGGAAGTGTTCGCCGCCGCTGTCCGCAAACCGCTGGGGCAGCTCGAAAAGGCAGGCATCGGCGACGTCGTGGCCCGCGTATCCGGCGACGTTGAGGCAGTCAGCGACGCCATTTCCGGCGTCCTCCCGGCGTTCACCAGCGCTGCCTTCACCATTGCCGTCACGCTGCTGGGCCTCAGTGTGATCGACTGGCGATTTGCCGCGGCCGTGCTGATTGCCGCGCCGTTGCAGGTGTTCACCCTCCGCTGGTTCCTCAAGCGGACCGAGCCCATCTACAGGACCGTCCGGATCACCGAGGCAGCCAGGACCGAGCAGATCATCGAGACGGTCCACGGCTCACCGTCCGTCCTGGCCCTGGGTCTCGGATCGCGCCACGCAGACCTTGTTGCGGCAGCCTCCCGCGAGAACATCGGGCACGCGCTCAAGGGCGTCAACTACCTGACGCGCTTCTACAACCGCCTCAACATGGCCGAGCTGATCGGCCTCTCCGCGGTGCTGGTGGTGGGGTTCTGGCTTCATGCCGAGGGCGCTGTGACAATCGGCGCTGCCACTGCCGCCGCACTGTACTTCTACCGGCTTTTCGATCCGATCGGCTTGGTCCTGGGACAGTTCGACGAACTCCAGAAGGCTGCAGCCGGGCTTGGCCGGATGTTCGGGCTGACCATGTCCGCTGCGCCGGAGGCCACCCCCAGCCCAGCCAAGGCTGCTGATTCAGGCATCATCCTGGACGGCGTCACCTTCTCCTATCCCGGGCAGCGCCCCGCGCTGGAAGGCGTCTCGCTCACAGTGAAGCCCGGTGAGCGGGTGGCGATTGTGGGAACGTCGGGTGCCGGCAAAACCACCCTCGCCAAGGTGATCATGGGCCTGGAACATCCGGACAGCGGAACTGCCTGGGTGGGCGGGCTGGATTCAACCGCCGCGGCTCCAGCGGACCTGCACCAGCGGATTGCGATGGTCAGCCAGGAGGTGCACGTTTTCTCCGGCACTCTCGCCGAGGACCTCCGGCTGGCCAGGCCCGGAGCTTCCGTGGCGGACCTCCAGCTGATTCTTCAGGACGTGGGAGCCTCCTGGGTGGAGACGCTCGACGACGGATTGGAGACCCATGTGGGTGCTGGTGGCCACGGGCTCACACCGGAGCAAGCTCAACAGCTGGCCCTTGCCCGGTTGATGCTCAAGGACCCGCCCATTGCGGTCCTGGATGAGGCCACCGCGGAAGCCGGCACGGGCTCCGCAACCATGCTGGACCACGCCGCTGAGGCTGCCTTGGCCGGCAGGACATCCGTGGTGATCGCACACCGCTTGTCCCAGGCCGCTTCCGCGGACACCGTGGTGGTGATGGAACACGGCCGGATCATGGAGTCAGGATCGCATGCCGATCTGCTGGCTGCAGGCGGACGCTACGCCACCTTGTGGGAGGCGTGGAACAGCTCATTCAGCCGGAGTTGAGGTGGGTTCCGGGTCATGACGCTCGGGCGTGCCCGCCGCGAAGGCGCGCACCTTGGCGTCATTCCATATATGCGCCGGTACGCCACCGCCCAGGAGCCTGCGGGCAAGGGTGGGATCGTCCCCGAAGGGAGTGTGGCTTCCGGCCATGATCATGTTGCCGTAGCGGCGTCCTTTGAGCATGGCCGGGTCCGCGATGATCATGGTGTGTTCAAAGGTATCGGCGATGGTGGCGGCGTCGGCCCTGGCGTTCTTGAGGTCCGGAGCGTCCCCGGAGTTCACCACGTACAGTCCATCCGGGGCCAGCACTGAGTCCGCGTGTGCCGTGAATTCGCGGGTGGTCAGCGCGCGGGGCGTGAAGGCGCCGGCGAAGACATCGCGGATGATCAGGTCACGGGTGTCCGGAGTGAGCGATTCGGTCACTTGCCGGGCCTCACCCACCCGGATCCGCAGTAGGGGTGCTTTGGGGAGGTCGAACCAGCCGCGCACGTAATCGGCCAGCTTTCCGTCCAACTCCACCACCACCTGCCGTGCGTCAGGGTAAGCGGCATGGAAGTACCGCGCCATGGAGCATGCTCCCCCGCCCAGGTGCAGTGCGCGGAGCTTGGGCTTCTGCTCCCGCGGCCACCGGGATTCAACCAATGCCGCGATCCAGCGCATGTATTCAAAGTCCAGGAACAGCGGATCAGCCAGGTCTATGTGCGAGCTCATCACGCCGTTGATCTTCAGCAGCCAGCCGTTGGAGTTGTCCTGGTCCTGCAGCAACTCGCAGTCGCCGGTATCGATGTAGTAGACCCCTGCCACCGGACCGCTGGGGCGGGTGCCGGAAGGCACCTCGACTACACCCGTCGTCGGCCTCTTACCGCGTTTTGCCACTATTTCCGTCCTGCCCACGTCATGCTCCCAGCCTAGTGGAGCAGTCATGCGGGAGTGTCCGACAACACATTTAGTAAGGCTACTTACAGATACGGCCGCGTGAGACCTAAGATCGGTTCATGGATCTTGGAGCAACACTGTGGGCTGAGGTGCTGACCGTGCTGGTGGCATGGCTCACCGTGGTTTGCCTCCTGGTGGCACGCGTGCCCAAACTGCCCGGCCTCCTGGATCCCCTGCCGGAGGACCAGGACGCCGAAGAGCACGCGCCCCCGCCGCGGCAGGGCGAGTAAAACCTTCTACCGCAGAGGCACGACGCCGGAACGCACCATCCTGTGTTCGGGCAGTGAGTGCCACGATGGATCGCAGAGTTGGCGCTTGCCGTCCGGTACGAAGCCGTTGCGGCGATAGAAAGCCTCCGCGCGAGGATTGTCATCCAGCACCCAGAGGTATGCCGGCCCATCGCCAATGAGCGCATCCACCAGGCCCTGGCCCACTCCACGGCCATGGACCCGCTCCAGCGTGTAGAGCATGAAAAGTTCCGTAGCGCAGGGGCTGTCGTCATCCGTGCCCGGACCTGCTGCCCCCAACCCCACCAATTCGCCCTCGGGATCATGGGCCAGTACGCGGGTGTGGCCGGCAGCGATGAACTTGCGGTAGCGTGCAATGCGTTCCGGCAAACCCGCTTCCTGCTTGGCAAAGAACTCTGCAGGCAGCAAGTGGCCGTAGCTCTCGCGCCATGATTGAACGTGCATCAGGGCCATGGCCTCGGCGTCCTCAACAGTCGCCGGGCGGAACGTGAAATCCATACTTCACAGTACCTTTGCCACGGCGAAACCATCCCAGCCTTTGCTCCCCACCGTCTGGATGGCGGTAGCGTCCAGGCGGGGATCCCGGCCCAGCATCTCCAGCATCCGGACAATTCCCGGGGCATTGACCTGGTCCCGGGCCGGATCCAGGATGGCGCCGTCCCAAATGACGTTGTCCACCACAATGACCGTTCCCGGGCGTCCAAGACGGATGGCCCAGTCCACGTAGTTGGCGTTGTTTTCCTTGTCCGCGTCAATGAATACGAAGTCGAACGGCTCCTCCCCGGCCAACGCCGGCAACGTGTCCAGGGCCGCTCCCACACGGATGTCCACCTTGTAACCCACCCCGGCGGCATCCAGGTTTGCCCTGGCAACATCGGCGTGCTTCCGGAGGTATTCGCACGTGACTATCCGGCCGTCGTCGGGCAGTCCCTGGGCCATCCACAGACTGCTGAACCCGGCCAGCGTGCCGATCTCCAGAACCCGCCGGGCGCCGGAGATTTCCACCAGCATCCGCAGCAGCTTGCCCGCGTTGGGGGCAACCTCAATAGGCGGCATACCCGCCTCCATGGCGGAGCTCACCGCACGCCGGTGGGAGGCATCGGGATGCACGACGACGTCAGTCAGGTACTGCTCCACGTCGCCCCACCCGGGCTGGGTCACGTGTTCGATCATGAGCCCAGTGTTGCACTCACGCCGGAGACAGGAAAGGACTATTCCGAGGCGGAAATGGCGTCTTCCAAACGCTCAACTTTGCCGGTCAGCTCGCCGCTGTAACCGGGACGGATATCCGCCTTGATCACCAGGGAGACGCGGCTGCCAAACCTGCCAACGGCCTCGGTGGCGCGCTTGACGACGTCAAAGACCTCATCCCACTCACCCTCAATGGTGGTGAACATGGAGTCGGTGTGGTTGGGCAGTCCGGACTCCCGGACGATCTTTACGGCCGCTGCCACGGCGTCATGCACCGAGGCCTCGGGGTTGGTTGCGCCGTCATGGGAGGACGCGGGCTGGCCGGAGGGGGCAACTGAAAATGCAAGCAACATAAATCCAGTGTTTCACGTACCGATTTGTCATATAAGAACGTACTCCCGCGTAACAACAGGGCGGGGCCCCCGCGTTGCTACCCTGACAAACATGGAACAGCCCTCTGAACGCAAGCCCCTCAGGGCAGACGCCGCACGGAACGTGGACAAAATCATCACCGCCGCCCGGCAATGCTTCCGCGAGCACGGTCCCGAAGTACCCCTGCAGACCATCGCCGCCACCGCCGGGGTGGGACCCGCAACGCTGTTCCGCAACTTCTCGGACAAGGAGCAACTGGTGCTGGCCGCATTGTCGCGGCAGCTGCGCCAGAATGTGGATCCGGTGGCGGAAGCAGCCCTGGACGGAATGGACGCCGCGGAAGGACTCATCAACGTCATTGACGCCGTGATGCAGGTAGCCAGCGAGGACGCCAACCTCCTGGACGCCGTCGCAGGCCGCCGCGGGCTCCTGATCGGGATCACCCGCGGCATCATTGGCTCCATCGACACCTTGCTGCAGCGTGGCCAAGGACAGGGTTCCCTGCGGCGCGACATCACCATCGAGGACATGGTCCGGCTGATCGCCATGCTGATCGGCGCTGTGGACACCATGGAACCGGGCTCCGAGGCGTGGAAACGGCCGGTGGCATTGGTAGAAGATGCCATCCGTACCGAACGGCCGTCACGCCCACTCCCCGAGCAGTCGGACATCCCCGGCGTCACGCTGACAGCGGCTGAGTAGCGCTTAGCCGCTGACCGGTTTCCGCGGCGTTTCCGCAGCCCGGCAGCTAGCCCCAGCCGAGCAGGCGCAGGATTGCAGCTGCGGCAGCTCCTGATATCACCACCACAAGGAAGGGCGCCCGGAGCCACAGCGCGACAGCGGCCGCCACCAAAGCGCCCATGCGTGCGTCCAGCACCAGCCCCTGGCCGGAAGCCACCGCATTCACCACCGTCAACGATGCCAACAACCCGATGGTCATGGTCCCGGCGACGTGCATGATCCGCGGGTTCTCCAGCAACCTGGCCGGAACAAAGTAGCCCACCAACTTGGTGACATATGCCAGAGCGCAGGCAATCAGGATCCACAGCCACAGGTTCATTGCGCACCTCCGTGCTCGCGCGGGTGCTTGTCCGGTTGCTTGTCCGGGTAGGGATCCACGTCCGGTTCAAGGCCCTCATCCAAACGCGCATGGCTGAACCAGCCGATGGCGCCGGCCACAACGGCTGCCACCAGGATCGGCACACCGGACGGCACAAACGGCACGGCAAGGACGGTGGCCAAAGCGCAGGCAGCGGCGATGGCCCACGGTTCCCGGCCCTTAAGCCGTGGCCACAGCAACGCCAGGAACGCCGCGACAGCGGCCCCATCCAGCCCCCACTGTTTGGGATCGCCCATGGCATCACCGGCCAGCGCCCCGATCGCCGTGAAAATATTCCACAGGATGAATATGCCAATGCCCGCGGTCCAGAAACCCCGCCGCTGTTCGTCCACGTCTGACTGCCCGGACGCCGTCGCCGTCGATTCGTCAATGGTGACGTGCGCAGAGAGGTAGCGCTTCCAACCCCCGGGACGCAGCATGGCGTTGATCTGCATGCCGTAAATACCGTTCCGCAAACCCAGCAGTGCGCTGGCAGTCATGGCGGCCACACCGGAACCGCCACCTGCCACTACGCCGATGAAAGCGAATTGGGAGCCACCGCTGAACAGGAGAAGGCTCAGCACCATGGTCTGCCAGAAATCGAAACCGGACGCAACAGACAGTGCGCCAAAAGACACCCCATACAGGCCGGTGGCGATGCTCAAGGACAGGGCTACCTTGAAGGCCGGCGAATCCTTGAGCCGCAGGGGAACGGCTCCCCCGGTCATTTCCTGAGGCTCCAGGACCACAGGATCAGCGGAATCTGGAGGGGAAGGCGCCCGGTGTGGATCTTGCGCTCAGCCTTGGTGCCAGTGGGTCCGTAGGCCCGCCTGAGGGCGTCTATATGCCCGGCAAGGAATGCGGTGAACATGGCCGTGGTGGCGTCGGCGGCAACCTTCCGGGTAGCCGGTATCAACAGCCCGACGGCCGCAACGCCCTCGATCAGTCCGGACGATGCTATCCATTCATCGCGGGACATCAAGGCCAGAGGCCCGTTGGAACCGGAACCGGGCCCATCAGCGCGGCACAGATAGTCCGGGACCACCGGGTAATAAAAGCGGGGCGTACGGAAGTGCTTCATGGCGCTGGCCATCAGCAGGGCGCTGAGTGCTGCTGCGGAGACGGTCCGGGTTGCTTGGGCTGACCAGCGAAGTGACATGGGATAACTCAATCACACGGCGCGGGCCACCCAAAGTCAGCTGGAGACCATGAGCTGGGCAAGGACCTGCCCGGGTTTGTTGGTAGTGATCTCGTGGATACCCAGGCCGTGGCAGAGCGCCACGTCCTTCTCCGAATCCACCGTCCACACCCTGAAGACCCGTCCATCGTCCATCCAGCGCTGCACATTGCGTGCATGCTCGCGGACATAATCAATCCCGGGGCCGGCGATTCCCACCGTGCCCTGGTCCAGGATCTGCTCGGCGTCCTCCTGCATGGCCTTCATGACGTTGGCTACTGCCCCGCCGGTAAGGAAGCCCAAGCCAAGTTCCTCGCGGATTTCCTTCATTGTGTAGTCGTCCACCAACTGGCAAATGTGTGCAGCAGGCACAGACTCCAGGAGCCGCTGGATGGAGTCGGAATCGAAGCTCATGAAGGAAACCTGAATATTCTCCAGACGGGATTCTTCCGGCGTCCAGCCCTCCTCGGCCAGGAGTTCCAGCACCCGTTCCTCCAGCTTCAAGCCATAGGGGCTGGGATGTTTGAGTTCAATCGCCAATCCAACATCCCGTCCAGCACTGCGCAGAATGTCCAAAAGCTCCGGCAACGTCAGGATCTGGTCTGCGACACCACCGTAGGCCTCAGGGATGCGCGCGCCCTTCCACGAGGAGAAATCCAACCCGCGGAGTTCTTCCAGCGTCCGCTCGGAAACAGGGCCCGTACCGGTGGAGGTGCGGTCCAGGTCTGCATCATGGATCAACACCACGTGTTGATCGCGGGTCAGGTGGACATCGCATTCAACGCCATCGGCACCGTCCTCCAGGGCCTTCAGGTAGGCCGCACGGGTGTGTTCGGCAAAAGCTGCGCTGGCCCCCCGGTGGGCGTAAACCTTTGGCCGGTCCAGGGCGAAGTGGTCGCTCGTCATGCAGACACGGTAACCCACCCGGGGGTACTGGCGGGGGCTACGCTGGGCTAATGCAGGTGAACTCTGAACGAATCCCAGCCGAAGACCTCACCACCCACCCCCTCAAGGGAACCCCGGAGGCAGGTACCGCCCCCACACCCCACAACACCGCCGTCGAGCTTTCCGCCAGCGACCAGGAGAAGGCCGTGGCCCTGCGGCGCATGAAGCGGCTGGCCCTTGGCCTGCTGATCGGCATGGCAGTGATCTTTACGCTGGCCTTCGCGTTCCAGAAGCAGTACCCCTGGCTCGAGTACGTCCGGGCTGCAGCCGAAGGTGGCATGGTGGGTGCCCTGGCCGACTGGTTTGCCGTGACCGCGCTCTTCAAATACCCCATGGGATTGAAGATCCCGCACACCGCGATCATTCCGCGGCGCAAGGACCAGATCGGTGAATCGCTGAGCGACTTCGTGGAGAGCAACTTCCTTTCCCAGGAAGTTGTTCAGGAGAAGCTGGCCAGCATCGACATTGCCCGGAAAGCCGGCACCTGGCTCTCCTCGCCGGGCGGCGCAGACCGCGTTGCCAAGGAAGGCGGCGCGGTGATCCGCGGCGCGTTCACAGTGTTGAACGACGACGACGTACAGGCCGTGATCGAAGGCATGGTCCGGAAGCATCTGCTGACGCCGCCGTGGGGACCGCCCGTGGGCAAGCTTGCTGAAAGGGTGTTCGCCGACGGCCACCACCACAAACTTGTTGACCTGCTGGTAGATCGCGCTGCCGACTGGGTGGATGCCAACCATGACACTGTGAACCGCTTGGTCTCCGACCGTTCACCGCTCTGGGTTCCCAACTTTGTGGACGGGCTGGTGGGTGACCGCGTTTATGTGGAGCTCGCCAAGTTCATCAGGGCAGTGCAATCGGATCAGGACCACCAGGTCCGGCAGTCAATCGATGCTTACTTGACCGACCTCGCCCAGGACCTGCAGCACGATCCCGCCATGATTGAGCGGGCAGAAGCCATCAAGGCACAAATCCTGGGTGACCCGGAGGTCCGTGAGCTCGCTTCCCGAACCTGGGGAACGGTCAAGACCGCGCTGCTCAGTGCCGTTGATGATCCTGACAGCGAGCTGAGCCAGCGCTTCAAGGGTGCCGTCCGCGATTTCGGTGGACGTTTGGTCAACGACGACGAACTGGCGGGCAAGGTCAACGCCTGGATCGGCGATGCTGCAGGCTACTTGGTGGACACGTACAGGTCCGATATCGCAGGGGTCATCTCCGACACCGTGGCACGGTGGGACGCCGAGGAAACGTCCCAGAAGATCGAGCTGCAGGTGGGCAAGGACCTCCAGTACATCCGCATCAACGGGACCGTGGTGGGTGCCCTTGCCGGGCTGGCCATCTTCACGGTTGCGCACCTGTTGTTCGGCTAGGCGAACGCCTCGATCTCCACGCCTGCTTGTTCCAGAGCTTGCCGCACGGCGGTGGCCATGGCCACCGCCCCTGGAGTATCTCCGTGAATGCACAAGGAGTCTGCCTGCACCTGGACCACCGATCCGTCCACCGCCACCACTTCCTTGCGGGTAGCCAGGCGAACTGCCTGGGCTGCCACTGCGGCGGGATCGTGCAGGACTGCACCCTCCTGGCTGCGCGGAACCAACGTCCCGTCCGGCAGGTATGCCCGGTCCACAAAGGCCTCGTGGAACACCGGGTGCCCGGCGTCCTCAGCCAGTTTCAACCACGCAGAGCCAGGCAGTCCCAGAACAGGAAGGCCGGGGTCATAGGCATGGACAGCTGCCACCACGGCTTCGGCCTGCTCGGCGTCCTGAACAATCCTGTTGTAGAGCGCGCCATGGGGCTTCACGTAATCCACTGACGCTCCCACCGCGTGGGCCATGCCGTCCAAGGCACCCAGTTGGTACAGCACGTCCCCGAACAACTCGTCAAAGCTCATGTCCAGCGAGCGCCGGCCGAACCCGGCCAGGTCCCGGTAGCCCACGTGGGCACCAACCCTGACGTCCAGGTCAAAGGCCGCGCGGCAGCTGTCCAGCATGGTGAGGGGATCCCCGGCATGGAAACCACACGCAACGTTGGCGCTGCTGACAATAGTGAACATCGAGGCGTCATCGCCCATGGTCCACGAGCCGAAGGACTCGCCCAGATCAGCGTTCAGATCCATGGGAACCACCTTCCACAACAGGGAGTTCGCCCGGGATTTCCTGGGCGTCCGGAGCGGGCTGGATGGCGCCCTTGGAAGCATTGGGCAGCAACTCCCCGGGAACAGTGTCCGGGAGCGTGCCGAAGGCTTCTTTGGCATTGGCCACCACGGCGCGACCCATCATGAGGTTGCCTGCACCGCCCACCACCGCTCCTACACCGAACGGGAGTGCGCGGCCCAGGAAAGCACCGCCTTGCTTCTTGAGCAGATTCTTCAGGAAGGCCTTCTGGATGGCATCGCGGACCACGCCGAATCCGCTCCCCGGGATCTTCCGCGTGAGCGTCTTGCCCCAGGCGTTGGTGACACCTTTGCTGCGCCCCAGCGATTGTCCGCTGAGGGCGCCCAGCAGCGACGTACCTTCCTCGCCCAACATGATGGCCATGACCATGGTCCGGGACCGTTCCGGATCGGTGAGCCGGATGCCGTGAAGCTCGGCCAAGGAGGACGCGTAGAGCGCAGTGGTCTCCAGGAACCCCACCGTGGCCAACGCTGAGAGTCCCAGCGATGCTGCGGTGCCGATTCCGGGAACGACGGCGGTGGCGCCTACTGCGGCACCGCCTCCGGAGATGGCAAACAGGTAGTGGCGCTCAAGTTTCGCGGCGAGTTGCGTCGGGGAGTCATTGGGGTACCTGCGTTGCAGCCTGCGCAGGTTGGCCAAAACCAGCGGGCGCTGTACTTCAACCGCTTTGAGCAGCACATTGTGCACTCCGGGCTTGGCGTTGCCTTGGGCGTCAAACACTGCGTTGTGGGCTGTTTCCTGGGCGATCTTCACCGCCGGGTTGGGGCGCTTGGGCATCTTCACTTCTCCTTGGCAGTCTGTGATCCTTCTGGGGAACTGCTGGGTTCAGACTATGTCACGCCCCTGCATCCCCTTCGACCCTTTCCGCGCTATGTGGACAATTTCCGCGCAGGGCGAATCTACAGGGGCCTGAGCGACCTCCAAGCAAGACCTTCCGCAGCTCCATCAGCCGGGTCTAGGCTGGTGGGATGGCTGCGTTGAGAGCGCTGCGACCCTTTGCACACCGGGAATTCCGGGTGCTGATTTCCGCGCTGTCCATTTCAATCTTTGGCTCCGGCATGTGGGCCGTGGCCATGGTGTACGAGGTCATCCACCTGGGTGGCGGTCCGCTGGAACTGTCCTTGGTTGCCACCGCGGCGAGCGTTGGCCTGGTGGCGTTCGTGTTGGCCGGAGGGATCGCGGCGGACCGGTTCCCACAGCGCCTGCTGATCATCGCCGTGGAAGGCGCCAACCTGGCGGTCATTGCCGCCGTTGCCCTGTTGGCCATGCTGAACGTGCTCCAACTGTGGCATCTGGCCATGGGCGCCTTTGTGCTGGGCATGGGCCAGGCCTTCTTTTTCCCGGCCTATTCGGCGATGCTTCCCCGCATTCTCCCGGCCGAGGACCTCCTGGCAGCCAACGGCATGGAGGGCACGGTCCGGCCCGTCCTCCAACAGGCGGCCGGGCCTGCGTTGGCCGGCATCCTGGTGGCGTCGTTGACGCCGGCGCACGCTATTGCCGGGGTTGCCATCTGCCACTTCCTGGCTTTTGCGATCCTCAACTTTCTGAGCCGGCAGTCACGCCTCGCGGAAGCGCCTGATGCAGCCGCCGGCGGATCCGGAGCGGAGGGGAAATCATCGTTCTTCCGGGATCTCAAGGAAGGTTTCACGTATACGCTGCGCACACCGTGGCTGCTCTGGACCCTGATCTGGGCGTGCTCGTCGGTGCTGTTCCTTATTGGCCCCATCGAGGTCCTCCTCCCCTTCGTGGTCCGGGACCAGCTGGGCGGCGATTCGCGGATGTTCGGTTTCCTGCTGGCAATCATGGGCGTGGGCAGTGCCTCGGCTGCCCTGGTGACGGCGACGCTCCGGCTTCCACGCCGGTACCTCACGGTGATGGTGGTGACGTGGGGTTTGGGAAGCCTGCCGGTGGTTGCCATTGGCTTCATGACCGAGTTTTGGATGCTCGGGGCAGCCATGGTGGTGTTCGGCGCCACGGAGGGTGTCGGCATGGTGATTTGGGGAACGCTCCTTCAACGCCGGGTTCCCCGGCATTTGCTGGGCCGGATCTCCAGCCTGGATTTCTTCGTTTCCTTGGCGCTCATGCCGGTATCCATGGCCCTGGCGGGCCCCGTCGCGGAGGTGGTTCCCATCTGGCTGATCTTCTTCATCGCCGGACTGGTGTGCCCCATCATGGCTTTCGTGGCACTTTTTGCCGCCCGCATGACCACTGACGAGATCCAGAACCCGCTGTCCTCTGAACCATTGGAACCAGAAACTGCTGACACCCGGCCGGGCGCCATATAGCCTGACCACACCGTCAAGAAAGGACAGGTCATGGCAGCTGGAACAGCCGACGATCCGTGGCAACTCACCACTCCACCCGGGTCATCTACCTACACCATGCACAAGGATGAGACCGCGGATCCGCCCGTGATTGTTTGCCAGGTGGGCTCCACCAAACTGCTCTACCAGCTCCGTGCCATCGAGGACCTCCACGCCTGGTTGGTGGAGCAGGGCGGTTGGGTGCCCCTGGGTGCCGCGGACGAGGGCAAGGAAGCTGTGCCCGGAACCGTTGAAGCATGGGGCCGCAGCGAGCACAACCCCGTGGGCGGTTGGTACGGCCTTCGCAAGGGTTACCGGGGACGGTTCGGAATGTACATGCCGCCACTGCTTGAGGCCCTGGGGCTGGCCGAGCTGACCCATGAGAAGCGGAACAACACCATGAAAGCGATCGTCAGCGAAGGATAGCTACCCGGGCGCGGGGCCGGTGGTGCGGCGGACCACCAGGTGCGGTGTCCGCACCAGGTGGCCGGCCGACGTCGTTCCCTCCAGCCGGTCCACCGCCCGGTCCACTGCGGCACGGGCAAGCAACGGCGCATCCTGGCTGATGGAGGACAGCTGAACGTAACCGAGCCGCGCGAATTGGCTGTCGTCGTAGCCCATGATGGAGACGTCCTCTGATACGCGCAGCCCGGCAGCCCGGAGACTCTCCCACACTCCCAGCGCACAGCGATCGTTGAAAGCCACGACGGCGGTGGGCAGGTTTGCTTGCAGGCTACGGCCGGCGCGCAGCCCGTCTTCCTCGGTGGGTCCGCCTGTGACGATGTGGGGATCAAGGCCACGGACCTTCATCTCCTGCGTGAACGCGGCTCTTCTTTGTGGCCCGGACACTGCGTTACCACCGTCAACGTGCGCAATCCGCCGGTGTCCCAGTGAAAACAGGTGTTCCACGGCCAGGGCTATCCCTGCGTGGTCGTCGCTGCTCACCGAATCCACAGCAGGCCCAACGTCGTCACGGAGGAGACTCACAACTGGCATCCGCAGGGCGTAGCCGGCCAGCTCTTCCGGGCTGAGGTGTGGCGACACCATGATCAGCGCCTCGCAGCCCAGGTCCAGCAGGGACTCCACGGCGGCTGTCTCGGGGCGGCCGTTTGCCACCGCGCTGAGCGCGATGTCGTAGCCACGGGCAGTTGCCCCGGCATAGGCAGCATCCACAAGTTCCGCGTGAAAGGCTTGGGACGTTGTGTAGCTGACGCCCAGCAGCCGTGTTCGGGTTGACCGCAGGAGCCTGGCGCGGCTGTCCGGGCGGTAGCCCAGTTCCTTTGCAGCTTGCTGGACCTTCAGCCGGGTGGCTTCGGAGGCCCCGGGGGCATCCCGCATGATGATGGATACCAAGGCACGCGATACGCCCGCGGCTTCAGCCACGTCCATGAGGGTGGGACGTTTCCCGGCCATGGCTCTCCTTTGCTCGGAGCCAGTCTATAGAAGCGTGCCCGCCGGGTTATTTGCCGGCATCAAGGGTGCCGATTTGTTGACCGTCCTGGCCGAACACCGCCAGCTTGCCGTCTTCCTGGATCCTGGCCGTGGCCGCGCCGGACAACCAGGCGTCAATTCCAGGGCAGGCCATCCGGGTTGAAGCGAGGCCAAAGGTGGCCGTTTTGGCCTCTTCCTTCCAGGAGCCCATGAGCCTGTTGCAGCCATCCGTTCCCGAAATGGAACCGTCCGTGTGCAGATCCAAAGAAGGTTTCTGGAGGTTGCCGGGTTCACCCCAGACCCCAACAAAGGGGCTGCCGCCACTGCCTGCGCACCCTGTGAGGGCGACCCCGAAGAACAGTGCAAGGGAGGTGATCCTGGCCCTGCGCATCCGACTCGGCGTCATCATGCCGCCAGTTTAGGGTGGCACGGGCAGTAATGACAGAGCTGGCCATGCTTGGCGGCGGGGCTGCCATGCGTGGGACTCACGGGCCCGGGAAGACCGATCGTGCGGCCGGTCGCGACTCAGACGACCGACCGCACTAGCCCGGTTAACGCAGCGATGGCGCCCCGGGCGGGCCCCAGAACCCGCCACACCCATCGCTGCAACTCCGCCGATGGACCGCGACGCAGCCGAAAAGGGCAACGGCGCTGAACACGTTCCAACGGCATGGGCACTGTTTATGTGCCGTGACCTGCCGGAACGTGACGCGCCAAGCCTGTAAAGATTCCCAACGCTCACTTTGTCCCACCCAACACTCCGCGCCAACAGGGGCAATCGGAAGCAAACCTCCCCGAAACGCATCACTTTCAGGCAGCACCAGCCACCACTAGGTATCAGGGATTTCTAACAAGCCACCACCGGGAGCATGACGTGACACCACACCATGGGATGACCGTGCCAACAGACCTCAGCCTGGTCACCGAGCCTGGCATTCACCTGCTCCTCATGGCGGGGCTGGTCCTCCTGGCAGGGCTCGCCGGCACCGGGACCTTCGTCATTCTCCTGCTGATCACGCCGCTGGCGAAGTTGGCCTTGGACCACACCCGCGCCACCAGGGGTTTCGGCGCACCCAGCACTCGGGGGACCGAAGACGCCGGGTCACGCGTTCCGGCTTCCAACACCCATGGAAGGAAAATCTACTAGAACGATCTAGACGAGGATAAGCCGGCATGGGACCATGGGTTAACTAGAACGATCTAGAAGACTGACTCGAGGAGCCACAATGACGTACCTTCAGCATCCGGTCACCGAAGACCGGCCCGTCCGCATCGCCGTGATCGGGGCCGGGTGGATCGGCGCATTCCACGCTGAATCAATTGCACGCCGCCTCCCCCACGCACGGCTGGAAGCTTTGGCAGATCCTGTGCTTCCGGCACTCGAATCCCTGGCCAGCCGCTTGGGCGTCAGCAAAATCAGCACCGAGGTGGCTGACGTCCTGGCGGACCCGGACGTCGATGCTGTCCTGATTGCCACCCCCTTGCGGTTTCATGCCGACTTGATCACGGCAGCGGCCAAGGCAGGCAAGGATGTCTTCTGCGAGAAGCCCGGTGGACGGACCATTGCGGAGATCGACGCTGCAATCGACGCAGCGGAAAGCGCCGGCGTCGTCCTGCGTTTCGGATTCAATCGGCGCTACTCTGCCGACTTTGCTGCGGCGCGGAAGCTGATCGACTCAGGCGTTGTGGGCACCCCTCAACTCCTTCGCTCCCTGACGCGCGATCCCGGAACCGAGGCAGGCATTCCAAACCCCGGGCGCGTGGCTCCGGGCACGATTTTCCTGGAAACCCTGATTCACGACTTTGACACCCTCAACTGGCTCAACCCCGGCGCCGTCCCGGTGAAAGTCCATGCCGTGGCCGACGCCCTGGTGGCTCCCGATGCCAAGGAAGGCGGCCTGCTGGACACCGCAGTGGTGACAGTGACCTACAGCAACGGGGCCATCGCCGTGGCAGAGGCCAACTTCAACGCCCTCTACGGCTACGACGTCCGGGGCGAGGTCTTCGGCTCCGCAGGCATGGTCACCGCAGGCACGCCCCAGGCAACCAACGCCACCAGCTTCACTGCGGCAGGCATCGGATCGGACACCACCCGGCTGAATATCGATCTCTTCCACGATGCCTACACGGACGAACTCGCCCACTTCGCCCACGACGTCGCCATTCGCCGGGGGTTGGCCGGTGAAGGTTCGACGGCGGCACCTGCGGCTTACGCCGTCGCAGCACCAGGTGGATCCGATGCACGCAATGCGCTGGCCGTGGCACTGGCCGCCTTTGCCTCCGCGCAAAGGGAACTCCCGGTAGATGTGAGCGAGTTTGCAGAGCTCACGCCGGCCGAACCCGCAGTTCAGGGAGCCCGAGCATGAGCTTCCGGCTCGCAGTCTGCGCAGAGATGGTTTACGGCGACCTCCCGCTCCTGGACCGAGTCCGCCGTATCCACGAACAAGGCTTTGGGGTGGAGCTCTGGGATACCCGCGGCCGCGACATCAAGGCGCTTGCTGCGACGGGGGCCAGCTTCTCCTCCATGAGCGGCTACTTTGGCGGGAGCCTGACCGATGCTTCCACGGCCCATGAGGTTCTTTCCTCTGCCGAGAAGCTGATTCCCACAGCCCTGGAACTGGGCATTGAACGCATGGTGGTTCATCCTGCGGAGCTGGGAGAGGGTGGCCGTGCCGTTCGGCCCACGCATCGCTCCACGGGAGAGATGTGGTTGACCGGACTCCGCACCCTGGAACAACTGGGCCGGTTGGGCCAGGAGCACGGGATCGTCTTTGCCCTGGAAAACCTGAACACCATCCTGGACCACCCCGGCATCCCGCTGGCCCGCGCCAAGGACACCATGGCCTTGGTCAAGGCAGCTGATCACCCCAACGTCAAAATGATGCTGGACCTCTATCACGCCCAAATCGGCGAAGGGAACCTGATGGAGCTGGTGCGGGCAGCCCAACCGCACACCGGGGAAATCCAGGTGGCCGACGTGCCCGGCCGGTTCGAGCCCGGCACCGGCGAGATCAATTACCCGGTGATCGCCAAGGCCCTTCGGGATGCCGGCTACACGGGCGTGATCGGCTTGGAAGCCAATGCCTCTGGCGGACAGTCAGTCCAGGCCGGGGATGCAGCGTTGGCGGCCTTCCGGGCGGCGTTCTCTCCCAACTAGTACTTGATCGGTTCCATCCGGCCCGAGCTCAGGGACAGCACGGCAGCCTCGGCAATCGCCTGCGCCTTCAACCCGTCCTCCAAGGAGGGGGCCGGAGCCACTCCGCCATCCAGGGCCGACACAAAGGCGGCAAGTGCGGCGGCATATGTCGGTTGGACCCGTTCAAACCAGCCCGGGTGCAGGCCATCGTCCACCACGGATCCGCCGCGATACCGGGAAACAGCTCCATTCCGGTGCCGCCGGGCCTCCACCATTCCTTCGGACCCCATGATTTCGATCCGTTCGTCGTACCCGTATCCGGTGCGGCGAACGGAATCGATCTGTACCAAAGCACCTCCCGGCAGCCGCAAAGTTACCGCGGAGGTGTCAACGTCGTCGTACGCTGTGATGCCCGGCTCGGCCAACGCCGAACCGGTGGCGAAAACTTCCACGGGGTCAAGGCCGGACAGCCAGCGTGCCAGGTCAAAGAAGTGCACGGTCTGATCACGCATTTGCCCGCCGGAAACGGCCACGTAGGACAAAGGGGGCATGGATGGTCCCCGCGAGGTGAGCTGGATGAGCTCCACTTTCCCGATTTCGCCCGAGTCCACCACGCGCTTGAGCTCCGCGCAGTCGCGGTCAAAACGGCGGTTGAAGTCCACCATCACGGGAACGCCGCTGTCCTGCGCAAACGTGGCGACGTCCCGCGCCCTGTCCAGGTCCAGGTCAATGGGCTTCTCGCACAGGACGGCAATCCCGACGGCGGCAGCCCGGCGGAGGTGCCCGGCGTGCGTGTCGGTGGAGGAGGCAATGAAGACGGCGTCGATCGAGGACGGCTCGAAGACCTCCTCCAGGCTGGACGCAACGGACGCGCCGTGGGCGTCGGCCAATGCTTGTGCGCGTTGCTGGTCCACGTCGTAGACAAGTGTGAAGTCAACGCCGGGGTGCGCGGCCAGGTTGACGGCATGGACAGAGCCGATGAATCCGGCGCCAATGAGTGCAAAACGGGGCATAATCAGACTGCTGCTTTCTCGAGGTTTACAGCCGGCGTGGCGGCGAAGGCCGGGATTTTCCAGGCGGAGTCGTCGTGATGGGAGGCCGCGACGGATTCGACGAACTGCACGCCGATCAGGCCATCAATTCCCGTAGGGAAGGACAGGTCGCGTTGCGGAAGCGGAGTACCGTCACGACGCGCACGGAGAACCTCGGCAAGATCTGAATAGAAGTTGGCGAAGGCCTCCAGGAATCCTTCGGGGTGGCCCAGACCAACCCTGGTGAGCCGTGAAGCATCGGGGTGAAGCGTGCTGAGGCCATGCGTCAGGGTGGTGGTGGCGCCATCAAGGTCCTGGACAGTGAGATGGTGCGGATCCTCGTGCTGCCACTCCAGGCTGCCTTTCTCCCCGAAGACCCGGATCCGCAGCCCATGGTTGTGACCGGTCGCGGCCATGCTGGCCCAAACCCGCGCAGGAACGGACCCGGCGAGTTCCACGTCAACAGTGGCATGGTCAAACACCCTGCGTCCGGGGACCAGGGTTTGAAGCCGCCCGGATACCCGCTGGGCCTCCAGCCCGGTGATGTAGCGAAGCAGGTGGAAGGCGTGGGTTCCCAGGTCCCCCACAACACTGGGGAACCCTGAGATGTCCGGATCCGTGCGCCATTTCGCCTGCTTGTGGCCTGACTTTTCCAAGGGGGTGGCAGCCCAGCCGGAGGCATGCTCGACGTCGACAAACCGGATGGCTCCCAGCTGACCTTCCCGGACCATCCGGGCTGCTTGGCGCACCATGGCGTACGCGGAGTAGCAATGCGGGACAGCCAGCACGGCGTCATTCGCGGCAGCCACCCGGACCAGCTCCGCCGCTGTTTGGGAGTCCCTGGTGAGGGGCTTCTCGCAAACCACCGAAATGCCGGATTCCAGGAAAGCGCGCGCGATCCCGAAATGGCTGTCGTTTGGCGTGGCTACCACCACCACGTCCACCCCGTCCTCACGGGCGGCCTCGGCCTGTGCCATCTGGCGGTAGTCGGCGTAGGTGCGGTCCGCAGGTACGCCCAGTTCCGCGGCGATGGCACGGGAACTGCCCTCCTCCCTGCCGAAGATGCCGGCCTGGAGTTGGTAGTGGCCGTCCAGGCGCATCGCGTAACGGTGCGTTTTGCCGATATCTGCGCCCGCCCCGCCTCCTACCATGCCGGCAGTCAGCTGGCGGCTGTTGGGTGCACTCATGAAGGATCCTCATTGACTCTTTGGAATTTACTTGGACCGGTCCATAATGGCTGGATGAGCAAGGGCGCGTCAACCCCTTAGGCTTGGATGAAGCCGAGGGACACGTGGGAAGGGAACGCTGTGGAAAAAATTGCCGCCAAGCCCACCATCCGCGACGTCGCAGCCGCCGCCGGCGTGTCCAAGTCCCTGGTTTCCTTGGTCCTGCAGGGTTCCGCGAACGTCAGCGAGAGCCGGCGGCGCGCCGTCCTGGACGCCATGGAACAGCTGGGCTACCGCCCCAACAGGCTGGCACAGCGGCTTTCCGGCACACGGACAGGAACCATTGGAGTTGTCCTTAACGACATCCGCAACCCGTGGTTTGTTGAGCTGCTGGAAGGACTGACGGCCTCCCTTCATGCGGCGGGGGTTTCGCCTGTGCTCGCCGACTCCTACACGGACCAGCGCGTGGGACGCAGTTCCGTGGAGACCCTGCTGGAACAGCGCATTGACGGCTTGGTGGTGGTGGGGACCACCAACGAGTCCGCCGCGATCGAAAACGCTGCCCGCAGTATTCCCGTGGTCCTTGCCGGAACGCGCGAACCGCTGCTGCCCGGCGTCGACATTGTGGTCAATGACGACGACGCCGGGGCGCGGCAGGCAACTGAACTCCTGTTGTCCCTGGGTCACCGTCGCGTGGCCCACCTTCAGGGGCCGGGCGAGGTGGGCAGGCTCCGGCGGCTGTCCTTCGAACGGACCATGAGGCAGGCCGGTTGTGAACCAACCACGGTAGCCGGAGGGGTCAGCGAAGAGAGCGCTTACAGTGCTGCGAGCCGCCTGCTGGCCGCTCCCACCAGGCCCACCGCAATCTTCGCCTACAACGACATTGCGTGCATCGGCGCCCTGTCCGCCGCTGATGACCTTGGCCTCTCCGTTCCCAAGGACCTTTCACTGGTGGGCTACGACAACACGTACCTTGCCAAGATCCGCCATCTGTCCCTGACCTCGGTGGACAACGGCAACCTCGCCGTGGGGGTGGAGGCGGGCAAGTTCATCCTGGAGCGGCTCAGCACCCCTGACCTTCCTGCCCGCCTGCACCAGGTCCCCAGCCAACTCCAGGTCCGGGGATCCACGGACCACGCCCCGGCCACGTCCTAGCGGCGTTGTGCCCGCTGACCCGGACGGAGTGCCCGCTGACCCGGACGGAGTGCCCGCTGGCCCGGACGGCCCAGCAGCAACACGGCGGCATTGGAAACAACAATCAACCCGATCCCCACCCACTGCACTGCTGCCAATTCCTGCCGGAGGAGCACAGCCCCTATGATTGCGGCAAACACCGGGTTGATGCTCATCAGCACTCCGAACAGGTTGGCCGGCACACGCCTCAACGCCACAAGATCTGCCACGTAGGGCAGGACGGATGCCAGAACTCCCGCGCCCACTGCACACAGCACGGACACCACATCCACCGGCTGGCTGATAAAGACCACCACGGCCACCGGGAGGAACAGCACTGCCGAAACCCCCGTGGCTGCGGCCGTCCCTTGGATGCCGTGGATTCGACGCCCCACCGTCCGGTTGAGGAGGATGTAAGCGGCCCAACTGCATGCAGCCAGCAAGCCCAGGGCAATGCCCACCCAGTCCATGGAAGCTTTTGGCTGGGTTATGGCAACTACTCCCGCGGCCGCCGCCAGGGCACACACCATGCTGCCGATCCGCCGCGTGCTGATGATGGCCAAAGCCAACGGACCCAGGAACTCCAGCGTCACCGCCAAGCCGAGGCCTATCCTCTGGATTGAGGCATAGAGGCCCAGGTTCATGGTTCCAAAAGATACTGCCAACAGGAGGACCGGCCACCACTGGCGCCACGTGAGCTCGAGCAGCCTGGGCCGGACAATGGGCAGCAGGACAGCAGCTGCCACCAACTGCCGCACAGCAACCACGCCCACCGGGCCCAGTACCGGAAACGCCAATGAGCCGGTGGCCGCCCCGAGCTGATTGGAGAGGGCACTGGCCATGAGGGTAGCCACTCCCTTGGCCTTGCCCGTGGAAACAGTGTTGGTCATGCAAAAAGTCTGATCCTCCGGAACACATCCGCTAAATGCATGGACACCCCTGTTTATGCACGGAATGCATCAATAGGATGGTCCTCGTGGACATTGAAGTACGCCAGTTGCGGTGCCTGGCAGCGGTAGTTGATGAGGGCACGTTCACGGACGCCGGTATTGCCCTGGGAATGTCCCAAGCAGCAGTGTCACGAAACATCGCCGCTTTGGAAGAGTTCCTCGGCACCAGGCTGCTGGAGCGGACCACGCGAAGTGTCGCACTGACGGCCAGCGGCCAGAAAACCCTTGCCACCGCGCGCCGGGTCCTGGCCCTTCTTGACGATCTGGGACGCGAGGCGCGCGCAGGCACGGGTAAGCTGCGCATCGGGTACGCGTGGTCCGCGCTGGGCGAGCACACCACGGAGTTCCAGCGCCGGTGGTCGTCCGCTTTTCCACACCGTGAGTTGCTGCTGGTCCGGTCCAATACCCCTACGGGTGGCTTGGCTGACGGGACCGCAGACCTTGCCATCCTCCGCAAACTGCCGCAGGCTGCCGCCGTCGGGCATGAACCTGTGGGAAGTGAGAAGCGATACTGCGCCATGGCCTCGGATGATGAGCTGGCCGCCAAAAGGTCTGTGACCTTGGCGCAAGTGGCTTCGCGGCCCGTGGCGCTGGACCTGCGCACCGGCAGCACCACCTTGGATCTGTGGCCCGGGGACGTCGGCCCGCAGGACGTGGTGTCCACCCAGGATGTGGACGACTGGCTGACGGTCATTGGCAGCGGTGCGGCCCGGGGCATCACCGCAGCATCAACGGCCCATCAGTACCGGCGTCGGGGCGTCACCTACAGGCCCGTGCGCGATGCGCCACCCGTCGCCGTGCATGCAGCGTGGTTAATCAAGGATCCGCCTCAAGACCTTGAGCGGATTATCGGGTTGATGCGCGGACTGTACGCCCTGACGGGCAGCAGAGGCGGGTGACCGGACGACGGCGGACCCTCCCGCCGTCGTCCGCTGGAACTAGCCCGTCTTGCCGGCCAGGGCCACCAGGACGCCTGCCACGGCGAAGTACTTGTTGCTGCCAAGATCGCGCACCGTCTTGATGCCCATTCCTGCCAGAAGTTCGTCGTGTTTCTCGGTAACCCCTGCGAGCGCTGACGGTGGTGCCGCCAGAATCTCGTCCAGCGAGGCATTTTCGTAGGCTTTATCGAGTGCTTTGCCCAATTCAACAGAAACAGCCAAGGCATTTCCTTTCATGGATATGGAACAAATGACAACCTGCTGTGGAACTGATTCAAACCAAGCAGCCGTTGATTTCCGGGAATCAATGGAATTCCACATACCGCCGCTTATGGATCAATGTACCCACAAGCCGGCTTCTTTGGGCACCCCCTGGCGGGCGTTAAAAAATCATCAAGATTGGCGTCCACCGCATTAAGGAACCGTAAGGAACGCCTTTTCGCCGCATTCACGGGGGTTGACTGGCATCAGCCCCGCCAACGGGGTGCTGATGAAAGGACGTTCCAATGGCCGACGTGGCTGTTGTGGTGATTCTTGTGGTGAGCATGGGAATCGTGATGTGGGTTGCCCACCTTTTGGGCGGAATGATCGACGGCGGAGGCCCGGTGAGCGGGCAATGATGCTGGACGCCGTCATGTGGGCGGGGCTGTTCCTGGTGGGCCTGGCCCTGATCGGTTACTTGCTGGCAGTGCTGCTCAACCCGGAAAAGTGGTGAGGGCGGGTGGTTTTCAGCACCGCATCAGTGATCACCCAAATAGTCGTCCTGCTGGTTGTGCTGGTTCTTGTGCACAAACCGCTGGGCGTCTACATGGACAAGGTGTTCTCCGGTTCAAGGTCTTCAAAGCCTGAACGGGTGTTTTATCGATTGGCCGGAGCGGACTCCGGGACTGAACAGAGCTGGTCTGTGTATCTGCGCAGCGTTCTGGCTTTCTCCGCGGTGTCCATCCTGGTGATCTTCGCCTTGCAGCGGCTCCAGGGTGTGCTCCCGGGAAGCAACGGCCTTCCGGGCGTGGATCCTTGGGTTGCCATGAACACGGCTATCTCCTTTGTGACCAACACCAACTGGCAGACGTACGCGCCGGAGGCCACTGTGGGCATCTTCGTCCAGATGTGCCTGCTGGCGGTTCAGAACTTCCTGTCCGCAGCAGTAGGAATCGTGGTGGCCATCGCCCTGATCCGCGGGATCGCGCGGGCTGGAACGGACCGGCTGGGCAACTTCTGGGTGGACGTCACCCGCGCGTCCTTCCGCCTCCTCCTGCCCCTCGCTGCGGTGGCAGCAATCGCCTTGGTGATTGGCGGCGTCGTACAGAATTTCTGGTCCACGGACGTTGCCAACCAGGCCACAGGCGTCAGCCAGGTGATCCCCGGCGGGCCGGTCGCTTCGCAGGAAGCCATCAAGGTGCTGGGGACCAACGGGGGCGGCTACTTCAATGCGAACTCAGCCCACCCCCTGGAGAACCCCAACGTCTTCACCAGCCTTTTCCAGGTATTCCTGATCCTCCTCATCCCGTCTGCGCTCCCCTACACCTACGGACGGATGGTGGGCGACCAGCGCCAGGGATTCACGGTGGCAGGTGTGATGGGTGCGCTCTGGCTGACCTCCACGGCCTTGATGGCGGCGGCTGTCGCCTCGGCACAAGGAACAGCGACGACGGCGGCAGGCGGCTTGGGCGAAGGCTTCGAGCAGCGCCTTGGGCCGGCAGCGAGCTCAATCTTCGCAGCCTCCACCACGCTCACCTCCACCGGAGCCGTAAATGTGGCGCACGATTCCCTTCCTCCGCTGGCAGGGGGCGTGGCCATGCTGAACATGATGCTCGGTGAAGTAGCCCCCGGAGGGACCGGATCAGGCTTGTACGGCATGCTGGTCCTGGCCATCATTGCCGTGTTCATCGCGGGCCTGATGGTGGGGCGGACCCCGGAGTTCGTGGGCAAGAAGATCGGCCCGAGCGAAATGAAACTCGCTGCCCTGTACATCCTGGTGACCCCCACCCTGGTGCTGGTGTTCGCGGGCGTCACGGCGCTTCTTCCGGAGGCCATGGCCAACGCCCCGGCCAGTGGACCCCACCAGTTCAGTGAAATGCTGTACGCCTTCACCTCCGGCGCCAACAACAACGGCTCCGCGTTTGGCGGCATCACCAGTTCCGGGCCGTACCTTTCCGCAGCGCTGGGTGTTGCCATGCTGCTGGGACGTTTCCTTCCCATAGCCCTGGTCCTGGCCCTGGCCGGCTCCCTGGCCCGGCAAAGGAAAATCCCGGTGTCTGCAGGAACCGTGCCCACGCACGGCGCCCTGTTCGGCTCCCTCCTCCTCAGCGTCACCGTGATCATGACGGCTCTCAGCTATTTCCCGGCCCTCGCGTTGGGCCCCCTCGCAGAAGGACTCATTCAATGACCCGGTCCAGTTCGGCACCAGCCGCGGACACGTCGGCACTGACCTACGCCGACGGAAATTCTCCGGAAACACGAACACCCGGAGACCACAAGCACCACACCAAAGCGCCGGCCAAACTCAACGCCGCCACCATCCGCGCAGCCCTTCCGGTGGCTTTCGCAAAGCTCCACCCGCGCCAGATGGTCCACTCGCCCGTCATGTTCGTTGTACTGGTGGGGGCCGCGGCCTGCACCATCATCTGCCTGTTCAAGCCCGCGGTTTTCGGCATTGTGGTCACCGCGTGGCTCTGGTTGACGGTGTTGTTCGGAACACTGTCCGAGGCCATTGCCGAAGGCCGTGGCAAAGCGCAGGCGGACAGTCTCCGGGCCAGCCGCAAGGGCGTCGTGGCCCGGGTGCGGCTGGAGGACGGCTCCACCAAGGAAATACCGGGAACGGACCTGAAACTCAACGATGTTGTGATCTGCCAGGCCGGTGATGTGATCCCCTCCGATGGGGAGATCATCGAGGGCCTGGCCAGCGTTGATGAATCCACCATCACCGGTGAATCGGCGCCGGTGATCCGGGAGTCCGGCGGGGACCGTTCATCGGTCACCGGCGGCACCAAGGTCCTGTCTGACCGGATCCTGGTCCGCATCACCGCAGAACCGGGTGCCACGTTCATTGACCGGATGATCAAGCTGGTGGAAGGGGCCGTCCGGCACAAGACCCCTAATGAGATTGCCCTCCACGTGCTGCTGGTTTCCTTGACCATCGTGTTCCTGGTGGTCACCATGACCCTGGCTCCCATCGCGTCCCTGGCCGGCGCCACGCCGTCTCCGATCGTCCTGGTGGCGTTGCTCGTCTGCCTGATCCCCACCACCATCGGCGCCCTTGTACCGGCCATCGGCATCGCGGGCATGGACCGCCTGGTGCAGCACAACGTCCTGGCCACGTCCGGACGGGCAGTGGAAACGGCAGGTGACATCACCACCCTGCTGCTCGACAAGACCGGAACCATCACCTACGGCAACCGGCGCGCGGTGGGCTTCCACCCTGCGGCCGGCATCGGGCAGGACCAACTCGTCACGGCGGCCCGGCTGTCCAGCCTTGCGGACGAGACGCCGGAGGGGCGGTCCATTGTGGAGCTGGCCGACGGCGGCACCGCCGACGGCACCGGCCTCACCGGCGGTGGCCAGTCCCTCGAGGAGCTCAGTTCAACCACTCCGGACCTGGCCATTGTTGAATTCACGGCCCTGACCCGCATGAGTGGGCTGGACCTCGGCGGCCACCGGATCCGCAAAGGTGCCGCGGCCGCCGTCGAACGCTTCGTCACTGAAGCCGGCGGCACCATGCCCGCCGACGTGCAGCAACGGGTGCAGGACATCTCGGCCCAGGGCGGCACGCCGCTGCTGGTGGCCGAACACACTCACGACGGCGCCGCCCGGGTTCTGGGAACAGTGCACCTCGCGGATGTGGTGAAGCCCGGGATGCGCGCCAGGTTTGAGGAACTGCGGAAGATGGGGATCCGCACGGTGATGATCACCGGCGACAACCCCGTCACGGCCAAGGCGATCGCCGCCGAAGCCGGCGTTGACGATTTTGTGGCTGAAGCTACCCCCGAAGACAAGATGGAGGTAATCCGCAAGGAACAGGGCGAAGGACGCTTGGTGGCCATGACCGGTGACGGCACCAACGACGCCCCGGCGTTGGCGGCAGCGGACGTGGGGGTTGCCATGAACTCCGGGACGCCGGCCGCCAAGGAGGCGGCCAACATGGTGGACCTGGACTCCGATCCCACCAAGCTGATCAACATTGTGGGCATCGGCAAACAGCTGCTCATCACCCGCGGGGCGTTGACCACCTTCTCCGTGGCCAACGACGTCGCCAAGTACTTTGCGATCGTTCCGGCGCTCTTTACGGCCGCCTTTCCCGGCTTGGGAATGCTGAACATCATGGGGCTGGCCACCCCGGCGTCGGCCATTCTTTCAGCGGTGATCTTCAACGCACTCATCATCCTGGCACTGGTTCCGCTGGCCCTCCGGGGCGTGAAGTACCGGGCGGTTTCCGCCAACCAGGCCCTGGGCAGGAACCTGCTGCTCTACGGGCTGGGCGGCCTGGTGGCGCCGTTCCTGGGCATCAAACTGCTGGACCTCCTCATTTCCCTCATCCCCGGCATCGGCTAGGACAACCCATGAAAATGTATTTGCGCCAAGCGGCTACGGCCGCACGGTTCCTCCTCTTCGCCACCCTGGTGCTGGGTGTCCTGTATCCGCTGGCAATCTTCGGTGCAGGGCAGCTGGTGGCCCCGTTCCAAGCCAACGGGTCAGTGGTCAAGGACCAAGCCGGCAATCCAGCGGCGTCGGCCCTGATTTCCCAGGTATCCTCGGACGGTTCCGGTGTACAAAGTCCCGAGTGGTTCCACGCCCGGCCGTCGGCAGTCACCTGGGACCCGGCGTCGTCCTCTGCCAGCAACCTGGGCCCCAACGATCCCTCACTGTTGGACGCCGTCTCCGCCCAGCGGGCGGCCATTGCCGCAGCCGAAAAGGTGCCGGTGGCGGACGTCCCCGCAGACGCAGTGACGGCCAGCGGTTCGGGCCTGGACCCGCACATTTCACCGGAATACGCCCGGATCCAAGTGCCGCGGGTGGCGGCGGCCCATGGTTTGGGTCCGGACGATGTGCAGAGCATGGTGGACCGACAAACCACCGGCGGGGCGGAAGCGTTCCTTGGCCAGGCCTCGGTGAACGTTACGTTGCTGAACCTGGACATCGCCGCGGCCACGAACCGCCAATAGGGCTGGTGCACTAGTGGAAGAATGGCGTTCATGGCGCGGGCAGCACTAAGAATATTCCTGGGGGCGGCTCCCGGCGTCGGCAAAACCTACGCCATGCTCAAGGAAGCCCACCGGCTTGTGGAGCGCGGCGAGGACGTGGTGGTGGCCTTCGCCATGCACCACGGCCGCGCCGATACCAAGGCGCTCACGGACGGCCTGGAAGTCATCCCCACCAAGGACGTCGAGTACCGCGGCACCGCCTTCGAAGAGATGGACCTGGATGCCGTCCTGGCGCGAGCCCCGCACACCGCGGTGGTGGATGAGTACGCCCACACCAACATTCCCGGCAGCCGGAACCGCAAGCGCTGGGAGGACATCGAGGAACTGCTGGAGGCGGGCATCAACGTTCTCTCCACGGTCAACGTCCAGCACCTGGCCTCGTTGGGGGACGTGGTGGGCGCCATCACGGACGTCAGGCAAGCGGAAACCGTCCCTGATGATGTGGTCCGGCGGGCTGACCAGATCCACTTGGTGGACATCTCCCCCGAGCTCCTCAGGCAACGCCTGGGCGACGGCAAAATCTACGCCTCGGACAAGATCGACGCCGCACTGTCCAACTACTTCCGCACGGGCAACCTGACCGCGCTGCGCGAACTGGCGTTGCTGTGGTTGGCGGACCGGGTGGATGAGGGGCTGGCCCGTTACCGCGCGGAAAACCGGATCGAGGACAGCTGGCCGGCGCGTGAACGGATAGTAATCGGGCTGACCGGCGGGCCGGAAGGTGAAGTCCTGATCCGCAGGGCCGCCAGGATCCTCAAGCGGGTGAACGGCGGGGACCTCCTGGCAGTCCACGTGCGTGCAGCAGATGGCGTTGCCGCGGAATCCCCGCAGGACCTGGAAGCCCAGCGCACCTTGATCCGGGACCTGGGCGGCAGCTACCACATCGTCTCCGGGGAGGACCCCGCCAAAGCCCTGCTGGACTTTGCCCGGAGCGTCAACGCCACCCAGATTGTGGTGGGGGTTTCACGCCGTAAAGCCCTGCCCGGAAGGCTCATGGGCGGCGTGGGAAACAAGGTGGTCCGGGAATCGGGCGATATTGACGTCCACATGGTCTCCCACCCGCTCAGCGGCCAGGGCAGGAGGCCTCCACGGCCCCGGGACCTGGGCCGGATCCGGGTGGTGGTGGGCTTTGCGCTGGCAGTGGTGCTGCCGGTCCTCCTGCAGCTCCTGCTGGCCGCCAGCCCATCGCACAACATTGCTACAGCGGTCCTGGTCCAGCTCAGCGGCTCCGTTGCCGTTGCCCTGGTTGGCGGGCTGTGGCCGGCATTGCTGGCTGCCCTGTGGAGCAGTGCGCTGGTGAACTACTACTCGGTTCCGCCCTTGGGTACCTTGACCATCAACGACCCCCAAAACCTCCTGGCGCTGCTGGTGTTCGCCGGGGTCTCCTCCGCCGTGGCGGTGGTGGTGGACCTCTCCGCCCGGCGCTCCAAAGAAGCTGCCCGGGCCCGGTCCGAGGCCACCACCCTGGCCGACCTGACCCGCGGCGCCACGGCTGCGGAGGACACGGTGGTGGGATTGTTGGAGCAGGCGCTGGATGTCTTCCAGGTCCGCCGGGCAGCACTGCATGAACTGACGGACGACGGCGGGTGGCGGCTGATTGCGGCGGCAGGCCCGGCCGCTGCCTCCAGCGAAGATGCCGGGACGGACACCATCGAAGAGATCGACGCCACCACACGGCTGGTCCTCAGCGGAAGGGTGCTTCCGGCCAGCGACCGCCGCCTGCTGGGAGCTTTCGGCTCCCACCTCACGGCCCAGCTTGAACGCCGCCAACTGGCTGCCAGCCGCCGCGAAGTGGTGCGCCTGGCCGAGAGCAACACCATGCGCACGTCCATCCTCCGGGCTGTTTCCCACGATCTCCGGACTCCCTTGGCAGGCATCAAACTTGCCGTTGGCGGCCTTCGGCAAACGGGGGTCAGTTACACCAAAGAGGAAGAACAAGAACTCCTGGCCACCATTGACGAATGCTCGGACCGCCTGGACGTCCTGGTGGGCAACCTCCTGGACATGTCCCGCATCACCTCCGATTCCGTGAATGCCTTGATCAAACCCATCCGCTGGTCCGAGGTGATACCGGCTTCCCTGCACGGCATCCCGGCCGGCCGCGTCAGGGTGGACCTGGCAGCCAACATGCCGGAGGTGGATGCGGATGCCGGCATGCTGGAACGGGTCATAGCCAACATTGTGGAGAATGCCGTGAAGTATGCCCCACGCTCGGACATTGTGATTGTTGGCAGCGCCGGCGGTCTCAGTACCGCCACACTGGCCGGCCAACCCGCCAGCGAGCTGCGGATCATCGATCACGGCCAGGGCGTTCCAGCGGCCAGTGTCCTGCAGATGTTCCAGCCCTTCCAGCGGTTGGACGATGTCCCGGCTGCCACGGGTGTGGGTTTGGGCCTGGCCGTGGCCAAGGGATTCACCGAGGCCATGGGCGGAACCCTGACGGCCGAGGAAACACCCGGCGGCGGGTTGACCATGGTGATCCGGCTGCCGCTATCCACGGGCGCCCTCCCGGAATTGCGGCACCTATGACCAACATCCTGGTGGTGGACGACGATCCCCACATTGTGCGTGCCCTGGCCATCACCCTCAAAGGCCACGGCTACACGGTGTTCACGGCGGTTGACGGCGAATCGGCCCTGCACGCTGCTGCGCAACGGCCCGTGAAACTGGTGATCCTTGACCTGGGCCTGCCTGACATCGACGGGACAACCGTGATCACCCGCCTCCGCGAATGGAGCGATGTGCCCATCATTGTCCTGTCGGCCCGGCACGGCTCCAATGACAAAGTGGAAGCCCTGGACGCCGGCGCGGACGATTACATCACCAAGCCCTTTGGCCTGGATGAGCTCCTGGCCCGCCTTCGTGCCGCGCTTCGCAGGAGCGCCGAGGACCTGGACCAGGCCACTGTGGTGGAGACACCAACCTTCACGGTGGACCTGGCAAAGCGGAAGATCATGGCTGCCGGCCGGGAGGTCCGGCTCACGCGGACCGAGTGGAGCATCCTGGACATCATGGTCCGGAATCCTGACAAGCTGATCACACAGCAGCAGCTGCTCACCGAAGTATGGGGCCCGGCCTACGCCACGGAAGCCAACTACCTCCGTGTGTACATGGCCCAACTCCGGCGGAAACTGGAAGCCGATTCGGGCAACCCGCGGCACTTCATCACGGAGCCGGGCATGGGCTACAGGTTCGTCCCCTGAACCGCTCCCCGCAAACAAAAGCCGCCCACCGCCGTCGTACTTTCAGTGAAGTACGACGGCGCCAGGCGGCTTGTGCTCGGAACGGCGGCTAGATGTTTTCGATCAGGGAGACGTCGCGGACGGCGCCCTTGTCCGCCGAAAGCGCCATGGCAGCGTAGGCCCGCAAAGCCGGTGAGACCTGGCGGTCCCTGTTCTTGGGCTTGAAGCCGCCGTTGACCAGGAGCTTTTCGCGGCGCTCGGCCAGGATCTCGTCCGAGACCTTCAGCTGCAGGGAGCGCTGGGTGATGTCGATGCTGATGATGTCGCCGTTTTCCACCAAGGCGATGTCGCCACCGGAGGCCGCCTCGGGGGAAATGTGACCGATGGACAGGCCGGAGGTTCCGCCGGAGAACCGGCCGTCGGTGATGAGTGCGCACTTCTTGCCCAGGCCGCGGCCCTTCAGGAAGGACGTGGGGTAGAGCATCTCCTGCATGCCGGGACCACCGCGGGGACCTTCGTAGCGGATCACCACCACGTCGCCTTCCTTGACGGCCTTGTTCAGGATCATTTCCACGGCTTCGTCCTGTGATTCGCAGACAATGGCGGGGCCTTCGAACGTCCAGATGGACTCGTCAACGCCTGCGGTCTTCACCACGGCACCGTCCACGGCAATGTTGCCGCGCAGCACTGCAAGGCCGCCGTCCTTGGAGAACGCGTGCTCCACCGAGCGGATGCAGCCATCCTCGGCGTCCGTGTCCAGGGAGGTCCATTCGTTTGACTGCGAGAAAGCTGTGGAGGAACGGACGCCACCGGGAGCAGCATGCCACAGCGCCTTGGCTTCGTCCGTTGCCTTGCCGCCGCGGACGTCCCAATAGTCCAGCCAGCCGTCAAGGTCGTTGGAGTGCACGGAGTGGACGTTCTTGTGCAGGAGGCCGCCACGGTTCAGTTCACCCAGCAGCGCCGGGATGCCGCCTGCGCGGTGCACGTCTTCCATGTAGTAGGTCTTGTTCCCGGCAACGTTCGGGGCAACCTTGGCCAGGCAGGGAACCTGGCGGGACTTGGCATCCATCTCCGCCAGGCCGTAGTCCACGCCCGCTTCCTGGGCAGCAGCCAGCAGGTGCAGGATGGTGTTGGTGGAGCCACCCATGGAAATGTCCAGGGCCATGGCGTTGTCGAACGCTTCAGCGGTGGCGATGTTGCGCGGCAGGACGGACTCGTCGTCGCCGTCGTAGTAGCGCTTCACCAGCTCAACAATCGTGGAACCGGCCTTCTCATACAGCGCCTTGCGGGCCGTGTGGGTTGCCAGCACGGAGCCGTTGCCCGGCAGGGCCAGCCCAATGGCCTCGGCCAGGCAGTTCATGGAGTTCGCGGTGAACATACCGGAACAGGAACCGCAGGTGGGGCAGGCGTTCTCTTCGATCAGGTTGATGTCTTCATCGGAGATGGACTCGTCAACGGCGTCGGAGATCGCGTTCACCAGGTCAAGGGAGCGCACGGAGCCGTCGGTCAGCGTTACCCGGCCGGCCTCCATGGGACCGCCGGAAACGAACACCACGGGGATGTTCAGGCGCAGCGCAGCCATGAGCATGCCCGGGGTGATCTTGTCGCAGTTGGAGATGCACACCAAGGCGTCGGCACAGTGGGCGTTGACCATGTACTCCACGGAATCGGCAATGAGATCCCGGGACGGCAGGGAGTACAGCATGCCGGAGTGGCCCATGGCGATTCCGTCGTCCACGGCGATCGTGTTGAATTCGCGCGGCACCGCACCGGCGGCAAGGATCGCGTCGGACACAATCCGGCCCACGGGGGCCAGGTGGGTGTGGCCGGGGACGAACTCGGTGAAGGAGTTGGCCACCGCGACGATCGGCTTGCCGATGTCCGTGTTGGCAACGCCGGAGGCACGCAACAGCGCGCGGGCTCCGGCCATGTTGCGGCCGTGGGTGACAGTTCTTGAGCGTAGTGCAGGCATGAATACCATCCTGCTGGTCTACGCCACGGAGCGGAAGACGGTGCTGCTACTAGTACTGAAAGTAACAGAGTAATAGTGTTGGGTGGTGAGTAATGAGAGACGCAAGGAGCTTGGCCTCTACCTGAGGACCCGCCGGACCCAGGCCCTGCGATCCGATTACGGACTGCCCCCGGTGGGCAGGTCCCGGGAGCGCGGCCTCCGCCGGGAAGAGATCGCTTTCCTCTCCGGAGTCAGCGTCACCTGGTACACCTGGCTGGAGCAGGGGCGGGACATCAGCCCCTCGCGGCAGGTCCTGGAATCCATTGCCCGCACCCTGCACCTCTCGGACACCGGCCTGAGCTACGTGCTGTCCCTGGGCGGATATTCATCGTCCCTGCCCAAAGGGCCGGTGGCCGCCGATGCCCCCGCCCATGTGCAGCGGCTGCTGGACGCTTTGGATCCCAACCCGTCCTATGCGTTGTCCCCGGACTGGGGCGTAGCCGGGTGGAATCGCGCCTATGAGGCGTTGTACCCCAACATAGGAACGTTCGAGGCCGTGGACAGGAACCTGTTGTGGTTGGTGTTCACGGACCCCTATGTCCGGGACCTGCTCCCGGACTGGGACGTCACCAGCAAAAGGTTCCTTGCAGAGTTCCGGGCAGAGACCGGGCAGCGGCTGGGCGATCCGGACGTGGCCTACCAAGTGGAGCGGCTCAAGGAAGCCAGCCCGGAATTCCAGGAAAGTTGGGACCGCTACGACATCCTGGGCTTCGAGTCCCGCGAACGGCAGTTTCACCATCCCGCCGTCGGGGTGCTGCAGATGGAACACCATCAGGTCTCTCCCTCGGACCGGCCGGACCTGCACATTGTGGTGTACACCCCCGCCCCCGGCAGCGACGCCGCGGAGCAGATGACCCGGCTGATGGGCGAACGGACCTGAAGCAGGACGATTGGTATGCATTCCGTCACCCTTTGCCGCGCCTGTGGTGGCTGGGACAGGATCGACGCTAAAATTTCACTTGCCGCATGTAGAAGCTCTGGGGCATCGTCCGCGCTCTTGGAATTGAGCGCCATACCGTGAGCGGGGGAACCGACCAGCCATGACTGCAGGCAGTACCCCCAAAGCGAGCCCCACACCGGCCACGCGTGAATCGTCCAGCGGCACCCGGACCGGCGATACCAACCCCGTGACCGGCAAACCGGTAACCTATCCCGCCATTCTGCAGGGACTTCTGGGCTCACTGTTCATGTTTGCCGGGTCCATTGGCATCGGCTGGATTGCCAACGGATCCCCCATGATCCGCCACCCCATAGTCATCGCTTTGCGTACGGAGGGCTGGGGCGTCACCACGTCCGCAGTGCTGTTGACGGTCGGAGCCATGCTGTTGGTCCGTTCCTGGCTCAGGCTGGGCCAAAGAATGGGCTCCTGGGAAGGAAATTCCCTGAAGCCCATCCTGTGGGCCATCGGGGCGTGGTCCCTGCCACTGCTGTTTGCCGTTCCCGTCTACTCCCGCGACGTCTATGCGTACATAGGCCAAGGCCGGTTGATGATGGAGGGCCAGAATCCCTACACGGTAGGCATCTCCACCCTCAGCAACTGGTTCTCTTTGGGCGCGGACCCGGCGTGGGCTGAAGCCCGCACACCGTATGGGCCCTACTTCCTGTGGCTGGAGCAGGCCGTTGTGGCCATCACCGGCGCCCAGCCGGACGTTTCCGTGCTGTTGTTCAGGCTGCTGGCGGCCGGCGGCGTACTCCTGTGCGTGGTCTACGTGCCCAAGCTGGCCGAGCTGCATGGCATCAACGGTGCCCGCGCGCTCTGGATCTCGGTGGCCAATCCCCTCTTCCTGATCAGCTTCATTGCCAGCGCGCACAACGATGCCATCATGGTGGGCCTGGCCGTGGCCGGAACGTACTACGCCGCCACCAAACGGCCCATTCTGGGCATCCTGCTGGTGACGGCCTCCATCGGCATCAAGCCCATCACCGTCCTGCTCCTGCCCTTCATTGGGCTGATGTGGGCAGGCCCCGGGGCATCGTGGCCGCGGAAGTTCGGGATCTGGGCCGCTACGGCGTCCATCAGTTTTGGTGTGCTCTTCCTCAGCGGCCTTCCCCACGGACTGGGCATGGGGTGGGCCTGGGCCATCACGGACCCCACCCCCGGGTTCACCGGCTACTCGCCCTCAGGGTTCCTGGGCCAGCAGATCGAGTTCCTTGGCAACGCGTTGGGCCTGCCCGGAAACGCCATGGCGGACATCCTCAGGTCTGCCATGAAGTTGGGGGCCGTGGCCTTGGTAATCCTGCTGATGTTCCGAGGAGACCATTCACGGGTGGTACGGCGCATGGCACTGGCCTTCTCCGCGCTGGTACTCCTGTCCCCGATCATCCAACCCTGGTACATCCTCTGGTTCGTCCCGTTCCTTGCCGTCACGGGCATCAGGGACGACTGGCAGATGCGTATCCTCTACGTCGGCGTGACCTTCTTTGTGGTGTTCGGCGCCCAGGACCAGCTGTCCGTGTGGTCCTTCGTGGAGGTCTCCGTGGACCTGTCCTCCTTGGCCTTCGCCATCGCCCTGCTGTTCGCCTTCTACCTGGTGTTCCTGGACATCCACACACGCAGGTTGCTGGTCCAGGGCAGGTTATCGCGCTGGGTGGGCCAAACGGACAGGCGCCTGCTGCACAGGCGCCCCACCAACCGTTAGGTACTCCGGAATTACGGGGTGGCCTGGCTGACCGGTACCCGGCGGCCAAGCTCCACGGTGCGCTGCACCGACCACCAGAGCAGGACCACCAGCAGGACGTTCCTGATGGTCAGGACTGCGGCCATGACGGGGTGCGCGTGGATCAGCGGAGTGTAGAACAGCGGGTAGATCACAAACGTGGTGATGGCGATGGACATCAGCAGCGCAGCAGGGACCTTCCAGCGGTTCCAATCATGCGTCAGGCCGGCCACCACCACGGGCGCCAACCAGATGATGAACTGCGGTGAACCCACTTTGTTGAACACAATAAAGGCCGTGGTCATCATCAGTGCGCCTTCAAGGAACACTTCCTCGCGTTCCGCACCGCGCTTGAGTGCCCGGATCAGCAGGATGGCACCGGCGATCGCTGCAACAATCAGCAGCGGCTGCATCAGGAAGGCAGCGGCGTCCGCTCCCGGGCCATAAACCTCCGTGGAGTTGATGGCCACGTTGTCCGCCATGCGGGATCCGGCAACGTTGAAAACACTGAGCCATACCCACGGCGTGGAGAACGTGGCTTCCAACTGCATGCCGCGTTCACCCTGGTTGACCAGGAAGTCCATCAGGTGCTTGAAGCCACCGGTCAGGTAAGTGCCAAGGGCCACGACGGCGGTCACGCCGACGCCCGCGGCGATCATCTGGATCCGTGACTTGCTGGCAATGACCATGGGCACCAGGACGGCCGCCGGCCACACCTTGATCCACGTGGCAATGCTGAGCAGGGTGGCAGCAACCACCGGCCGACGCGCTGCGCACAGCAGCGCAATCAGCACGATCGGGGCAGTGATTCCCTCTACCCGGGCAAAGCTCAGGAAGCCCATGAACACGGTGAAGAACAGCCACCACCATGCCGGCGCAATACCGGTCACCTTGCGGGGACCGGACGTCAGGTACTTCAGGCCCAGCGCGTTGAGGGCAAAGATGATCAGGGTCCACATCAACAGGTACAAATCCGGGCCGGCAATGCCGGCCAGGAAAATGGGGATCTGCGCCAGCACCGGGTAGACCCACGGGCTGATCTTGCCGGGGTTGGCCGGGTTGTAGCCGTCCATGGCCCACTGCCGGTACTGCTCGGTGTCACTGAAGGTATCGCCGTTCAGGAAGAAGGACGCCATCCAGCAGAGGAAAAAGAAATGGACGGCAGCGAAGCCCCACCACACACTGCTGGGCCGGGCAAACCAGGCAACGACGCCGGGCGGCAGGAAACGGCTGCGGACACGGACAAGCGTGTCAAAGAACGACGCGGAAATTTTAGAGCTCCTTGCCGGCTGTTGCGGTCACAGCTGACGGCTTCTTGCCCAACAAGTAGAGGCGGCGGGCGGACCAGAAGAACAGGACCACCAGGAGGACGTTGCGAATGGTCAGGACCAAGGCCATGAGGGGGTTGTTGTGGCTGAGCGCATCGTAGAAGAGCGGGTAGATGAAGAACGTGGCAACAGCGATGGCAATGAGCATGGTGGCCGGGGCCCGCCATGCCTTCCAGTTGTGGGCCAGGCCAACAGCCACGGCCGGCGCGAGCCACACCATGAACTGCGGGGAACCCACTTTGTTGAACACAATGAACGCGGTCACCAGGGTCAGTGCGCCGGAGAGCAGGAGTTCGGTACGGTCAATGCCACCGCTGGCTTTTGCCTGGTGCAGGGCCCAAAAGGTCAGTCCCGCAACGGCGGCTGCGGCCAGCAGAAGGAGTGGCTGCATCAACACGGACATGAAGGCCGTTCCCGGGCCATCCACCTGCATGGAGTTGATGTCTGTGTTCATGTACATCCGCGAGTCGCCCACACCCAACACCGAAAGCCAGAGCCATGGGGTGGTGAACGTGGCTTCGAGCTGCATTCCGCGGTCACCCTGCTGGGTCAGGAAGTTCAGCAACTTGGGGACGGCACCAACAGTAGCTGCGAGCCCAACCACCACGGCCGTCGTCGTGATTCCGGCCAGCACAACCAGCAGGCGGTTCTTGACCACCGCGAACAGGGCCAGCATCACTGCTGCGGGCCACACCTTGGCCCAGGTGCCAATGGAAAGGAGGACCGAAGCGATGAAGGGCCGGGCCACACCGTAGACAAGTGCCACCAGGACCAAAGGAGCAGTCAGGCCGTCAACGCGGGCAAAGCCCAACCAGCCCATGAGCAGCACGAAGGACAACCACCACCATCCCGCGGGGATGGCCTCGCGGCGCCGGCCACGATCGGTGAGCTTGATCATTGCCCAGGCGTTGAGCAGGGTGGTCAGCAGCACCCAGATGAAGAAGAAGGGGCCAGAACCCGCAACCGCGGAGATGCCCATGGGGATGAGGGCCAGGATGGGGTAGACCCAGGGGCTGGGCCCACCGGTGAGGTTCGATTCGTTGAATCCCGCCAGCGCCCATTCCCGGTAAATGAACGTGTCACTGAAAGCTTCATTGCGGAAGGCAAGCAGCGCGGCGAACACCAGGAAACCCAGATGCACCAGTACGAACCCCCAAAGGAGGCCCCGCCCGGTGTTGAGGCGCTCCAGCAGCCCCGCCGGCAACGCTTTGTTGCGAAAATCCGTGAGGATACTGAAAAACCTGTCCATCAACGTAGAAACTTCCTGGCTCTGTGGGGACATGCACCAGCCGCCCCCAGTTTTCTCGGGACCGGCACAACCCCCGCGTGCTACTTTACGCGAGTCATCCGGTTACCCCGCAGTCAGCCAGCCAGCGCTGCCATCAGCCGGCGTGTTGCGTTTCCGGCTGCGCCCGGAGGCTCCAGGCGGACCAGTCCAGCGGATGGACGGATGGCCGGCCCAGCAAATACCCCTGAACGGCGGTCACGTTGAGCGCCGCAACTTCCCTCAACTCGTCCTCGGTCTCTATGCCTTCGGCAATGATGTCAGCGCCGATTTCACGGGCCAGTTCAACGATCGCCTGGGCCCGGAATTTCTGCCCCGTGTTGCTTCCGATCCCGTGAATCAGGTGACGGTCCAGCTTGACGATGTCGGGGCGCAGCTGTTCCAACCTGTCCAGGGAAACCATGGCAGCTCCCGAGGCACTCACTGCCAGGCGCAGTCCCAAAGCACGGAGTGGCCCAAGTCCGGCCGCCCCGGAGTGCCCACTGACCTCTTCCAGGCTGCCCGTGAGCTCCACAATGATCCGGTCCGGCGCCAACGCCGCAGCAGCCAGGAGCTCACGCACCCGCGGGTCCACCGAGGTGGCGGGAGTCAGGTTCAGGGCCACCGACATTTCCCGGGGAACATCATGGGCGGCTGTCAGCGCGCAATGGAGGGCCGCTACTTCCAATTCAGTTCCCAGGCCGGCCGCGGCTGCCTCGTTGAACCAGACATCCGCGCTTGCGCCATCCACTCCCACAAAACGGGTCAGCGCTTCAACACCCACCACTTCTCCTGCCGGAAGTCCATGGACGGGCTGGAATGCGGTCAACAGAAGCTTGTCGGCAAGAACCGATTCAATGCCCTCGCGCACTTCGTGGCTGACGGGAACGGACACTGTGTGGGCAGTTTTGTTCGAGGCCATCTGCACACTGGCGGGTACCAGCCGGAGGGGAACCGCATTGCCCACGTCGGGGGAATTCCGGGTTTGCAGCAGATGCTTCAGCAGGGCGCCGGAGGGATTTCCGGGGTGGGATTCCACCAGGCTCTTCAGTCTGGTGCGGGCGTCCTTGGTGGCCGGGTCCGGATCCTCCAGAATCTCGTCGATGATTTCCATGACATGCTCCCGCATGGTGGCGCTGTGTGCGTCACGGGCAGCCCCGGCACCTTGTGGCCGCGGCTGTATGTCACCGCCGTCGGGTGAAAGTGAGCCCTCTTCTTGAGCCATCGACTATTCCTTTATGTGAATCCCCCGCTGGCAACGCCAGACACCTGCCGGTCCCCTCAACTGTGGGCCTTGTCACGCATCTTACAGAACGAACCTCAGGGCCGGGCGAACTCGCCGGGCTCAATCTCCTGTGCCATGTCATCGAGGAACCGCATCACTGTTTCCCGTTCTGCCGGATTCAAGCGCTTGGCCGCCAGGAAACGCTTGGCTTGCTGCTTGCCTACGGTCCTCATGGCGGCCTCATGCGTTTCGGGAGTAATGGCAATTGCCAGGGCCCGGCGATCGGACGGATGGGCGAGTCGGGATATATGCCCGGCCCGTTCCAAGCGGTCCAGTAGCTTGGTTGTAGACGCCGTGGAGATGTGGAGGTGGGCTGCAATGGCACCCGGGGTAGCGATGATGCCTTGGTTGGCGCAGACGATCAGATAGTGCAGGGCCCGCATGTCCGATTGGTTGAGATTCATGTAAATCCTTGACGCATCGGAGAGCCGCTGTTCAGCGTCACGCAACCGCCCCAACGCCTCCATTACCCCGTTGATCTGCTGAACGTCGGAGTCAGAAAGGCCAGCCCTGTCCACCAATGCCTGATGGGGATCGTTGGACTCCACATGGTAAATGCCCGAGGAAACCGAGGCGTCGATTTCTTCAGGATTGGGCATGTTAAGTATGTTACACCTAACTTCTTACATGATAATCTTTCTTCTAGCTTATCTAGCAATATTGGTCAGTGAGTTGTTCCCGATGGAAGGCGAAAGATGAACGCGACAGAGATGGTGGTCCTTCTCGACGACGCCGGCAACCACATCGGCGAGGCACCCAAAGCTACTGTGCATACCAAGGACACTCCGCTTCATCTCGCTTTCTCCTGCTACCTCCTCAACGAAGCGGGCGAGGTCCTCCTCACCCGCCGTTCCCCGGAGAAAAAGACCTGGCCCAGCGTGTGGACCAACAGTTTTTGCGGCCACCCGGCTCCCGGCGAAGATTTTGAAGACGCAGTGATGCGCCGCGCACAGTTCGAGCTGGGAGTGGACGCCAACAGAATCGAGCTCACGCTCCCCCACTTCCGCTACCGGGCAGTGGACCCCACCGGAATCGTGGAGAACGAAATCTGCCCCGTCTACATAGCCCGGATCAGTGGCACTCCGCAGCCCAACCCTGCAGAAGTAGCCGACTGGGCCTGGATTTCCCCGGCACTCCTGGCCGATGCCCTGGACCACACTCCGGCGGCGTTCAGCCCGTGGCTGGGAATGCAGTTCCCCCAGTTGATGGAAGCCCGGGCCCTCCCACTGACAGCTGGAGCCGAGGCATGACGGTCACCTCCGGCGCCGCGCGCACCCGGACCGATCTCTGCTCGGCGATCGAGACCGAACTGAGCGGACTGATCGAAAAAAGGGCCAGTGCGGCAACCGCCTACGGGCCCGACTTCGCACGGCTGTGGACCCTGGCAGGGAACAACGTGCTGGGCGGGAAATTCGTGCGGCCCCTCCTGCTGATGGAAACCTACGATGCCCTGCAGCCGGACACGTCCCAACAGGACGCTCCCCGGCGGGACGCTTCCCGTCAGCGGGAGACCGCCATCAGCATCGCCGCGGCCATTGAACTCCTCCACTATTCCTTCCTGCTCCACGACGACGTGATTGACGGCGACCTGGTCCGGCGCGGACACCCCAACCTGATTGGGTCCCTCCTGACCGAGGCAGGCGAACTGGACCGGCCGGACGGAGCACTCCACTGGGCACAAACCGGCGGAATACTGATGGGTGACATGCTGCTCGCAGCCACGCATCAAGCCTTCGCCCGGGCGGACCTCCCCCACGAACTCAGGTTGCGCCTGCTGGACCTCCTGGAACACACCATCAACGAAACCGTCGCCGGCGAGCAGCTGGATGTGGGCTTGGGAGACGGGATCATCAGCCCGGACCTGGAGACCATCCTCATGATGTGCGGCTATAAAACAGCCACCTACACGTTCGAGTTGCCGCTGCGGGCCGCCGCCGCGCTGGCAGGTGCGGACTTCGCCGTCGAAACCGCGCTGGCAACAGCCGGCAGGCACCTTGGCCTGGCGTTCCAGCTCCAGGATGACCTCCTTTCCACCTTCGGGGATCCGAGCCGCCACGGCAAGGATCCCTTTTCGGATCTGCGGGAAGGCAAGGAAACGGCCATCATCGCCCACGCCAGGGGTACCAGCAACTGGGCGGACATCGAGCCGTACTTCGGCAGGCCGGAACTCAGCGGCCCGGACGGCGATCATGTCCGCAACCAGCTCACCGGCTGTGGAGCGGAAAAGTTTGTCCAGTCCCTGATCAGTGAGCAGATGCAGGCGTTCAACAGCGTCCTGGCCAGCCCGGAATCCCGTGTCCCGGCCGGTGCCCGCAACGTCCTGCTGGATCTGTCACGTCAACTTGAAGGGCGTCAATCATGAGCGTCGCCACTGATACCTCGTTCACACAGTTCACCAAGACCGCCGAGCGTGCCGCCAACCAGGTGATTGCGGCTTACTCCACGTCCTTTGGGCTCGCCTGCAGACTGCTGGGGGCCAGGCACCGCCAGCATGTGCGCAACATCTACGCCCTGGTCCGCGTGGCCGATGAATTGGTGGACGGCGTCACTGCGGAGGCTGGCCTGAGCTACCAGGAGCAGAGCGACGCCTTGGACCACTTCATTGACGAGACCCACCGCGCCATGGCAATCGGCTACAGCAGCGATTTGATCATCCACGCCTTCGCGCAGACTGCCCGGGCGTCGAACATCGACCGGACGCTCATCGATCCCTTTTTCGATTCCATGCGCACGGACCTCGGCGAGCGGACTGCAGCGCCAGCGGCGCCCCTGCGTTTCGATGCCCAGGCCCACCAGGGGTACGTGCACGGTTCCGCCGAAGTGGTGGGGCTGATGTGCCTGCGGGTCTTCATGCGGGATGAAACCATTGACGACGGCGCCGCGGCAGCCCTGCAGCATGGCGCCAGCCAGTTGGGCGCTGCCTTCCAGAACATCAACTTCCTGCGCGACCTGGCCGACGATACCGCGCGGCTGGGACGCAGCTACCTGGGCACGGCCGATCACCTTGAGGACAAGGACCGCGTTGAATGGGTGGCCACCATCCGCTCGCAGCTGGCCGACGCCACCGCCGCGATCCCCCTGCTGCCCCACGATGCGCGGGCCGCCGTGCGCAGCGCACTGGCCCTGTTCGCTGCGCTGACGGACAGGATTGAACACACCACCGTGGATGAGTTGTACCGTTGCCGCGTGCGTGTTCCGGACACTGTGAAAGCCGGGCTCGCCGCCCGGGCCTTGGCCTCAACCTGGATGGAGCTCCGCCGATGACCCGGACTGTAGTGATCGGCGGTGGCATTGCCGGGCTCGCCACCGCAGCACTCCTGGCCCACGAAGGACATGAAGTGCAGCTCCTGGAGCAGCGCGACCGCGTGGGCGGGCGGGCCGGGAGCCTGGAACGGGATGGCTTCCGCTTCGACACCGGCCCGTCCTGGTACCTCATGCCGGACGTTTTCGACCATTTCTTCAAGCTGCTGGGCACCAGCGCCGCCGAACAGCTGGACCTCCGCACGCTTGACCCCGCCTACCGTGTTTTCAGCGAACCGGATCACGACGGCGGCCTCCCGGAACCCCTGACTGTTCCGCTGGGAAGCGATGAGGTACTCAAGACGTTCGAGCGGGTGGAGCCCGGCAGCGCCAGGGAACTGTCCACCTATCTTGACTCAGCCCGCCACACCACAGCCATGGCCGAGAAGTACTTCTTGTACAACCCGTTCACCAAACTGCAGGAACTCATGCAGCCCGAAGTGGTCCGGAACCTGCCCAAGTTGGCACAACTGCTGACAACGCCGCTGGACAAGTACGTTGCCAAGCGGTTCCAGCATCCCGTACTGCGGCAAGTCCTGGGGTACCCGGCGGTCTTCCTGGGCACCAACCCCTCTGACGCGCCCGCCATGTACCACCTGATGAGTGCCTTGGACCTCAGTGATGGTGTCCAGTACCCCATAGGCGGGTTCTGGGAACTCGTGGAACGGCTCGAAGCCCTGGCTGTTGACGCCGGAGTCCGGATCCACACGGGCGCTGAAGCGTTGAAGATCACCACGCGGGACACCACCCGGACCAAGAAGGTGGGCCGGTTCGACGCCGTGCGGCTGCCTGCCGGCATCACCGGGAAGGACCTCCGCGAAGTCACCGGCGTGAAGTGGCAGGACAAGGACGGGGCCGGGCATTACAGCGTGGCAGACCTGGTGGTATCCGGGGCTGACCTCCACCACACCGAGACCCAATTGCTGGGCGTCAGGGACCGCAGCTACAACCACAAGTACTGGCAGAGCCGCACCAGCGGGCCCGGGGCCGTTTTGGTAATGCTGGGCGTCAAGGGCAAACTTCCGGAGCTGCCGCATCACTCCCTGTTCTTCACCCGTGACTGGGAGGCCAACTTCTCAGCCATTTTCGGGGCGGAGACCAGCATCCCGGATCCGGCGTCCATTTACGTCTGCAAGCCCAGTGCCACCGACCCGGGAGTGGCTCCGCAGGGCCACGAGAACCTCTTTGTGCTGGTTCCCGTTCCCGCGGACACCACGCTGGGGTCCGGTGGCCCCGAGGGCACCGGTGATGACATCATCGAGCGGACCGCGGATGCCGCGATTGACCAGATCGCCCAATGGGCTTCCATCCCGGACCTCCGCGAGCGCATCGTGGTCCGCCACACGGTTGGACCCCAGGACTTCGCCCGGGATTACAACTCCTGGCGTGGAGGCATGCTTGGCCCCGCCCACACCTTGCGGCAAAGCGCCATGTTCCGCGCCCAAAACGCCTCCAAGCGTGTCCGTGGGCTCTACTACGCGGGAGCCACCACGGCCCCGGGTGTGGGAGTGCCCATGTGCCTTATCAGCGCCGAGCTGGTTCTGAAGCGGATCCGCGGAGACCACAGCCCCGGCCCTACCACTGTGAGGCCTGTAGCTAGCAGGGTTGGATGATGGGCATTCTTTACCTGGTTTGCTTGTTGCTCGGCATCACCTGCATGCTTCTGCTGGATCACCGCTTCCAGTTGTTCTTCTGGCGTGACGCCACGGCGGCGGCCGTAGTGACATCCGTCGGGCTGGCCTTCCTGCTGGCGTGGGACCTGGCGGGGATCGGGCTGGGGATCTTCCTGCGCGGCGAAGGCACCATTGCCACAGGGCTGATGCTGGCACCGGAACTCCCGGTGGAGGAGCCGGTGTTCCTGACGTTCCTGGTGCTGTGCACCATGGTGCTGTACACGGGTGCGCGGAAACTTCTGGACGGTTCACGGAAACGTTTGGACGGTGCGCCGCGGTCTGCCCCGGATGCTAAAACCAGGGAAAACGTATGACCTACATGTGGCTTGCGCTCGCGTTCATCGCCGCCGCTGTGGTTGCAGGGGTGGCCTTCGCCCGGCTTGGCAGCGCTGAGGGCGAGTCCCGGAAGCACTGGCGGGCCGTGGGGGTGGCCTTCGCCGCCCTGGCCGTGCTCACCGCAGTGTTCGATTCCGTGATGATCGGCATGGAACTCTTCCACTACGATCCCGCCCACATCCTGGGCGCGAAAATCGGCCTGGCCCCGATTGAAGACTTCGCCTACCCACTGGCCGGCGTGGTGGCACTCCCCGGACTGTGGATGTGGCTCACCCGCCGCAACGAACGCCGCCGCAACGAACGCAATGAACGCAGGCGCAACCAACCGCAACAGAACGGAGCCGACGCGCAGATGAAGGGCTTGGTCTCCCAAGCGGTCCTGGCATCGCGGCCGGTCAGCTGGATCAACACCGCCTACCCGTTTGCAGCGGCGATGCTCCTCACCACCCGGGAGATCGATTGGGTTCTGGTGGTTGGCACGTTCTACTTCCTCATCCCTTACAACCTGGCCATGTACGGGATCAACGACGTCTTCGACTACGAGTCCGATCTCAAGAACCCGCGGAAGGGCGGCATGGAGGGCGCGCTCCTGCAGCCACGGCTGCACAAGCCCATGCTGTGGCTCGCCGCCATCACCAACGTTCCTTTCCTGCTGGTACTGGCCTTCGCGGGCGGCCCGGCGGCATGGATCAGCCTCGCCGTGAGCGCCTTCGCCGTGGTGGCGTACTCCGCCGCAGGACTGCGGTTCAAGGAACGCCCGGTCCTGGACTCGCTGACGTCCAGCACGCACTTTGTCAGCCCCGCCGTCGTCGGACTGGCCTTGGCGGGGGCGGACGTGACGCCCGGCCTGGTGATCCTCCTGGTGGCGTTCTTCCTGTGGGGCATGGCCGCCCATGCGTTCGGCGCCGTCCAGGACATCGAGCCCGACCGCCAGGCCGGCATCGGTTCCATAGCAACAGTCATCGGTGCCCGCCGGACGGTTCGCCTCGCCGTCGTGCTGTGGCTGGTTGCGGGACTGGCCATGCTGGCCACGCCGTGGCCTGGCCCCCTCGCGGCGATCATCGCCGTCCCATACATCATCAATTGCGCCCGCCACTGGAACGTCACGGATACGACGGCGGCAGGCACCAACGCTGCTTGGCGCCGGTTTATCTGGCTCAACTATGGGTCAGGATTCCTGGTGACGCTGATCTTTATCCTGCAGTGGAGCCTGACGTCATGACAGGGGCTCTATTGACGGTGGGCGTTGGCCGCGTCCGGGTGCTGTCCCTCAGGGGAGGGCTGTCCTTCTTCGGGCGCGTCCTCGTCGATGGTGTCCAGGGCCTCGCGCATGTGCTCCAGGAAGGCCACCACAATTTTCGATTCCTCAGCGTTCAGGGAAAACGCGGCGTCCATCATCCGGCGGTGCATACCGCCCAGGGTGTGCCGAACCTCCTGGTCCGAGCCCGGCGTGGCCTTCAGGACCAGCGCGCGGCGGTCCGTGGGGTGGGGTTCGCGGCGGACGTGCCCGGACTTCACCAGGCGGTCAATCAGCGTGGTCATGGAGGCAGAGGTAATGCCCAGCTTGTCGCCAAGGTCCTTGGGCTTCATGAAGTCGCCAGCCGCCTCGGCCTCAAAGAGGTAGCGCAACGCCAGCAGATCCTTCTCGCCCATGCCCATGGACGATCTGGTCCTCCGGCGCATGGCTTGCTCGGACGCGCGGTAGTCCCTCAGCGCGTTCAGGACGTCGACGGCCAGCGCCTTCTGTCCGGGGTCCTTGCCATACCAATAGCCGTGTACGTGGCCTGCCGATTCCATCTGATGTCCTTCGCTAAGCGTGAAGCTCGATTCACTAGCATTTCGATACTAAGTCACTGAAGGCCTGAATGCAGGACCCAGCACGTCCCACAAGGAAAGAGGTTCGGACCATGGCAACCCACAACAACGACCTGGCACGCCAAATAACAGTCACCGTCAGCCTGGTGATCTGCGTGGTCGGCTCCATGATCGGCGTCGGCGTTTTCGGCGGAACACCCATCGCCCAAGCCGCCGGGGGTGCCCTCGCAGCGGATTCAACCCTGCTGGCCCCCGCAACACAGGCCTTTTCCATCTGGTCCGTGATCTACACCGGGCTGGTGGCCTACACGGTATGGCAGTGGTTGCCCTCGCAGCGGTCCTCGGAACGGCAGCGCTCGCTGGGGTGGATCGTGGCGGCATCCATGATTTTGAATGCCGCCTGGATCCTCTCCGTCCAGGCAGGATGGCTCCCCATCAGCGTCCTGGTGATCCTGGCGCTGCTGGTCACTTTGGTCCTGGCTTTCCTGCGATACAGCCAGAGCCGCGCCGGTTCTTGGGTGGAAGCCATTGTGGTGGATGGAACCCTGGGGCTTTACCTGGGCTGGGTCAGCGTGGCCACCTGCGCCAACATCGCTGCGGCCCTGAAAGCAGCGGGGTTCACGGGGTTTGGCGCCACGCCTGAGATCTGGTCCATCACCGTGCTGGTGGTAGTGGCCATTGTCGGCATCGCTTTGGCCATCAAGGGGCATGGGCGGTTGGCGCTGGCAGCTGCCATTGCCTGGGGCCTGGCGTGGATCACCGTGGGCCGCAGCGCCGACGCCCCGGAGTCCTTCCCCACCGCGCTTGCTGCGGCCGTGGCTGCGGCGTTGGTGTTGGGCTCGGCCATTACTGTGCGGGCCCGGACGGTGCTTGCCGGCAGGTGACCTGTTCCGCCTTGTCCGCAATGGCGCGGAACATGGCCAAGGTTTCAATGTCCTTGTTGATTTCCGGGTCGTTCGTGGATCCGTAGAGCCTGGTGGCCGAGTTCATGACAATGGTGGTTTCCGTCCCCGGGTCCACGTAGATGTACTGGTTGTACACGCCGTTGGCGGAGAAGTCGCCACGGTCTCCGGGCATCAGCCACCACTGGTAGCCGTAGCCCCACGGGAACGGTTCGCCGCCCACAATCACCGCACCGGGCTGCAGATGCGGCGCTGAAGCGGACAAGGAATCCTTGACCCACTGGGCGGGAACAATCTGTTGCCCGTCATGTTGGCCGCCGTTGCGGTACAGCTCGCCCACTGCGGCGTAGTCACGGGCGGTCAGGTTCAGGCCTGCGTATCCCATCTCAACGCCGCTGGGGTCAACAATCCAATAGCCCGGCCGGGTGAATCCCAAGGGTTCCATCAGCCTCGACTGCATGTAATCGGCAAGGTGCTGGCCGGTGGCGGCGCGGATGAGGTTTGCCAGCGCCTGGGTTTCGCAGCTGTTGTAGCGGCAAATGGTGTCCGTGGGGTTCTCCCGGGCCATGGTTGCCACTATGCCCTCATGTCCACCGTGGTGGCCGGAGGTAGCGTCCGCGATCCGGAGGGGGTCACAGTCGGGGAAGCTGTAATCCTCGTTCCACCGCGCACCTGAAGACATCTGCAACACGCTTCGGATGGGCGTGCCGTCGTAGGCAGAGCCGGGCTCCACGGTGATGTAGTCGCTGATGGGCTGCTCGATGCTGCCAATGAACCCTTCTTCCACGGCGATTCCCACCAGGGCAGAGACCACGCTCTTGGCCACGGACATGGAGATCCAGGGCACGTCCGGGCCCGCGGTCAGTCGGTACTCTTCGTACCGGATCCGCCCCTGGTGGATCACCAGCAGGGAACCCACTTCCGCGGCCTGGAGGTACTCCTCAATGGAGCGGTCAGTGCCGTCGTGGTGGTAGCTCTCCGGGAGGTCCAGCGGCGCGCCCTGTTCCCACACGCGCGGCTGGCTGGAGGGCTCCATCCGCCGTGTCTCCACAAGCTCGGCCATCCGGGGAAAGTTGTTCTGCTGCGGAGCTCCAGTGAAGAGCTTGAGGTCGTTGAGGGACAGTGTCATTTTCGGTTCCGTATCGTCTTTGGAGGGTTGAGGCTGTGGGGTGCCCGGCTGGTCAAGAGACCGCTTTGACCGGGCTGGCGGCAGCGACGGCAGGGGCAGGTGCGCGCCGGAGCAGGACCAGGCCGGAGCAGACCAATCCTGCGGCGATGAAGGCCATGGAAACCCAGAGCAAGGTTTCGATGCTGCCGGTTGACTCCAGCACAGCGCCTCCAGCCACCGGGCCGATCGCCAGCCCGCCACCTGCCATGAGGTTGATGGTGCTGGCAACGCGTGGTGATGTGCTGGTGGCGGCAACCATGGAGAACAGGTACGGCAGCAGGAGGTTCCACGCAATCTGGAACACGATCGAGGCAACAATGTAGGCCACGGCGGCTGTGAGGCCGATCAGGAAGTAGATGCCTGCCAGGACTCCGATGAAGCTCGCCACAATGATGAGGGTGTTGAAGCGCGTGTCGCCCACGATCGAGGCGAACAAGGACGGCACCAAGCCAACAAAGGTGGCAATGGCCAGCGTGGTGGTGATGGTTTCGAGGCTGAGCCCTGCCTTGGTGGCAGGCTCCGCAATGAAGGTCCAGGCGGCTGCTGCACCGATGTAGAAAAGCAGTACCGAAGCCAGCGCTACGAGGTAGCGCGCCGGCGAAACCTTGCTGGTGGAGGCAACAGCGTCCTGGTCCTCGGAGATGCACATCCTGGACGGCAGCATGTGGGTTATGGGCAGCGCTGCTGCGATCAGGATTGCCATGGTGAGGTAGACGGCGGAGACGGGCAAGGGTTCAAAGACGGCGGGGAAGATCGACAGAACCACGGCGCCGAGGACCACCTGCATGAAAATGAAGAGCCCGAATGCACGTCCCGGATTGGACGCTTTTCCGGCAAGCGCCAACGCCAGGACCCGGCGGCCAGCGCCGTGAACGTGCGCGTCACCAGGAGTAGTTCAAAGCTGCTCACCATGGCGGAGGCCAGGTTTCCCAGAATGGCCAGGCTTCCAAAGATGTACGTGGCCTTGCGGGCACTGAGCTTGCCCATCCAGAAGTAGGCAGGCAGTGTGGCCAGGCTGAAGGCACCCAGCTCCAGGGAGAACAGCAGGCCTACTTGGGTGGCGCTGAGATCAAACTGGGTGGCAATCTTCACTGCCAGGATCGGTGCGATCATCAGCGTCATGAACAGCGGAGCGGTCACGAGGGGGACAAACAGGTAGATAGCGGCGTTCGAGGCGCGTAGGGGTAATGATGACTGGCTCATTGCTGATCTCCATTGCGGCGTTTGTTGGGGTGGCGTAAGGGGGGACGCGGTTGCGGAGCTCTCAAAGCTGCTCGCCTTGCCTGCGCGAATTGGGGGGGCCGCCCGGGCAACATCACTGAGTGGGATGATGCCCGAGCCAAGCGGTATGCATGATCTAAGTCACATATCTAACGGTGTTAGATATAGTGGCAGAGACGCGCGAAATAGACAAGGGGGTTATGGTGAGGACCATGACTGGGGAATCAAAAAGCCCGGCCACAAGGGGAAATTCCGTGGGCCGGCCTTCCGTCAACGTACTGTCCGCAGAGCGCATTGCGGACGCCGCGCTGGCCATGATTGACGGGGGCAAGGACTTCAGCATGAGGTCACTGGCCAAGACCTTGAAGGTCAGTACGCCGTCGCTCTACTACCACGTGCGAAACAAGGACGAACTCGCCAACCTCATCCGGGACCTGCTGATCTCCCGGCAGTCCATACCCGCAACACCCTCGGACGACTGGGTCGAGGAAGCCCGCATGCTGGTCCGGAAGATTTGGGAAGCCTACTCCACCCACCCCCGCCTGGTGGTGCTCCTCATGGATTCCCCGCTGACATCGCATTCGGTCACTGCGGTCTACGAAAGGCTGGCCCACTCCCTGCAACGAGCCGGCCTGGAAAGCGATCACGTAGCCCTGGCAATGGAAATCCTGGACGGCTTCGCCCTGGGAAATGGATTGGGGCACGTGCGGGCCCCGGACTCCTGGGGCGAGACTGAGCCAGGCTCAGCACTGACGGAGTCGATTGCGGCTTGGAATCAGCTGCGTCACCCCCTGTCCATGGCCTTTGACATCGGTCTCGACGCACTTCTTGACCAGATCAGGTCCGGCGCCATGTTCCGGGACAAGCAGTTGTTGCGCTTTGAACCGGCCGGCGACAGGGGACCGGCAGCCTGAAGCACCTCGGCCCGGGAAGGCCATCGAGCCAAGCCTCCTGGAACCCAAAGCGTGCAGGCCCTAGGGAAAATTAATTGAAATTTTAAACGAAAGGCTATTGTTTACGGTTTTCCGGATTGATATCCTCACCCCAGATTCAAGGGCCAACAATTCAGTGGCGGCACCCCCATGAACATGCCCACCCCACCAACGCGTCACCCTCTGGGAAGGACCGGAACCCATGACTACCTCCAGCATCCAGGCAACCAAGGCACCTCACACCTCAGCACCGTCTCTTCGCTACACCTTTACCATCAAGGCGGATGTCGCCCCTCCCGTGCTCCTCACCGACCGGGACTCTGAGCAGCTGGAGTTCATCCCCATCACGGGCGGCTACGTGGCCGGTGAAATCTCCGGAACGGTTTCTTCCGGTGGAGGCGACTGGTGCCTGACACGGGCCGATGCCGCCTACCAGGTCGAAGCACGGTATGGATTCGTCACGGACTCCGGGGACTATGTTGACGTCCTCAACACCGGAATCCTGCGCCATCTGGAGGGGGAATCGGGCGAGGCCACCGAAATGGGCTACTTCGCAACCACGCCCATCTTCCGGACCATGGCCCCAGAGCTGCAGTGGATCACGCGGTCCATGTTCGTTGGCAAGGCAACAGTGTTTGCGGATAACACCACCATCGACTTTTACGAGGTCCTGCCAACCCGGCCCTGACGCAACCGCCAGCACATGGAAGCCTATGCTTGAGGAATGGGAGAAAAGCCAGTGGATCACGCGGCACTGGCTGTCTGCATGATCGACATTTCGTCAGATATCCGCCGCAAGTCGCTCAACCAGACCGGCCTGCCACCGATCTCGAACGGCGTCTTGGAGATTCTTCGTGTGGTGGAAGGCCACCCGGGCGTCACGGTCGCGGAAGTCGCAGCGCGCCTGGGCCGCCAGCTCAGCAATGTCAGCGTCCAACTCCGTGAATTGGTTGCCGCGGGGCTGGTCACGCGCGTGAAGGACGCTGCGGACAAACGCTACGTTTCCCTGCACCCCACGGCAGAGTCCAGGAGGATCAAGGCTCTTCTGGACGGGGTGTGGGCCAGCGTGCTGGACACTGCCAGCGAGCAGCTCGACCCCCGGGAAAGGGCACTCATACAAGCCAGCCTTCCGGCGTTGCAGAAGCTGGCGGGCATACTGTCCGAGCCCGAGCACTCCCCGGACAGCCCCACCCCCAAGTCCACCGGGGCGTAAGCGACGTCACGCCGTCCGCGCTTACCGTCATCCCCAAAAGTACTTATACTTTTGTAAGTATTACTACTTCGATGATTGGTGCTTCGTGACCTCACAACTGCTCGACAAGGCCACTCCCCTTGGCGGACCGGACGGGAAGAAGGGAATGGGTTGGCGGGCGCTGCCCTTCCTTGCCCTTGCCCAATTCATGGTGGTCCTGGATGGAACGATCGTGAATTTGGCACTCCCCCGGCTTCAGATGGAAATGGGCATCAGCGATTCCACACGCTCCTGGGTGGTCACGGCCTACGCGCTGGTTTTCGGCGCCTTCCTGCTTCTGGGCGGAAGGATCGCTGACTTCTGGGGCAGGAAGCGCACATTCCTGGTGGCATCAGCAGGCTTTGCCGTTGCCTCGCTTGTTGGCGGACTGGCCCAGCAGCCGTGGGAATTGATCGGAGCCCGTGCCCTGCAGGGCATCTTCGCCGCACTGCTGGCACCCGCCGCCCTGGCCCTGCTCACGGTCGCCTTTCCGGGTGGCGAGGACCGTGGGACGGCCTTCGCCATCTTCGGCTCCATCAGCGGCGTCGGCGCGGCCGCCGGCGTACTGCTCGGCGGCTTCCTCACCGAATATGTTTCGTGGCGCTGGTGCTTCTTTGTCAACGTCCCGATCGCCATCATCGCGCTGGCCGGAGTCTGGACTTTGGTGAGCGAAAGCAAAGCCGGCGGCTCCACCAAATACGATTGGCCCGGCGTCGGGCTCGCCGCGGTGGGTCTCGGCTCGCTGGTGTACGGCTTCGCCAATGCCGAGCACGGCTGGGGTGCGGTGGAATCCTGGGGCTTCATCGCCACAGGCGTCCTGCTCTTGGTCCTGTTCGTTGCGGTTGAACGAAAAGTGCGGAACCCGTTGCTCCCTTTGCGCGTAGCGACCGAGCGCAACCGTGCCGCCGCCTACTTGGCGTCATTCCTTGCCGGCGCTGTGCTGATCGGCGGCATCCTTTTCATCAACTTCTACCTTCAGATTGTCCTGGGGCTTGCCCCCTTTGCCGCGGGCATCGCCTCCCTGCCCATGACCGTGGTGCTCATTGTCACCGCTGCGCTGGTGGCGAAGAACCTTCCCCGTCTTGGCGCGCGGATACCCAGCGCCGTGGGGCCGGTGTTCATGGCTGCCGCGATGCTGTGGCTCACGCAGGTGACCCCGGACGGCTCGTACGCCGTCACCATGCTGCCCGCGCTGATCCTCATGGGCGTGGGGCTGGGGATGATCTTTGTCCCCATGCAAAACCTGGCACTGTTCGGCGTGGACAAGGATGATGCCGGGGTGGCCAGCGCCTTGGTCAACGCGTCCCAGCAAATCGGCGGATCGCTGGGCATCGCACTGTTCAGCACCATCGCCGCAGCCACCACGGCCGCAGCCGGCGGAGCATCGCTGGCGGCACTGACCGCCGGTTACGCCGCAGTGTTCCTGTGGGCCGCCGGGGTGGCTTTGGTGATCATCCCCATCGCCCTGCTGTTCATCCGGATCGACCGAAAGACTTTCAGCGGAGCCGGCGACACCCATGCCGTCCACATCGGCTAGCACCCATCGTTGACATGACCCATATCACATTCAGTATGCTATGGGCAAAGTCCAGCAGCCGGCTTCCGAAGCTCCGAACCGGGAGGTCCCCATGGCCCCCAACCCGCCTAAAACCGGGATTCTCCTGGCCCATGGCGTGTCATCGTCAGCGGCCAGCGTTGCCCGGCGGCGCGCAGAAGCACACCACGGGAACCACGGAGCAGTCAACAAGCCCGACGCCCTGCTGGGGGCGATAGCGGTAAGGCAGTTGTTCCACCGTTGGCCGCTGGTGCCGTCCCGCGAACTGGAACGAATCCGCCACGTCCTGCTCCACTGCGACCAACTCGGCTCAGCGGACACCCATCATCTCTCCGAGCCGGCCCAAGCGCTGCTGGACCTGATCAACTGCGAGTTGGAACGGCGTCGTGCACTGGGTAAATCGCCGGAAGGCGCTACCTGATGATGGGAAGTCCCGCCGTCGGGTAGAGACTGGGGAAGATCGACGCCGGCGGCACGGGGACGGCATCCAGCGCAACAGTCACGGTGTCCACGCCGACAGTGACGTCCTGGTCCCGGACATCAATGTGCAGCGGCTCCACGCTGAAACCTTCCCCCTCTTCAAGGGTCAGGGAGATCGATCCCTGGGCGAGCGCCACCGACAGGAGGCGCCCCCGCACTTTGAGGCGGAAGGACAGATCCTGCCACTCCTCCGGCAGGCGCGGATCGAAACGGAGCACGTCACCTTGGTCCCGCATGCCCGCGAAGCCGCACACCAAGGAACTCCAAATGCCGCCGGTAGAGGCAATGTGCACGCCGTCGATCGTATTGCCGTGGGAGTTGTCCAGGTCAATGAAGAGCGCATCCGTAAAGTGACGGAGTGCCACATCCCCGTAGCCCACCTCGGCTGCCATGATGCCTTGCACACACGGTGACAGCGTGGAATCGCCGGTGGTGATGGGATCGTAGAAATCGAAGGCCCGCTGCTTTTCTTCGGGCGTGAAGTCCTGCCACTGGAGGAACATTGCCAGCACGGTATCCGCCTGCTTGAGGACCTGGTGCCGGTAAATGACCAGCGGGTGGAAGTTCAGCAGCAGCGGGTATTTGGATTTCGGCGTGTTCCAGTCCCACGGCTCCAAGGTCATGAAGTCGTTGTCCTGGCTGTGGACCTGCAAGTGGGGATCGAACGGCAGGGACATGCGCTCAGCCGCCTGACGCCACACCATGCGCTCTGTTGCAGGGATCTCCGGGTCCTCAATCTCGGCCGCAGCGCGCAGATTGAACCGCGCCATGACGTTGGTGTACAGGTTGTCGTTCACCACCGCCGTGTATTCATCCGGGCCGGTAACACCGTGGATGTGGAACAGTCCGTCCTTGCCAAAGAACCCCAGGGACACCCACATCCGGGCTGTCTCCACCAGCAGGTCCGTGCCGAGTTCCCCGCGGAAGCTCTTGTCATCGCTGGCCCATTCGTAGCGATTGGCAGCGAAGGCGATCGCGGCCGCAATGTGGAACTGGGCAGTACCAGCAGCGTAGTAGGCACTGGCTTCCAGCCCGTTGATGGTCCGCCACGGGAACAGTGCACCATCCACACTGAGCTCCTTGGCGCGGATACGGGCGTCCGGCAGCATGGAATGCCGGGATTCAAGCACCTTGCGGGCACCGCTCGGGTTGGTATAGGTCAGGTAGGGCAGCAGGTAGATCTCCTGGTCCCAGAAGTAGTGGCCGTCATAGCCGGAGCCACTCACACCCTTGGCCGGAATGCCGGCCACCCCGGCTCGCGCCGTGGCCTGGGCCAGCTGGAACAGTCCCCACCGGACGGCCTGCTGGATCTCCGGCTGCCCACCGATGGAAATGTCCGTCGTGGCCCAGTACTGCTCATAGTGCGCGGTGCTCTGCGCAAGGATTTCGGTGAAGTCCACCAGGTTGGCTTCGGCTTCGGCTGCCAGGCTCTCACCGCGGTCCTCTGCGTCGCTTGAACCGGCCACAGCGTAACTTACCGTCTTCTCCACGCGGAAAGTGTCGCCGTCGTGAATGGCCAAAACGTAGCGGACGGAGGACTCATCCTCAGCCACCAGTGTCTCGAACGGTTGGCCCGGGGCAGAGATCCAGTGGTCAACGGCCATGGCCACGCGCTGGCGTGATTCGGCCGTCTCCCATGCCATGCGCAGCGACCCGTCGGCGCCCTGCAGGTGCAGGGGCAGCAGTACCCGCCCGGCGTGCCGGCCTGAACGCCGGGGATCGTGGACGGAGTGGTCCTCCACGGGTTGGTCCTGGCGGTTCACCACACTGGAGATAATGTCCGCGGAGACCACACGGTCCGCAGTGATGGACAGCTCCAACCCCAGGCAGCCACGGGAGTCGAACCCCACCGCGCGGCGCTCCACCGTGGTAACCGTTGCACCGGAACGGCATGCCCAGGTGGTGCTTTCCTCATAAATGCCCGTGGAAAAGTCAACGCTCCGGTGGTAGTCCAGCACGGTGGACTCGGCAACATTCAGGGCTTCGCCGTCAATGGACACCGTGAAGTTGTTGGCATCCGGGACGTACACAATCCGCTGGCCCGTCCGGGCAAAGCCGTAGGCATTCTCGGCGTGCTTGATGTCCCAGATTTCGTGGAAGCCGTTGATGAACGTGCCGGGAAGCTCGCTGTCGCCGCCGGTGGAGTGGGAACCGCGGATGCCCAAGTGGCCGTTGCCCAGTGTGAACAGCGTTTCAAGGGTTCCCTCGTCGCCGGGGACGTGGACGTTCTCCACGAGCTTCCAGGGCTCGCAGGGGAAGCGGAGCCGATCGGAGCTGATGAGTGCCATGGGCTAAGGAAGTCCTTCGGAAAAGTAGGGTTAGAGGAGATCGTTCAGGTCATCGACCACCAGCGTGGCGCCGGAGTCCAAAAGGGTTTGGCGGCCGGCACCGCGGTCCACGCCGATCACGGCGTGAAACGGTGCTCCCTCTCCGGCTTGGACCCCGGACACGGCATCCTCCACCACAATGCACTCCTCCACAGGCAAGTCCAAAAGTCCTGCTGCATAAACATACGTTGCCGGGTCCGGCTTGCCGGGAAGCCCGACGGCGGCAGCTACCTGGCCGTCAACCACCACCTCGAAGTGGTGGTCCAGTCCGGCGGCCTTGAGAACGGCCGGAGCGTTGCGGGATGAGGAAACCACTGCCACCTTCAGCCCGGCCTCCAACGCCGCATTCAGGAACTTGACCGAACCTTCGTAGGGTTCAACGCCGCGGGTGGAGATGATGTCATTGAAAATGGCGTTCTTCCGGTTGCCCAGCCCCTGGACCGTCTGGTTGTCGGGGTGGTCGTGGACAGGGCCCTCTGGAAGGGTGATCCCACGGGATGCAAGGAAATCCCGGACGCCGTCAAAGCGCGGCTTGCCATCTATATGGTCGAAGTAGTCGCTCTCCCGGTACCCCTGCTGGTTGCCGGCCGACGCCAAGTAGCCATCGAAGAGCTCCTGCCATGCGTGTTCATGCACCACGGCAGTGGGCGTCAGCACACCGTCGAGATCGAACAGGAGCGCTGATGCGCCTGTCCAGGCCGTGCTGAGTTCAGTCATCTGCATAGTTCCGTTCCTCGCTGGTTGCTGCGGCTGGAGCCGATGGGCACCGTAAAGCATGCCACCTTCACCTGACCACTGGCTTGGAGCCCCGCAGGGACCGCCAGCCAAAAGTGTAAGCGCTTACAATTCTTCCACTCAATAGAGTGCACCGGAGGGCGTGAATGTGACGGTAATCTCACCGACTATCCCAGAACGTAGTACTTCAGGAACGCGCTGACGTCCACCAACTCCGGCGGTTCGATCCTGTGGCCCATGCCGGGATATGTTCGCGCAGTCAAGGCGACGTTGGCGTCCAGCCATTCCTCAGTATGCGCGATTGCGTCCTCATTGATCACCGGATCCGCCTTGTCCCTCCCCCAAAAGAAGGGGGGAGGTGTTTCAAAGGACTCACTGAGCGCCAGGAGGTCGTTGTCCATCACAAAGCCGGACAACCCCACGGTGGCAGCAAACTCCGCCGGGCGCAGTCGCAACAACGTGCTGGCCATGGCCATTCCCTGCGAATATCCCAGCAAGCTCACGCTGCTGTGGTTCTGCTTCACGGAATTGATCCAATCAAACACGGCATTGGTGGACGAGATGACGTCCGCAAAATCATTGGTGAGGAAGTAGTCCAGCAGGAACCACCCGTAATCGTCACCTATCACCTTGGGTCCACGGAGCGCGGCGCACGTGAATTCCGCGGGAAGGTGCGGAAAGAGTTTCACCATGCGCTGCTCGCTGGTGCCGTACCCGTGCAGCATCACCAACAAAGGAGTGCCTTCCCGCTTATTCGCGGGCCTTGACCAAACCACTGAATCCATGGAATCGACACTAGTAGACTTGCCGCATGACTCCGCAGGAACTGGCCAATTTGGCTCATCTGCGGCGCGCACGTGACTTCATTGACCGCGAGTACGCGCGTCCCCTGGACGTTCCCACCATGGCGGCGGGCGCCCTGATGTCGCCCGCGCATTTTTCCCGCCAATTCAAAGGCGCATATGGGGAATCACCGTACAACTACCTCATGACCCGGCGGATCGAACGCGCCATGGCCCTGCTCCGGGCGGGCTCCAGCGTGACGGATGCCTGCATGGAGGTGGGGTGTACTTCCCTGGGGTCCTTCAGCTCCCGCTTCACCGAAATTGTGGGCATGACCCCCAGCGAGTACCGCTCCCGGGAGCACCGGGCAGTCAAGGCCATGCCCACCTGCATCGCCAAACAGCACACCCGCCCGGAACGCAACGGCTGAACCAATCCGAGCAGGATCGAAGAAGCGCCGGCACCCTGGGGTCAATTAGCGTAGCTGGCATGAACATTTCACTGAAGTACGCACACGTGACCGTCAACGATGTTGATGAATCCCTGGGGTTCTACTGCGACGGGCTGGGCCTGAAGGTCCGCAACGACGTCGGTTCCGATGGCCAGCGCTGGGTCACCCTGGGCAGCGACGCCCAGCCTGACTTGGAACTGGTGCTCTCTCCCCCGCATGCCGGGCGCTCCCAGGCGGACGGCGATGCCATCCAGGAACTTGTCACCAAAGGAGTCATGCCCATGCTGGTGTTCGCCACGGACGATGTGGACTCCACCTTCGAGAAACTGCGGGCCTCAGGGGCCGAAGTTCTCCAGGAGCCAATTGTCCAACCGTGGGGTCCCAAGGACTGCGCCTTCCGCGACCCCTCGGGCAACATGATCCGTATCAACCAGGGCTGACGCGCGGCTGCAAGGCATGGGTTGCTTAGTAGCCTTCCGGCTTGGTAGCTGCACCGTCCAGCCACAGGTGATCCTTCGGGTCACCGTGTGCGCTCCCCGTGCCCACGTGCTTGCTGCCGATGCTGCTGCCCTTCGTGATGACATGAACCATGGCCATACCGTGCCCCCGCCCAAGTCCGTACTCCTCTGACAGCCATGCCAGGATGGGTCCCGCCTTGGTTGCGGGGCCCAAACCACGCTCATGAGCGATTTCGATCAACTGGCGCGGGGTGAGGCCTGTCTTCTTCTCGACCGTGTCGAGGTAAGCCTGGAATGACATTGACGTCCTTTCTTTTGGGCCAGTGTGCCGCATCCGCTGGGAGTTCTCCAGCGCCGCCCTTACTTCCCAACAGCGTCCTCGTGCCGGACAGCTCTCCGTCCTGGTGCGTGGACGCGATGGCCACCGACACGACGTCGGACAGGCGGCGCCGCCGCGCATAGGCCTGGCGCTGCAGCCGCTCCCCCGTACCGCGCCGGAGGATGTTCGCCACCCCGGCCCTCGCAAGCTCAAGGTCTCCGGACTCCGCCAGCGCGGGCCGGATGTGCCGGAGCAGTGCGCCCACAACATCGGCCGCGGAAAACGGCGCCTGCTCCACAGGGTGCAGGAGCTGCTGGTCAACGCCAAAGCGGCTGGCTTTCCAGTTGGCCATCCGCAGCACCGGAGTCAACACGCCCGACGGCGGAACACCCTCCCGCCATTCCCTCGCCGAGGTTTCCACCAGACCACGCGCGAGGACGGCTATGGTCAGCGCGTCCTCGGCGTAAAGGCAGACGTCCGCGATGCGGATCTCCACTGTGGGGTGTCCCCGGGACAGCCGTGCATCAAAGTAGATCATGCCCTCGTCCAAGGGAACACCGGTCTCAAGCAGCTCTGCCAGAACCGCCTGGTAGCCGGCGGCAGATCCAAAGACGTCCGCGGGGCCGGCCGTGGGCCATCTGTTCCAAATCTGGGTGCGGTAGCTGGAGAAGCCCGTGTCCGCGCCCATCCAGAACGGCGAATTGGCGCTAAGGGCCAGGAGCACCGGAAGCCAGTGCCGCATCCGGTCCAGCACAGCCACACCCTCGTCGGGTGACTCGATGGAGACGTGCACGTGGAATCCGCAGGTCAGCTGCTCGCGGGAGATCAGGCCAAACCCCACACCCATGGCCGCATACCTCTGGTTGCCGGCGGTGGGGGTTGCATGGAATACCGGAGGCGTGGCCAGCGCCGCGACCCTCGCTCCCGCGCCACGCGCCGCGTTGTCAGCCAATGCCCGTCCGGAACGAATCTCGGCCCGCAACTGGTCTGCCGTGCTGCAGGGAAGGGAGTTGACTTCGATCTGTTCCTGCTTGAACTCGGACTTCAACGACGGCCCGTTTCCAGCATCGTTTTCTCCGGGGGCCACCGCATTCAGAATCCCTGCGGCCAAGGCCAAAGGCGTTCCGTCCGCTGGATCGGTAATCAGCAGCTCTTCCTCAACACCAAACGTACGCATGGCCACCCCTCACCAGGACGAGTCATTCAAGCACGGCAGTTGTTCAACGTGGGGGCGGGAAGTGGGGATCCAAGCGTCATTGCCATTCTCCTGTTGCTCCTACTGGGAGCCTGCATGCACGCGGGGAACCGGCCGATAGAGGGCCACAGCTTCAAGCGCAGTTTTTGGGCCATTGGTGATGGCGAAAATCATGAGGCTCCAAGGGCTATCTGCTTAACCCATGTATGAATGTAAGTCATTGGTGGCGCACGTCACAAGCCTGCGCGCGCCCGCCTCCCCACTTACCAATGCGGCTCACGCGTCGAAGTGGGTCACCGCTGCTTGCTTACTCACGGACTGGACGATCGCATCAGCGACGTCCCGCAGTTTTTGGTTGCGGCTGCTGGATGCCTTCTTCAGCATCTGGAATGCCTCATCCTGCGAGCACCGGTTCTGACCCATGATGATGCCGCAGGCGAGGTCAATCATGGTGCGGGTCTGCATGGCGTCTTGAAGATCTTCGGCGTGCTGCTGCTTGACGCCGATCCGCACCGCCAGGCGCAGCGAGCGCTCAGCTTGGCTGGCATAGAGTTCGCAGTCACGGATGGTCTGGGGATCGTAGACGTTGGGCCGGGGAGCGAAGAAGTTGAGGGCAGCGGTGGCACCTTCGTCCAGCTCAAGGGGGACACACAGCGCCGCATGGTGGCCGCGCTCGGCGATAACCGAACAATACTCAGCCCACCGCTCCTCGGTGGAAGTATCAGGAACATGGATGGTCTGGTGGGTCCGCATGGCTTCAAGGCATGGTCCATCGCCATAGGCCTGCTGGACTTCATCGATCAGCCGGGCCTCGTGATTGCTGCCGGCCACTGTGGCGGTCCGTCGCCGCCGGCTGAGGGTCACGCCACACAGGACCTCCACACCCGCCGCCGCCGACACCGCGGCGGCGGAGAATACGGCGAGTTCATGCAGGAATCCGCCCACATCCTCGCTGTCAATCACCAAGTCCTGCAGCTGCTCGGGGACCGAAGCATCGTCCGGCGCCCGGGAGGGTTCAGGCAGCGCCAGATCAACCTTCATTTCGCTCATGCCCCATTTTAGGCTCGTCTACCCGCCGTATTGCCACCCTGTCGCGAAAGACGGCAGAATCCTTGCATCTGCGGTGCACCTATGTGCACAATCTTGCTACGGCCCACCCCAATGGACCCAGGCTTTCCAGCTCAAGCAGTCGGGCGTCCCGCATTTTTTTGATGCAGAGGTACAGACCCATGCCGGCCCAGCCAGCGTCCAGAGTTCCGGATGAAGCCCACCAACCACCCGACCCACCCTTGTGGTGCCACCGTTGCAATACGGACAAGCGCCTTGTGGTGAACTCCATCGAGTCCCATTACCCGCCAGTGCCCAACATGGTGGATGTGGCCTATGAGTGCTGCGACTGCAGGTACATCTACCGGCAGGTTGCCTCGGTGCAGAAGGTCGCGGTGATTTTGAACCGGCCGGGCCTGGTCCAGGGCGTGCTCCAGTTTGGGGGCCAGTACCTGCACTGCGGCGAGCCAATGAAAACCAAAAGCTGCGAGCTCCGCAGGATCCAGGCACCCCTGGCACTGAATCCGCGGGAGCCACTGCGCATGTACGAGGTCTTGATCAACACCAGGATCCTGGGCTGCCTTTGCGGATTCCGCATGGAGATTCCGGACTAGGGACCGGAGGCACCAAGAACAAGGGGAGAGGCTGCCTGACCCGCCGGATCCGGCCAACCTGCCTATCGACTACCTGGAAAATGGCTGGAATTCGGGCGCGTATCCCTCCCAAGTACCGCCGTCCCTGCGGCCCCGGAGGCCGGGACATCACCATGACAGCGCGCACGAAAGGATCGCCCGCACCTGACGTAAAACCCCACGCCACCCACCTCCAATCTGTGTTTATGTTGTTTTCTATTGACTTCGCAACATAAACAAAGATAGAGTCAAGCAATTCCACATCGTTGTGACAGCAGTCACGCGAACGGATCTTGGCTTTACCGCAATGGAGGGTAAGTGTTCGCAGAAGAGCGCCAACAAAAAATCTCCGCACTCGTCGCAGAGCGCGGCCGCGTCAGCGTCACCGACCTCGCCGACCGTTTCAGCATCACCACGGAAACAATCCGTCGCGACCTCGCGGCCTTGGAAGTTTCCGGCAGCCTCCGCAGGGTCCACGGCGGAGCGGTTCCCACGGACCGCCTCAGCACCCGTGAGGAAAGCATCTTTGAGCGCGCCATCCAGCGCCAGGGTGAGAAGCTGCGGATCGCCCAGGCGGCACTCGCCCTCATCCCCCAACTCACCAGCGGCAGCGTACTTCTCGACGCCGGATCCACTACCGAAACGCTCGCTGACCTGCTCGCCCAGCGCACCCCTGCAAATGTCTCCGACGAACTTGTAGTCATCACCCACGCCATTCCCATCGCCGGCAAACTCTCCTCCACTCCGGGGATAGCACTCCAGATCCTGGGTGGGCGGGTCCGCGGACTGACGAAGGCCGCCGTCGGGCAGTCCACGGTGGAAGCTGCCTACCGGCTGCGGCCGGACATCGCCTTTGTGGGTGCCAACGGCATCCACCCCGATTTTGGGCTGAGCACGCCCGATCCCGAGGAAGCCGCCGTCAAGGCTGCTTTTGTCCAGTCCGCCCGTCGCGTGGTGGCATTGGCCGATTCTTCCAAGCTGGACGCCGAAACGCTGGTCCAGTTCGCCGCACTGAAGGATGTTGACACTTTGATCACAGACTCTGAACCTTCCCCCGAGCTTGCCCGGGCTTTGGCCGATGCCGGCGTTGACGTGGTGATCGCATGATCGTCACCTTGACCGCCAACCCCAGCCTGGACCGGACCGTTGAACTGCCCGGCCCACTGTCCCGCGGCGAGGTCCAGCGCGCCGTTGCCGTGCACCAGGAGTCCGGCGGAAAGGGCGTCAACGTTTCCCGCGCCCTGGTGGCATCCGGCTTGGAAACCCTGGCTGTCCTCCCGGGCGGGGACCAGGATCCCGTTCTTTCAGGACTGCTCGACGCCGGTGTGCCCTACGCCGCGCTGCCCATCGGCCAGGCGCTGCGCAGCAACGTCACCCTCACCGAACCCGATGGCATCACCACAAAGATCAACGAACCCGGCCCGGAGTTGAGCCAGGAACAGCAGGAAGCCCTGATCGGGTTGCTGCTGGACCGCTCCCGTGGCGCCAGCTGGGTGGTTCTTGCAGGCTCGCTCCCACCGGGGGTTCCTGCAGATTTCTACGCCACAATCGCGCGTCGGCTCCGGTCGAACGCCCAGGGAATGGCCGTCCCCGGCATTGCCATTGACTCCTCCGGGGCGCCGCTCGCGGCCGCTTTGGAGGGCGATGCCGCCGGGAAGCCTGACCTCCTGAAGCCCAACGCCGAAGAGCTCGCCGAGCTTGCCGCGGCCGCGGGATTCACCAATGTCTCCACCGCTGAGCAGTTGGAAGCTGACCCGGCCAAAGCGGCTGAGGCCGCTGCCGCCGTCGTTGCCAGTGGTGTAGGTGCCGTTCTCGCAACACTCGGGTCCAAGGGCGCAGTCCTGGTGACCACCGAGGGTGCATGGTTCGCCACGCACCCGCCCATCAAAGCCGTCAGCACGGTAGGCGCCGGGGACTCGTCCCTGGCCGGCTACCTGCTGGCAGCAACCCAGGGTGGTTCCGCTCAGGACTGCCTTCGTCAGGCCGTGGCACATGGTGCCGCTGCTGCTTCGCTGCCGGGCTCCACTGTCCCGGCAGTCCACCAGACAACCCCCGACGCCGTAACCATCACGGCCCTCCAGAAGGATTAACAGTGACCCAGCTGATCACACCCCAATTGGTCACCCTTGACCAGAACCTGGGCGACTCCCCTGCCGACGTCATCCGCGTCCTGGCCGGCAAGGTTGCCGCAGCAGGCCGTGCTTCCGAGGTTGAAGGGCTCTTCACCGACGCCTTCGCCCGCGAGCAGAAGACCGCCACGGGCGTGCCGGGCGGCATTGCCATCCCCCACTGCCGTTCGGCTGCCGTCACTGAGCCTGCCCTGGCCATGGCCCGCCTGTCACACAAGGTGGACTTCGGTGCCAAGGACGGCCCGGCAGACCTGATCTTCTTCATCGCAGCACCGGACGGCGCAGACCAGGAACACCTGAAACTCCTGTCCAAGCTGGCCCGCTCGCTCATCAAAAAGGACTTCACGGCAGCGCTGCGCGCGGCTTCGTCCGATCAGGAGATCGTGGACCTGGTCGACGGCGCCCTGGCGGACAAGCCGGCCGCACACGCTGCACCGGCCCCCGAGGCGGCTGCAGCAGCCAGCACGACGACGGCTGCCGCACCCAAGCGCATCGTAGCCGTGACCGCTTGCCCCACCGGTATTGCGCACACCTACATGGCGGCTGATTCACTGGTTGCCGCAGCGCAGGAAATGGGCGTGGACCTGCAGGTGGAGACCCAGGGTTCCTCCGGCGCAAAGCCGTTGGATCCGGCCGTGATTGCCGCCGCCGACGCCGTCATTTTCGCTGTGGACGTCGATGTCCGCGGCAAGGAGCGCTTCGCCGGGAAGCCGGTCATCAACGCTCCGGTCAAGCGCGGCATCGACGAACCCACCAAGATGGTTCAGGAAGCTTTGGCCGCCGCCGAGGATCCGCATGCACGGCGCGTCCCGCACTTCGGTGCCGAAGAGCAGGCTGACCGCGAAGCCGAGGAAAAGGGTGAGCACATCGGCCAGAAGCTGAAGCGGGCACTCCTGACCGGCGTCAGCTACATGATCCCGTTCGTGGCAGGTGGCGGCCTCCTGATCGCGCTTGGCTTCCTGATGGGCGGATACCTGATCACCGGGTTCGCGGACAAGATTGTGGTTGAAAACAGTATCTTCAACCTGCCCACCGAGTTCCCGGATAACGCCTGGGGTCCTTTGGGCGCCTACATTGGCGCGGTGCTGTTCAAGATCGGCGCACTGTCACTTGGCTTCCTGGTTCCGGCCCTGGCCGGTTACATCGCTTACGCCATTGCTGACCGCCCGGGCATTGCCCCCGGCTTTGTGGCCGGTGCGGTATCCGGCTTCATGGGCGCGGGCTTCCTGGGCGGCATCGTCGGCGGCCTCCTGGCCGGCTACGTGGCTTACCAAATCGGCAAGCTGGACGTTCCCCGCTGGCTCCGCGGCCTGATGCCGGTGGTCATTATTCCGCTCCTGGCATCACTGGTGGCATCCGGCTTGATGTTCCTTGTGTTGGGTGCACCGATTGTTGCCCTCACCAACGCCCTGAACACCGGATTGTCCAGCCTGACGGGTGCCGGCGCAGTTGTCCTGGGCATCATCCTTGGCCTCATGATGTGCTTCGACCTCGGCGGCCCCGTGAATAAGGTTGCCTACGCCTTTGCCGTTGCAGGCCTCGGCGCTGCGAGCGTCACCAACCAGGCCCCGTGGCAGATCATGGCAGCAGTCATGGCCGCAGGCATGGTTCCCCCGCTCGCCATGGCCCTGGCCACCGTGCTGGACAAGAAGCTCTTCTCCTTGGCCGAGCGCGAGAATGGCAAGGCAGCCTGGCTCCTGGGAGCCTCATTCATCTCCGAAGGTGCCATCCCCTTCGCGGCAGCCGATCCCCTGCGCGTCATCCCGGCCAGCATGGTGGGCGGCGCTGTGACCGGCGCCCTGTCCATGGCCTTCGGAGTCACGTCCAAAGCACCCCACGGCGGACTGTTCGTCTTCTTCGCAATCGACAACTTCCTGCTCTTCTTCCTCTCGATCGCCGTGGGCGTGGTCATCACCGCAGTCCTGGTCATCGCGTTGAAGCGCTGGGCCGTGAAGAAGCCTGTGGAAACAGAAGCCGCTCCGGCAACCGTCAGCGTCTAGAATTCCCACTAAGTCATCCACCACAAAAGGAGAACCCATGCCTGAACGTACAGCCACCATCGCGAGCCGCGTCGGCCTTCACGCCCGCCCGGCAGCCATCTTCGCAGAGGCCGCAGGTGACTTGGATGTAGACGTCACCATCGCCCGCCAGGGCGAGCCGGCAGACGACGCCATGGATGCCGCCAGCATCCTCTCCCTTATGAGCCTTGGTGCCGCCCACGGAGACGTCGTTGTGCTGCGGGCCGAGGGCGACGGCGCAGACGCTGCGCTGGACACCTTGGTCAAGATCCTTGAAACGGATCACGACGCCGAGTAAGCACGCAATAACCCGGCGCACAGCGCCAACAGAAAAGGGGCCACTGATATCAGTGGCCCCTTTTCTGTCTGTGGAATCGAGTGGGTCAGCTTTGCTTGTCGATCAGGAATGCGGCAATGGAAGGCTCCGTGGCTTTGACGTCCTCCAGTTCACCCTCCAGGTAGGCCTCCACTATCCGGGGGTCAACATAGGAGGTCCGCGCCACCGTGGGAGTGTTGCCCAGTAGCGCTGCTGCGTCCTTCATGGCCTTCACCAACGCCTGCGGCCTGGTCATGGTGCCGTTGGAGTCCAACAAACTCAGCGCGGCCGTGGCGGTGCCTTTCCACGTTCGGAAATCCTTTGAGGTGTACGCCGCGCCGGCAATGCTGCGCAGGTACTCGTTGATCATGGAAGCATCCACCGGCACCCAACCGCCGTCGGTCTTGTAGGACAGCAGCCGCTCCTTGCCCGGCCTGCGGGACAAGGGTTCCAGGAAGTCCGCCAGGGCGGAATCGTTGATGGAGGTGTCCCACAACTGGCCGCTCTTGCCCAGGAACTTCAGTGCCACAGCCCCGTCCTTCACCTTGGCGTGCCTGCAGCGGAGCGTGGTGAGCCCGTAGGAACCGTTCTGGCGCATGTAACTCTCCGAACCCACGCGGAGGGCTCCAAGGTCCATGAGCCTGACGGCGGCAGCGACGGTCTGCTGCTTTGGCGAGGACGTGTCCTTCAACTGCAGCGTGACGGCACGCCGGATGGAGGGGAATACCGAGCCCAGTTCCGCAGCCCGCTGGAACTTCTCGGAGTCCTTACGTTCCCTCCACCGGGGGTGGTACATGTACTGGCTGCGCCCTGCCGCGTCCACCCCTGTCGCCAGGATGTGGCCGTGATCGTAGGGAGCAATCCATACGTCGGTCCATGCAGGAGGGATCGCCAGCGCATTGATGCGCTGGCGATCCTCCGGGCTGACCAAGCTCCCGTCCGGGTGACGGTAGCTGAACCCCTTGCCAACTTTGCGGCGGGTGATGCCTGCCTTGGAAAGGTCGCTTCGTTTCAGCCTGGGCATGTCCTGGCGCCCGGTCCGCGATCAGCCTGGTCCGCGTTGCTGCTAGGCCTCGTCCGGATCCGTGACAGCGGCACCCGCGGTCATGATTTCGGCGTTGATCATCCACACCAGTTGCTCCAGCCGCGAGATGAACGCGTGCAGGAGGTCCGCTGTGGTGGGATCTTCCTCATCCACGTCATCGTGGACGTCGCGCATGGTCTGGACCGCGCGCTCAACACGGTCCGTGACTACCTTGACGGCCTCTTTGGTGTTGATCAGGCCGGCGGGGAACTCTTCCAAACGGGTTCCCTTGGCGATGGTGGCGCTGCGGCCGTCCGGCAACGCGTGGAGTGCGCGCATGCGCTCTGCGGTGTCATCGGCGAACTCGCGGGTTGCCACAACAAGCTCGTCCAACTGAAGGTGGAGGTCCCGGAAGTTGGGTCCCACAATGTTCCAGTGCGCTTGCTTTCCCTGGAGCTGCAGCTCAATAAGGTCTGTCAGGACGATCTGAAGATTGTCTGCAAGCTTCTGTGACGCTTTCATGTGTTCCTCTCGTGGACGTTCATTGAGTACAGCCAGCCTTTCATAAGGGTGCTTAGTAGTACAATGAAAAGTGTCGCTGTTCACGGCTGGCGAACTACATTCACCAGTCAAGCACACACGGGAATTGTGGAATAGCGCAGGAACTATTCCAAGGGAATCAGCTGCAAAGGTGGACCCATGGCAGAGCCTGACCAGATACCGCGAATCGGCCGGAACGAATCCACCGAGGAACGGATGGACCGCAACTGGATGGAACTGATCCAAGAGATACGGGTCCTCCAGACGGGGGTCCAGATCCTTGGCGGCTTTCTCCTCACCCTCCCCTTCCAGTCCCGGTTCGGGGAACTGGATGACTGGCAAAAGAATCTGTACCTGTTCAATGTGATGACCGCGGCCCTGACCACCGTCCTGATAGTCCTGCCGGTCAGCGTCCACAGGAGACTCTTCCGCCACGGCCTCAAGACAGTGCTGGTGGCCAGCGCTGACATCATCACCAAATGGGCCTTGGCCGGGGTCGCCCTGTTGATAGCAGGCTCTGCTTCCTTGGTTTTCGACGTCACGGCAGGGCGGACAGCGGGACTGGTGGCCGGCGCAAGCGTCATCCTGGTGTTGCTGGTGTTTGTGGTGGCAATGCCTATCTGGCTGCAACGCCGGGCCGTAGTCACCGGCGACCGCGACGGCGATCGCGAAAAGGAGGTGTGACATGCTGCGGGACGTTCACCGGCAGGATGCGCCGGGTACTCCCTCCCGTGACCACCCGGTCCGCCGTTGGGTCAAGGAACACGGGCTCTTGCTGGCAAATGGTGGACTATTCCTGGCCTTTTTTGGCGGAATGATCATTTCCGGTGCGGCAAATTACAGTGAGGAACAACAAACCCACGGCGGACCTCCTGTCAGCATTGCCGGGTATTTGGGCACGGGCCATTTTGTGGAGGCAGTGTTTGAAAACTGGGAGTCGGAATTTCTTCAAATGGCCACGTACGTGGTCCTCACGGTCTTCCTCTTCCAAAAAGGTTCCTCCGAGTCCAAACCCCTGGGCAAGCCCTCCCCGCAGGACGAAGATCCCCGGGAGGCTGAGCGGACGGCCAAGACTCCCTGGCCGGTGAGGCGTGGCGGCTGGGTGCTGAAGGTCTACGAGCACTCCCTGTCCGGGCTGCTGGCCCTTCTGTTCCTGGCCTCCTTCACCCTGCACGCCATAGGAGGCACGGCGGCTTACAACGAGGAACAGCAAAGCCACGGCCTGCCTCCGGTGTCCACATGGGAGTATCTTGGCTCCAGCCAGTTCTGGTTCGAGTCTTTCCAGAACTGGCAGAGCGAGTTCCTGGCTGTGGCCGTCCTGGTAGGGGCTTCGGTGTACCTGCGCGAGCGGGGATCGCCCGAATCCAAACCTGTTGCCGAGCCCCACTACGAAACGGGTGCCTGAAGAAACAGCCACCGGACCCGCCGCCAAATAATTAACCCGTCAACACATCGCCCCAACGGAAAGGACCGCGCGCAATGCCCGAGAAGAAAAACCCCAGCATCAAGGACCCCGAACTTTACGAGGAACTGCGTAAGGATGGCGCGTCAAAGGAAAAGGCTGCACGCATTTCCAACGCGGCAGCCGCACGGGGACGCAAGGAAGTGGGACGCAAAGGCGGTAAGTCCGGGGACTACGACGATTGGACCGTGGACAAATTGAAGACCCGCGCCAAGGAACTGGGGCTGTCCGGCTATTCCGGAAAGAAGAAAGCCGAACTCATTTCCATGCTGCGGAACCACTGATTCCTCATCAGGCCTTTTTCTTGGCCCGCGCTTTGGGCTTGCTGGCCGCCTTGCCGGCGGCAGCGTCGTCGTCGGACGCTTTCTCTTTGCCGCGTTTCTTGTCCAGGCTGCGCTTCAGCGCTTCCATGAGGTCGATGACGTCGCCGCCGTCCCCCTCTCCTTCCACGTTGCCGAAGGTGGCCTCGGTGTCCAGGGCCTCGCCCTTTTCCAGCTTGGCCTCGATCAGCGTTTTCAACTGTGCCTGGTAATCGTCCGTGTACTCGTCGGGGTCAAAGTCGTGGGCCATGGACTCCACCAGCGCCGATGACATCTCGAGTTCCTTGTCCGAAATCTTGATGTCGGTTTCAAGTGACGGGAACTTTGCTTCGCGGACCTCATCGCCCCACAGCAGCGCCTGCAGCAGCAGCACGTCGCCGCGGACCCGCAGGGCACCCAAGCGGGTTTTCTGGCGCAGGGCATATTGGACAATGGCGATCCTGTCGCTGTCCTCAAGGGTCTGCCGGAGCAGCATGTACGCCTTGGGAGACTTGGAGTCCGGCTCCAGGAAGTAGCTGCGCTCGTACATGATGGGGTCCAGCTGCTCAGCGGGAATGAATTCCACCACTTCGATTTCACGGCTGTTCTCTTCCGGAAGGGACTTCAACTCCGCCGAGGTCAGGACAACGGTCCGGCCCTCTTCCTCGTACGCCTTGTCAATGTCCTCGTAGGCAACAACCTGATCGCAGATTTCGCATTTCCGCTGGTACCGGATGCGCCCGCCGTCCTTATTGTGGACTTGATGCAGGCTGATGTCGTGATCTTCCGTGGCACTGTAGAGCTTCACTGGTACGTTGACCAGACCGAACGCGATGGATCCCTTCCAAATGGCCCTCATTGACCCAGTCAACCGCACAACCCAGCCCAGGAGAAGAGGACACGGTGGCAGGCAAGCAGCAAGAGCGCGTGAACGTTGAAGGCCATGAGCTCACCCTCACCAACCTGGGCAAGATCATTTACCCGGAAACCGGCACCACCAAGGCCGAGGTGCTGGAGTACTACGCCGCCGTGGCGCCGTTCCTGATCCCCGCCGCAGCCAACAGGCCCGTAACCCGCAAACGCTGGGTCAACGGCGTGGGGACAGACGAGCACCCGGGCCAGGTGTTTTTCCAGAAGAACCTGGAGGACTCCGCTCCCACGTGGATCCCGCGGGCCGCCATCCAGCATTCGGACCACACCAACGTCTATCCGATGGTGAACAACCTGGCCACGCTCACGTGGATGGCCCAGATCGCGTCCTTGGAAATCCACGTGCCTCAGTGGCAGGTGGATGCGGCGGGCAAGCCCCTGAGGCCGGACCGCTTCGTCCTGGACCTTGACCCGGGCCCGGGCGCCGGGCTGCCGGAATGCGTCGAGGTTGCCCTCCTGGCCCGTTCCATCCTGCAGGACATGGGCATGGACCCGGTTCCGGTGACCAGCGGCAGCAAGGGCATCCACCTCTACACGGGGCTGGAGGGCACGTTGACCTCGGAGCAGGTGTCGGCCTTCGCCCACGAGCTCGCCCGTGCGCTGGAGTCCGACCACCCGGATCTGGTGGTCAGCGACATGAAGAAATCCCTCCGCGAGGGCAAAGTCCTGGTGGACTGGAGCCAGAACAGCGGCAACAAAACCACCATCGTCCCCTACTCCCTGCGCGGCAGGGCACAGCCAACGGTGGCCGCGCCCCGGACGTGGGAGGAACTGGAATCACCGTCCCTGGAGCATCTGGACTTCACCGCTGTCATGGAGCGGATCCGGACGGGCACGGACCACTTTGCACCCATCTCCGATCGGCACTTGCCGCCACACGGCGTGACCGCGGAAAGCCGGCTCGCCAAGTACATAGGGATGCGCGATCCCGGCAAAACGCCGGAACCGTTTCCGTCGTCGCCCGTCCCCGCTACGGCCTCCCAGCCGTCCTCCGCCCAACCAGAACCGGGCGACCCGCCGCCATCGGGGGGCATTTTTGTGATTCAGGAACATCATGCGCGGCGCTACCACCTGGATTTCAGGCTGGAACATGGGGGCGTCCTGGCTTCATGGGCGCTCCCGCGGGGGGTTCCTGAGACCACCGAGCGGAACAACCTGGCCGTCCACACCGAGGACCACCCCCTGGAGTACGCCACTTTTGCGGGGGTCATTCCCAAGGGCGAGTATGGCGCCGGGACCATGACCATCTGGGACCACGGCGACTACACCTGCGAGAAGTGGCGCGACGGCAAGGAAGTGATCGTCACCGTCACGGGCCAGCCGGGTGGCGGTTTGGGCGGCACCAAACGGTTTGCGCTGATCAACACCGGGGACCGCTGGCTGATCCACCTGATGAAGGAGCAGCCCGGCGGCCGGAAACCCGTGGCGGCCAAGCAGCAGGCACCCGAAACCCAAACCGAGCCCCTGCGCGATTACGCGCCCATGCTGGCGACCTCAGGAACCACCGCCGATCTTCACGGTGATGACTGGCTGTTCGAGCTCAAGTGGGACGGCATCCGGGCGGTCGTCACGGGTACCCGGGAGAACGTTCGCTTAATGAGCCGGAATGGAAACGACCTCACGGCCACGTACCCGGAGCTCACGCACCGCGCCGACTGGCCTGAGGGCGAATTTGTGGCGGACGGGGAGATCGTGGCGCTGGGCAAGAACGCCGCGCCGGACTTCGGCAGGCTGCAGCTCCGGATGAACCTGGCCAAGGCGGCGGACGTTGAGAAAGCCCGGACCGCCGTTCCGGTGCAGCTGATGCTGTTCGACCTCATGTACGACGACGGCGCTGACCTCAGCGGGTTGACCTACAGTGAGCGCCGCGAACGGCTGTCCGCCTTCGCCGGGCGGTTGTCCTCCGGTTCACCCCTGCACCTCTCGGCAGTCCTGGACGACGACGTGGAGGATCTGATGGCCAGCGCCGGGGAGCTCGGCTTGGAGGGCGTCATGGCCAAGAAGGCCGACAGCCGGTACGTGGGCCGCCGCAGCAAGGCGTGGCTCAAGCTGAAACTGGAGCAGAGCCAGGAAGTGGTGGTGGGCGGTTGGCGGCCCGGGGCAGGAGCCCGCGGTGAAACATTCGGTGCACTGCTGCTGGGAATTCCGGACGGTGACCAGCTGCATTACGTGGGCCGCGTGGGCACTGGTTTCAAGGATTGGCAGTTACGGGACATCATGGCTGAACTGGAACCCCGGGAAATCAGCGAATCGCCGTTTCGGGATATTCCCCGGGAGGACGCGGCCGGGGCGCACTGGGTCACCCCCGAGCTGGTGGCGGAAGTGGCGTTCGGGAACTGGACCGGACCTGGGCGGCTGCGTCATCCGGTGTGGCGTGGTTGGCGCTCCGACAAGTCCTCCGAGGACGTGGCCCAGCCCAACTAGGTCGCATTTGTGCGCGTTCTGAGAGCTCAAAACGCGCACTGCTGCGACCTAGTTGGGTGTGGGTCGCCGGCAGGAGCTTAGGACGAGTGCGGCATCTGCGGCCGGCTGGTCCGGTGGGTGGCCGTAACAGCCGCACCCTGGCCCATCCGGCCGTGCGCTTGCTCGCGGTCCTTGGAGTGGCGGTGTTTACCGTTTCCGTCCGGCCACTGGCGGGTTTGGTCCGTCCCCAACGTCATGGCCACGGCTGCCGGTTCCGGCATGGGTGCCATGTCCATGGACTCCACCAGATGGCTCGCTACTTCAGGATTGATGTTTTCTGCTGAGTGGTTGGCAGTCATGATTCTTCCCTTTCAGTGTGCGGGTTGTGCAGTGTGCGGATGATGCTGTGCGGTAAGGATTTACCAGCGGACTTTCTTCTCGGTCTTTGCCTGCTTGCCGCTGGTGGAGGTGGGCTTGTGCCCCTTTCCGGTGCTCTGCCAGCCGGCGGGCGCTCCCCCGCCCGACTTGCTGGCAAGCATTGCCTTCTGGGCGTCGGTGAGCTTGGACTTGATGCCGCCGGAAGCGGGCTGTGTGTTGTTATCTGACGGGTTGGCAGTCATGTGGACTCCTAAAAGTGTGTGAGCCCTGAAGAGACACGTATCCCGTGTGTTGAACGTTCAAAGGAATGCGCAGACAACGGGAACGGCGTGGAGGCAAGCCTCAACAGGCGTGGATTCTTGTCTTTGAGACGCGTGCAGCGGGCCTATGGAAAGGCGCGGGCCGGTCTACTCAAAAATCAGTGTTCCCATGGGACATACCCTAACCAATCGGCTGCAGGTTTGTGAACCCCTGGACTAGCATGGCACTCGTGATCCGGAGTGCGTTGATCGTCACCACCCTGCGGGCTGCCGGCTGCGTGTTTGCCGAGGATGAGGCCCGCCTGCTGCTCGGCGCAGCGGAATCGCCGGAGGAGTTGGCCGGCATGGTTGAGCAACGGGTGAACGGACTGCCCCTGGAACACATTATTGGGTGGGCTGAGTTCTGCGGACTGCGCATGGCCGTGGATCCCGGCGTCTTTGTGCCCCGCCGCCGCACGGAGTTCCTGGTCCGCCAAGCTGCCGCGATCGCTAAGCCGGGGGCCGTCGTCGTGGATCTTTGCTGTGGTTCCGGCGCCGTGGGCGCAGCCTTGTCCGAGCTGGTGGGCGGGCTGGAACTGCATGCTGCGGACATCGACACCGTTGCTGTCCGGTGCGCCCGCCGGAATGTCGAGGCCCGCGGCGGCCAGGTCCATCAGGGCGACCTCTACCGCGCCCTTCCCGGACACCTCCGCAGACGCGTTGACGTGCTGGTGGTCAACGCCCCTTATGTCCCTACCGGATCCATCGACATGATGCCTCCGGAAGCGCGGCTGCATGAACCGCTGGTGGCGCTCGACGGCGGTGCTGACGGCTTGGCGGTCCAGCGTCGGGTGGCGCTGGACGCACGTGATTGGCTGACACCGGGAGGTTCGCTTTTGATCGAAACGTCGCGTCGGCAGGCGCAGGCCACGGCCCGGATTCTGGCAAGCTCAGGACTCTCCGGAGCAGTGAAGTGGGACAATGAATTCGACGCCACGATGGTCCTGGGAACGGCACCCTAAGGGCCCTTATCCGTCAGCTTTTGGGGCCGATATCAGCATGTTAAGTGGGCTCTGCTAAACAATTTGGTAACAACGGTCTCCTGGAGGCAAGAACCCCTCGACTTCCGCGTGATAGCGGGGTAAAAGCGGGTAATGAGATGGAACACACCTAGGCAATTTGAAGCCTCAAACACCCAAAAAACTCGCTCCCAACTCGGGTTTTCCGGGCAAAACGCGTAAAATTGAAGGCCTGCCCAGAGCGGGGCAGCAGAAGTCGCAAGCAAATGACCTCCCTAGGAGAAGCCCAAATGCCCACAGACCAAAGCAACACCGTCTCTCCGGATGGCGCAAGGAACGCCACAGGACACAAGGTAGCGGCAGGCCGTAACCCGGCCGCCGCAAACGCAATGAACGCAGTAAAGAACGCGGCGAAGAAGACCAAGCTTCGCCCGAGGCGCCGGCTCAAAGAGTCCGACGTCAACGTGGTAAACAAGCCGATGCTTCGCAAAGCACTCGGCGGCACCATCGTCGGCAACACCATGGAATGGTACGACGTCGGCGTGTTCGGCTACCTCATCACCACCATGGGCCCCGTCTTCCTTCCGGAAGCGGACCCGTCGGTCCAGACACTCTTCCTGCTGGGCACCTTCGCCGCGACCTTCATCGCACGACCCCTGGGCGGCATCGTCTTCGGTTGGCTTGGCGACAAAGTGGGCCGCCAGAAGGTGCTTGCAGCAACACTGATGATCATGGCGGCAAGTACGTTCGCCGTCGGCCTCCTGCCCGGCTACGCGCAGATCGGCATTTGGGCCGCAGCGCTGCTGGTGATCCTCAAGCTGATCCAGGGCTTCTCCACCGGCGGCGAGTACGCCGGTGCCACCACCTTTGTGAGCGAGTACGCCCCGGACAAGCGCCGCGGATTCTTCGCCAGCTTCCTGGATATGGGCAGCTACATCGGCTTCGCCCTGGGCGCCGCGCTGGTTTCCGTCCTGCAGCTCACGCTGGGACAGGCAGCCATGGAGGAATGGGGCTGGAGGATTCCGTTCCTGATCGCAGGTCCGCTGGGCCTGATCGCCGTGTACTTCCGCAGCAAGATCGAGGAATCCCCGCAGTTCCAGGCCACCCTTGATGCCCAGGAAGCGTCCGCCAAGGATGCGGCATCGCAGGATGCTGCTGCTGCCAAGGGACCCATGGGCATCATCAAGGCATACTGGCGCCAGATCCTGCTGGCCATGATCCTGGCTGCTGCAGCGAACATTGTTGGCTACGCACTGACGTCCTACATGCCCACATACCTCACGGACTCCAAGGGCTACGATCCCGTCCACGGCACCCTGCTGACCATCCCGGTCCTTGTGGTCATGGCCATCTGCATTCCCCTCACCGGCCGGCTCTCCGACCGTATTGGCCGCCGCCCTGTCCTGTGGGTTGGCGCGGGCAGCACCGTGGTGTTCTCCATCCCGGCCTTCATGCTCATTGGCATTGGTGAGATCTGGTCCACGCTGGCCGGCCTGGCATTGATCGCTTTCCCCGTGACGTTCTATGTGGCCAACCTGGCCTCCGCGTTGCCGGCATTGTTCCCCACCTCCAGCCGTTACGGCGGAATGGGCATTGCCTACAACTTCTCCGTTGCGATCTTCGGTGGAACCACGCCGTTCATTGTGCAGGGACTTATTGAAGGTACGGGCAACGACATGATGCCTGCGTACTACCTCATGGGTACCTCGATCATCGGCGCCATTGCCATCTTCTTCCTGCCGGAATCGGCCCGCCGCCCGCTGCCGGGCTCCATGCCCAGCGTGGACACGCAGGCAGAAGCACGTGAACTGGTGGAAACCCAGGACACCAACCCGTTGATCAACCTGGATCAGATGCCCTTCGATGGCCAGCCCATCGATGATTCATCGTTCCGGAAGGGCAACAAGGACATGACGCCCGCCTAAGGGAAAAGCCTGCGACTTCTGCATGCCACACCGTTAGTTCGCGGCCACCGGCCGCCCACCGCAGCCACCACCACCAAGGCGCTCTCCTTGGCGGGGGTGGCTGCGGCGTTTAAGGGCGCACGACGGCGGCCGGTTGCGGCCGCGCCCGCGTCGCTGCCCCGCGCCTGAGTTGCTGCCCCGCAACCCCGTCGCTCCCCCGCGCCTGCGTTGCTGCCCCGCGACGGGATAGCGGGCGGGCGACGGGATCGCGTCAGGATCCCAGCAACCCCCGCACCTTCCCGCCCATGATCCGCATCCCTTCGGGGAACGCTCCCGGGTTGGGGCCGGCAAAGTTGAGCCGGATATAGGGCCCCTCCGGTTCGGCCGGGAACCATTCCGTCCCGGCCGCAATGAGGACGCCCGCGGCCTCGCAATCGGCGGTGAGTTGCCCGACGTCGAACCCGTCCGGCATCCGGAGCCACAGATTCAAGCCGCCCTTTGGCAAGTGGCTCAGGTGTGCCTCCGGAACATGCTCCCGCAGGCTGGTCACCAGGAGGTCGCGGCGGGACTGGAGCTGGTGCTTGAGGCCGCGCAAGTGCGTCTGCCAGCCCGGCTGCGTGACCACGTCCAGGGCCGCCGCCTGGAGCAGGCCGCTGACGTACATGGACTCGGCCGCCTGCGCGCCCATGATCCGTTCACGTGCCGGGCCGCGCGCGATCACCGCAGCGATCCGGATGGACGGTGACACGCTCTTGGTCAGCGAGCGGATGTACACCACGTGCCCGGAGTCGTCCTTGGCCGCGATCGGGACAGAGGGTGCCGTGATGCCGAAGTCGTGGGCCCAGTCGTCCTCCACCAGGAAGGCTCCATGCCTGCGGACAATCTTCAGCACTTCCTCGCCACGACGTGCCGCCCACTGGGCACCCGTGGGATTGGCGAAATTGGGCTGCGCATAAAACAGCCTGGCACCGGACTCCTCAAAAGCCCTGTCCAGCTCTTCGGGATCCGGCCCCTCCGGACCGCTGGGAACTGGAATCACCTTCACGCCCGCCTGGCCGGCAGCCAGCAGCGCACCCCAATAGCTGGGCGATTCCACCAGCAGAGGCTGGCCGTGGCCCACCAGCCCGCGGAAGATCGAGCTGAGGCCGCTTTGGCTGCCGGGAAGAACCACGACGTCGCTGGGCTGGGGCGGCGTCACGCCAACCGGCGTTGAGGTACTGAGCTCATTGGCGAACCAGGACTGCAGCTCGGGGATACCCTGGGCCGGAGGCCGGGACAAGGCTGCCTCGCCGCGGGCTGCGCGGGTCAGTGCTGCGCGGACCAGACGTTCCGGAAGCAGGTCACGGTCCGGGTAGCCGGAGTGGAACGCGATGACGTTGTTGGAAGCGCTCCGCATGGCGGCTGAGTTCAGCGGACGCGCGGCCTGGGCCGATCGCAGGGCAGCCGTCTGCCAGCCGTAGTCCGACGGCCTCGCTGTCCGGAATGCGCGGACGAACGTCCCAACGCCGGGGCGGCTTTCAATCAGGCCTTGCGCCGTGAGGGTCCGCAGGGCTTTTTGGACTGTCACCGGGCTCGCTTGGTACTCGGCCACCAGGTGCCGGGTTGATGGCAGCTTCGCGCCGGGTGCTGCATCCGAGATCCACTCTTTCAATCGCAGGGCGATCCGGGAACTGCTATCGTTGTTCATGAGTCACAATAGTAGCGCTACTATTCATTCGCGGGCAGTGGTATCCGCCCGCACATCCACCGGAATCTGGTGGGGCCTGCTGGGCGTCCTGGCCTTTTCCTTCACAGTTCCTTTCACCCGCGTGGCTGTTGATGGCATGTCTCCCCTGTTCATTGGAGCCGGCCGGGCCGTGGTCGCCGCACTGCTGGCGGCATTGGCCCTGGGCTTTACCGGGCAGCGGTTGCCCCGCGCTTCCCAATGGGTGCGTTTGGCCGTGGTGGCCGGAGGTGTGGTTGCAGGCTTCCCGCTGCTGACAACTTTTGCCCTCACCAGCACCTCAGCCAGCCATGGAGCGGTGGTGATCGCGCTGCTCCCGGCTGCCACAGCCACAGCGGCCGTGATTCGCGGACGGGAACGCCCGCGTCCCCTGTTCTGGGTCCTGACGCTCACCGGAGTGGTCGCGGCCTTGGTCTTTGCACTGGTCCAGTCCGGAGGGTTCGGCTCGCTCCACTGGGCGGACCTGCTCCTGCTGGCTGCCGTGCTTGCCGCTGCTGTTGGCTACGCAGAAGGTGGCCTGCTGGCCCGCGAACTCGGATCCTGGCAGACCATCTCCTGGGGGCTGGTGGTCGCCTCCCCAGTGATGATCGCCCTGACTGTGGTTTCGCTCAGCTCCGGACTGCCCTCCGCATCCGGCGCCCAGTGGCTCTCCTTTGCCTATTTGGGGGTGGTGAGCATGTTCCTGGGCTTCTTTGCCTGGTACCGGGGCCTCGCGATCGGCCCCATGGCCCAAGTAAGCCAAATCCAACTGGTCCAACCCGTGATGACCATTGCGTGGGCCGGGCTGCTGCTGGGCGAGTCCATCACCTGGACCACCGTGGTGGGTGGCCTGGCGGTGATCATCTGCGCCGGCGCCGCTGTCCGCGTGCGCCTCAACCCGCCGTCGAACTCCTGACCATTCCGGTTCTGAAAGGAACAACCATGTACACCCCAGCGCACTTTGCCGCATCCCCGGAGGCTGTTGACTCGCTCTTGACCGGAGCCAGTGCCGCCAATCTGGTCACCATGTCTGAGGATGGGCTGCTGGCCACGCTCTTGCCGTTTGTTTATGAGCCTACGGTGGGTGAGCACGGCGCCTTGCACGCACATATGGCCCGCAATAACACGCAGTGGTCCTCACCAGCGATCGGCGAGTCACTGATGATCGTCCAAGGTGCCGACGCCTACATTTCGCCGTCCTGGTACGCGTCCAAAGCGGAGCACGGCCGGGTGGTGCCCACGTGGAATTACTCCACTGCCCACGTTTACGGTCAGCTTGTTATCCACGACGATGCCGAGTGGCTGGGCAGGCACGTCCGCCGGCTCTCCAATCACCACGAGGCCGGGATGCGGGACCCGTGGAGCGTGGAGGACGCGCCCCAGCGCTTCATCGCCGGCCAACTGAGGGCGATTGTCGGCGTCGAACTCTTGATTTCCCGGGTGGACGCCAAGGCCAAGCTGAGCCAGAACCGTCCTGCCGCGGACGTCGACGGTGTGATTGCCGGGCTCCGTGAACGTGGTGAGGCTGCGAGCGCTGCCGATGTGGAACGGGCCCGGACCTCGTAGACTCGGCGCATGCCAGAGATCGCCGGGATTACTGCGGCGGAACCACCGGGCGCCACATGGCGACGCGGGGCCAACGGGTCAGACCCAACTCCGCCTCGTGCTCCATGAGGCGGGTGAGCTCCGGACCCCAGCTGCCGGCGTCGAGCACTTCGAATCCAAGGCGACGGTAGTACGGGGCGTTCCACGGCACATCCCGGAAAGTACTCAGCGTTTGCCGGTGCATCCCGTGGCCCCGGGCCCAAACGCGCGCGGCATGCAGCAGCTCGCGGCCCAGGCCCTGGTGAGCATGATCCGGGTGGACGCTCACCTGCTCCACGTGGCCCTCACCGTCCACGATGTCCGCCAAGAGATAGGCCAACGGGTAATCCAACCCATCAACATAGACCCATGCCCGGCCCGCCGTGGCGTACTGATGAAGCTGCGCCAGGGTAAATGAATCATCGTCCGCGATCTGGTCCATTCCAAGCGCACGGAAAGCCTGGCCCGCAGCGCGTTCAATGTCCTGGAGGATCACCAGATCATCCGAATGCGCCAGCCTGATCATTGCAGCGGGTCGTTCTGTTGCTCCTGGGCGACCAGGAACTCGTTGCGCTTTTCAATGAGGTTCTGCATGTAGCGGCCCAGCACCAGCTTCTCCACCACACGGCCCAGCAGCCCGAAGGGCGCCGCGAACTCGATGGTGTCCACCATGAGCGTGCCGGTGCCGTCCGGCCGGAACTCGTGCGTGTGGCGGAGGTACTTGAAGGGGCCCTTCACCTGTTCGTCGGAGAACGACGACGGGGCCTCCATCCGTACGATCCTGCTGGTCATGCGGAACCGGACGCCGAGGTGCCAGGCCTGCCAGGTGACGGTGTCGCCCTCCGAGATCAGGCCGGTGGTGACGCCGGCGATTGCTTTCTCCCGGCTCTTGGTCATGGAACCCACGTGGGCATCGATGTTCCGCGAAAGGTCAAAGAGCTCCTGCGGCGGCATATTGGAGCGGGTGCGGCAGACGAAGGCGACAGGCATAGCTTGATCTTCCCAGAAGTTGCTACCACTTGTGACCGGGCTTATGGCGGGCATGCTGGAGCACTGCTAATTTCAGAGATAATCCCTGATCGATTGGTGGTGTTCCCTGTGCCCGCAATCATGGCGTATGCCCGCCAACTGCACCGCCTGGGCCCGGCCAACAACGATCGCCTGTCCGCAGTCAGGGTTGCCTTGAGCGTCGCAGTCCCTGCCTTGGTGCTGGTCCTCATGGGACGCCCGGACCTCATGCTGTACGCGGTGTTCGGCGCGCTGACGGGCATGTACGGGCGCAATGAATCCCATCAGCTCCGGCTCAAACACCAGGCGCAGGCCGCGCTGATCCTGGTGGGCGGGCTGACCATTGGGGCCGTCCTGTCCGTCAACCACATTCATTCGTGGTGGCTGGTGCTGGTGGCAACCCTGTTCGCGGGAATCGGATCCCTGTATGCGGATGCTGTAAGCCTCAAGCCGATCGGCCCGTTCTTCGGCATCCTGGCCTTGGGGGCTTGCGCGTCGGTACCCACCAATGTTCAGTTGACGACGGCGGTACTCATCGGTGCGGGATCGGCCCTGTTCTCCATTGTGGTCGGCTTTGCCGGCTGGGCCCGGTACCGGCGCTGGGTGCCGGGAGCGGGCCGGAACGTGCCGGCCCTCCGCGGGCCCCTGCGGCAGGCAGCCCTGATCCACGCCGCACGTTACTCCCTGGCGGTGAGCGCAGCCGGGGCCATCGGTGTCCTCAGCGGCAGCGGCCATCCGCACTGGGCCATGGCCGCTGCGGCTGTCCCGCTGGCCGGCGCCGACCTCCCGAGCCGCGTCCACCGGGGCATCCACAGGATCGTGGGGACGTTCCTCGGGTTGGTGGTGGTCGCCGTCGTACTTTTCCCCAGCCCGTTGTCACCGCTGCAGTACTTTCCGGGGCACTCCGCGGTGGTGCTTGCCGTGGTGGTTATCCTGTGCCAGTTCCCCACCGAACTCTTCATGGCGCGGCATTACGGCTGGGCCATGGTGTTCTTCACTCCGGTGGTCCTGCTGATCGCCCAACTCGCCTCCCCGATGGATCCCGGAGTGCTGGTGCTGGAGCGTGCCGTGGAGACGTTCGTTGGCGCGGTGGTGGGGATCGCGGTTGCCGTAATAGTTCAGCGGCGGAACAGGGTGGCGTGAACCCCGCTTTTTATGAAGGGTCCAGCGGCTGGGGTTCCAGCGGCTAGGGTTTCAGCGGACGGCGCGGCGGGCCTGCTGTCAGCTGCGCGGGGAGGATACGGGCAAAGAAGCTCAGCACCTTGTAGCGGCGGGTAGGAATGGACACCGCTTTGCCATGTTTGTTGTCCGCCAGCCCTTCACGGACCACCCGCTCCGCCGTGAGCCACAGGAACCGGGGAGCCACGGATTTATCCATGCCCATACGGTCGTGGAATTCGGTGTGCGTGAATCCCGGGCACACGGCAGTGACCTGCACGCCGGACTTCCCGTAGGAGGTATTGGCCCAGCGGCTGAAGGTCACCTGCCAGGCTTTGGCTGCTGAATACGTGCCCCGGTTGGCGAAGGCCGCAACGCTGGCCACGTTGATGATCCGGCCCTCACCCCGAGGCAACATGACCTCAAGCGCCGCATGGCTCAGTTCCATGGGCGTTTGGACGTGGAGCCGCAAATGCTTCCGCTCCTCGTCCACGTCGTTGTCTTCAAACGATTTCAAGAGCCCGATTCCGGCGTTGTTCACCAGCACGTCCACGGGCCTGGCTGCGTCCCTGAGGCGGTCCGCCACCGCCGCCACCCCGACGTCGGTGGTCAGGTCAGCGGCCAGGGTCTCCGCCGAGATACTGAAGTCGCGCTCGAGTTCCGCGGCCTTTTCCTTCAGCCGCTGTTCGTCGCGGGCCACCAGAACCAGATGGTGGCCGGACTCGGCGAGCTGGCGTGCGAATTCCGCCCCCAGTCCCGCCGTTGCCCCGGTGACCAGTGCGGTACGTTCATTGACTCGAGTCGTCATGCGCCCACACTAGCCGCTCCTCCGTGCTTCAACTACCGGCCGCTCCCTCCCGAAGGCGGCCAGCAGGCACAGGGTCGGTCGCTGGGGTCGTCTACCCCGAACAGGGGGACGCAGTGGCGGTTTCACCGGTGGCGGTGGCGGCCGGGTATCCGTCCCCTGCCCAGGATTACTTTGACGACCGGATCGACCTCCATGAGCACCTGATCAAGGACGTGACCAGCACGTTCATCGTCAGGGTGAGCGGCCATTCCATGGAGCAGGCCGGCATCAGCGTCGGTGACGAGCTCCTGGTGGACCGTGCGCTGGAACCCAAGGACGGCTCAGTGGTGATCGCTGTCCTGGACGGTGAACTGACGATCAAACGGCTGCGGGTCACACCCCACGGGGTGGTCCTGCAAGCGGATAATCCTGACTACCCGGATACCAGCGTCCCTGCACTCTCTGACCTGATCATTTGGGGGACGGCAACAACATGCCTTCATCACATCTAGCCCTCCCGGAGGCCCAGGTCCGGTTCAGCACTGACGGGACGCCATTGGCGATCCGCCACGACGGGCAAATCTGGATGGTCGATCCTGACGTCCACACCGGTCACTGGTACGGCAGGGACGCATGGTGGGAGACCCACACCCGCGCCGCCGTGGGCACCGGTGACCTGGTCAGCGTCGAACACTGGCAAGTTCAAGCCAGGCCCCCTACCGGGGACTCGGAGTTGCGGACGTTTACGCTGCGCCGTGAACCACTGGCCGAAACCTGGCAGATCGAATCCATCACCTGATGCCACCTGACCTGTACCGCGCGCCTGTCCCGGACCAGCTGTGGGAAAGAACCAAGTCCGAGTTCGGACTCCCCAGCCTCGAACAGGTCCAGGAACGCCTCGCAACCGGGCCCGTGTATCCCGGACCCATCATGCGGCGGTTATTTCGGGTGTTCATCGATGAGGACACGTTCTGCCCCGGCTACCAATTCCTTCCCGACCGTTCCCTCAACCCCGTGGTGACCGGACTGTTCGAGCGGTCCATGGAGCTGCGGATCCCCCACAACTACTTCGCGCTGTGGATGATGATCCCCTCCCCCACCCTGGACGGCCGGCGCCCTGTAGACCTACGCGAGACGCGGGACCCCACGCCCCTGCTGACGGCACTGGATCAACTCCGCGTTGTTGTGGCGTCCTAAAATTTTGGGCGTGAAAGTGACACTGACCATCGAAGCCAGCAACGGCCAACTCAGCCACGTAGAAGCAGAAGCCGAAACGTACCAGGACGCCAAAGCCGCGGCCGAAGCCCTGGTGTCGGAAGGGTCACGGGCCATAGCCATCCGCACTTCCTGACATAGCTTGTCAGAGATCTCGTAAACCTGCGTGAGGCTTCCGGCGTTACTATTCGCCGACCGGATAGCCTTGCAAAAGGCCGTTATCGCACGTGGTCCGGCGGCGGGACTTGGCATCTTAGAAATGGGGAACAGATAGACAATAAGTCCGAACTTGTGGAAGACACGTTGCGAGTCATTTTGGACACCAACATTGTCGTGGCCATTGAAGGCGATAGCAATGCCCACCATGTGAACCATTCCAAGGCCTCTTCCGTGTACCGGATGATTCACGCAGCCGGCGGGCAGGTTTGGATCATCGAAAACCAGCGATACGACTTTGCACGCATCCAGAATGAGACGTTGTGGCAGCGCCGCCAAAACCAACTGGGAAAGTACTCCTTCTTGGAAGGACTTTCCTTGACTGAAGATTTCCTGGCATCTGCCGGCTACAGCCGCAGCCTTGATCCCCGGAGCAACGACGGGGTGGATGCTGCTTTGCTCTTGGCTCTCGAACGCAACGCAGCATCGTGGCTCGTTACCGAGGATCGGCGCCTTCTCGCACACGCAACCCAGCTCGGGCTTCAAGAACGTGTGATGACACTGGAAGATGCACTAGGGGCGCTGAAGGGGCACCTCCCCCCTCATTAAAGTGTCGATGACGTTGCGCCCCACACCATCGACCCTCACCAAGGCTTTTTCGAATCTTTGGGAGAGGACTACCCCAATTTCGACCAGTGGTGGCAGGACAAGGTGGTGGCCCAGCGGAGAAAGTGCCTGGTTATCGGTAGTGGCTCTGACGTCAGGGGCATTGCTGTGCTGGCACCACAGGTGCCGGAGGACGAGGGCCTGCCCAGCAATAGCCTCAAAATTTGCACATTCAAGATTGCAGATGCCAGCCAAGGCAGGAAGCTGGGAGAGACGATGCTGGAGGCAGTTATCGCATACGCCCGTGCTGGTTCGTTCGACCGATGTTTCATTGAGTCCTCCGAGAAACAGGAGCCGCTTCTGGCGCTTCTTAGAGAGTTTGGTTTCTTCGACTCAGGACGCAAGGCTGCTCCGTCAGAGGACCTTGTCTTAGTGAAAATACTCAACCCTGGGGTAGAGGCTGAGCCTCCAACTGATCCTTTGGAATACAACCGTCGATACGGTCCAGGCCGCAGGCTGGTGGACAGAGCCTTCGTGGTGCCGATCATCCCCGAATATCACAGCATGCTGTTCCCAGCCTCCGAGCCCCAACTATCACTGTTCGATTCGACGTACGGTAACGCAGTCCGTAAGGTCTACATCTGTCATTCCCCCATTAAGACGCTGAGGCCAGGCGATACGCTCTTCTTCCTGAGGACTCACGAAAGGCAAGCTGTCCAAGCCGTTGGCGTCGTCGAGCAGACGCTTAGGACTGCGGAGCTTTCCGAAGTCCTCAGCTTCGCTGGTGCACGAACCGTGTACACCGCGGAAGAACTAAAAGAGATGAGCTCCAAAGGTCTGTTAGCTATCAAGTTTCGACTCGACCAGGTCCTTGACAAGGCTGTCGGCCGCGAAGAACTTCGAATGCTGAACGTCTTTTCGGACTCCCCTCAATCAATTGCACAGATCAAGACCGAGGATGGATTGCAATGGGCGAAATCACTGCAGGACGCGTAGCCCTGATGTCGATCCGTCCCGAGTTCGCAGACGCGATCCTATCCGGAGACAAGTCCGTCGAATTCCGGAAACGGCCTGTGGCAGCCGACGTCAGCCACGTTCTGATTTATGCCACCCTACCGGTGGGGTCTCTGCTGGGATGGTTTGAAGTCTCAAGACAATCAACCACCTCTCCCAGGGACCTCTGGAATCAATTCAGGAATGTAGGGGGCATCTCCAAGGACCGGTTCTTTGACTACTACACACACAAAAAACTGAGAACAGGGATTGTCGTCGGCTCTGCCAAAAAATTCGATGAACCCCAACCTCTTACGAAGCTCGGAGAAACGGTTCGCCCGCCACAGAGCTTCCAGTACCTGACCGAAGCGCAAGCCGCCACCTTTTTCGACATGGTTTCCGCTAAGCCAGCCGCGGGCGATCAAACCTGATCTACTTGCCGACGCCTTCATTACCTGGCTAAGCAGCTGTTCACATCAGTAGACAAAGAGTGCTCAGATCGGATGAGTGTCGACGGCGAAGTTGAGGATTACTGAATTCTGCCGTCCTGAAGCAGTTTGGGCTTTTGCCACGGCCCATACGCCAAGTGCTTTCGCTTCCGCGAAATGTACTCAACCGCTGGACGGATCCTAGTGATGGCTTCGTAGTCCCCCAGACCCTCCAGGCGCATCTCGAAGTCCCAGGCCTCTCGCCGGTTTCGGTCGAGAACAAAGGGCAGTTCTGGTTCCTTTGCTGAACTAGGGGGCTCGAAAAGCGCCTCCACACCTCCTCCTCCGTGAGAGGCCGGTATCGTCCGAACAGATGGGTTGCTGCCATCGATCTGCCAAAAAGCAGACAAAATCTGAGTGGCATGATTGCCCGTGTTGGAGACCTCAACGCTAAAGGAAGTTTTGTCGGTTTCGGCCGTTCCAAGACCACCCAGCCATTGCGTGCCCGAGACCGTGATGACCGCTCTATCCCAGCGCCACGTCCGCCAAGCTACAAAGAGTGCCAGTAGAAAAGCTGCTGTGGCTACAACTTCTGAATACCCCATCAAGCCATTATGTCTGGAAAGCCGACAAGGCTCTTGCCAAGTATGCACTCGTGGCCTGCTCGGCATTCGTCTCACACCTCACCGAGGAGGGACGCAAAGCCCTTCTTGAATGAAGTTGGGCCCGGAGGTCTGCCCTTTGGCCTCGAAAGTACATGCTCAGATACCGGTATACGATCCACGACTGGAACCGATGATCTTTCCGATGCCCAATCTCCGATGGCTTAAGGTCGCTAGCTTTCAGCTCATGTGACTTCTTGACCTTCGCGTGGCCTGTAGTAACCTCCCGGCGTCCTGCTTTCCTTCCGTATGCAGCTGCAGTCCGGGGCCGGCATTGAGCCGGATTGCCAGCCGTTACCCTCGCCTTCGGTTCCTCCCCGGCCCCTGAATCGAAAAGAGAAAGCCCGTACCCCGAAAGGGGTACGGGCTCTCTCTTTTGACCCAAACGCTTTGGTTCTACCTGCGCCGGATGATCATTCCGGAGAGGAGACCAATGTCTTCTCAGACGTTGGCGTTACTCGTTTCGTGGAGCTCAGAGACGCTACCAAGAGCGCCCCTACTGCGAGGAGCACCATCTGCGATTGTGAGCCACCGATGTAGCTTCTGAGCAGAACGTTGCCCACCAGGGCTTCGCCGCCTTCGGCCGTCGCTCCGATGGCATAGGACACGATCAGAAGCGCAGCAGGAACGAGGGTGGCGATGACTCTGCCGAGCCCGGTGAGGCCACTGAGGATCTGGCGTATCAAGAGGACGGCTGTGAAGCTGATAGCTACGATGACAAATTGGAGCTCCCATGGGAAACGCGGTGGTACGCCGGCCGTTGGTCTACCTAGAAGGTCAACGATGAAGCCCCCTCGGCTGGCTTCGATGAATATGCCGACGTACCCAACGATGGTGAGGGCGGCCAGGCTGGTGAGGCTGGATAGTAGTGTTCGGAGAGCCATTTGATTCCTATTCCGGGAACTTCACGAGCGTGAAAGTGTCCTCTTTGCCTTCGACGGGAAGGACGCTGACAGCCGGGAGTCCGTCATTGGGGCGCTGGAGAACAAGCTGCCCTGTTCCCTCTGAGCGCGACTGGTTGGGCGTCGCGGCTGAGCGTTTTGCAGTTACAGGCATCAGGGCGCTGGTATCAACGTCTGCCGGCACAAGATGAGCAACGACTTTCGAATCAGGGTCCTCGCCCGATGCCATGGTCGTCAGACCGCTGTGCACAAACTTTTCAACGGCGATGCACGATGCTGTGCTCGCATTGTTCGCGGTGTTTGTTTGGACGATGAGGCAAACTTCACGGCCAGAGTGATCCAGAGCAGATGAATATATTGCCTTGTCATCAACCGCTATTACCCGGACGGAGTCTTTGTCCACATGGGCGAGGATTGCTTTGCCCAATTTGTCGGCAGACGCCAAGTCCGCATCGATCTGCGCGGTGGCGAGAACAGGTACGAGGTCTGTTCCTGCGATGCTCCGCTGCTCGCCGGCAAGCGCCGGGGAAACCCCGACGCCGATGCTGACAACCGCAGCGGTTCCAATGGTGAAGAGTGCGGCAGATGTTTTAGAAAACTTCATTGTGTCCCCCAGGGAATTCTGATTTCTGACTAGCCAATGTATTGCTCGCAAAGAAGTTGCGGGTTATGTCGGGCTTCGGGGTAAGAGGTGTTCCACCAGCACTTACTCTCGCCATAACGGTACGGATCATGGGTGTAGTTGGACCAGGCTTCGCCCTGGGCGCCACCTGTCATGTAGGAGTTGCCATTGGCATAGTTGTACGTTCCCCCATAGGATCAGGACTGGAACCCCAGGGGCGGCGTGTACCCGACATGGGTTCTCCCGCCCGACAAGTAGTCAATGAAACCACTGCCACGAACTTGGTTCGCGTAGTTGAAATCAGCGTGATAGCGGCGGGTGTAAGCCTGAGCCGCTGTTGACGCCATGATCACAAAGACCAGCGAGAGAAGCGCTGCTACCAACAGCGTTACCGGACGCGTAATTTTCATCCGACCGGATCCGATTGCCGACGCTGAGCTATTCATAAAACCCCCAAAATCAAATCTTGTGTTGAACGAGGGAGGCTAGCACGAACTCAAAAAGGGCGCTTGTCATGCGCGCGGCGTCTGGGATCCCGCGTCATTGACTGGATTCCGAAAGCAAAATATGGATAGGGACTGCCCCGGCTTTTGTTGACTCGGGGTCTTAGGCCGCAGTGAGCGCGGTCCGGTTGATTGTTTCATATTCGATGGGCGTGAGTTTTCCTAGCCGTCTTTGCCGTCGCCGGCGGTGGTAGGTCCTTTCGATCCAAGTCGTGATGGCCAGCCGGAGGTCCTGCCTGGTGAGCCACCGCTGACGGTCCAGTACGTTCTTCTGCAGCAGCGAGAAGAACGATTCCATCGCGGCATTGTCCGCGCACGCCCCGACCCTGCCCATCGATCCGGTGAGCCCGTTGTGCCGGAGTGATTCGACGAATCGACGGGACCGGAACTGGGGCCCTCGATCCGAGTGCACCACTGTCCCTGCCGGGCGGCGCGCCCGCACCGCGTTCTCCAAGGCGGCGACGGCAAGCGAGGACTTCATCCGCGAGTCCATCGAGTAGCCGACGATCCTTCCGGAGTAGACGTCCTTCACCGCGCAGAGGTAAAGCTTCCCCTCGGCAGTGGGGTGTTCGGTGATGTCCGTCAGCCACAGCTCGTTGGGGGCGGCGGCGGTGAAGTCCCGCTCCACCAGGTCGTCGTGGACCGGTGGCCCCGGCTTCCGGTTCAGGCCCCGCTTCTTCGAGAACACTGACCAGATGCCGTGGTCCCTGCACAGGCGCTGGACCCTGTTCTCACCCGCCTCGATGCCCTTCTCCGGGAGCTCATCGGCGATGAACCGGTACCCGAACGCAGGATCCTCGGCGTGAATGTCCCGGGCGGCGTTGACGAGGTGCGCATCGATCCAGTCCCGTTCGGTCACCGGGTTCGCCTTCCACCGGTAATAGCCTTGCTTGCTGAATCCCAACACCCTGCAGGTCACCGCCACGGGAACACCGTCGGCGGCAAGATCCGTGACCAGCGGGTAGATCATTTTGGGTTTATGTCCCTGGCCAGATAGGCCGCGGCCCGGCGCAGAATCTCGTTCTCCTGCTCCAACAGGCGGTTCCGCTTCTTCAGCTCCCGCATTTCGGCCGACTCCGTCGCCGCCGGGCCGGCCCCGGATTCCTTACGGTCGGCGATGGCAATCCAGCGCTTGAGCGTCGTGACCGAAAGCCCGAAATCCTTCGCTATCTGCGCCAGCGGCGCCTCGCCCTTGCGGGCCACATCAATAACATCCTGGCGGAACTCCGCCCCATAAGCCGTGGGCATGGTCAACATCCTTCCACGAGCACAAGCTCGCTAGGTCAAGGAGTCAACAAAACCGGGGGCAGTCCCCGAGCATGTTCAGCATCAGACGGCCCGACGTTGTTGCGGGGTCAATTCCATCCGAGATGGACCTCAGCTGCACGCCGCGTTCCCGCAGCAGGTTCACCGTGTTCAAAACGTCAATCAAGGACCGGCCGAGCCTGTCCACCCGCCAGACCACGACGGTATCGCCCGGCTCCACATACGCAAGAAGCTTCTTCATCCCGGGCCGCTCAATAGCTACCTTGCTTCCGGAGGTTACGTCGGCGAACACGTCACGCTTCTGCACCCCGGCGTCGACCAGTGCATCGAGCTGCAACTTCGCGTCCTGGCCCGACGTACTCACACGCGTATACCCGAGATGTCTCACTCAGCCATTGAGCCTCAGAAACCCCTAGTCAGCACCCACTTGAGACGATTCACGATGAGACATCTTTCCGAGACACAGGGCGGCCCGGCACGACAGCGATTGCTTTGACCCTTCAAGCCGCGACGCCTGTGTCTTGAAAAGCTTTTGGTTTACAAGACACCGGATCGTCTATCAGAGCGATGCACCGCGTCCGTTTTGTCGTACCCTCACCGGAAAGCTCGGAGACGAAGGGGTAGATGAACCCCATCCATCGTGGCGCGGCGAGACTCTCCAAGAATCATTCGTGGATTGGTTTGGTCAGGTTGAGGCTGATTGTCTGGCCGGGGACCAGTTCCCCGGCTGACAGGTCTGAGAAGGCGTACCAGACGCGGCCGGTGCCGGTCAGCGGGCGGTTCGCCGATGATAGATCCGCGATCTCAGGCACTCCGAAGCGGAAAGCGATCTGGCGCTCTGTGTCCCCGGGCGCAGTGGTGTAGGTCAAGGGAATCCCGTCGGCGTCGATGGTGAAAGTGCCATGGGCGCCATCGATGGTGACTTCGCCGGGCATGAGCCTGACCTTGGTCCCCGCGGGGATGGGCCGACCATCGGTCAAGGTCGGATTCCACCGGAGCAACTGGTCCGTGGTGCACCGGAATTTATAGCCAAGGCTATCGAAAGAGTCACCGTCGACCGTGGTGTAGAAAATGGTTTGGCCGAATGAATTCTTGATGCTCGTTCCTTGGCCGGATCTGCTATCCACAGGGTTTTTCTGGAGCTGGATGTGGTTCCCGGCCCGGATAAAGAAGACGTTGCCCTTCTCGTAGGTGAATGCGACCTTGTTTGCCTCGGCCAATTGTTCTTGCGTGATTCCAAACCGGTAAGTGATCCCGGCAAGGGTGTCACCGGGCTCGATTGTGTAACTAGTGGGTATGCCGTTCGCATCCAGGGCAGCCGTCCCTTTTGCCCCGGTGAGCGGACCCGGGGCAGGGATTAGTCGAAGCGTAGTGTTGGGCACCAACGTGCTGCCCGGTTGGATCCCATTGAACTCAGCGAGTTTCTTTTCGTTGATGCGGAAGTATGCGGCCACCGCCGCTGTCGTGTCACCGGGGACTGTGGTGTAGTAATCGACGTTGCCAAAAGAATCGGTAACAGTGGCCCCCGCCAGGGAAGATTCTCCAGAACCGGTGGGTGTCGCCGTCGGGGTGACTGCTTCGCTGGTCGGAACCGCAGCGGTGTCGTCCGGACGCGACGCCAGAGTCGAGCCGACCAGTACACTCGCTGCGACTGCCGCTGCGGCAAGCCCGGCGACTGCGAAACGCCCCCAGCGGCGTTTGGTAGGCATCCGGTGGAAGTCGTGGATGGATCCACCGACGGCGATGTGAGTGGCCTCCGAATTGATGAACGACATCGACCGCTGGCGACTGCGGTTCAGCTCCTCCTCGGTGATCATGAGCGCAGGATCAGCGGCCGAAAGCAGGTCGACAGCAGAGCGGTTGTGACTCATTCTGGTGCTCCTTCTGACACTGTTTCCATTTGAAGTTTTCGGCCTAGTTCTTTCCGTGCCCGGTGTAGGCGCATTCGAACGGCAGTCGCCGACAGATTGAGGAGTTGGGATACTTCAACGGCAGTGAGTCCGTCCCAGTACGTCAGCAGTATGACCTCCCGCTCCTTCGGGGCAAGAAGCTCGATTGCATCCAGGACGGCGGATTCTTCAGCTGGTGTTCCATAACTGCGCTCTAACCGCAGAGCCATGAAGAGCCCGGCAGAACGGGATACGGACCTGTCATGGTTTCGGAGGACGTTCTTGGCTACCCCGAAAAGTACGACCGCCGAAAGGTCATCGCCGTATCCGGACTTCTCCCAGACAATCCTGAAAACCTCGGCGCACAGATCCTCCGCGGTGGCGGCGCCGTCCGTCCTGCGTCTGAGATAGCGGTAAATGCTGTCATGGGCCGCCGCGTGAGCGGCTAGGAACCGTTGTTCCCTCTCCAGATCCACGCGTTCCCCCATTGTTTGCAAGCTCATGCCCTGTTAATGTCCGGCAGCGAACAAACTGTAACGGGAATATCGAAAAACTTCTGAATCTAGGTACATCTACAGCCGCCACAAGTCTTGGCAGCCCCGGGAAGCCCACTAATGAGCCGACTCTATCGTTCAGCGCCCCGTGATCAGCCCACGTCGCGGGTGGTGAATGCCGCTGTCGCGACCACGATGGCACGCCGACGATGTGGACAGGGCGACAGGCGTGCCAAACGCCGATGCCACAGCCGCTGCAGCGGAAATAGATGAAGCAATCATCGCGGAAGGCATCCCCACTGGTGCTAGGGATCTTGCTCGTTCCAGCAGCTATCTGGCATCTCGTCCAGGTCCCAAGTCGAACCCCGGCGCGAATTATGAAAGCCTGCACCACGACCACAAGACGTCTTGACTTCGATACCCGCACTGATTGGGTGCACCAAGCGGGGCACGGGGATGTCCGGGGGAAAAGCGTGGATTACGACAAGTTTGAGCTTGTATGTTTCTGGGTTCTAGCGGTTGCCCCGGCCTTGCTCTTGGTCACAATTGGAATCGCGGCTCACAGGAAATGGGCTACCAGATGGCAGCCCAAGTACTTGGTCCTGGGCATCAGCTGCTGCATTTTCTACGCGTTGTTTGGCGGTCGCCTGATTGCGTGGCCGATTATGTCCATCGTTCCACCCCCGTATGTGCCAGGCCTTTCAGAAGGACGCGGTTTAGACCTGCGGGGAATTGGATTCTTCATCGGCCCATGGATAGGTGCCATAGCGGGCACCATAGCGGCATTGATAACGGCATGTACTTCTCAGGTTCTAATACTGCTCCGCAGCCGGCGCGCGTTGGCCGGCGGTGTAGGAGGTCAAGCAGTAGATCCACCCCGAGCTAGATAGCTCGCCGTCCGTTGAGGGACCCCTCACCGGACACTCCGGAGGCGTCTAAGCCATGATTGGAATATGAGTCCTTTCATTACTGCGTTTAGGCCGATCCATTGACTCCTTCCACGCCGTCCAGGGGGTCAATGACGGCCGACGAGCTGGCTGAACTCAAACTTCGGCTGCTTCGGGAAGACCCGGAGTACCGGGGCAAGGTCGAGGCCGTAGCAGCCGCGCGCCGTGAGCGCGCCCAAGCCCTCCGTAGCGCTGAACAGCCGATCGTTAGAGATCTTCGAGCCGTGGGGTGTGACGTGACCTCCGTGTGGGACCTGGCCAATACAACGGAGCCCTACGGCAACGCGTTGCCGGTACTCCTTGGTTACCTTGATCGTGGAGGGTACCCGGATCAGGTAATGGAAAGTCTGGGACGGGCGATGGCGGTCAATCCGGCCGTCGCATTTTGGGACCAGCTAAAGACTCTTTTATCTCAGAGCTGAGAATCCGGGCGAGAAAGAGGGCCTGGCCCTTGCTCTGGCCGCTGCTGCCACACGAGCCCAGCTTAAGGAGCTGACCGACTTACTTCAGGACGAATCCCGTGCACCAACGCGTGTTCACTTCGTCCGAGCACTGCTCAAGGTCGGAGGCGCGGAAGGGCGATCAACTGTGGAAGCACTTCGAGACCACCCCACAGTGGGCAAGGAGGCACGCGCACTTCTGCGTTCGAGACGTGGCAGATAGTCGTTTAGAGCTGGCCGCCCATCACGTGCCGAATATAGACGATGGCTTCGGCCGTCCGATGAAGGATCCTCTTGCTTGGCCTACCGTCTTGTGTCGTCTTGAGACACTTTTGACATGACCAATCGCCAGTTCCCCTTCAGTCCAAAAACCAGTAGACGCTTGGAGCAGGGCGACATCATTGCTGTTCCTTGTGAGGGAGAGCGTTGGGCCTGCCTTCAGGTCGTTGAGACTAAGCGCGAAGGAGTCGGTGCACGATCCACCTTCATAGTTGGGCCACTGCCCTGGAGTGGGGCGAAGCCACCGACGGAACGAGATGTGATGGGTCTCGCAGTCACTGAGCAAGCGCTCACACGGATTGAGCTTTTCACGGAGGGAAATCTGCAAGTGGTCGCAAACAGCCCACTCATGCCGACCGTCCACGCTTCAAACTACCGGGACTTTGAGGTGGGTACTAAGCACCTCGTGTGGGGATGGAAGGTGGCAGTCCGCAAGGCAGCGGCAGCAGCGGCTGAAGCTGACCGGATGTTGTAGGAAGCATCCGTTCGAGCTATGGGATGCGCCAAATAGCGCCGCAAAAATGCCGCTACTTATCGCCGCAAGTCACAGGCCCCGGCTATGTACGTATGACCCGTACGATGATGTGCACGTTGACGGGGGTTTTACTGCAACAAGGGTGGGGTGAATGGAACGAAGATCGGCTATGCCAGGGTGTCGACCAGTGATCAGGACCTGACGGCCCAACGCAATGCCCTTCTCGGCCTGGGTGTGAAGGAGGAACAGATCTTCGTTGATCACGGTCTGACGGGCACCATCCGGGTGCGTCCGGGGTTGCGGGAAGCGATGGCTGCGTGCCGGGCCGGTGACACGTTGGTGGTGACCAAGCTTGATCGTCTGGCGCGCTCTCTTGCTGATGCCCGCGACATCGCTGACGAGCTCACCAACAAGGTGTTGTTCTGAGTCTTGGCGGCAGCACTCATGACCCGACTAACCCGGTCGGGCTGTTGCTGTTCAAGGTCTTGGGGATGGTGGCGGAGTTCGAAGCGGATCTGATACGCATGGGCACCCGTGAAGGAATGGCTGTCGCGAAAGCCAAGGGCCGGCTCAAGGGCAATAAACCAAAACTGTCCATGACCCAACGGAAGCACCTTTTGTCGCTCCATGATGCTGGGGAGCATACCCAAGCGGAGCTGGCGGAACTGTTCGGCATCTTCCGCACCACCGTCTACCGGGAACTTCAGAGCCACTCACGTTGAGATGCAGAATCGCGCACTTTGCTCGCCTCGACCTTGGTCTTTTCGATGATTTCCCTGAAGCGCTTCGAAGAGAGGTAGTCGGCGCCCGGTAACCGGATGACGTGACCCATGTAGGGGTCGCGTTGCAGAAGTCTCTTATAACCGTCAGGAAGTGTTGTGTAGCCAGCCCTTTTCTCGGCCCCCTCCCTGAAACCGCACCAGGTCATCATCCCCAAGAGCCCCAGCGTTGACACGCCGAGAAGGACCAAGACGGTGTTCATATATAGCTAGTTCTTGATACCAGCCATGCTCAGAAAAAAGATGCATAGAGCGAAGAAAACTGCGACGGCAGCAGCCCGCCTCTGCCACGTCCGTGTGACGTAGGCCGTGAGACCGGCCACTAATGGGCGCTGGGCTCTTGCTGCCTGCTCCAAGCTTGCGGCGTTCGCCATCCAGTTTCTCCCGTTGAGTTTCACCTAGTTTATCCGTCACTGGAACAGCGTTCGCGGGGTTGGATTAAGGGGGCGAAATGGCGGACGCGCTATAAAGCTCTGGGTTCGCCCGCTTCATCCTTGGCTTTGTCCAGGATCTCCGAGAAGCGCTGACGATCGATTGAGTCTGCGCAGGCCAGCCGGATGACTCGCCTCATGTAGAGGTCTTTTTGGAAGAGCATCTTGTCACCACGACGAAGAGTGGTGTAACCGGCTCGTCGTTCCGCGCGCTCCTTGGTAGCACACCAGTTGATCAGTACGACAACAAGGGCGATGGAAACCAGCATGTGGATGCCCAGAACGTCAACGAACCACGACTGCGCTACACGCGCACTGTTCAGTACAAAGAGCAGCATGAGAACGGCGATTGCCAGCGAAACTTGGAGGCCAGGTTTCTCAGCAAAGAACCCATTATTGAGATGGCGTCGTGGCGGTTATGTTGCCGTCATGCGGACCTCACCCCACACATAAGTCCACTTCCCCGCAGCGCCGGCCAAGCGAGCAGTTCTCCGGCTTCCTGGTGTCCGCCGCCTTCCAACGGGCTCGTCGCATTACGGGGTCTCAGCCCCTCCGGTCTATACCTTCCCGGCAAGGAGGGGTTCACCAGGATTTCGAGGTAGGACTCGACTTCTTCCGGGGAGTCCCTCCTGCGAGCGAATTGACTTCAGGGCTAGTTTTAGGACTCTCTGTCCTTTTCCCCTGCAGCGATTCTCTTCTCTGTTGCTTGTATGTGCTTCAAGTAGGCGGGGCGCTCACGAAGCAGAACTGCTTCCCCGATACGCTCCCCCTCAGGTGTGGCGTCAAGCCACACTATGTCGCCGGACCTCAGCATTTCTGTATCCGGAAATGCTGACCATTCACCGATTATGCGGACGATGGCCTCGCCTGGCGTGCATTCCCAAGGCAGGTGCCCCTTCTCTCGGATATCACCTGGCACAAGCAGGCCCGTTGCTATCAAGCGGGCGATCAGGCCAAGAGCAAGATCACGAACGTCATCTTGGCTTCCCAGGTCTCTACGATGACACACTGCAATTACCTCAGAGGGCGTGACCCAATCGTCAACTGCTCTAGCAAGAATGTCTTCAGATAGAGTACGCATCTCAAACCACTGCTCAAGGTCCAATGTGCACCTTCGTCGTTTTTTGGCCGGGAACCTTTATCTCTATAGCGGAGTCCCCCGGTCCTGGACTCGCTCCAAAGGCCTATCTCTACTCCATCCGAGCGCAGAACCCAAGTACCAGGGTAGTCGGACCGTCCGGGAATAGGTGTTGAGCCCGGAATGAGACTTTCGTAAACAGCTTTAAGTTCGGCCTCGCTTTCTACGCGCTTATTTCCTGTTGGTCGGCCATCTTTCAGGTTTTGAGGACGGAATCGACGGAAGAAGCGCCAGGCATCGGTTTCCCTGCTCCACCCGTATTCCCTAGCTTCCCCCCTCCCTTGCCAGCGCCGCTTGGGCCGCCCATTGCAGCCATGAGCGCGTCCCGCAAGGGGCCGTCCATGACAGCGCCGTCCCAGCTCAGCTCGTCGTCGCTAGGTACTCCGTATTCAGCCGGGTGGTTCACGTACCAGAATCTCTGTTTGATGCTCATTTCTTGTACGGGGGTTCTTTTGCGGATCTCGCCAACGGGGGCCGTGCTTTTCTTTACGTTGACGCTAAGCCAGACCTCGATTGACTGCCGAGGCGACCTGCCCTGCCATGCCGGAGTGCACGTGGTTCGGGACGATGACGGCGGGCTTGCTAACCATGCCCAGGCGCCGCAGTTCCATCACACCCATGACCATCCCTGCGGTCTTTCAGGCACCGACTGGTGGAACAGGCCCGCGGCAGGTTCGGAGAGCATCCGCGCCACAGCCGCGCGCTGATGCGGGCGCGGCTGTGGCGAAGTTGAAGCGGTGGTTGTTGCCGCCCGGGCTTTCCGCGTCATGCCGGTTGTTGCAGCGGTTCAGGCGAACCTGGCCAAGGGGTTGGCCAAGCGGCCCGCCATCTGGAGCCCTCCGGAGGGATCCGAGATGTCCAGCATCTGCTGGTTGTTCCGCAGCTGCAGCCGGTTAAGGCAGGACAACTCAAAGTCCGCAGCGAACAGATCGTGCATGGCGAACTGGTCCGCGAGCTCCGGGTGGCGCTGCTGATACTCGCGCAGCACGGAGGCAGCGGTCCCCCAGAACTCGTCCTCGCGCATGGTTCCGTCCTCTACCAGGATGGCCGCGAGGAAACGGAAGATGCAGTCGAAAACGTCGGTGAAGATGGCCAGCACCATTTCTTCAGCCGGGATCTCGGCTTTGATGCGGGAGACCTCCTCCGGCAGCTCCAGCCTGTCCCCCATGACCACGATTTCCTCTGCAATGTCCTTCATGATGGCGCGGATCGGAAAGCCGTCCTCGAGGATCAGGATGACGTTTTCGCCGTGCGGCATAAATGCGAGCTCGTACTGGTAGAGGCAATGGACCAGCGGGACGAGGTACGCCTCGAAGTAGCGGCGCAACCACTCGGTGGGTGCCAGTCCGGAGCGTTCCATCAGCGCGGACACCACGGACTTCCCGGTGCCATCAACGTGCAGCAACGACGCCATGGTGGCCAGCTGCTGCCCGTCCTTGAGAAGCGGCAGCGGACTTTCCCTCCACAGTGCCGAGAGCATTTTGCGGTAGGGCGAACCCTTGGCCGAAGCGGCCTCGTAGTAGTGGTTGCGATAGCCGATGGCCGCGGTTTCACGGATCATGGCCAGGCCCCGGTTCTGGAGCTCCTGGTCATTACCGATTAATTCCTGCAACCAATCGTTGATGGCAGGCGTGGCCTTCATGTACTGCGGAGACAGGCCACGCATGAAGCCCATGTTCAGCACGGACATGGCCGTTTTGACGTACGCCTTCTCCGGGTGGTCGGTGTTGAAGAACGTGCGGATCGACTGCTGCGCCTGATACGAATCTTCGCCCGTGCCCAGGTTCACGATGTGGCGCTGGGCGATTTCTGCCGCGAACGTCACCGTGAGCTTGTTGTCCCACTGCCACGGGTGAACCGGCATCAGCAGGTATTCCTCAGGATCAAGTCCGGACGCTGACAGTTCCGCCTGGAACCACGCAAGGGTGGCGGACCCAAGTTCAGCCTCGAAGTGGGTCCTGTAATCCAGCCCGGCGATGGACGTGAAGACGGCCTTGCTGCGGTGGACAGCGATCCACTGCAGCTTCACGGTGGCACCTGTCTCCGGCGCGAACGCGTGGTAATCGGCAATCCCGAACCCCAGCCGGCCGTTGTTGGCCACGAAACAGGGGTGCCCCTCGGTCATGCTGTGCTCAATGGCTTGGAAGTCAGCGGCCCGGTCAGCCCCACCGGTGATGCCCGCTGCCAACTCAGCTGAGCTGAAGGGCTTGCCCTGCTTGTACGCGTGGCTCGCCAGCGTGCTGCTGATCTCCTCCAGGTACACCGGCAGCATTTCCATCCGGATGGCCAGTGCCTGGTGGAACTCGGCGATGAAGTCCAAGGCGTCAATGGGCAATTCCTCGCCCCCACGCAAGCGAGCGATGGATTCCCCGGCTACGGACCAGTGATCAAGCTGCAGGACCCGGGCGCGGAAGCGGTATTCCGTAGCGTCGTCATCGCTCACAACCTTGTAAAGCCCGACGCCGGCACCCTCATGGCGGATCAGCTCCGGAACCAGGATGCGCTCGTGCGAGAACTCGGCGATCGCCTTGCGGACCAAGTGCCGGTTTGCAGCGGCCCATCGTTCCGGGGTCAGGTGCTGCACAGTATCAACAGCAGCGTCGGTGGTGTGCTGGGCAGTGGTGGTCACAGGGAATCTCCTCTGGTCGCCGCGGCGGGCGCGGCCAGAATCGGGGTCAGGGTGGCGAGGAAATCCTCGCGGGTGCAGAAGCTCAGCAGAGCTTCCTTATGGTCTTCGGCAGGATCGACGCCGGGAAGTGTCACCACCCGCTGCGGGCGGAAACCCACTTTCTGGTTCAAGACATGGATCTTGTGGTTGCGGGCATCGGGCTCGACCACGATCCGCCGGGTTGCGGGGTCGTCGAACAGCTCCGCCATGACGGACTGCATGACGGCGGTGGTGAACCCTGGCTGCGGGCCACCGGAGGGTGGAGACACCAGAAGGTGCATGCCAACATCCCCGGACTGGACCTCATAGACGTCCGCCAACGGCGAGGACTCAGGACGGTACCGCTCCATTAGGAAGGCGGGAACGCCGTCGTCGAGCCCTAGAAACGCCTGGTGGTGGGCGGAATCCGCGATGCGCGTGTACTCCTCCACAACGTCCTGCTCAGTGGCCGAGACCATGCCCCAGAAGCGGGCGTACTCTTGGCTCACCCAGCTGTGGAGGACAGGTGCGTCCGCTCCAGGATCGACGGGCCGGAACGTGAAGCTCATACGGTTGCCCCTGCGGTTTCCGGAACGGAGGCAGGCACCGGTGCGGGCGCGCCGAACTGCTGGAACGCGATGCTGCGCTCGATCGGGTAGACCTCGCGGCCGGTGATTTCCCGCAGGATGCAGGAATTGCGGTAGGCAGCCATGCCGAGGTCCGGGGTGACGAAGCCATGCGTGTGCAGCTCCGCGTTCTGGACGAAGATCTCGCCGGGTTCCACTCCGGTCCCGTAGTTGCGCTCTACCTCGAAGCGGCCCTTGGCGTCGCGGCGGATACGGTCCTGGATGCCTGCCAGGAAGGCGGGCTCCTTGTAGCTGTACCCGGTCGCGAGAACCACGGCTTCAGACTCCAGGGTGTAGTCCCGGCCGTGCTCTTCGTGGTGAAGCTGGAGCGTGTGGGTGGCCGAAGCCTCGTCCCACGAGGCTGCCGTCAGGGATGAGTGGGTGTGCAGCTGGGTGTCCACCATCCCGGAGAGGCTCTTGGTGTACAGGAGATCGTAGATGTCGTCGATCAGGTCCGAGTTGATGCCCTTGTAGAGGTTCTTCTGGCTCTTGATCAGGGAATCCCGCTGCTCACCCGGGAGCGAGTGGAAGTAGTCCACGTACTCCGGCGAGGTCATTTCAAGCGTGAGCTTGGTGTACTCAAGCGGGAAGAAGCGGCCGGAGCGGGTCACCCAGTTGAGCTGGTAGCCGTAGACGTCGATTTCCTGAAGGAGTTCGTAGTAAAGCTCCGCCGCGCTCTGGCCGCTGCCCACGATGGTGATGCTCCGCTTGGCCTGCAGCTCACTCTTCCTCGACAGGTAGTCGGCGTTGTGGAGGACCAGTCCCCCGGCCTCCACAATTCCCGCACAGGAGTCCGGCACGTAGGGGGAAGTGCCCGTGCCCAGGACCAGCCTGCGGGCGCGAAGCACCTCAGCGCCAGCGGGGCCCTGCACCGAAAGGTGGTACACACCGTCGTCGTACGTCACATCAAGCACATCCGTGCTAAAACGAACAGACTCAAGCTGGCCTGCCACCCACTGGCAGTACTGGTTGTACTCGGCACGCAGCGGGTAGAAGTTCTCCCGGATATAGAAGCGGTACAACCGGCCCGTCTGCTTCAGGAAGTTCAGGAAAGAGAACGGCGACGTCGGGTCAGCCAGGGTGACGAGGTCCGCCATGAACGGGACCTGCAGGTGCGCCGGCTCCAGCATCATGCCGGGGTGCCAGTCGAAAGAGTCCCGGCGGTCAACGAACACGCAATCCAGGTTCTCCAGCGGCTCGCTCAGTGCGGCCAGGCCCAGGTTGAAGGGTCCGACGCCGATGCCCGCAACGTCGTAAATCCTGCCATTGTTCGGGGTGCTCACGCTGCTGCCTCCGTGGTGTTGCCCAACAGGCTTGCGCCTGCAGTGCGGATGAGTTCAATGATTTCCTGGATGTCCCCCAGGGAGGCCTCGGCATTGAGGAGGGTGAATTTGAGGTAGTGGCGTCCGCCCACTTTGGTGCCGGCGATGACTGCCTCACCCGAAGCGAAAATGGCGGCACGGATGGCCGGGTTGATGGCATCAGCGGCGTCGTCACCCAAGGCCATGCCGTCAACGGCGGGACGGAAACGGAACACCAACGTGCTCAGCTGCGGCGCTGCCGCAAGTTCGAAATCGGGATCCTCGGCCAGCAAGGAACCAACGCGTGCGGTGAGGTCAATGGCCTCGTCAAACAAGGCACCGATCGCTTCCGCACCCATGATCCTCAGGGTGAGCCACAACTTCAGCGCGTCGAACCGCCGGGTGGTCTGGATGCTTTTGTCCACCTGGTTGGGGATTTCCGCCTTGGCGGCACTCTCCGGGTTCAGGTAGTCGGCGTAATAGGTCACGTGCCGCATCATGGAGCCGTTGCGCACCAGGACCGCACTGGAACTGACCGGCTGGAAGAACGTCTTGTGGAAGTCGATGGTCACGGAGTCCGCATTGTGGATTCCCTGGAGCAGGTGCCGGTGGTTGTTCGAGACAATCAGCCCTCCACCGTAGGCGCCGTCCACATGGAGCCAGGAGTCGTAGGCGCGGGCCAACGCGGAAAGTTCGGACAACGGGTCAACCGAGCCGAAGTCAGTAGTCCCGGCGGTGGCCACCACGGCCATGGGTACAAGGCCGGCGTCGTGGGCTTCCGCCAAGGCCGCCGCCAGCGCGGCGGGATCCATGCGGTGATCTGCCGTGGTGGGAATGGCGATCACGGCGTCAAATCCCAGGCCCAGCATGGACGCCGACTTCTGGATGCTGAAGTGGCTGTCCGCCGAGGTGAAGATGCGGAGCCGGTCCAGCAAGTGCGGCAAGCGGGCTTCCGGATTCCCGACGCGGAGCTGGGCCACGGCATGGTTCCGTGCAATCAGCAGCGCCTGGAAGTTGGACTGGCTCCCACCGGAGGTGAACACCCCGTCCGCGTTCCCATCAAAACCAAGGCGTTCCGTGGTCCAGTCGATCAGGCGTCGCTCAATCATGGTGGCGCCGGCACTCTGGTCCCACGTATCCATGGAGGAGTTCACTGCCGAAAGCACGGCTTCACCCACCAGAGCCGGGATGACAACCGGGCAGTTCAGGTGCGCGGCATAGCGGGAATCGTGGAAATAGACGGCGTCCTTGAGGTACAGATCGTCCAGTTCTTCCAACGCCGCGGCGGTGTCGGGAAGGGGACGATCCAGGTCAACGGCACCAACGCGGGCCTTCAGCTCCGCATGTCCGACGCCGGTGAACGGCCGGGCGGTCCGCTGGACCTTGGTGGAGACAGCATTGACTCCTTGAAGAACCTGCGCCACGTAGCTGGGCGAATTTCGCGCATTGAACAATTGGTTTGTGGCAGCCAGGGCCAACTCCACTTTGGAGCCAAAATCCTGCTCCTGAGCAATCCGCTCTTCGACACCAGGTGACGTCACGTCAGCTTCCTTCCATTGCGTTGGGGCGCTTGTTAGCAAGGTAAGCCTTACTTAGGTAACCCTTTCCGTCAAACTTTTGTGACCTATTTCGCCCTGAAGGCGGTTTCTCGCGGAAATCGGAACAGTCCGGCGCGTCATTGACTTTCATGGAAGGCGGATTGCAGGGACAATTCCCGCCGTCGCTGCGTCGCCCCCGCCCGCGGACGTTCCTGACGGCGTTGCAGGTGGTGGGAGTAGAGTGCAGGGAACCATTGATCACAGCGGTTGGGGAGCCATGAAAGACCACGTCCACGAACGTCTGGGATTCCGGGAAATCGACCAGGACGGCAACTCGGTGGAGGCCGTCGCCCCGCATCATCCAAGCCCGGAAACGGTGCGGCCGTCCGGACAGGCCGGGCACCGGAACCGTGCAGTAAACCCGTTCGTGGTGGCGCTGTGGGTCTTGGTTGCCGGGCTGGGTTGGTTCGGCCTGTGGGCCTTCGGTGCCGGCACCTCCTCCCTGACCGCACAGCCCGAGTCTGCCCACGTGGCTTTCCTGCTGATGTCCAACGCGCCTTACGCGATCCTGGCAGCAGTGATTATTGCCGCAGCCCTGCTGTTCTGGCACGCCGCACAGTGGCAAAAGCGACGGGATTCGCTGGCCGGCCAAGGCCTGTAGCAGGCTGCGAAGGCTTGCACACCGGAGCGGCGCACCGTGGGGCAACTTTTACGCGCCCCTATGCGCACCTTTCCGGCGGCCCATCACCAAAAGAGCCAGGCCCAGTCCGGCTATCAGCAATCCCATCGGAAGCACGCCCATCATGGCTCCCGTGATGGCCAGGAATCCCTGTTGTCCACTGGGATTTTCCGGTACCGGGCGCGGGAAAGTCATGGTGATCCGGGCAGGCTTGGTGGTCACAGCCTCGCCACCGCCGGGCCTTGCACTGGCAGTTATGGCGATGGCCACACTTCCTGCCGCCAGATCAGCCTGGGTGAGGGTGTAGGTTGCTGTGGCTGTGACGGATTCACCTGGCAGGAGGGTTCCCGGAACACCCCGCCAGGAGTACTCCAAGGAGGCGAAAGTGGCCTCGCCGCCGTTCACAACAACATCGTTCAGGGGCGCTGGGCCCGTATTTTTCAGGGTGAAAGTGTGGATGATGACATCGCCCGGCTTCGCAATTTTGCCCACCCCTGAAGCGTCGGTGGAGGTGGATGTTTCCATACCGAAATCAGGGGCCAGCTGCACATCCATGGTCCCGTTGGGTGGGCGGATGGCAGCACCGTTGGGAGCAACGGCTGCAGAAGTTGCCCAGGAGCCGAGGCGGCCGGCGGCAAGGTCGGTGGGGGTGACCGCGTACAGGGCCGAAGCCGTGACGGCCTGGCCCGGCAACAAGATTCCCGCACCACCGGGCCAGTGATAGTCCAGTGTGGACAACCCGGGCAGACCCGCTGTGATGGTGACGCCCGTCAAGGTCACATTGCCCGTGTTCTCCGAGGTGAACCAGTACTTCACCTCTTCTCCCGGCGCGAGAGTCGACTGCAAAGACGGACCATCTGCGGAACTGCTGAAGGCCATGGCAGGAGATTGGCTCAGTGCCGTTACTGACTCGGCTGATACCGGCAGCAACGGACTTCCCACCACCGGGGTGCCGGTCGCTGACGAACTGCCGGTGACCTGTCCGGCGTCGATATCTGCCTGCGTCACCGCGTAAGCGGCCGTGGCAACCGCCGCCTGGCCAGGTAAGAGTTCTCCCGTAACTCCGGGCCACGAATAGTGCAGGTCCGGGAGGCCCGGGATCACTGCTTGGACAGCAACGCCTTTGAGCGCAACGTTGCCGGTGTTCCGGGCTGTGAAGGAAAAGATGATGCGGTTGCCCACGGCCGCCGGAAACTGAAGGGCGGAATCATCAGCGGACTGGATGAGCTCCAGGGCCGGAACTGCCGTGGCCGTGTTGGTGATGACACACGTGATAGCCGCGCCGGCCACAGGAGCAAGGGCAAGGGAACCTGTGAAATCCACAGCGCTGGGCAAGCCCGGCTGCAGCCCGCTGGCATCGGAACACGTGATGGATCGGCTGTACCCGGAAGGGTTGGAAGCCGCCTGGGTGACGTAGTAGGTGGCGCCTGCACCAGCGATGAACTGGCCGGTGGTGCCGGACCCTGCACCCACAGCCGCGCCCGTACCTGTGGTGGACGAGTGCGCGCTGTTGCTGACCACACCACCGGTGACTTGGTCACTGCGAATTTGCGGAGTGAACTGATCGGCATCGTTGAGCCTGGAGCCATTCAGGCGGCTGCTGATTTCCAGCCGTGGGGCGCGAACCGTCAAGGTTGAGTTGGTGGGCGGGTTCAGGGAAGTGTCCATGGTGCTCGGACCGTTGGCGTAGGTCCCCTCCGAAGCGGCCGTGACCTCAGCGCTGATGGTGCAGGACGCCATACCTTGGAGGAGATCCCCTCCCGCCACCGAAATCTCTCCTCCACCCGCATGGGCCGCTATGACCAAGGGAGCGCTTCCCGTCCCCTGCGCGCACGTGCCGCCCACGGAGGGCGATTCTGCAATCACGACGCCGGGCGGCAGGTTGTTCACCAGGGACCAGTCGCTCTTGGCCAGCAGATCGCTGGTGTTGGTCACGGTGAGGGTCACCGTGGAGGTGCCACCGGGGCCAATGAGGGAGGGGCTGAATTCCACGTCCAGCTGGGGTGTGACGTCCACGATCTGCGCTGCGTCGAAGGCGACATCGTTGCCCGCTCCGCTGTGGGCTTCATTCCGCACCTCCAAACCCAGCGACGGTGCAGTACCCGCCGGAACCCGGTAGGCGGCCGATTGAAGCTTGCGGACCTCAGTGCCGCCGCCACTGGTGTTGGTTCCGCACGGATCCAGACCGGCGCTGAGGACCAGGGGCGATCCGTCCACCAGGAGGCTGAAGGTTTCCTTCGCATGGGCGGCGTAGCAGTTCACGTGGGCAAAGTAGGCGGTCACGGCATAGTAATGCCCCGCTATGCCCTTCACCCCGCTTGCCAGCGTACGGAATTGGATGCCTGGGTCGATCTGCCCGCTGGCGTGGTTGGTGTACTCAGAAAGGACTTGGTTGCGGGCTGCCTCAGCCGGGCTTTGCCCTTGTGCTTGGCCCAGGGCGATTGCCATGGCCTGCACCTGCTGCCACCCTCCGGGCTGGTTGCGCGCACACCCGGTGTCGGCCTGCGGAAGCGGGCTCAAGGAGTTCAGTATCCATCCGTTGCATTGCCCGCCTGCCGGCGTATAGGCAACGTCCGCGGCGTAGCTTCCGTAAGCAGCCGATGGGCCGCCGGCGTAGTCGAGGAGACTGATGGCGGAGCCGGTTGCATCCCGGCTGGAGAAGTCCTCGCTGTACACAACGTTGCCGGGCTGAACCAGGCCAGGCCTACCGGCGAGCGTGGCCGATGCCGGCTCAGATGAACTGATACAGATGCCCGCGAACAACACCACGGCTGCCAGAGCGGCAGTCAGGAATCGGTGGAGGTGTGCGTGGTTCATCAGTGCGCTGGTCCTTCAGTTACTACCCGGAAAATGACAGCGAGGAACCGAACATAGGGAACCTCACTGGGATAGTGTGGGCAGGCACCGATTCGTGACGCGAAAAATCGAAAAAGTTTTAAAGAATCTTTGGGAGGGCTGCGGATCTCCCCTGGGTCCCTAATTGAACTGGTTCGTGAACGACCTTGAGGTGATGTTCTGACCGCTGAACACGTAGTTCAATGTTCCCCATTCGCCGGGCCCTGACAGGACAGCACCGAACGCGAACTCCAGGTCCCCCGGCTCCAAGGAACCGGTGGCGCACCGGATCCCGCGTTCAGTTTCGTCGCATGTCCACCCACCCGGCACGGTGGCACCTGCGCGGAAGGTGGTCTGGTCCGGGAAGCTGAAATCCACTGTTGCAGGGCCCGGCGGCATTTCGCCCGCCAGGCTGAACCGAACTTTCAGCTCCCGCTGGTCGCTTTCTGCAGCCTCTCCTGCCGAGAAGTCCGCACGGACCGGGCTGCTGGAAGGTGACACCCCTGCAGAACCCTTGGGCTCCGGCGCGGACACTATGGTGCCCGAGTCCACCACAACCACACCGCCCCGCGATGCGGAACCCGGAGGACCTCCGACGGCGGCTGAACCTCCCGCCGTCGTACCGGGTGCTTTCTCCGAATCAGCGGGAGCCGAGGCTGCACTGCCTCCGGGGCTTGGGGAGGTTGACGATCCGGGAGTTTCCCCGCCGGGATTGGGGTCCTGGGCAGAAGCTGGCGGCGCATCCTTGCCTGCGGCGGACTGGGTGGTGCTGTTCGCTGCCGGGTTGCTGTTCCCCGCACCGGATCCCGCGTTCTGTTGCAGGACCCACGCCAGGGCCGCCACCAATGCCATGGCCGCTGCCACTATGGCGATCGTCAGCTTCCACGCCCCACCCATGCTCCCCCGTCCGGCAGGAATACCCTGCACGCGCCGCGGGGCCGGACGTCCCGCGCTGGAAGCAACCGCAGGGCCATGGGTTCCCTGGCCGGCAGCGGTGAGGAAGCCGGGCGTGAACGTGACGCCGGTGATGACCGGGAACAGGATGGCCTTCATGCCGCCCTGGACATCGTTGAGCTCAATCAGCAGGGCAGTGCATTTGGCACACCCCTCGAGGTGGGCGCTCACTTTCTCCTGGGATGTTCGCTTCAAAGCGTTGCGGGCATATTTGCCCAGTTGGCTGGCGTATTCCTCGCAGCCTTCATCCACTGTCCGGGTAATGTGCTGCTGCAGATAGGCTTGCCGCAATCCCTCGCGGGCACGGATGGCCAGCGAGGATACCCCGTTGGGCGAGAGCCCCACAAAGGGCGCCACCGCTGCAGGCTTCAAGCCTTCAATATCCAAGTGCCACAAAACGGCCTGCCACCGTTCCGGCAGGGATTTGAAGGCTTTGGCCATGATCCCCGACTCGAGGTCGCTGAGAACCGGATCGTGGTCCAGGACAGGGGAATCCAGCACAGAGTCGTCCACTGATGTGGGCATCCGGCGGGCTTTGCGGTTCCGGTCGTGGGCGGTCCTCCGCACCACCGTCAGGAGGTAGGACCGAAAGAACTCATCCGGCCCCTTTCCCTCCATCAACTGCTGGAAGATGGAAGCGAAGGATTCAGCCACAACGTCATCGGCATCGCTGGGGTTGTCAGTCTGGGAGCGGGCTACATAAACGGCCACACTGAGATGCCGCTGGTACAGCTCATCGAAGGCCTCCGTGTCGCCCTGCCGGACCATGGCGATAATCCGGGGATCGCCGGCCGCAGCCATGGCAGCGGCCCGGGACGGACCGCCTCCACCGTCCACCATTACTTGATCCATAAACAATAGTGTGACATTACATCGCGTATGACTTGAATCAAACGCTTTAACCCTGTAGATAAGCCCGGCACCCGCGTCACGTTCGGGTGAGAGCTGGCACTAGTAAGTCGAACCCCTCTCAACCCTTCCCAGGAGCCAGGCGAGATTCGTGAAAAACCAGCGCCCCCGAACCCCCTTCAGGCTGATGAAAGCCGCCCGGAAACTGCTTCCGCCTTCCCACCATCCGCGGGCACGTGGCCGGTCCGGGATACTGGCGCGCCATAAGAATTCCGGGCACCTGGTCCTCATCCATGCAGCCGACGCAGCAGTGGCAAGTCCCGGGGAGACCGTGGTGTTTGCGGCGTGGATCTTCAACGATTCAACCAGCCATGTGCGGGACATACGGCTTGTTCCGCGGTCGCTCACCAACGAGGGAATGGAGCGGCTGTGCTACGGCTCTGCACCGCCGGAAGCCGATCTCCGGATCGCGGTCCTGGCACCCGGACAGTCGGTTCTCAGGACGTTTTCCTACGAAGTGACCGAGTCAGACCACCTTCACGGCGGCAGCATCATCAGCGCAATGCAGGTGCTTGGGTCGTGCCGCGGCAAAGCCATATGCGACGAACAGGACGCAGTGGTCTTCCTGGCCGGATCCGTTACTGAGCGGCTGGCTTCTCCGCGGGCCAGTCAACATCCTGCTCATAACCCTCGTGCTTCTTGAGGTAGGCCGCGATGTACGGGCAATGCGGGATGATGCGCTTCCCGGAGGCAACGACGTCGTCCAAGGCAAAATGGGCCAAGACTTTCGCCAGCCCCTGGCCCGTGAACTGAGGCTTGGTTTCCGTGTGAACAAAGTCGATGTGGCCGGGCCTGTCCAGGAACTGGGCTATCACTGCCAGCTCCCCGTCCACGTGAAGCTCGTAGCGGTGAAACTTGTCATTACGCACGGTGGTGACGCCGGGGCGGAACGAGTCTGCCAGTGAATCCGTATGCTCGGTCATGTCTTGAGACTGGCACGTAAATCATGCGGTGGCAACGTGGGCCGTCTACCAGAAGAGACTCTGGACGTTGTCCTCATTCACCGGCATGATCGGAGCCATGACAACCTCCATTTTTGTGAACCTGCCCGTGAGCAACCTCGAGGCTTCGAAGAACTTCTACACGGCGCTGGGCTACTCCATCAACCCCAACTTCACCGATGAAACCGCGGCCTGCGTGGTCATCAGCGACACCATCTATGCGATGCTCCTGACCCACGCCAAGTTCAGCGAATTCACCAAGAATCCCATTGCGGACACCAAGTCATCCACCGCGGCGATCGTGGCGCTCTCGGCCGAGAGCCGTGAAGCCGTGGATGCCGTGGCCTCCAAGGCCCTTGAAGCAGGGGGAACCGAGACCTACGACGCCCAGGATCACGGGTTCATGTACAGCCGTGCGTTCAAGGACCTGGACGGCCACCACTGGGAAGTGCTCTGGATGGACGAGGCCGCGGCCCAGTCCGGTCCCCCGGAGTCCTAGGCCAAGCTGTTCCGTTGCCGGCCCGCGATTCCGTCGCGGGCCGGCGACGGAATCGCGGGTGAGCGAAGGAACAGCGGGAAACCCGCGGAGAATCAGGCCAAGGTCAGTGCCAACACGCCCAGCAGAACGGCCAGGAGAGGCGTCGTGCCCTGGATAGTCGCCGGCCTGAGGTTCTTCTTGCCACTGGCAGCCAGGACCAGCGCAGCCAAAAGCATGGAGCCGCAGCAGCTGAAGATCAACGTCCAGCCCACCTGCGGAGCACCGGCAGCCACCGCGACGATTCCAATCAACGCGCCAAGGGCCAGGAACAGGTTGTAGAAACCCTGGTTGTAGGCCAACGGCTTGGTGGTTTCGGCGTCAGCCTGGGAGGCGATGTTGAACGTCTTCCAGGTTTTGGGCTTGGTCCAGTTAATGGACTCCATGGTGAAGATATAGATGTGGAGGAGTGCGGCAACCGCTGCGAAAATAAGGGAGGCCAGGATCATGTTCCGATCCTAGCCTCCCCTTGTCCCGTGGTCCGGTGCCGCGCTCAGTGATTTGCGCTGAGCAACTCCAGCGTGGTCCCGGCAAACGTTGATGCCGAGCTGTTCCAGCGGGCCAGCAATCCCTGGAGGTTCTCCCCGTCCGCGCGGTGCGCGGAGGTTTCAGTCTCAAGAGTGGTCAGAATTCCGGTGCGCAACTCCGTGTTGAAGTTCACCTTGCCCACGTTCATGGATGGTGCCTTGGCGAGCTCATCAGCGGGGATGCCGGATGCGCCGTGGAGCACCAACGGCACGTCGGTCTTGGCTGCAACATCCTGCAGCACGTCCCAGCGGATATTGGGCTCCCCCTTGTACTTGCCGTGTACGTTTCCCACGGCAATGGCCAGTAGCTGCGCACCCGTTCGCTCCACGAAGTCAGCCACCTGCGCAGGGTTGGTGAGCCCCGCAACTGGTGTACCGGCGTCGTGCGCTGAATCATCGGCACCGAACGCCTTGTCCTCGTCCCCCGCAAGGCCGCCAAGCTCCGCTTCGATCACGACGGCGGAAGCCCCTTCCGCGTCCAGCGCGGCACGGACTTGGCGGACCAGGGCGATGTTGTCCTCATAGGGCAAGGACGAACCGTCAGCCAGGACCGCGTCCGCGCCGGCGGCCACAGAATCCAGGATGATCTGCAGATCGGAGGCGTGGTCCAGTTGGACCGACACCGGCACATCAGCAGAGTCAGCCAACCCGCGCAGGGCCGCAATGAGCCGGAGCCCGTTGGAGGTGGCCGCCGTTTTGGGTGCCACCAGCAGGATCACACCCAAGCGCGCTTCCTCGGCGGCCGCCACCACTGCCAAAGCCGTGGTGAAGTCGTAGCAGGTGAAAGCCGGAACTGCGGAGCGGGAGGCCAGCGCAGAGCCGACCAGGGAGTCCAGGGAAGTGCGCATCAGTGTGCCAGGCCTCCCACAAGGATCCAGGCCACGTAGGTGAGGACAAAGCCGGCCAAGCCAAGGATGGTGGTGAGCACGGTCCACGTCTTGAGGCCGTCGGACACTGTGAGGCCGTAGTAGCGGATGACTGTCCAGAAGCCTGCGTCGGTCACGTGTGACAGGCCCAGTGCGCCGAAGCCGATGGCGATCACGATCACTGCGATCTGGGCGGGCGTGTAGCCGCCTTCCATGACGGCGGACGTGAGCAGGCCGGTGGTGGTCACAATAGCTACGGTTGCCGAACCCTGTGCGGCGCGGAGTGCCAGGGAGATGATGAAGCCCAGCACGATGACCGGGAGCCCCAGGCTGTCCAGGGTGTGGGACAGTGCGGCGCCAATGCCGGAGGTGCGAAGGACTTCACCGAAGACGCCACCAGCTGCAACCACCATGAGGATGGATGCGATGGGAGGCAGTGCGCCTTCGAAGATCTCGCCGGTCTCCTTGAGCGACCAGTTGCGGCGGACCGCCAGCAGGAAGAAGGACAGGGCCACGGCCACCAGGAGGGCAAAGAACGGGTTGCCGATGAAAGTGGCCACGCCGAACCAGTAGTTGTCCTTGGGGATGGTCAGCGTGCCCACCGTACCCAGGAGGATCTGAACGATCGGGGCGGCGATCAGGAACATGATCAGGCCCGGACGGGGAGGAGCGATGGCGCGGGCGCCGGGACCGTCATGGCCCACGTGGACCAGGGAATCGGAACCGAATTCTTCCACCTGCTGCTTCACGCCGGGAAGGAGCTCGTATTCCTTGCGGTTCATAATGCTGGCAACCCAGTAGGACAGGAAGCCCAGCGGGATGCAGATAATCAGGGAGATCATGGTGATGAGCCCGATGTCGGCACCGAACACACCGGCACCGGCAACAATGCCCGGGTGCGGCGGCACCGCAACGTGGATGGACAGCATGATGCCCGCCATGGGGAGGCCGAACTTGATGGGGTGGACCTTGGCGATCTTGGCGAAAGCATAGACGATCGGCACCAAGACGATCACGCCCACCTCGAAGAACACGGGGATGGCCACCAGGAAGCCCACGGCCGTCAGGGCCACTGCTACCCGCTTGGCACCCAACTTGTCCGTGAAGTGGGTGGCCAGGGACTGGACGCCACCGGACACCTCAATCATCCGGCCCAGGATGGCGCCAAGGGCGATCAGCAAAGCCACCTTGCCCATGGTGCTTCCCACGCCGTTGGTCACCACGGTGAAGATGTCCTTGAGCGGGATCTGGGCGGCTACACCCACCAGGATGCTGACGGCCAGCAAGGCAACAAAAGCTTGGATCTTGAAGCGGATGATCAGCACCAGCAGAAGGGCGATGCCCGCCGCTGCGATGGTCAGGAGCAGCGGGGTACCCAGCTCCACTGCGGGCTTGATGGCCGGCGCGTCTGCGGCGCTGACCATCAGCGAGTTGATGAGGGGATTCATTGGGGGTGTCTCCTTTGACGTACCAGTTACATGATGACTGGTGGGAGGTGCGACGACGACGAAGGGGGGACCGCCGTCGTCGCGGTTCTTATGGGGGTCAGGCGGTGCGCTTGGTGGGCGCAACAACCTTGATGACGGCGGAATCGTCGGCAGCGGCGAGGCCCTGGGCCTGGCCCAGCAGGTAAAGCTGTTCGGCAGCAGCGGCAACGGGCGCGGCGAGGCCGGCTGAACGGGTGGCCTTGCCCACGATGCCCATGTCCTTGACGAAGATGTCCAAGCGGCTGAGGACCTCGGCGCCGTCCTCCGTGTACGCCTCAAGGATGCGCGGGCCACGGTTGGACAACATGAACGATCCGGCGGCTCCGGCCTCCAGCGCAGCCAGGGTCTTCGCCTGGTCCAATCCCAGTGCGTCCGCCAAGGCCATGGCCTCGGCTGCGGCAGCAATGTGGACGCCGCACAGCAGCTGGTTGACGGTCTTGAGTGCCTGGCCATCGCCCGGCTTGTCGCCCACGATGCTCAGGGTGGAGGCCAGGAGTTCCAGGGCCGGGCGGGCCTTCTCCAGCGCTTCAGGCTCGGCGCCCACAACGATCAGCAGGTCGCCTTCGCCGGCGCGCTTGGGGCCACCGGACAGCGGGGCATCCACCAGTGCGACGCCGTACTCGGCCAGCTTGGCGACAGTGGCCGGGATGGCTTCGGTGCCAACGGTGCTGCCGAGGATCACGACGGCGCCCGGCTTCAGCACGCTGGCCACACCATTCTCGCCAAACAGGACGTCGTTGAGCTGCTCACCGTTGCGGACCGCGAGCAGGAGGGCGTCGGCGCCCTGGGAGGCTTCCCGCGCGGAAGCGAAGGTCTTGATGCCGGCTTCAGCAGCGAGCTCCAGGCGGGGCTCGGCGATGTCGAATCCGTGGACAGTGAGCTGCGAGGCCAGACGGGTTGCCATGGGCAGGCCCATGGCGCCGAGGCCCAGGACGGTGATGGTGTAGTTGCTGCTGGTCATGGTGTTCTCCATTGAATGTGTGCTTTTAGAAAGTGGCGCTGAGCTTGCGGGTGACCTGGGTCAGGGACTGGTCGTCACCCACGTTGCCGGCGAAGACGATGTAAGGGATCCCCTTGGCGGGACCGTCCACCGGCTCCCACAGGGACACGATGCCCGGCAGCATGGGGCCACGGACAATGGCGTGACGGATTTCAAGGCCATGGGCGGCTACGTCAGAGGAGGTGATGCCGCCCTTGGCGATGACGAACCGCGGCGGGAAGGTTTTGAGCGTCCGGTTCACCACGGCCACGACGGCGGCAGAGACTGTGCGGGCGATCTTCAGGCTTGCTGCGGGATCGTCGGTTTTGATGAGCAGGCGGCTGGTGTGGACAATCACGTCGCCCTTGTGAAGGGCTTCGACGACGTCGGACACGACGGTTTCAATGTAGGCGTCGGCTTCTGCTTCGCCCTCGGTTTTGGTTCCGGCAATGAGCTTCTCGACGTCGATCTCGATGATGCGCGCCGAGCTGTGCTGCGAGGTCAGGTCGTTGAGCTGGCGGGTGGTGAGTCCAACGTGCGAGCCCACCACAATCAGGCCCCCAGCTGTGGAGGGAGTGTTGCCGGCGTACGCCTCTTCAGAGGTCAACGCGGTGCGGATTTCCTGGCCCAGGCGGCCGCGGACAAAGGGAGGACCCACGCGGTAGAGGAGTTTCTTGCCGCGTCGTTCTGCCTCATCAAGTCCCAGCGCCAGGGCTCGGAAGTCGTTCTCGGTGACAATATCAGCCACGATCGGGGTGGAATCGGTGGCGGCCTCCAGGGCATCGGCAATAGCCTTGGCGGAGATTGCGGGATCGCCTGCTGCTGCTCCGGCGCGGATGATGTTCAGGTCCAGGACGATCACCTCGCTGGCCGGGAAGCGGCCCTGGGACTTTTCCTCCACATATTTGGCCATCTCGGAGTTCGCGAAGCCGAAGGAGGCATCCTTGGCGAATTCCGTCTCAGCCACGGGAGTCAGTGCGCCGGCGTCGGCGCGCATGTAGTGCACACCGCCAATGGTGACGCGGCCGGCGTCGGGGAATGCCGGGACAATCACCACACCGTCGGTGGTTTCGCCGGTCTCGGCGGCCACGGTGGCTGCAATGACGTCCGGCTCCAACGGGTAGTGGCCCCGGAGGGTGGAGTCGCTGCGGCTGACAAAGCCCAGCGCCAGGCCTGCGGGTGCTGCGGCGGCCAGTGCGTTACGGACGATTTCCTCGTTGCGGGCCGCGGCTTCTGCCGGGTCCAGGCTCCGGGTGTTGGTCAGCACGTAAACGGCCGGGTTGGTTTGCTGCTCCTTGATGTGGGCAAAGGCCCAGGAGAAGTCCGCCACCTCCCAGCGGGTGAGGACAGCCAGGTCCGCAACGGACTGTGTGCCGGTGGGGTCGTCATCAAGGACAACCAGGACGCGGGGCTTGGTGGTCGAGGATGCGGCAACGGCATCTGCCACCAGCTGTGCAGGGATCTGGACTTCCGCAGGGAAGGCGGCCAGAACGTCGGCTTCTAGGGTCACTGTGCACTCCATCGTGGGCACTCCATTAGTGGAGAATTCTGTTGCGGTTTCATGAATGTAAGATGTCTGACATCTAACATTTGATTGTTAGTGTGACACACGGCTCTTCCCGACGCAAGGTGCCCTCCCTTACCGGGCGCCACGCCAGCGTAAGATGTCAGACATCCAGCCAGCCTCTGGACATTGGGGGCCGGCGGGAGTGGAGAAACGGGGATACATGGCACGCAAGTCACTGGTCGGCGTCGTAGCTGATGAGTTGCTGGACCGCATCGTAGCGGGCGAGTTTCCGCCAGGAACGGTGGTGCCCGGCGAACTGGAGCTCAGCGCCCGCCATGAGGTGAGCCGCATGACCGTGCGGGAAGCTATGAAAACCCTGGAAGCCCAGCGGATCCTCAGCGTGGAACGCGGGCGTGGGACCTTCGTCAATCCCCTGAACCAGTGGGCTTCGCTGGAGGCCGTCCTCAGGGCCGCCTCAGAAGGAACCAAGGACGCGGTGGCTGCCATTCAGCTCATTGAGCTCCGCCGCATGCTGGAAACCGGAGCCTGCGAGTTGGCCGCGGAACGGATCTCCGATGAGGAACTCCGCACCCTCCACCGCCACGTTGAGAACATGCAGAACGCCCATGAGGCCAATGACCTCGCTGCGTTCGTGGAGGCCGATCTCGCCTTCCACGACGTCATCCTCCACGCCTCCGGCAATGTGTTCGTTGCCGTCCTGTTCGAACCCCTGCACCGGGTCCTGGAAGCCCGCCGCGCGCAGACCTCGGCCGTCCGCGAGATCCAGGAACACGCAATCGGCCACCACCGGAAGATCGCGGCGGCGCTGGATTCGCGCAACCCCCACGAGGCCCGGCTTGCCATGGACGCGCACATGCAGCAGACCCTGGATGACCTGAAGACGTACGTGCTGGAGGCGTAGCCGCCAGCGGCGCAGGCTCTCCGACGGCGGGGCGTTACGCTCCGAATTTTGTCTTGTAACTTAGGTGAACCTAAACTAAGTTGCGGCCTCCAGGCCGCACTTCCCCCGCCTGCAGCGTCCGCAGGCGCCCTCACCCAGGTGGTTTTATGCGATTCTCCCTGCCTGCCTCCGTCTCCTTGGGACTGGCAGCCCTCCTCGCCCTGACCGGTTGCGGTTTCACGGGTACCAACACGGGTACCAGCCAGCCGACGCAGGTTGCTGACAAAGAGCAACGGATCGTGGTGGACAACTTCCGCGCGCCTGTAGCCAACTGGGCACTCGAGAGCGATTCCGCTTACATCCTTTCCCTCTCCGGCTGTTTGGAAACGCTGACGCGTTTTGACCAGGCCGAAGGCAAGATCGTGCCTTCGCTGGCCACGGAATGGAAACAAACATCGCCGCTGGATTGGGATTTCACCATCCGCGAGGGCGTCACGTTCCAGGATGGCAGCCCACTGACAGCCGAGGCGGTGGCCGGGTCACTGCAGCACGTCCTGAAGGCCTCAGTACCGGCCAGGGCGTTCAACCCGAAGGTGATCAGCAGCGTCACCGTTCAGGACGAGCGTACGGTCCGCATCAGCACCCCTGCGGAGAGCCCTCTGGTTCCGTATCGCCTGGCCAGTGTCAACGCCGGAATCCTGTCCCCCGCAGCTTTCGAAGGCGCAGCAGTTGACCCCTTCAGGCACTGCACTGGGCCCTTCACGCCCGTCTCGGAAAAGGCCAAGCAGTCCTTGACCCTGGATCGGAACCCCAATTACTGGGGTGGGGAGGTCCTGCTGGCCGGCGCCGAAGTGCGTTTTGTCACCGACGGAGCCACCCGCGCTACCCAGATCCAGACGGGCGAAGCTGACATCTCCATGTCCATCCCGGTCTCCGGGCTGTCCGCGATTGAAGGCGACAGCAACGTCAAGGTTCTCAAAGCAGACTCCCCCCGCACGGCAACGCTTTACATGAACAATGGCAAAGCACCGTTCGACACCGTTGAATTCCGCCAGGCCGTGACCAAAGCACTGGACCTTGAGGCCCTCGCTGCCAGCGTCTACGAAGGCGCCGCTGTTCCCGCCAGCGGCCCGTTTGCGCCTTCAGAGCCTTGGGCCGGCGAAAAACAGGGCGCTCCGGCAAAGGACGTGGATGCGGCCAAGAAGCTCCTGGCAGATGCCGGTTACACCGCGGGGCGACCGTTGGAAATCATCGCTATCGTCGAGCGCGCAGAGTTCGCCGATGTTGCCGCAGTCATCCAGGACAACCTCAAGGCAGCCGGGATTCCGGTGAGCATCAAGACCAAGGAATATGCCGCCGTCGAGCCTGATTTGTTGTCCGGGAACTACGACATGGTGCTCAGCCAGCGCAACCGGCTGATTGACATCGCCGATCCCATCGGCTTCCTGACCGCCGACTACACCTGCGACGGCACGTACAACCTCAGCCACTTCTGCAACAAGGATTACGACGCCCTCATCGCCAAGGCCTCCAAGACGGCTGACTCTGAAGAGCGCTACGCCCTGTATGCACAGGCTGGAAAAATCCTGAAGGACCAAGCCGTGAATGTGTGGCTTGTCAACGAGCAGGCAATCGACGCCGTGCGTTCCAACGTCATGGGCCATGCCCAGGACCCCCTGGCCCGCTACGTGCTCAGGGCGCAGACCGCGAAGCCCGCCTCCTGACCATGATCCGGTTCCTCGCTCGACGGACAGCGGCCCTGGTGGCCGCTGTCCTTCTTGCGTCCTTCGCAGTGTTCCTCATCCCCTACCTGACTCCGGGAGATCCGGTCCGCAAGATCATCCGTTCCCGGGTGGCCGGAGACGTGATCGACGATTCAGCCGTGCAGGCCCTGTCCGCCGAGCTGGGCCTCCAGGACCCTTTGTGGACTCAGTATCTGCGATGGCTCGGCAGCCTCCTCCGCGGCGACATGGGACTGTCCTATTCCAGCCGCACGCCGGTAATCGACCAAGTCCTGCCCGCACTGGGCATCACGCTCTCCATAGTGATCCTGACCCTGGTGGTAGCCGCGGCGGCGTCATTGGCCCTGGGAGTTACCGCCGCGCTGAACGAAGGACGGATGCTGGACCGCAGCATCAGTGCCGTGACCCAGGCATTCATCGCTGTGCCGGAATACTGGCTTGCCCCGATGCTGGTCCTGGTGTTCTCCCTGCAGCTTGCGTTGCTCCCCTCTGCCGGGTGGGCGGGCCCAACCTCGGCAGTCCTTCCCGTAGCCGTCCTGGCGCTTCGGCCCACCAGCTTCTTCACTTCCGCTGTCCGGGAAGGCGTTCTCCAGTCCTTGACTTCGGAGCACGTGGCAGCTGCGAGGAGCCGGGGCATGTCCCGGGCTGCCACTGTGGCCAAGCACGTCATCCCCAACGGGCTGCTTCCCCTGACCACCACAGTGGCCATCTGGTTTGCTGGCCTGCTGGGCGGCTCCGTGATTGTGGAAGTCATGTTCTCCATACCGGGCATGGGCCGGCTCATGTTCGACGGGGTGATCAACAGCGACATTCCGATCGCCCAGGGGGCAGTAGTGGTGGTGGTGACATTCGCCGTCCTGCTCACCACCATCGCCGATCTGGTCCACACGCTCCTCAACCCACGAATGAGGTCCACCGTTGCGTAGACTCCCCCTGCACCTGTGGATCGCCTGCGCCATCCTGGCAGTTATTGTGCTGGGCGTGCTCCTGGCCCCGTGGATCTCCCCCTACCCGCCCGCGGAACAAAACCTTGCCACGCGCCTGGCTGCACCCGGCGCCGGTCACCTGCTGGGCACCGACCACTTGGGCAGGGACACCCTGAGCCGGTTGCTCGACGGCGGTCGGTTCTCCCTGACGCTCGCGGCGCTGGCCACCGTGATCACCGCCGTCGCCGGTACGGCCATTGGCGTCCTCAGCGCACGGCGGCGGGGTTGGCTGGATGAGTTCCTCACCCGCACCAACGATGTCCTGTTGGCCATGCCGGAAATGGTTGTCGCGTTGTTTTTGGTCGCAATCCTGGGGACGGGTTACCCGTCTCTCCTGCTGGCATTGACGGTCACGGGCTGGACTCCCTTTGCCAGGCTTGCGCGTTCGCTGGCGCTGGATGTTTCAGCCCGCGGTTTCGTGGAAGCAGCGCATGTGCTGCGGTGCCCGCCGTCGTTCATTGTGATGAAGCACATCATCCCGCACTTGGCCGCTCCCCTGCTGGGCCAGGCCACCCTTCGCTTTGGCCACTTCCTGATCAACGTGGGCGCACTGTCTTACCTGGGGCTCGGCGTTCAGCCGCCGCAATCGGACTGGGGATCCATGTTGGCAGCCGCACAGCCCTACGCAGCCCGGGCACCCATGACCATTTTGGCTCCCGGCCTGGTGATCTTTGCCGTGGCGCTGTGCGTAACCCTCCTGGGACAGCACCTTTCGCGGACATCCCGGCTGACTCCGGCCCAGGTCCTTGCTCCGGAGGCGGTGCCGGCCCATGCATAACGGGCTCGTCATAGAGGGCCTCCATGCGGGGCTGCGGGATTCCCCTTCTTCCCCGGACATTCTGCATAACGTCTCCCTGCACGTGGAACCGGGAGAATTCGTTGCCCTGGTGGGAGCATCGGGCAGCGGCAAGACCATGACCTCCTTGTCCGTCACCGGGCTCCTCCCCGGAAACGTGGCGATCCGATCCGGATCCATCCGCCTGGCCGGGTCAGAACTGCGCGGCCTCAGCGAAGGTGAACTCAACCGACTGCGCGGTGGGCGGATCGGTATGCTGCATCAGCAACCACGGCGGATGTTCAACCCACGAATGACAGTGGAACAGCATATCCGCGAGCCGCTGAAGCTGCACCGCGGCCTGCGGGGACGCGATGCCCACGCCGAAGCCCTCCGGCTGTTGGCCGATGCCGGCTTCGAATCTCCTGAAAGTGTTGCGGGATCGTACGCCCACGAGCTGTCAGGAGGTATGGCCCAGCGGGCCATGATGGCCGTTGCCATGGCCGGGAAGCCCGAACTCCTTCTGGCCGATGAGCCCACCTCCGCCTTGGACAAAACCCTGGAACGCCAGATCTTTGAATTGCTGGATCAGCAGCGGCGAAACCATCATCTGGGCGTTCTGTGCATCACCCATGACCTGGCCACAGTCTCGGCTTTCGCCGACAGGGTGATCCTCATGGATGATGGTCGCGTGGTGGAAGAGGGACCCACCCGTACTGTCCTGACCTCCCCGCAGACGCACTGCAGTACGTGGGAACTCCTCCAAGCCTCGGCCCTCGATCCACGGACGGACCAGAATCCGGTGAGGGCCGCCGAAAGCCCCGGAACCCCAATCCTGCAAGCGGAAGCTGTGACCAAGACTTTCCCCACCGGTTTCCGCAAGAGAACGGCGGCGCTCAGTGACGTGACGTTGCGCGTGAGCCAGGGCGAGGTCCTGGGCATTTTGGGCCAGTCGGGCTCCGGCAAGAGTACTTTGGCCCGGCTCCTGGTGGGTTTGGGGACCCCGGACTCCGGGACAATCACGGCGGCTCCTGGTGCGGGAGTGCAGCTTGTTTTCCAGGAACCCTACGACGTCTTCGATCCACGGATGACACTCGCCGACAGCCTTGAGGCGCCTTTGCTCCGGAGCCCGGCGACGGCAGAACAACGCATCCAGCGGGTGCGCCAGGTGGTCGGTGAAGTGGAGCTGGACCCCGCGATACTGAACCGCCGCCCCGGGCAGTGCTCCGGAGGCCAGTTGCAGCGGCTCACCATCGCCAGGGCCCTTCTGCTGGAACCTGCCGTCCTGATCTGTGACGAAGCGACATCTGCCTTGGACGCCATTACCCAGCGGAAAATCCTCGATCTCCTGCTCAGGCTGCATCGGAACCGGGGGATGTCCCTCATCATGATCTCCCACGACATGAACGTCATCCGCTACATGAGCCACCGCGTGGCCGTGTGTTATCGCGGGGAGGTAGTGGAGATGGCCACCGTGGGAGAGTTCTTCACCAATCCGCAGCACGAGCACAGCAAACAACTGGTTTCCGCGGTTCTTCCGCTTCCCCGGGCCGTTTCTCCCGTGGACAGGCCCGGGACCGACCCCGACGGGAGAAGCTTCCGTGGCGCGCCTGTCACGTCCTGAAACATCCACGCTCCTGGGCGCCCAGCTGGTCTTCAACATCGGTTTCTACGCAGTGGTTCCGTTCCTTACCACCGCGTTGTCCGGTGAATACGGCATGGGAGCCGCCGCCGTCGGCCTGGTGTTGGGTGCCCGCACCTTCAGCCAGCAGGGCATGTTCCTGCTGGGCGGAATGGTGGCCGACCATTGGGGGGCGAAACGTTCAATCCTGCTCGGCTGCCTGGTGCGCATCACCGGTTACCTCACACTGGCTCTTGCCGCTGATTTCCCCGGATTTCTCCTGGGGGCAGTGCTTACCGGTGCAGGGGGTGCGCTGTTCTCTCCTGCACTGGAATCACAGCTGTCCACAGCGGACGACCTCGACGAATCCCAGCCGAGAAAACGCTCCGTCTTTGTGTGGCTGGCGCTGACAGGAGAATTCGGGGCCTTGGTGGGACCCCTGCTCGGAGCAGCACTGATGGGCTGGGGTTTCGACGCCGCGTTGGCTTTCGGAAGCGGTATTTTCGCCATCGTCACGGTCCTGCTCTGGCTCCGGTTACCCTCCACGCCAGGAGGGACATCACCAGAGCCGCTCACCCGCCGGAACTTTGCCATACCCGAGGCCGTGCGGAACCGGCTCTTCCTGGGATTCTGCGTCCTCGTCAGCATAAAAATGGTGGCCTACAACCAGCTCTACTTCACCATTCCCTTGGCACTTGCCCGGCTGGGACTTGGCGAGGGGTGGTTGGCTGGAATGTTCCTCATGGCATCCGTCCTGACGCTCCTCCTGCAGATTCCCGTGTCGGCAGCTGTCCGGAGGCTGGGGGAAGCCCGGGCCATGTCCGCGGGTTTTTCGCTCCAGGGAATCTCCTTCCTGCTTGCGGCAGGTGCCGGCGTGGTGTCCGGACCCAGCGGCGATCCCTTCGGAAGCGGCGCCTTCGCGATGATGGCGGTCTCGGTGGCCCTCCTGATTCTGGGGCACATGAGCCTCACACCCACCATCCTTTCCGTCATCCCACGGTTCGTCCCTTCCGAGGCCACCGGCCGCGGCTCCTACTACGGCCTGGCCGCTAGCTGCGGGGGACTCGCCGTCTTGCTGGCCAACGCTGCGCTGGGGCTGGTACAGACTCTGGCCGGGCAGTCGGGATGGGGAGCAGGCGCTTCCTGGCTGCTGCTGTTCGCGGTGTCCGGTATTGCCGCCGTCGCGATTCCTTCCGTCCTGCCGCGAAGGCTTCCAACGGGCGCACGGCCCTGAACCGGCAGGAGCAGGGCCAGCAGCCGTCAGCGGCGCAGGCTCTCCGACGGCAGCTCCCCGAAGGTTTTCAAGTACAGTGCCGAAAAACGGCCCTGATGGGTGAAGCCGCAAAGTTCGGCAATGGCTGTGACGCTTTGCTCCCGCGGATCAGCCTCCAGCAACATCCCCCGGGCGCGGTCCAGCCGGATACTCCGCAGCAATTCCGACGGCGTTGCGCCGACTTCCGCCCGGAGCGCGGTCTGCAACGTCCGGACCGATACGCCCAGGCACTCGGCGATGTCCGGCACTGTCAGGTCCTCGGAAGCATGGCGCTCCAGCAATTCCCGGCATTCCCGGACCAGCCGGCTTTCAGGCTCTGCCTCCTTGGCATCGCCCTCCGGCGAATTCATGGCCATCAGCAACCGGGACACCATGCTGTCAGCCAGCAAGCCCTGCACGAACACGGGAGCCGTGGACTGCGGCTGGCTGATCATGTCGTCATGAAGCTCGACGACGGACCTCAGGAATGCGCGGCCGGCGCCGCCCGTCAGGTCCATGCCGTAGCCCAGGTCCACTGCATTATCGCCATAGAGTTGGCCCGCAACACGCTCCACGGCTGAGCGGCGTACATACACGATCAAGTGCGGGCTTCCACCGCTCCAGCTCATGGAGAACGGCCGGTCGATCGGCGGGACAGTCGCCATCTTCGGGCTTGATTCCACCGCACTGCCGCCAACCTGCATGGACGCGTGTCCGGCCAAGGGAATCTGCACCAAATGGAAGTCCTTCAGGCCTTCGGGTTCAATGCGGACATCCGCGCCGTAGTCCAGGAATTCAATGCCCACGTCCCCCCGGTGCAGGGAACGCAGCTTCATATCCACCGCGGCCGTCCGGGTCCGCGGCGCGAGCTCATGGCTGCAGAACAACTCGGCGATCCTGGCATGTGCCTCGTCAACGTCGGAGGTGGCCATTGTTGGGCGCCCCCGCAGAACGTCGCGGGAAAGAATCCTCACCATGCAGGCACCCACTCCAGTGTTTTGCGCTTTTCGGATGTTCAAAGCGCCGCGCGGATATTCCGGATCTCGGCGACTGCCTAGAGTCGCATTCAGGACAAGTATGACGCAGCTCACACCACTGCAAAAGCGCTGAAAGCGAGGTGAGGACACATGAAAAACATCAAGCTGGTTCACGGCAGGCGCGAGGACCGGGATCGGGACCACTTTGAACTCTGGGCAGAGGAGCTCCAAGCCAAGGAAATCCAGCTCACGTCCGCGGCCTGGGTTGGCTGGCAGGAAGAGGAGGAAGACCCTGCGTGATTCGGATGCTGCCCGCGCCAAGTGGATATCCCGCCCCTGGCCCACTGCCTAAAGTCAGTCATGGAACCACCGTGACGCACGTCATAATCACGCAACATTGCATCAATCGGAAAGGTTTGGCCATGTCAGGACTCGCAGGCAGGACAGCAATCGTCACCGGCGGAGCAACCAAAATCGGCCTGGGAGTGGCAAGCGCCCTCCGCGACGCCGGCGCCACCGTGGTGGTGGCGGATATAGCGCCCGACGGCGAAACGCTCACCAAGGCACTGGGGGACGGCATCCACTACTCCCACACGGACATCACGGACGATGCCGCCGTCGCCGGACTCCTGGAGGAGACCACAGCCCGGAACGGCGGCCTGGACATCCTGGTCAACCTTGCCTGCACCTACAAGGACGATGGAGCAGGATCGGGCCGGGCGGACTGGCTGGATGCGCTCAACGTCAACCTGATCAGCGCCGTGGTGGCAAGCAACGCCGCACGTCCCTACCTCAAGGCCTCCGGCCATGGGGCAATCATCAACTTCACCTCCATCTCCAGTTCCGTGGCCCAAACCGGCCGATGGCTCTACCCGGCCAGCAAGGCAGCTCTGGTCCAGGTGACCCGCAGCATGGCCGTTGATTTTGCGCCGGACGGCATCAGGGTCAACTCGGTGAGCCCCGGGTGGGTGTGGAGCAACATCATGGACTCCCTCAGCAACGGAGACCTGGAGAAAACCGATTCCGTGGCCGCACCGTTCCACGCACTCAAGCGTGTGGGGCGTCCCCACGAAATAGGAGACGTGGTGGCATTCCTCGCCGGCGACCAGGCCAGCTTTGTCACCGGCGCCGATTGGGCAGTGGACGGCGGCTACTCAGCACTGGGTCCCGAACGCGCCGAAGAAGCCATCCCGCTGCTTGCAGCCAACTGAAATTTCCCCGAAAAGAAGGAGCGAACCATCATGACGCAACGCCATATCACCATCGTCGGCGCAGGCCAGTCCGGCTTGCAGCTGGGCATCGGCCTCCTGGACGCAGGTTTCCGGGTGACCACCATTTCCAACCGCACACCGGAAGAGATCGCGGCAGGCAAAGTCGCCTCCAGCCAATGCATCTTCCACAACGCCCTTGAGAACGAGCGCGCCTTGGGCCTGGATTTCTGGCCCGACGCCCCCACAGTGGATGGCGTCTCCTTCACTGTCCCGCACCCGGAGTTGCCCGGTGAGAAAGCAATCAGCTGGGCATCACGGCTGGACCACCACGCCCAGTCCATTGACCAACGCGTCAAGTTTCCCCGCTTCATGCAGGAGTTCACCGCCCGCGGTGGAGAGCTGGTATTTGAGGATGCCGGCGTGGAGGAACTCGAACGGTACACGCAGGACTCGGACCTGGTGATTGTGGCAGCAGGCAAGGGGGAAATCGCCCAGCTCTTCACCCGCGATGCTGAGCGGAGCACCTACGACGCGCCGCAGCGCGCCCTGGCCCTGACCTACGTAAAAGGCCTCAAACCGCGGGAAGAGTACTCGGCAGTCTCCTTCAACCTCATCCCCGGGGTTGGTGAGTACTTCGTGTTCCCGGCCCTGACCACCACGGGTCCCTGCGAGATCATGGTCTTTGAAGGCGTACCCGGCGGGCCCATGGACAGCTGGAAGGGCCTCTCCCCCGAAGAACACCTGGACAATTCCAAAAACCTACTCGCAAAGTTCCTTCCCTGGGAAGCGGAACGCGCGGCAGATAGTGAACTGACGGATCCCAACGGCATCCTCCAGGGTCGGTTTGCCCCTACCGTCCGCCACCCCATTGCCACACTTCCCAGCGGACGGCAGGTACTGGGCTTGGCCGACGTCGTGGTGTTGAACGATCCCATCACCGGACAGGGTTCCAACAACGCCAGTAAGTGCGCTGCCAGCTATATGGACAGCATCATCAACCACGGCGGCCAGGCCTACGACGCCCCCTTTATGCAGGCAACCTTTGAACACTATTGGGAATACGCGCAGCACGTTGCAGACTGGACAAATGCCCTCCTGGCCCCGCCGCCGCCCCACGTCCTGGAACTGCTGGGCGCCGCCAATGCCGAGCCCCGGATCGCCCACAGGTTCGCCAACGGCTTCAACCATCCGCCCGAATTCCAGGACTGGTTCATGTCACCGGACAAGGCCGCCGGCTATCTGGCCGATCTTGCCACGGCCCGGGTTTAGTAGCACACCCCTGCTAGTAAGGACTGCATCATGCGAAGAATAGCAATCATCGGGGCCGGTGAATCCGGCGCGCAACTGGCATTGGGACTGCAGCGCGAGGGCTATGCGGTGACACTTCTGTCAGACCGGTCCGCCGCCCAGATCCGCTCGGGCAAGGTCATGTCCAGCCAGTGCATGTTTTCCACCGCGCTGGACGCCGAAGCCCAGATGGGAACTGCGCTGGCCGGGCTTTACGACGCCGGTTCGGTCCCGGACATCACGGCCATCCACCTCCGCGTGGATAGCGACCAGGCCATTGAGTGGGAAGCGCCCCTGGACAACCCGGCGAGGTCGGTGGACCAACGGATTAAGAGTGCCCGCTGGATTGAGACGTTCGTGGCCAACGGCGGCGACTTCCGGATAGAAAAAGTCACTCCCCGCATGCTCGAGGAACTGTCCCGGGACTACGAGCTGGTCATTGTCAGCACTGGAAAGGGCGAGATCGGACAGATCTTCCCGCGGGACAAGGCCAAATCCCCGTTCGACCGCCCGCAGCGCGTCCTGGCATTGAACTACGTCAAGCCGCGCGCTGATGCTGCCACGGACCAGGACGGGAACGCCGGCGCGATCCGCATGTCCATGGCGCCCGGCATCGGGGAATTCTTTACTTTCCCCGGCCTCACAGTCTCCGGTCCGTGCCGCATGATGGTGTTTGAAGGCGTGGTGGGCGGCCCCATGGACCGTTGGACCGACGTCGGAAGCCCCGAAGAGCAGCTGGAGCGATCCTTGGACCTGCTGCGGGAGCATTTTCCGCACGAAGCGGAGAACTTTGCCGGCGCGGAGCTGACGGACAGCGGCGCCACGCTGCTGGGCCGCATTACTCCGACAGTGCGGTCCGCCGTGGCGGAACTGGAGAACGGGAAGCTGGTGTTCGGCCTTGGTGACGCTGTGGTCCTCAACGATCCCCTGACGGGCCAAGGCTCCAACAACGCCACCCTGGCTGCCAAGTATTACCTTGATTCGATCGTGCGCCGCGGCCAGCAACCTTTTGACCGCACCTGGATGGAACGCACGTTTGATGAATTCTGGCGCGGCTGGGGTCAATGGGCGGTGGAATGGACCAACGATCTCCTGAAGCCCCGCCGCGACCACCAGAAGACGCTGCTCAGCGAAGCCGCGGAACACCCCGCGTTGGCAGCCGGCATTGTGGCCGGTTTCGATGACCCCCGCACGTCCTACCCGTGGTGGTTCGACGCCACAGCAGCCGCTGACTTCATGCAGGCCCGCAAGGAGGACGATTCCGCAGCCTTTGACCTCCGCGACTTCCGGGGCGCGCTGGGCCAATACGCCACCGGGGTCACCGTAGTGACCACCCTGGCGGCCGATGGCCGGAAGGTGGGCATGACCGCAAACTCCTTCACCTCGGTCTCCATGGAACCGCCGCTGGTCCTCTGGTGCCCCAGCAAGCGTTCCCCCAGCCTGCGCGATTTTGAGGACGCAACGCATTTTGCCATCAACGTCCTTGCCAGCGACCAGCACGTCCTGTCCAGACAGTTCGCCACTCCCGCCACGGACAAGTTCGCCGGGGCGGAAACGTCCGAAGGAATCGCCGGAGTTCCCCTGCTGGACGGCGCCGTGGCAGTGTTCCAGTGCCGTACCGTTTCACGGTTCGACGCCGGCGATCACGTCATCTACGTGGGTGAAGTGGAAAAATACACGCACGACGGCGGCGCTCCCCTGGTGTTCCACGCCGGCAAGTACCACGCAACAGCCACGCACCCGGATTTCTGAACAGCACGGTTCACTACACTCACGTTCCACCAACCACAGAGAGGATCGGTTACCCATGGATGACTCCGTTGACGTCGCCATCATCGGCTCGGGCATCAATTCCCTGGTGGCGGCCGCCGAGCTGGCCTTGGACGGGCAGCGCGTGTGCTTGATTGAGCAAGCAGACCGGCTGGGTGGCTTCATTCATTCTGCGGAGCGGACCCTGCCGGGCTTCATCCATGACTCGTTCTCTTCCTGGCACCCGCTGTTCGTTTCCGGCGGAGCGTACGCCGCCCTGGGGAAGGAGCTGCACGCCCGGGGCCTGGAGTACTGCAACACGGAGGAGGCCGTCACTGCGGGCGTAGCCGTGGATCCTGCGTCCGGCAGCCACCGCGTAGCCATCGCCTACCGGGATCCGGCCCGGACCGGGTTTGGGAATCCTGGGGACCACGCCGCGTATCAAGCCATGTTGGATGACCTCGGACGCAACGCCGGGACGGTTTTCGGCGCCTTAGGGGCTGAGCTCCGGTCCTTCAAGGACGTCGCCAGGATCGCTGCAGGAGCGCTCCGCACGGGCCGCTTTGCCGGGAATGAAGCGTTCGTCCGTGATGCTGTTATGAGCGGCCGGAACTACCTCCGCAGCCGCTTCGACGGCTGGGAAGCGGACCAACTCTGGTCCCCGTGGCTACTGCACGCGGGCCTTGGCCCGGACCAGGCCACCGGCGGTGTGATGCTGCCGGTCATGGCCATGAGCATGCACAGCTTCGGCTTGCCCGTGGTGAAGGGCGGGGCCTCACGGTTTGTTGACGCTTTTGAGTCCCTGCTCCGCGATCACGGTGTCCGGATCATGCTGGGAACCGAGGCCGGGGAAATCCTCACCAGCGGCGGTTCCGTGACGGGCGTACGGACGTCCCAGGGCGTGGTGGCCGCGGAGACTGTCCTGGCCAACGTTTCACCGCAAGCCCTCTACGGCAAGCTCCTGCGCCACCCTCCTGCGGCGGCGGCCAAAGCGGCTGAGCGATACCAAAACGGCCGCGGCGCCATGCAGATCCATCTGGCCTTGGACAAACCCGTTGAGTGGTTGGATCCCAGGCTGAAGACGGTGCCGCTGGTCCACGTGGGCAACGGTTCTGACAGCACGGGAATTGCTTGCGCACAGGCCGAGGCCGGCCTCCTCCCCAGCGAGCCCACGGTAGTGGTGGGTCAGCAGTGCGTCCTGGATCCCTCCCGGGCACCGGAAGGGAAGGCCACGCTGTGGCTGCAGCTCCAAGAAGTCCCTTTTGCCCCCGTGGGCGATGCCGCCGGAAAGCTCACCGTGGAGGGCGGCTGGACGGCGGAGCTGAAGGCCGCCTATCTGGACAGGGTCCTGGAACGGTTGGAGCAGTTCGCCCCGGGCATCAGTTCCACCGTCCTTGCCTCGGACATCCTGGCTCCCACGGACCTCTTGGCCGGGAACCCCAACGCCGTGAAGGGCGATCCCTACGGCGGCTCAGCTGAGCTCTTCCAGAATTTGCTGTGGCGGCCCTTCCCCGAGGCCGCAGGCCACCGGACCGCAGTGAAAGGCCTCTGGCACATCGGGGCCTCCACCCACCCCGGGCCGGGGCTTTCGGGCGGATCGGGCCACCTGGTGGCACAGAGACTCACGGCCAAGCCCTCCGGATTTTCCCGTATTCAAGCAGCACTGAAACCAAGCAAGCGATAGGAGAACAATGTCTGTTCTGGCCGGGCTCACCGCAGCCCTTTCCGATGGTTCGGTGGAGATCATCGACCTCACCACGCCCCTCAGCTCCGAGACCCCCATCCTGAACCTCCCCCAACCGTTCGCGAACACCGTGGGGTTGTCCGTATCGCCGGTCAGCAATTTCGACGACGCCGGTCCCGCGTGGGCGTGGAACGACGTCACAGTGGGCGAGCACGCCGGGACGCATTTGGACGCCCCGGTGCACTGGATTACGGGCAAGGACGGTAAGTCCGTGGACAAGATCGAGCCGCACCGGCTGGTGGGACCGCTGGTGGTGATCGACAAAACCGCTGAAGCTGCAGCGAACCCGGACTTCCTTTTGGAGCCGGAGCACTTTGAGCAGTGGCAGGAACAGCATGGGGTGTTCCCGGAGAATTGCTGGGTGGTTTTCAGGACCGGTTGGGCGGCCCGCGGTGCGGACGCTGCGGCTTTCGTCAACGCGGACGACGCCGGACCCCACACTCCCGGTGTATCGCCAGCCGGTGCCAAGTGGCTTGCCGGTAATGCGTCGATCAGTGGTTTCGGGGTGGAAACCGTGGGCATAGACGCCGGTCAGGCCGGCGCCCTGGACCCGATGTTCCCTGTCCATTCGTTCCTGCTGGGGGCGGACAAATACGGGGTGACCTCGCTGCGGAACGTGGACCGGCTCCCGGTCACGGGCGCCACCTTGGTAGTGGCACCGCTGCCAATAGTCGGCGGCACGGGCAGCCCCAGCCGTGTGTACGCGCTGGTGGAGCGTTCCACGGTGGGGCACGCGTGAGCGGGGAAACCCGGGTCTCAACGCTGGTAGGCCGGACGCTGGCCCGGTTGGGTGTGGGGCATGTCTTTGGAGTGGTGGGCAGCGGCAACTTTGATGTCACCAGCACTCTCATGGCTGAGGGCATCCCGTTCACCGCCGCACGCCATGAAGGCGGCGCGGCCACCATGGCCGATGCCTACGGGCGGATGTCCGGGAAAGTAGGGGTGGTCACTACCCATCAGGGCTGCGGGCTCAGCAACGCGATCACCGGCATCGGCGAGGCAGCCAAGAGCCGCACCCCCATGATCGTGCTGACCGCCGATACCCAGGCCGCAGCCATCCGGTCCAACTTCAAAATCGACCAGGACGGCCTGGCCCGGAGCATCGGAGCAATCGCCGAACGTATCCACTCCCCCTCCACAGCTGTGGCAGACACCGTCAGGGCCTTCCGCACGGCCGTGAACGAACGCCGCACTGTGGTGCTGAGCCTGCCGCTTGACGTGCAAAATGCCACAACCTCAACCGCCGCGGAGGGGGTGAGTGCCGTCGTCGTACCTCAAGCGCTGAAGGTGCGCCCCGACGCAGTCGCGATTGAGCAGTTGGTGGCACTGATTTCCGCGGCGGAACGCCCGGTCTTCGTTGCCGGCCGCGGCGGGCGTGGTGCCCGCGGGGAGATACTGGCGCTGGCGCACCACGCTGGTGCGCTGGTGGCAACCTCCGCGGTAGCGAGCGGCCTTTTCAACGGCGACTCCCACAACCTCGGCATTTCCGGCGGCTTTTCCTCGCCTGTCACCGCAGAATTCATCAGCGATGCGGACCTCATTGTGGGCTGGGGTTGCGCGCTGAACATGTGGACCATGCGGCACGGACGGCTGATCTCGGCCGAGGCGAAGGTAGTGCAGATCGACGTCGAAGATGCCGCGCTCGGCGCCAACCGGCCCATCTCGCTGGGTGTGCTGGGGGATTCGGCGCTGGCCGCGGCCGACGCTTTGGAGGCACTCAGGCAAGGGCAGCCCGAGCCCGCGGAAAAGTACCGCACGGAGGCCAATGCGCTGGCCATCAAGCAGGGCTCGCGGTGGCGGGACGTGGCAACCGAGGACCTGTCCACCGCCACATCGATCGACCCACGCGTCCTCACCCGGGAACTCGACACCCTGCTGCCCGCGGACCGGATTGTGTCCGTGGACTCCGGCAACTTCATGGGCTATCCCAGCCAGTACCTGGCCGTTCCCGATGAGTTCGGATTCTGCTTCACCCAGGCTTTCCAGGCAATCGGGCTTGGCCTCTACACCGCCATTGGGGCCGCCGTGGCGCAACCACAGCGCTTACCGGTCCTGGGAGCGGGCGATGGCGGGTTCCTCATGGGAATCAGCGAGTTGGAGACGGCCGTCCGTATGAAACTGCCGCTGGTATGCATTGTTTACAACGATGCCGCGTACGGCGCGGAGGTACATCATTTTGCGGCCGGGAATCCCGCGCAGGACCTGTCCAGCGTGGTGTTCCCGGACACGGACATCGCCGCGATAGCCCGGGGATTCGGGGCCCAGGGCATCACTGTCCGCACCGTGAGTGACCTGGAAGCTGTTCGTCCGTGGCTCGCGGCCTACGACGCCGGAACCCAGGACCGCCCGCTGGTGATCGACGCAAAGATCGCCTCCGACGGCGGATCGTGGTGGTTGGCCGAGGCCTTCCAAGGCCACTAGCCCCTGGTCTCCAACCAAGTCGCAGCAGAGCGCGTTTTGAGCTTCGAAAACGCGCTCTGCTGCTACTTACACGGTGGGTGCTACGCGTCGATGTCCGTGTTGACGATGTAAACGTCGCACGGTGCGCCGTGGGCAACACTGTTGGCGATGCTGCCCAGCACGCGGCCCAGGCCCTTCATGCGCTTGTTGCCCACCACAATCAGGGAGGCGCTGTGCGTTTCGGCGTAGTTGATCAGGGCGTTGGCCGGAGTACCCCGGGCAGCGTAGTACTTGACGCTGTTGCTGGGAATGTCCAGTTCCTCGGAGACCTTGCGGGCCACGTACTCCGCGGAATCGGCAGAGGAGACGGTGATGCGGTCGCTGCCGCTGCCGAACTCTTCGATGCGATCATCGGAGAAGCCGCTGATCACGTGGAGTTCAGCGCCAAGTGCGGTGGCCAGCTGGGCCGCAACTGTTGCCGCACGCTTGGCCGTTTCACTGCTGTCGACGCCGACAACAATAACTTCTGACATGAGTACTCCTGGTTCTCGGTATTTACTGGGTGCTGCTCCAAGAAAATCTACACGCCATCCCCATCAGCAGGGATGACCTCCCGCGCGGCAGCGTTTACGGCGCGGCCCCACCGGGTAGGAATAGGGCATCGGAACTCCCACGCGACAGGAAGGCACCACCACCATGAGCCACACTTCATTTTCACCGCAGACCGCCATTGTCACGGGCTCCGATTCCGGTATTGGCCGCGCCACCGCCGTCGCCCTGGCCCACGCCGGCTTGGACGTGGGAATCACTTGGAATTCGGACCAGCAGGGGGCCGAAGAAACCGCGGAGGAAGTTCGTGGACTGGGCCGCAAGGCCGTGGTGCACCACCTGGACACCACCGATCCTGAAGGAACCGCTGCCGCCATCAACAACCTCGCCGAGGAACTCGGCGGCGTTGACGTCTTCGTCAACAACTCCGGCGCCGGGGATGGCACAAAGTTCCTTGACCTCGACTACCAGACGTGGATGAGGACCCTGGATATCAACCTCAATGGCGCCTTTGTTGCCCTGCAAACGGCAGCCAAGCGCATGGTCAACGCCGGCCGGGGCGGGCGCATCATTGCAGTCACCAGCGTCCACGAATTCCAGCCGCGGGTGGGCGCTTCCGCCTACGATGCGGCCAAGCACGGCCTGGGCGGCCTGATCAAAACCATGGCGCTGGAGCTGGCGGCCTACGGAATCACGGCCAACAACGTGGCTCCCGGCGAAATCGCGACGCCCATGACCGGCCATGCGGACACAGATCCCCACACCGTGGAGCGTCCCGGAGTGCCGTTGGGGCGCCCGGGCCACGCCAAGGAAGTCGCCGCCGTGATCGCGTTCCTGGCCTCACCGGCGTCGAGCTACGTCAACGGTGCGTCCTGGCCGGTGGACGGCGGGATGCTGCAAATGGGACCGCAGGCGGGCTCGCACCTCACCAGCAACGATTGGCGGGAAAACGGGTCCTGACCCTCTGGCCGACGCGGACACCGGTGGGCTAGGGTGCTTGCACGGCCCGCGCGCCGTTGTCCGAAAGTCCGTTAGACGTTGATGAGGAGAATCATGGCCGGCCACACCTATAGCGTTTCCGAAATTGTAGGAACTTCCACCGAGGGCGTTGACGACGCAGTCAGGAACGGCCTCGCCACCGCCTCCGAAACACTGCGGAACCTGGACTGGTTTGAAGTCAAGGAAATCCGCGGCCACCTTGAAGACGGCAAAGTGGCCGACTGGCAGGTCACCATCAAGCTCGGCTTCCGCCTGGAGCGCTGATTCCATCCCGCGGGATGGCAGTCAGTGGCAGTGCTTCAGTTAAACACTGTCACTGACTGCCGTCCCGGCGGTTTGGTTCAGGCCAAGCAGCGTTAAAGCGTCCGACGACGGCGTCCCCGCCTTGGCGGAATACACCCTCAGCAGCTGGTCCGGATCGTCCGGGAGACTCAGGGTTTCAAAGTTCAGTTCCAGGTGGCCCACCACGGGGTGATGCAGCCGGACAATGCCCGCCGAACGCGTTGCTACGCGGTGCCCGGCCCACCATTGCCGGAACTGTTCGCTGTGCACGGCCAACTCTCCCACCAGTTGGTTGGTCCGGGGGTCGTTGGGGTGGCGCCCCACGTCCATCCGGAGTGCCCCAACGGCTTCAGCGGCCACCGTTTTCCAATCCCTGTACAGCTCTCCCGCAGCGGGGTCCAGAATGATCCAGCGCGTCAGGTTCCGCTCCGGGGCAGGCAACTCCGCAAAGTCCGTGAACAGCAGGTACGCCATGCGGTTTCCGGCCAGCACATCGGCCCTCCGGCCCAACACCATGGCCGGCACATCCCCCAGGGAATCCAGCAGTTGCTTCAGTCCCGGCCGCACTTTCTGCACGGGCCCGGGATTCTGTGCGGTGCTTGCGCAGTGTTGCAGCAAGTCCATCATGTGCGCCTGCTCCCCAAAGTCCAGGCGCAGGGCCCTGGCCACCGCATCAAGGACGGCCTTGGATGGGTGGATGTTGCGGCCCTGTTCAAGGCGGGTGTAGTAGTCAGTACTCACACCGGACAACCGGGCCACTTCCTCGCGGCGAAGTCCGGGAACCCGCCGGGAGCCGGTGGATTCCAGCGCGCCTGCGTCTTCCGGAGAGAGGCGCGCGCGCATGGCTTTCAGGAATTTTCCGAACTCTGCGCTTTGACCCATCAGTCCATTCTGCCGCCCGCGGCGTCTGAAACACCACCAGCGTGGGTAGGTCTGGCAGACCTAGGAAAAACAGGATCAGTCAGGGTTGCTGACTCTGCGGCCAAAACTGAATAGGCTCACTACAGAGCCTGCGAAAGCGTTTTCCAGCCATGCCCACATGGTCGGGCGAACCCGTCAAGGGCCACTGCCACCACGTACCGTCGAAGGAGACCGTCATGCCAGAGCTGACATTGAACAACGGCATCACCATTCCCCAGCTTGGATTCGGGGTGTTCCAGGTACCCGCGGAAGAAACCCAGCGGGTGGTGGAGGACGCGCTGGAGGCCGGCTACCGTCACATCGATACTGCCGCCGCCTACCGGAATGAGGCCGGGGTGGGCGCAGCAATCGCCGCATCCGGCATTCCCCGCGACGAGCTTTTCATCACCACCAAACTCCGCAATGGCGAGCAGGGCCAGGCCCACGATGCTTTCCAGCGCAGCCGGGACGCCTTGGGCCTGGACGTCATTGACCTCTACCTGATTCACTGGCCGGTCCCTTCCCAGGATTTGTACACGCAGGCCTGGAAGGAGATGGAGAAGCTCTACCAGGACAAGCAGGTCCGCTCCATCGGAGTTTCCAACTTCCTCGCCGAGCACGTGGACAACCTCCTGCGCACAGCCGATGTGGTTCCCGCCGTCAACCAGATCGAGCTGCATCCCACGTTCCAGCAGGGCGGGCTGGCCACCAAGTGCCGTGACCTGGGCATTGCCGTGGAGGCCTACAGCCCGCTGGGCCAGGGCAAGGACCTGAACTCGGAGGAAGTCACGGCCGTCGCCTCAGCTCACGGGACCACTCCTGCACAGGTGATCCTCGCCTGGCACTTGGCCCAGGGCACCATCGTGATTCCCAAGTCGGCGGATTCCAGCCGTATGCGTGAGAACTTCGGGGCTGCGGACCTGACCCTGACCGAATCGGAACTGGCATCCCTCACGGCACTGGAGACCGGGGCCCGCATTGGTTCCGATCCCGCCGTCGCATCCTTCACCCAGCTTTAGACCCCCAAGGAGAACAGCATGCAGTACACCCACCTGGGCCGTTCCGGCCTGAAAGTCTCCCGGCTTTGCCTGGGCACCATGAACTTCGGGCCGCAAACCGAAGAAGACGCCGCACACTCCATCATGGACTCCGCGTTGGACTCCGGAATCAACTTCTTTGACACCGCCAATGTGTACGGCGGCGTTGAACATCGCGGATGGACCGAGGAGATCATTGGCCGATGGTTCGCCAAGGGCGGCGAGCGCCGCGAGCGGACGGTCCTGGCCACCAAGCTGTACGGCACCATGACGGACCGTCCCAACGAGTCCAAACTGTCCGCCCTGAATATCAGGCGGGCCCTGGACGCCAGCCTGAAGAGGCTCCAGACGGACTACATCGATGTGTACCAGTTCCACCACGTTGACCGCGATACACCGTGGGATGAGATCTGGCAGGCGATCGAAGTGGCGGTCCAGCAGGGCAAGATCCTGTACTCGGGCAGCAGCAACTTTGCCGGTTGGCACATCGCCAAGGCGCAGGAAGCAGCGCGCCGCCGGAACTACACGGGCCTGGTGAGCGAGCAATCCATCTACAACCTGTTCCGACGCGAGCTGGAACTCGAGGTCATCCCCGCAGCACAGGACTACGGCGTTGGCCTGATTCCATGGTCGCCCCTGCAGGGCGGTCTCCTGGGCGGCGTCCTCAAGAAGGAAGAAGAAGGCGTCCGCCGCACGGAGGGCCGGGCCTTGGAGACCCTGAAGAAGCATGAAGGCCAGATCCGGGACTACGAGGACTTTGCGGATGAGCTGGGCCAGAAGCCCGGTGACGTTGCTTTGGCCTGGCTGCTTCATCAACCCGCCGTCACGGCGCCCATTGTTGGACCACGCACGCAGGAACAACTGGACGCGGCCATCCGGGCCTTGGACGTGACCCTGGATCACGACGCCCTCAAGCGCCTGGACAGCATCTTCCCCGGCCACCGCACCGCGCCCGAGGATTACGCCTGGTGAGCGACCCCGCAAGCAGCCTGCCGCCCTCCGGGACCACGGTTGCCCCCAGGAATATCCTGTTCATCGGCGGCACGGGTGTCATCAGTGCCTGGGCCGCTGAACGCGCCGTGGCACTGGGCCACCGGCTGACCATTCTCAACCGGGGACGGTCAGCCGGGCGGCCGGTTCCGGAGGGGGCCACGGTTCTGCACGCCGACATCCGGGACCCTGCAGCTGTCCGTGAGGTGCTTGCAGGGAAAGAGTTCGACGCCGTTGCGGACTTTATCTCCTACACCCCGGAGCAGGCGCAGACCGCGTTGGAGCTGTTCCGTGGGCGGACGGGCCAGTACGTTTTCATCAGCTCGGCCTCGGCGTACCAGAAGCCTCCCACCACCTTGCCCATCAGGGAATCGACGCCCTTGAAGAACCCGTTCTGGCAGTATTCGCGGGACAAGATCGCCTGCGAGGAACTGCTGTTCGCCGCCTACCGGGATGAGGATTTTCCGCTGACAGTCATCCGGCCCTCCCACACGTACGATCGCACCAAGATCGCCATGGTGGGTGGTTGGACGGACATTCACCGGATGCGGGCCGGGATGCCGGTCATGGTGCATGGGGATGGCACCTCGCTGTGGACGGTGACCCACAGCCGGGACCTCGCCAAGGCATTGGTGGGCGTGCTTGGACGGCCCCAGGCCATCGGGGAGAGCTACACCATTACCTCGGACGAGTACTTGCCCTGGAACCAGATCTACCGCCTGTTCGCCCGTGCTGCAGGGGTTCCGGAGCCTGAGTTGTTCCATGTTGCCTCGGAGACCATCGCTGCCCACAGCCCGGAACTTGGCCCCAACCTGCTGGGCGATCGATCCCACTCCGTGGTGTTCGACAACACCAAGATCAAAGCCTTGGTTCCGGACTTCACAGCAACAATTCCTTTCGCGGACGGTGCCAGGGAGATCGTGGCATGGCATGATCAGCATCCTGAGCTTCAAGTAGTGCAAGAGGACTACATGGAGCTATGTGACCGGCTGTATGAAAGGAACCAACGCCCGTGACACTTGCCCCACTCATTGAGCTCAACGATGGCCACAAGATCCCCCAACTGGGGTTGGGGACGTGGCCTTTGAACGATGCCCAGGTTGCAGATGCCGTTGTTGAGGCTGTTGCCCACGGCTACCGGCACATAGACACCGCTGTGAAGTACGGCAATGAGAAGGGGGTTGGCAACGGCATCCGTTCCGCAGGGGTGAGCCGCGGGGAACTCTTCATCACCACCAAGCTGGATGGGGAGTTCCAAGGCTCAGGCAAAGCAGTGGCCGGGCTGGAGGGTTCACTGGAGCGCCTTGGCCTGGAGTACGTTGACCTCCTGCTGATTCACTGGCCCCTGCCGCGCCGTGGCGAGTTCGTGTCCACCTGGGAAACCTTCCAGGAACTGCAGGCCTCAGGCAGGGTGCGCTCCATTGGGGTGTCCAACTTCAAGCCCGCCCATCTGGACCACCTGTTTCGCGAAACGTCCGTGGTTCCCGCGGTAAACCAGATCCAGGTCAGCCCTTCCATTCCGCGGCCCGCGTCCAGGACCTTCAACGAACGGCACGGCATCATCACCGAGTCCTACAGCCCGCTGGGCGCCGGCAGCGATCTGTTGAATGCACCCGTGTTGGCCGGCATCGGCGCAAAGCACGGGAAGACGCCGGGTCAGGTGGTGCTGAGGTGGCATGTCCAGCAGGGCCTGGTTGCCATCCCCAAGACCGCCAACCCGCAGCGCATGCAGGAAAACCTGGCGGTGTTTGATTTTGAACTGGACCAGGAAGACCTCACCAAGCTGCAAACTCTCGACGCCGGACCTGACGCCGGTGTGGACTCGGACGTACAGGGGCACTGACCATGGAGACGCATGACACCCTGATCTGGGCCGGTTCCTACACCGCTGACAGGGACGGCAACGGCAAGGGCATTACTGCGCTCTCTGCCGATCAGGAGGGACAATTGACGTCGGTTGGCGTGGCGGTTGCTGCCAACTCGCCGTCGTTCCTCGCTCTTCACCCCACCCTCCCGGTGGTGTACGCCGTAGCGGAGGAGGGCAAGACCGTCCGCGCCTATCGCCGCACCGGCACTGCGGAGCTGGAGGCCTTCGGTGAACCCTGGACCGCGGGCGAGGCCACCTGCCACGTGGCTGCCGACCCGCATGGCAGATTCATCGTGGCAACCTGCTGGGGCGACGGTCAGGTCATCCTGTACCAGCTGGACCACGATGGCGCCATCACCTCGCGCTTCAGCGCGGAAGCCGCCGTCGATCCCCACTCCACGGCACCGGTGGACGCGGACCGGCCCAGCCGCGCGCATTCCAGCCTGGTCCTCCCCGATGGCCGGGTGATGACCACGGACCTGGGCCATGATCTTGTGCGGGTCTGGAAGTACGTGCCGGGTGAGGGCCTGCAGATCCAGCACCAGGTGATCCTGCCCAAGGATTCCGGCCCGCGGCACATGGCCCGCCACCACAGCGGAACGGTGTTTGTGGACACGGAATACTCCGTGGAGGTCGCTTCGGTCCGCATGCAGCCGGACGGCACCTATGAGCTCACGGCCATGGTCCCTGCCAGCATCAACGGCGCCAAGGAGGGCGATTCCGGAGCGGAAATTGCCTTGTCCCCTGATGGCCGCTTTGCGTACGTGGGCGTGCGGGGAACCAACCGCATCTGCGTCCTGAAAGTCCTCGACGACGGCACCGGGCTCGAGCCGCTGGCGGACGTTCCGTGCGGGGGCGAGTGGCCGCGCCACCACTTGGTCCTCGAGGGCTGGCTGTACGTGGCCAACGAAGGCTCGGACGACGTCGTAAGTTTCAGGCTGGACAAGGAGACGGGCCTGCCGGACGGGCCGGTGAGCCGCGTGGAGACTGGCTCGCCCAGCATGCTCATACCGGTTTAACTGACACCGGGATGGCAGTCAATGACAATCATCCGCTCAGAAATTGTCATTACCTGCCATCCCGGCGAGCTTTTCAGGCGGCCCAGACCTCAACATCGTCCGTTCCGCAGATCAGTTTGCGGCCAGTGGGTTCCAGCATGATCCAGAGCAGTTCCTGGTACTGGGAGACGTCATCAACACGGCCCGTTCCCACGCCCCAGGACACGTCGTAGAACCACACAGGATCGCCGCTGCTGAGTTCTGCCCAATCACGGGCCGGGACGTGCCGGTAGCCTGCGGGCCGGTTGAGGATGGTGCTGGTCATGCTGGGACAACAGCCGCGCTGCGCCGACGCCACACCGTGGGCATGCCGTCGAATGCGGGCAGGACACTGCCTTCCGTAAAGACCTGGACAACGTCCGGCTGGGCGTCCGGGCTCCACAGACCCGACGCCGGGCAGTGGGAACCGGTGGGCATAACGCGGGTGGCACGTTCGCGCAGGAGGGCGATGCTCTTCATCGTTGAATCTCGTCCTTGGAATAGCTGGTGTGAAGCAGATCTCTTCAACCATATTCAAGTCCCCGGAGCATCGTTATGGACTGTTGCATAACCTTTTCGCAGCCATCCGTGCATTTGCCCAAACGGCACTTTCTACTTGTAGCTGAGGCTGAGCAGCATCGCCTTGAGCTGGGCATATTGGGTGGTGCCCATCCAGGCCTTGGCAGCTGCTTGGGAGGCGAAGGCCGCACCCTTTGTATGGTCCAGGACCACGTAGGCGTTCATAGTCCCGTTGGGCATTCCCATCTGGTTGCTGCCGGATGGCATCTGCTCATTCTTCAGTTCCTCCGCAGGCCTGAGGTCCATGGAGTAGTACAAATCAGCATCGGACGCCGGACGCGGAATGACCTCCCCCTGAGGGGATGTCGCCACACCGGCATCGGCCAGGAAGGCAAAGTAGGCCGGACCCCTGCTGGTGCTGGCGAGGCCCGGGATCGGAGCACTGTCCAACACCGTTCGCTTCACCAAACCTCCGGCGCCGTCGCCGTACATTCCGCTGTTGATGATGGCCACCTTGCTTCCTGAGGCATCAAAAATGGTCGCACCAACAGAGCCGGCCTTCGTTGCCTCGGAGATGTAACCCCCCTGCTCCGTGGTCACGGTCCAGCCGGCCGGGTAGGTGAAGGACAGGTGCCCGTCCGGGAAGGTGAAGGTCTTCAGGGTGGGAGCCTGCACCGGGGGCGCCGCGGTGGTTGCACTCGGGGTGGGCGTTGACGTGGGAGTGGGCGTCGCCGTAGGGGTGGCACTCGGAGTGGGCGTCGCCGTGGGGGTGGCCGAAGGCGTGGCTGTTGGTGTCGCTGTGGCCGAAGCACTCGGCGTGGGCGTTGCTTCCGTGACCGTGGTTGCCGGTGCCGGAGTGGAGCTGACCGTGCCGAAGTTGCTGGCTACCAGCACCCCGGCCGTTACTGCGGCGGCGCCCAGCAGGAGTCCGCCCGCAATCCGGGCCTTCCTGCGGCGCCGGGTTTCCAGTGACGTCACTCCGGCCAAGGATCGGCTGTCGCTGAACACGGTGCTGCCGGACAGAATTTTATGCAGGGCCTCTTCCCCGTTTGGTTCCGTCACTGGATCGATAGTGAGCGGGTCAATCGCTGAAATCTGGTTCTTGATCGGATCCATTGTCTTCAGACCCCCATCTTCTCTGTTGTCGGTTGCGCCCCTGCAGGCAGTTGCTTCCGGAAGGCAGCACGGGCCCGGTGCAGGCGCACCTTCGCCGCGGACTCCTTGCAGTGCAGCACTGCGGCGATCTCGGCTATCCCCAGCCCATCCCAGTACGCCAACTGCAAAATGTCGCGATCCTGCTCACGGAGACGGTCCATTGCTTCCTGTACCGCCACGATCTCCGAGTCACCGCCAAAGCGGTCCACCGCCGTCGACCGCAGTTTTTCCTGCAAGGCCTGCCGCCGGTCGCGGCTCCTGTACGCGTTCCCCACCAGGTTCCGGGCCACAGTGAGCAAAAAGGCAATGTCGGGGTGGTTGTTGTCATCCCACTTCTGCCACACCACACGGAAGACGTCTCCAGCGATCTCTTCCGCCACATCAGCCGATTCGACGCGTCGGCAGACGAATCTGTAAACGGCTGGATAGCTGTCTTTGTGAATGGCAATGAATGCCAATTCGCGCTCGGAAAGCACGATTTTTCCCCCTGAATATAGAACCCGGACCTGCAGGATACTTGTATAGTTTCCGGCCCGGGCGCACCGGTTACACGCGGCCTCAAGATAATTCTGTGATCCCTGCGATAGTTTCGAACCATGGTGACTACGGGACCGTCCATGGAATGGGCACGCAGGCAGGTAGACGAAGGTCGCGTGCCGGTTGCAGTACTGGGGATCTCATCCAGCAAGGGGATGGAGGACGTGGCAGCGTTCGGGGCCGACGCCGGCCGGAATGCCGCCGCAGACGATTTCTTTGCGCTGTTCTCGGTATCCAAGCCCATCACTGCCCTGACCGTGATGCGCCAGGTGGAGCTGGGAAAGCTGTCCTTGGGCACGCAGCTTTCGGAGGCCCTCCCGGAATTCGGCGCCGGCCGGACGGATACCGTGACGCTGGAGCACCTGCTCAGCCACCGCTCCGGGATCGCCGATCCAGCGCTCGACGCCGGAACTCCCCTGCGCGCGGCCCTCACCTCAGCGGAGCAGGCCTTTTTCGCGGGCTCCCTGGCGCAGTACTGCAACATTGGCTTTGAAGGCGCCGCGGCCATGGCCGAATGGGCAGACGGGCGCGGATTCGAAGAGCAACTCCTGGCACTTGCCCGTGACACCGGCGCGGACGGGCTGACGTTCAGCACCGGCTGCAATGCGCACACCGTCCGCGGAACTGACGATGCGGGCCTGGATGCGCCGGCGATGTTTGCGCAGAAGCACCCTGGGGCAGGCCTGTTCGGCCGGGCTGCGGATCTGCTGGCACTGGGCACCGAACTGCTGAGGGACTCCGGCAAAGCTGTCCACCCCGCCACCCTGGCAGCCATGCGCAGGCCCAGGACCACCGGGGTTTCCCACATCACCACCCGGCCGGAGCCCTTGCGGCACACTGGGCTGGGATTCCAGATGCCCGCCGATACCTCCGGCCTCCTGGCACAGGAAGTGTACGGACATCCCGGCTGGTCCGGCACGGAATGGTGGATGCTGCCCGAACAGGATCGCTGCGTGGTGTTCTTGACCAACATCCTGGACACCCCGGACCGCGGCGTGGACACGTACCAGTTGCTGAACGCGGTGGCTGTTTCCTAGGCCCTGTTGCCGGCCGCGCGGGCTGCCCCGTGGCTGCGCACGGCTGATACGGCCCACACCACCACGAAGAGTCCCACCAGGATCAGGCCGGCATCGCCCAGGTCGATGCCGCCCAGCCAGAGGGTCAGCGGATCCTGCAGCCCGAACGCTGTGTTGAGGAAGCCACCCAGCGTAATCACCGCGATGAAGAGGGCCGAGACCGCTGAGATACCGGTGATTACCGCATTGAACCCCAGCTTGCGTTGGGGGTTGTGGATGGCTGATTTATACATCTTCATCATGGCCACTCCGTTCGCGGAATCGCACAGGGTCATGGCGGCCGTGAACGCGAGCGGGAGGGCCATGAGGGCCAGCGGAGAGACTCCGGCGAGTGACGCCGTCGTCGTAATAACCAGCAGCCCGATGGTGGTGGCGGTATCGAACCCCAGCCCGAACAGGAAGCCAATCACATAGATGTTCCGCGGCCTTTCCACCCTGGACAGGGGCTTGGCCAGCAAGCGTGCCACGAACCCCTTGGCTTCCAAATCCTCGGGGCGGACCTCACCGCCGGCGCGGACGTCGCGGTACACCTTGGTGGCGCGCAGGAATGCCGAGCCGTTGAACAGGCCCATGGCCAACAGGAACAGCCCTGATACACCGCTCCCGATCAGGCCCAGCACCGTGTTGCCGGTGGTTCCGTCCTCCATGAACTGGCCCACCAGGGTTGCGCCGGCCACCACCAGGAACCCCGCCAGGATCACCACCGAGCTGTGTCCCAGGCTGAACGCGAAACCCACGCTCACGGGGTCCTTGTGCTGGGCCACGAATTTCCGCGTGGAGTTGTCGATCGCAGCAATGTGGTCCCAGTCGTAGCTGTGCTTGATGCCGGCCACATACGCCGTGATGACCAGCCCCAAGGCCAGCGGTTGCGCGGAACCAGCGGACCCTGCCAGCAACAGCCCGACGGCGGCCACATGCAAGGCGGCCACGGCACCGAACGTGAAAAGCAGCCGGGTCCGCAGGGACAGTTTCTCCCGTTCCCGGTACATGGCGGCGAAATCGGTCAGCGCAGTCATCAATACTTCCTCAGGTTTATGGGCCCCTGGCCATACCAGCGTTCCCTTAGGAGGCTGGTGCAGTCGCCCAGCAACAAGTGGAGCTCCACAGTGCTGTTGGACAACGATCGCAGCACAAGCCCGGTGGTTCCGGCAAGGGGTGCCGTTAAAGAAACGCCCGTGTGGGCGTCGAAGCCGCGGGTCACCTGGTCCAGCTGGTCCGCCAGGTCCTGGTTCACCCTGGGGTCCACCACCACCAGGGAACCCAGGTGGCTGAAGCCCTCCATGAAGCCCATTCCGGAGACATCGTTCAGCGGAGGACGGATCAGGAGATTGTCCAGTGCCAACAGGCCACTGGGACGGGACGCGTCGCCGCGCACGTGGATCTCGTTCCGCAACCGCACCTCCCGGTACTTGAAGGACGCGCCGTCCGGCGACCAGCCCGGCGTCACCACTTCCGCCATGACAAGGCTCGACGTCGGGTGGAGGCTGATGTGCGTCGTCTGCCGGTAGCTGGCCTCCCGGTACGCGATCAACTGATCCGGAACCAGCTCCAAGCGGGAACCCGCCCCCAGGGCAATGTTCATCCGCTGCTCTGCAAAGGAATCCGGTGTCCTGTACACCTTGGTGGCGGACTGTGTGGTGAGCAGCAGGTCAGCGCCGTCCTCCACCTCCACATCAATCAGGAACAGGTCGGCGCCAAGGTAGGCTCCACCCGGGTTGACCATGACATAGCAAACCTGGCCGGAAGCATCCAGGTAATGCGGCCTCAAAACCCGCAGGGCGCCTTCGTGGAACTGCCGCGTGGCCACGGACCGTTCGCTGCGTACGCTGACGCCCAGTTCCAACCGGCCCCGGGGTGGAGCTTCGGTGGCGGTACTCACTGGGCCAGATCAAGCATCAGGACATCCCGCCGGATCCAGTCCAGGACGGCGTCCAGCCCGTCGTCGGTTTTCAGGTTGGTGAAGCAGAAGGGCTTGTTGCCGCGGAACTCCTTGGAGTCGCGCTCCATGATGCTCAGATCCGCGCCCACGTGCGGTGCCAGGTCCGTTTTGTTGATGATGAAGAGATCGGATTTGATCATCCCCTGCCCGGCCTTCCGCGGGATCTTCTCGCCCTGGGCCACATCAATGATGTAGATGGAGAAGTCCACCAGCTCGGGGCTGAAGGTTGCGGACAGATTGTCACCCCCGGACTCCACAAAGATCACTTGGAGATCGGGGTGCCGGGCCTTGAGTTCCTCGATCGCAGCGGTGTTCATGGAGGTGTCTTCGCGGATGGCGGTGTGGGGGCAGCCCCCGGTTTCCACGCCGATGATCCTGTCCTCCGGGAGGATCCCGTTGGCGGCCAGGATTTTGGCGTCCTCAATGGTGTAGATGTCGTTGGTGATGGCGGCCATGGAGATATCGCCGCTCATGTGCCGGGTGATGCGTTCCACCAGCTGGGTTTTGCCTGCTCCGACGGGGCCGCCCACGCCGATCTTGATGGGTTCTGACATGTTACTTGTCCTTTGCAATCGTTAGCTCATGAACATCCGGGCACGTTGGCGTTCGTGCCGCATTTGTGAAATTTCCAGTCCGGGGCTCACTGCCCCGAAGTCGTCCCAACACAGCTGTGCTATATCCGCGACGGCGGCAGCAACGGCGTCGTGCGCCTGGCGAAGTACCCGCTGCCCGGCGTTCTGCCCCAGCGGGATGGCGCGCACTGCGTTCTGTGTGAGGGAGGTGACGGTCGCAAACAGGTAGGCGGTCAGTGCTTCTTCGAACGGCACTCCCAGTGAGCGCGCTATGACACCAAAGGCCAACGGTTGATGACCTGCGGCCGTGCCTTCAAGGACCAGTCCCCGGTAGGCAGCCAATGCGCGGGAGGGAAATACCTCCGCACCAATCTCCAGGAGTCTTCCGCCCATTTTCACGGAGGCCTCCCGGACCTGCCGGGCCAGCAACTGCCCGGACAGCAGGGAGTCCAGCAAGCCGATGTCCGTGCCGTCGTAAAGAAAGCGAAAGGCCAGCCCGTCGGAATACGTCAGTTGCTGCCCCACAAATGCGTGGAGCCACGTGGCGAAGCTGTCCTGGTCATGCACCAGTTCACGCTGGATGTAGCTCTCGAACCCCAGGGAATGGGCAAAAGCGCCGGTGGGCAGTGCCGAGTCGGTCAGTTGCTGCAGTGCCAGCTGATAAGGCCGTGCCAGCTGATAATGCGGGCCCGGCTGGTCATCAGTGCGAGTGTTCGGCATGGCGGAACGGCACCGGCATGACCCGCTCTTGCCTGTCATAGGGAACGCCCACGCCTTTGAGGAAATCTTCCACCGTATGGTCGTACTGGCACACCATGACCTGGGCCCCGTACTCCGAGGCAGCGTCGAAGAACTGCGCCTGCAGGTGCCGGTTGCCCAGCGAGTGTGCCACCACTCCCATCTCGTGGATGCTGCGGGGCGCGATCACCAGGACGTCCGTGGGCAGCACGGAAACGATGATGAGGTTGGTGTCAGTGACGGCAAGGATGTCGCCGTCGCGGAGGTCCCCGGAACCGCTGGGAAGCCGGATACCCAGTTCCTTGCCGTGATCGGTGGTGACGCGCTGGATTCGCTTGACCAGGAGGGAGCTGGGGAGCACCACTTTTTCCTTGTGGTGGCCCGCATACGCGCCGGGCTCCTGGTGCAGGTTGCCGAGAATTTTTTCGATGATCATGGGAGTCCTAAAAGAGGAAGTAGCGCTGTGCCATGGGGAGCACGTCGGACGGTTGGGAGGTGACTTCCTCGCCGTCCACCGTCACCTTGTACGTTTCGGGGTCGACGGCGATGTCCGGGGTTTCGCCGTTGTATTTGAGGTCCGCTTTGGTGAGGTTGCGGATGCCTGAAACGGGCCTGATGACGCGTTCCAGGCCCAGTGCTTCCGGAACTCCGGCCTCAATGGCTGCCTTGGACAGGAACGTGATGGACGTCTGCTGGAGGGCTTTGCCGTAAGTGGCGAACATGGGCCGCATGGTGCGGGGCTGGGGTGTGGGGATGGAAGCGTTGGCGTCACCCATCAAGGCGTAGGCAATCTGGCCGCCCTTGATGACAAGTTCCGGTTTCACCCCGAAGAATGCGGGATCCCAGAGGACCAGATCCGCGAACTTTCCCTCCTCCACGGAGCCGATCGCATCCGCCATGCCCTGGGCGATCGCCGCATTGATGGTGTACTTGGCCACGTACCGTTTGAGCCGGAAGTTATCCGATTCCGCTGAGCCGTGGGAGGCGCCGGAGGGGTCCTTGAGCACACCACGCTGGCGTTTCATGGCATCGGCAACCTGCCAGGTCCGGGTCACCACTTCTCCCACGCGCCCCATGGCCTGGGAGTCGGAGGACGTGATGGCAAAGATGCCCAGGTCATGCAGGACGTCTTCAGCGGCAATGGTCTCGGCGCGGATGCGGGAATCCGCAAAAGCCACGTCCTCCGGGATGTCCGGGTTGAGGTGATGGCACACCATGAGCATGTCCAGGTGCTCTTCGATGGTGTTTCTGGTGTACGGCAGCGTGGGGTTGGTGGAGGCAGGAAGCACGTTGGGCAGGCCGGCGATTTTGATGATGTCCGGTGCGTGCCCGCCGCCCGCGCCCTCGGTATGGAAGGTGTGGATGACGCGGCCGTCGATCGCGCGGATGGTGTCCTCCACGAATCCGCATTCGTTGAGGGTGTCCGTGTGGATGGCCACTTGGACATCGTATTCGTCGGCCACCCGCAGGGACATGTCTATTGACGAGGTAGTGGATCCCCAATCCTCGTGAACCTTCAGCCCTACCGCTCCCGCGCGGATCTGCTCGGCAAGCGGTTCGACGGCGGACGCGTGGCCCTTCCCGAACAGGCCGATGTTGACCGGGAGTCCTTCCGCGGCCTGCAGCATCCGCGAGATGTGCCAGGCGCCGGGGGTGACGGTGGTGGCCTTGGTGCCCTCCGCGGGCCCGGTTCCGCCGCCCACCATGGTGGTGACTCCGCTGCACAGGGCCGTGGGTACCTGCTCTGGCGAGATGAAGTGGATGTGGGTGTCGATCCCGCCGGCAGTGAGGATCTTGCGCTCACCGGCAATGATCTCGGTGCTGGAGCCAATAATGATCGTGACGCCGTCCGTGATCTGCGGATTGCCGGCCTTGCCAATCTTGAAAATATGGCCATCCTTGAGGGCCACGTCCGCCTTGTAGATGCCCGTGTAATCAAGGACGATCACGTTGGTGATCACGGTGTCCGGGATGTCCTCCGCCCGCGTGAGCTGCCCGTTCTGGCCCATGCCATCGCGGATCACCTTGCCCCCGCCGAACACCACTTCCTCGCCGTAAACGGTGAAGTCTTTCTCGATCTCCAGGAACAGTTCGGTGTCTGCCAGGCGGATCGCGTCGCCGGTGGTGGGGCCGTACAGTTCGGCGTATTGCCGCCGCGGAATCTCGAAGCTCATTTGTTGCCACCTTCCGCAGCCGATCCGCTGGGGCGGGTGCCGCCGTCGAGCGTTCCGTTGACAGCGTTACTGAGCCCGTATACCTGCCGCGAGCCTGCGAGCGCTATCAACTGGACTGTCTTCCTGTCGCCTGGTTCGAAGCGCGCCGCGGTCCCGGCCGGGATGTCCAGGCGGCGCCCGTAGGCGGCTTGGCGGTCAAACTCCAAGGCGTTGTTCGCCTCGGCAAAGTGGTAGTGCGAACCGATCTGGACGGGCCGGTCGCCGCGGTTAACGACGTCGACGGCGATCGCCTCACGCCCGCTGTTGCATGCGATGGGGCCGGCTTGGAGCCTGTATTCACCGGGGATCATTCAGTGCTCCTATCGGATGGGGTTGTGGACGGTGACCAGCTTGGTGCCGTCAGGGAAGGTGGCTTCAATCTGGACGTCGTGGATCATCTCCGGCACGCCCTCCATGACGTCTCCGCGGCCGAGCAGCGTGGTGCCGTAGCTCATGAGCTCGGCCACTGACCTTCCGTCCCGCGCACCCTCGATCAGCTCGTAACTGATGATGGCCACGGCCTCGGGATAGTTGAGCGCCAGTCCCCGGGCCTGGCGGCGGCGGGCAAGGTCCGCCGCCACAACGATCATGAGTTTCTCCTGCTCACGGGGCAAAAGATGCATCGGGTCTCCTGGTTCTTGGCACGTCCACGTACGGCTGTGACCAGCGTAAGGAGCGGACGTTACAGCGACGTTTCCAAATCGTCTCGGCGAGGGGTCGGATTGGCCAAATTGACCTCAACATATGTTGAGGTCCTAGAGTCGGATATCAGTGCGCGCGCAAAGGCAAACGCTCTTCCTGCCTACCCCACCAGAGGTGTTTGAATGACCCAGCCCCACCCACTGCCGGACACCACGGACGTCAGCGGCCTGTTCAAGAGTGCGTTCCGTTCCCATCCGGCGGGCGTTGCCATTGTCACGGCATCCGGGCCGGAAGGTGCCGTTGGGCTGACGGCGTCCTCCGTTGCCTCCGTGGCCGTGGATCCGGCAACGCTCGCTTTCTCCGTGACCGGCGGGCGCTCGGCCTCCGTAGTGGCCGCGGCTCGGACAATCGTGGTGCACCTCGCGGGGGCGGACCACGTGGATCTGGTGCGCACCTTCGCCGACCCCGCAGCACCCCGCTTCACCGAGGACATGGAGTGGGAGCTTCTGGCGACGGGCGAGCCACTGCTGAGGGGAGTCCCCTGGGCCCTGCGGTGTGAAATCATCCACCGGGCACCGTTGGGCGGCTCCGTGCTGTTGGCGGCTAAAGTGCTGGATATCCGGTCCTGGCCGTCGGATTCCGCGCCCTTGGTGTATCACGACAGGGCGTTCCACACCGGGTTCAGGACCGTCCCCGCAGTGGCGTGATCCGGCCTTAGCTGTTGCGCCCGCGCGCCGCCACGGCCCACGTGTCAATGACTGTTCCGTCCAGCACCACGCTGACCTCGTCCACCAGGTTCATGGTGAGGCACACGTGGTTGGGGATCACCCTGAGCCGGGTCCCAAGCGCCGGGAGTTCCGCAGAGTCCGGCCACACCACCGTGGCATGGTGTTCTGACAACGCAGTGACCCTGGCCTCCGGATATTCAGGCAACCGGGCGTAACCGCTGGCCCAGTCCGGCCTGTCGCTGCCCAGGACCTTGCTTCCGGCATCCACCACCACGCGCCGCACATTACCGGCGCCCGAGTCATGCCGGCTGACCACCGTGGCGGCCACCGTGAGCGCGATGTCATCCCAGGAGCACCGCTCCAGTTCCAATTGTTGGGCGTCCCCAAACACATACACGCCCGGGCGCAGCTCCGTGGCCGCCGTTTCCGCGTTCAGGAGTGCCGTGGGAGTGGACCCTCCACTGATGGTGCGCACGGAGAACCCGGCTTCGGCGAGCGCGTCCGCGGCCCCGCCCAGGGCTTCGTTTTCGTTGCTTGCTGCTCCCGTTGGCATGCCCGGCTTGTAGCTGTGCCCTGGGAAGGTGAAGACGCCTGCCACGTCCAGTCCCACCGCAGCCGCGGCCCGGGCAACCTCCACTGCCTCCCCCGGCAATACGCCACTGCGGTGATGGCCGCTGTCCACCTCGATCAGCACCTCAATCACTCCGGCGTCCTGCCCCAGTTGGCGTCCCACCGCCGTCGCGCCCTCAACAGAGTCCACGCCGATTGCCAGGCGGCAGGACGCCGCGAGTTTCTTGAGCCTTCCTGCGTGGTGCGCGTCCACCCACAAGGGGTAGGCGATGAAGATGTCCTTCACACCGTCCGCGGCGAAGACCTCGGCCTCCCCGATGGTGGCTACAGTGATTCCCACGGCTCCAGCCGCGAGCTGCTTGCGCGCGATTTCCAGGGTTTTGTGGGTCTTGACGTGTGGGCGGAGACTCAGTCCGCGCTTGGCCATACTGTCCGCCATTCGGCCGATGTTGCGGTCCAGGATGCGGGCATCAATCATCACGGCAGGGGTCACCACGCCAGCAGGAATCACGTTCATTCCTCAAACACTAATGCCCCGGCCGCCGCCGATGCCCGCCCTGACCGGCGGTACCTCCGGACGTATTGATGGCCAGGATTCGGCCCAATCGGAGCCCAAACCATATAAGATTTCCATTACAAGGGGTTCTAGCAAGTAGCCATATTCACAGCGCCCGCCTCATCATGGCCGCTGGGCGTCTCCACGGGAAGCCGCACATCATGGGATTCGGGAAGCACGAACCCGAGCAGCGCCACCTACTTGGGGCTGCGCTCAGCACTGCCGGGATAAGCCGGGAACGGCTCTGGTTCTATTACTTGGGACTGGGTGGCTCCGTGGGCGAGTACGAGGTTGAAGGCTACCTGACCGGCATGCTCTCCCTGCCTTCCCTGCAGCGCGACCTCCTGGCCATGGCCGCCAACGAGATGATCGACGATCCCAACGGTCCGCACGCACCCTACTCCGAAGACTTCGCATCGTTCGACGCACCACCCTGGGATGCTGACTCCCCCATCGAGGGAACAGCGTTCCTTTAGCCCGACACACCCCGCTCATCCCCCCGCAACGAGCACGCAACAAACATGCGGAATGCTGGAAGCACATTCAACGCTGCAGCCGAGGGGAGCGGACATGAGCATCGCCAACAGGGACCTTTTTCAAGCCCTGAAAACACAAGCCAGCCTGGCCCAGGCGTTCGGAACCATGCCGGGCGCCACCGAAGACCACCACGCACTGACGCCGGGCGACTATGTGGAGGCCTGGCACAACGGGCGGCTCTACCATCGTGGCTCGGTAGTGAAAACCGTGGCAGGCACAGACTTGTTCTGGCTCCAGGACGACACGGGGAGCCGCCGCCTGCTGGACATGGAGTCAATGGAAATCCTGACCGTTGACCAGCCGGCTCCTGCTGTGGAGGCACCCGCCGGGGCACCCACGGCGGAATCGCTTGCCGTGGACGCGACCGTCACGCCCATCTCCGTCATTCCCATTTTCCGGGACGGCACCCAGGCCATCGCCTGAATGGTCGCCCCCTGAACGACAACAGGCCGGAGACGCAATGTCTCCGGCCTGCGGAAGGGGTGGGCCCTGTGGGGATCGAACCCACGACCCACGGATTAAAAGTCCGATGCTCTACCAACTGAGCTAAAGGCCCCTCCAGCTGTAAAAACAGCCATGAACACTGTACCCCAACGTCGGGGGTGCCGGAGAACACATGGCGAGTGGCGCCGTCGTCACCCACTTTGAACCGCGGACGACGACGGCGGGTGCCTGGGGCGGCGTGTCGCACCCAATGCGGCGCCAAAGTAGGTGGTGGCGGCACCGGGTGCCGCCTGGCCAGGGTCCTCACTCGACCCCACCATGGCACAGGAGTACGGTGAACTCATGAGCGAACAGCCAGGACCACGCGCTTACGGCGGAGCAAACAGGCACCACAAGCCCAAGCCTTTCGCGCCCATGGATTTTGAACCATTTGCCGGAGGGGCGGACCCCGCCCGCGTTTCAGAGGCCGCCCATTTGGCTGCTCAGGCCTTGGTCCGGCGCGGCCGCGACAACGACGACCCCACCGTGACCCGGCGCCTGGTGAAGCTGGCCGACGAACAAGGCCTCGACGCAATCGCGGAGATGTGGGCGGAGAGCCCTGCCCGGTCGCTTCCCGGGGCACTGTGGCGCCTCTACGCCCTCAGGGCCGCCACCCTCCAGAACCCGGAGAAGATTTCGGTCTACTTCAGGGCCGGCCGGGACACAGCGCAGGTCTCCAACGTGGTTGCCGGCGCGGCCGAGCCGCCGGGCGCGGAAGAAATGAAGAACATGGCAGACGCGATTCTGTCGGGGGCCTTCGACGGCGAGTTCGACGTGGCGCTGGAACGCTCCGCCGCGTTCTGCCGCGTGGTGGCGCTCGGCCAGGCAACCTTGGCCGACGGCGCCGAGCACAGCAACGAGGGCCACGCCAGCAAGCTGACCCGCAACTCCCACCAACTGGTAAAGACGGCCGAGGATCTTGAACATGCGGCCAATGCCTGGCGGCTGGGCGAGCTCGATTAGGGCCCGAAACCTATCCACTGCAGACCCGGACTGTCAATGTTGACTTAGACCGCCCAACGGTGAAAACTAAAACTGGTGTCGAACCGCGAAACCCCCGGGCTTCAACATATAGCCGCTTCGAGCGGCCTACCGCCGAGAGGCGTATCCGGTTCGGCACCATTTTAATGCCCAAAAATTGATGCCCACATGCGGGCGCCCTTAAACAACGCTGCCCGGGCCCGCACAAAGGCAGACCCGGGCAACGAGCAGTGAAAACTACTTCACGGTGACGGTGGTTTCCGCCGTTTCCTTCTTGTCGTGATCCAGCTTTCCGTCTGCAGCGGCAGGCGTCATGGTCACCTTGACCTCGGTTTCCTTGCCGGCCGTGTAGGCAAAGTTCTCAGCGATGTTGAACGACTCGCCCGCCTTCAGCACGAACGGCGCGTCTTCCTTCAGCTTGATGCCGGAGCTGCTCAGGCCGTACTTCTTGAAGCCGTCGCTGCTGGAGTCCGACGGCATGCCGCCAAGGTACTTCCAGTCCGTGTACTTGGCCGTGGGCGTGATCAGCGAGTGGCTGAGGGGTATGTCCGCCGACGACGTGTTGGTGACCACGTAGTTCACGTAGACAATCGGAGCGCCCTTCTTCAGCAGGTTCTCCTTGGTGTCCTTGTCCACGAACATGCTGTCCTTGGAAGCCACGTCGGTGGCCACCTGGTAGATGTCCACGCTGAAGCTGTCGCCCTTGATGTTGCCCAGCTTGTCACCCTTGTCCGTGATGGGGAGCGCCCAGGACGCTGCCTTGTAGGAGGAGGACGAAGCGGGGCCCTCGGAGGACGACGCAGATGCCGATGTGGACGAAGTTGCGGACGGCGAGGCCGCCGAAGAGGAGGACGACGACGGCTCCGAGCCGCCCGTCGTCGAGCTTGCCGTGGTAGCGCCGCAGGCGGTCAGAGCCAGCAATCCGGCTGCTGCAAGGCTGGTGATCTTCACTGCATTATTGATGCGCACAGTTCCCCCATTGATTGGATTAAGTCTTTGACTTGCCAAGTCTTGCACAATCCCGCTAGGGGCTTCCATGGGGACTGCTCCCCCGGGGCTGGTTGCGCTGACCAGCCACTCATGTGGTAGCGGTAAAGTTGAAGACTAACCGGGCTGCGTCAAGTCAAGCTGTCCGCCGCCCATCCGTTCCCAGCCCGGAAGCCATATGAAGCTGCGCCTTTTCCCCCAGGAACCCGCCGGTCTAGTGCTGCTCGCCCAGATGGCCGGCGTGATCGTGGCGGCCACCGGAACCTTGTCCGAGATCCTGGGCGCCCCGGCCAGCGAACATCAACGCCTCGCCGAGGAACTGCACGAGCATGAGTCCAAATCCCTGGACCTGCATTTCGCGCTCCTGACGCACATGCGCACCAGCTTTGTGAACCCCCTCCCGCGCGAAGATATGTACACGCTCTCGCGGCACCTCAACGAGGCCATGGAGAAACTGGACGCCGCAGGCGACCTCGTTGCCCTGTACAAAATGGACCGGCTCCCCAAGCGGGCGGCCGACCAACTGGAAATCATCAGCCGCCAGGCAGAGCTCACGGTGGACGCCATGCGGAAACTGGAGGACCTGGACGAGCTGGAGGACTACTGGATCGAAATCCTGGGGCTGGCCAAGCGCGCCGAGCGGACCCATCGCATCTGGGTCGCCGAGATGCTCAAGGACATGAAATCAGCGCAGTACGCACGCAACCGGGACATCGCCAACCAGCTGGTGGAAGTCACCAAGGACATGCGGAAGGTCGCAACGCAGGTAGGCAGCATCATCGTCAAGGAATCATGACGTGACCATCGCCTTCCTTGTCCTGGTGGTTGGCCTGGCCTCCGGGTTTGCGTTCCTGAACGGGTTCCGGGATGTCTCCAACGCCGTCGCTTTGTCCACGCGCACACGGGCGCTCACGCCGTCCATCGCCGTGCTGCTGGCCGCGCTCTTCAACTTTGTGGGCGCCATGCTCAGCGGCGGCTTTGTGCTGGCGTTCACGCAATCGTGGATCACCCTGCCCAACGGCACCAGTGGGCTGACCATGCTGGCGTCCGCGCTGGCCGCTGCCATCCTCTGGGGTGTGTACGCGTGGTGGCGTGGTGTTCCGTTGTCCTCCACCAACTCCCTGGTGGGCGGCCTGATAGGTGCGGGCACGGCAAGCATCGTGGTGGGCGGAAATTCCATTGGAGGCGTGGACGGCGTGGTGCTCACGCAGGTGGTCCTGCCGTTGGTGCTGTCACCGCTGCTCGCCTTTGCCGCCGCGTACCTGCTGGTGTGGCCTGTCACCTGGGCAGCCCGTTATACGCAGCCGAACGTGGTGAACAGGCGGTTCCGCCGCGCACAGGCGGTGTCCACTGCGGCCGTTGCCTTCGGGCACGGCCTCCAGGACGGCCAACGCACGGCGGCTGTGATTGTGCTGGCCATGGTGGCGGCGGGCCTGTCAGGCGGGGACGACCTCCCCCTCTGGGTCCTTGTCCTCACGGCAACCATGCTCACGGCGGGAACCATGCTGGGTGGGTGGAGAATCTCGCACACCCTGGGCCACAAACTCATCCGGGTGGATCCGCTGCGCGGGTTCGTGGCGCAGACCCTTACGTCCGTGATGCTGTTTGTTGGCGCAATCGGCTTCCAACTGCCGCTGTCCACCACGCACACCCTGACGGCCTCGGTGCTGGGCGCCGGAATCAACCAGCGCTTCCACACCGTCAACCGCCGGTTGGTGCGGAGGATCCTCCTGCTGTGGGTCGCCACGCCCGTGGTGACCGCCGTCGTCGCCTTCATTCTCGAGTTGGCGTTCTCCCCCCTCGCGAAGCTTCCCAACTAGGTCGGGTACAAAAAACGACGGCGGCCGTACCCCCAAGGCAACGGCCGCCGTCGTTATGTGCCGGCTCCCCCCATAGAAACCGGAACCCTTACCGTCCGCTTATCCGAAGCGGCCGGAGACGTAGTCTTCCGTGGCCTTCTGGCCCGGGTTGTTGAAGATGCTGGTGGTGTCCGCGAATTCGATGAGCTTGCCGGGCTTCCCGGTGCCTGCGATGTTGAAGAACGCGGTCTTGTCCGAAACGCGCGCGGCCTGCTGCATGTTGTGGGTAACAATCACCACGGTGTACTGGTCCTTGAGCTCGTTGATGAGGTCCTCGACGGCCAGGGTGGAGATGGGGTCCAGTGCGGAGCACGGCTCATCCATGAGGATCACCTGGGGCTCCACGGCGATGGCACGGGCAATGCAGAGGCGCTGCTGCTGGCCGCCGGACAGGCCGGAACCGGGCTTGTCCAGGCGGTCCTTGACCTCGTTCCACAGGTTGGCGCCCACCAGGGACTTTTCCACCAGGGCATCGGCTGCGCCCTTGGAGATCTTCTTGTTGTTCAGCTTCACGCCGGCCAGCACGTTGTCGCGGATGGACATGGTGGGGAACGGGTTGGGGCGCTGGAAGACCATGCCCACCTGCGTACGGACGGTCACGGGGTCAACGCCCGGTCCGTAAAGGTTGTCCCCGTCCAGCAGGACCTCCCCCTCGACGCGTGCGCCGGGCAGGACCTCGTGCATGCGGTTCAGCGTGCGGAGGAAGGTGGACTTGCCACAGCCCGAGGGGCCGATGAAGGCCGTGACGGACTTTGCCTCGATGTTGATGTTGACGTCTTCAACGGCCAGGAAGTTGCCGTAGTAGACATTGAGGTCCTTGACGTCGATGCGCTTAGACATGGTGTTCCTTTGTTCCTTGGGGGTTCTGGAAGTTTGGGTGGTGGCCCTGAGGGGCCAAGCCCGGCTAGCGTCCTGTTTTGGGTGCGAAGATGCGGGCGATCAAGCGGGCTCCGAGGTTCAGGAGCATCACCAGAATGATCAGCACCAGCGCAGCGCCCCAGGCCCTCTGGTCAGAGGGCTCTGGGTTGGACGGCGAGGTCGGGTTGAGGATCTGGGTGTAGATGAACGTGGGCAGGGAGGCCATCCAGCCGCCGAACACGTTGTTGTTGATGGTGGTGGCGAAGCCGGCCGTCACCAGGATCGGCGCGGTTTCTCCGATCACTCGGGCGATCGCCAGGGTGACGCCGGAAGCGATGCCGGAGATCGCCGTCGGAATGACCACTTTGGTAATGGTGCGCCATTTGCGGACGCCCAGGGCGTAGGAGGCTTCGCGGAGTTCGTTCGGGACGATCTTCAGCATTTCCTCACTGGAGCGGACCACCACCGGGATCATCAGAACTGAAAGCGCGACGGCGGCCACCGCACCGGTCTTGGTGCCGGGCCCCACGATGGCGAAGAAGAACGCTGCCGCGAAGAGGCCGGCCACGATCGACGGGATACCGGTCATGACGTCCACAAAGAACGTGATGGCGCGGGCCAGTGGACGGTCGTTGCCGTATTCCACCAGGTAGATGGAGGTCAGCAGGCCCACGGGGACGGAGATGACCGTTGCCAGGAGGGTGATCTGGATGGTGCCCAGCAGTGCGTGGTAGATGCCGCCCAGCACTGGAGCGCCGTCTTCCACCGCCTTGTTGTCGAATGCGCCGGTGACGCCGTTCATGGAGGTGCCCAGGAAGCCGGGTGTGATGAGCCCGGGGATGCCGTTGACCAGCACGGTCCAGATCACGGAGATCAAGGGCAGCAGGGCGATCAGGAAGGCGCCAACCACCAGGCAGGTGGCCAGACGGTCCTTGGCCTTGCGCGAGCCCTCAACAACGCCGCTCCAGGACACCAGGCCCACGGCGAAGAGGACGGCGGACACGATGCCCCAGCCGAAGGCGTTGAAGCCGATCACTGCCAGGATGGCCGCGCCGATAACCAGCGCCACTGCCAGGACAATGTAGGGAGCGGCCTTGGGGAGTTGGCCCTTGGTGAGCGCGGAGCGCTTGCGGACTACTGTGGCGGTCATTTAGTTGGCTCCCGAGAATTCTTTGTGCCGGCTGATGATCCAGCGGGCGATCATGTTCACGCCCAGGGTGATGACGAACAGTACAAGGCCCGCGGCGATCAGCGTGTTGACCTTGATGCCGCTGGCTTCAGGGAAGTTCAACGCGATTTCCGCGGCGATGGTCTGGTTGCCGGACTGGATGAGGCTGGCGGTCAGGACGCCCGAGGACAGCACAAGGGCCACCGCCATGGTCTCGCCCAATGCCCGGCCCAGGCCCAGCATGATGGCGCTGATGATGCCCGGGCGGCCGAAGGGCAGCACAGCCATTTTGATCATTTCCCACCGGGTGGCACCCAGGGCCAGCGCTGCTTCTTCGTGCAACTTGGGGGTCTGCAGGAAGATTTCGCGGGACAGGGAGGTGATGATCGGAAGCACCATCACGGAGAGGACAATGCCTGCGGTGAGGATGGTTTTGCCGGTGGCCGAGGCGGGGCCGGCGAAGAGCGGGATCCAGCCGAGGTTGGCGGCCAACCAGTCGTAGGCCGGGGAGATCTCCTTGGCCAGGAAAGCAGCACCCCATGCGCCGTAAACCACCGAAGGGATGGCGGCCAGCAGGTCCACCACGTAGCCCAGGCCGGACGCGAGCCGGCGGGGAGCGTAGTGGGAGATGAAGAGGGCCACGCCGATTGCCACCGGGGTGGCGATGACCAGCGCGATGACTGCCGCGATCAGCGTCCCCACCACGATCGGGGCAATGTAGGCAAAGAAGCCGTTTCCGCCCTGGATGGTGTCAGCGGGAGCAGTGAGGGCAGGGATCGCCTGCACCACAAGGAACAACGCCACACCGAAGAGAACCGCAAGGATGAGGCAGCCCGCGGCCATGGCGGCCCCGGAGAAGACCTTGTCCCCGGCGCGGCCTGCGCCTCCGGAGGTAGTCAGGGAGTTGGTGGTCACTTCACGGTCCTTCAGTCTGGAGTGAACTGGTGTTGCATGGCTAAGTTCCCTGCCCCGGCCGGTGGCGCTGCGGCCACCGGCAAGCGGGACAGGGAACTTCAGTGTTCAGCCGGGTTCAGGGAACCCGCGGGAAACCTTAGGACTTGGCCTTGATGGTTTCGATAGCGGCCTTGGCCTTGTCCTGCAGGGTCTTGGAGAGCGGCGCGGACTTTGCAGCGTCGGCAGCGGTCTTCTGGCCTTCGTCGGAAACAACGTAGGTTTCGAATGCCTTCACCAGGTCGGCAACAGCAGCGGTCTCGTACGTGGTGCAGACGATGTGGTAGGAAACCAGGACCACGGGGTAGGCACCCGATGCGGTGGTCTTGCGGTCCAGCTTGATGGCCACATCGTTGGCAGCGCGGCCGTCAACGGGCTTGCCGGCTTCGACTGCCTTGGCAGCAGCGTCGGCGGAGATCTTCACGAACTCGTCGCCAACCTTGATGGAGGCGGTGCCCAGCTTGCCGGAAACAGCGGAGTCATCAGCGTAAGTGACGGCACCCGGGGTGTCGGTGACGGTCTTGACTACACCGGAGGTTCCCTTGGCGTTCTCGCCCTGCAGGGCTGCGGGCCATACGCCTGCGGCCTTGTCGGTCCACACCTCGGGAGCAGCTGATGCGAGGTAGTCGGTGAAGTTGGAGGTGGTTCCGGAGTCATCGGAGCGGTTCACCGGGGTGACCTTGAGGTCCGGGAGGGTGACGCCGGAGTTCAGTGCTGCAATGGCCGGGTCATTCCAGTTGGTGATCTGGCCGCGGAAGATCTTGGCAACCGTGGTGGCGTCCAGCTTCAGTTCCTTGACATCGGGGATGTTGAAGGCCACGGCGATCGGGGAGATGTACACCGGGATGTTGATGGCGCCATCGGCACCGCACTTGGCCTTGGAGCTGGCCAGTTCGTCATCCTTGAGGTAGGCATCGGAGCCGGCAAACTGTGCCGAGCCGTCGATGATGGCCTTGCGGCCTGCGCCGGAACCGTCCGGGGAGTACTGCACTGTGGCGCCCTGGTTGGCGGCGGAGAAGCCGGCCTTCCATGCGTCCATGGCTGCGCCGGTGGAGGAAGCACCAATGCCGGTCAGGGTGCCGGTGACTTTGGTGCCTGCAGCGGTGGTCTGGGTACCGCCGGTGGTGCCCGTTGCGTTGTCTGAACCGCAAGCGGTGAGCGCGAGTGCGCCTGCTGCGATGACCGCGATTGCCGCGTTGCGGCCGAAGCGAGTTGCCTTCACTTGTGTGTACCCCTTCCAGGGATTTCTTCGATGCGGGCCGAACGGAGATTTCGGCGTGCGCGAGCTATGGACCAATGTGTTCCTTTATTGAAGGTAAGGAGTGCAGGTAACGGGATCTGCGGAGGCAGGTGAACGGAAGGTGAACGACGGCGGACCATTGGGTTATGTGGCGCGCGCCACCTTGAGCGGCCCCCGGGTTGCCGTGGTGGGAACCTGGGGCAAATAGACTGGGACACATGGCCGCCGTGAAGGGATTCTCAGCAAGTAAAAGGTTCCTCCGCGCCAGGGTTCGGACCGGCCTGGTGCGCAGCCGCAACTCGCTGACCCCCGCCATCCAGATGACCGTATGCGCGGTGGGCGCCTACGCCTTTGCGGAGTATGTGCTGGGGCACCAGGGCCCCTTGTTCGCGGCAACGTCATCCCTGATTGCCCTGGGCTTCTCCCGCGATCCGCGCCTGCGCCGCGTGATCGAGGTGGGCCTGGGCTGCACACTGGGCATCGTTGTTGGTGATCTGCTGCTGCACTGGCTGGGCGCCGGGATCTGGCAGGCCGCCGTCGTTCTTCTGTTCTCCATCCTCTTGGCCAGGTTCCTGGACAGCGGAACCATTTTCACCACGCAGCTGGGCCTGCAATCGCTGTTGGTGGTGCTGCTGCCGGCGCCGGCAGGCGGGCCGTTCACCCGCAGCCTTGATGCCGTAGTGGGCGGGGTCTGCGCTCTTTTGGTGACGGTTTTGGTGCCCAAGGATCCACGCAGGGAACCCCGGAAGGACGTCCAGCAGATCCTTAATGAGCTCGCTGAGGTGCTGCGGGAATGCTCCAAAGCCATGATCGAGAGTGATTCCACCATGGCTTGGCACGCCCTGATCCGCGGCCGCAACTGCCAGCCGCTGGTGGACAGGATGCGGCAAACCCTTCGCGCGTCCGGGGAGGTAGCCACGTTGGCTCCCGCCCACCGCAGGCACAGGGACGAGCTCGCGGGCCTGGAACATTCGCTGGAGTACATAGACCTGGCCCTGCGTAACAGCCGCGTTTTCGCGCGGCGCCTGACCAGCGCCATCAACCACGCCGCTTTGTCCGACGAAGCGATCGACAGCATCTCCGAGGTCCTGCAGGAAACGGCCGCGGCCATTGATGAGATGACCATCGGCCTGGCTGAGCAGAGCGAGGGGACCCGGCGGGTTCACCTGCGCCGCGCGCGCAACGATCTCTCCGACATCGCCGCACGTCTCCACCCCAAGATGCTGGACGTCCAAAGGTTGGAAGGAGAGACGGTGGTGATGCTGTTCCGGCCGCTCATGGTGGACCTGCTGGAGGCCAGTGGAATGGAACCGGACGAGGCCCGCGCGGTGCTGCCGGCCCTGTAGGGTCCACACCCTGGTTGCTAATACTGTCAGTCCCCGCCACTACGCTTGGACACATGGCTTCCAAGACCTCCCGAGCAACCAAAACTCCCGCCTACAAGTGCTCAGAATGTGGCTGGACCACCATCAAGTGGGTGGGTCGTTGCGGTGAGTGCCAAGCTTGGGGAACCGTTGAGGAGAACGGCGCCACGGTTGCGCGCACGACGGCGGCCGCCACCGTTTTGGAGCCGGCCCGCCGGATCGCTGAGGTGGATGGCACCACGGCCGCATTCCTTCCCACCGGCGTGGATGAGCTGGACCGCGTCCTGGGCGGCGGGCTGGTCCCCGGTGCCGTGATCCTGCTGGCCGGGGAACCCGGCGTCGGAAAGTCCACGCTGCTGCTGGACGTCGCCGCCAAGTTCGCCCGCACCGGACAGGATGTCCTGTACATCACGGGCGAGGAATCCGCGGCGCAAGTGAAGTTGCGTGCGGAGCGGATAGACGCCGTCGCCCATACCCTCTATCTTTCCGCCGAGACGGATCTTGGCCAGGCTTTGGGCCAGGTGGAGAAGCTGGAGCCCAAGCTGCTGGTGGTGGACTCCGTGCAGACCCTCAGCAGTGCGGACGTTGAAGGCAGTGCCGGCGGCGTCTCGCAGGTCCGTGAAGTTGCCGCCTCCATCATTTCCGCGGCCAAACGCCGCAATATGACCACGTTGCTGGTTGGCCACGTCACCAAGGAGGGCACCATTGCCGGGCCGCGGCTTTTGGAACACTTGGTGGATGTTGTGTGCCAGTTCGAAGGCGAGCGCCATTCCAGGTTGCGCCTGCTGCGGGCCGTGAAGAACCGCTATGGGGCCACTGACGACGTCGGATGCTTTGATTTGAACGAGACCGGGATCGAGGGGTTGGCCGATCCCAGCGGGCTGTTCGTTTCCCGGACCCGCGAGCCCGTTTCCGGCACGTGCATCACCGTGACCATGGAAGGCCGCAGGCCGCTGCTGGCGGAGGTCCAATCATTGCTGGCGGAGAGCGCCAACTCGCAGCCTCGGCGTGCCACCAGCGGTTTGGAGAGCTCGCGCGTTGCCATGCTGCTGGCGGTCCTGCAGCAACGGGCCGGATGCATGCTGCACAAGGATGACTCCTACGTGGCTACCGTTGGCGGCGTGAAGCTGACTGAGCCCGCCACTGACCTGGCCGTGGCGTTGGCGGTTGCTTCAGCCAAGTCCCGGAAGGCACTCCCCCAGCGGCTCATTGCTTTCGGCGAGGTGGGATTGGCAGGAGAAGTGCGCCCCGTTCCGGGAATCAACCAGCGGATCCAGGAAGCCCACAGGCTGGGTTTCACCCATGCGATCGTTCCCGCGAGCCCCGCCGGGGCAGGCGTCATCCCGGAAGGATTCTCCGTGAAGGAGGTCGGCCATTTGGCCGAGGCACTGGAGTTGTTGATCGTCTAGGCGGGGTGTCGGGCCCCGAACAGCGCCGGATTCCGCAAGGATTGGCCCATGACCAAACGGAATGTGCTTATCGGGGGACGCTTTTTCTTTGGAATTCTGGCGTTGGTGGCGGTGGGAACACAGCTGGCGGTCCACATTGGACTGGGCTACGACGTCTGGAACTTCTTCAGCTACTTCACCAACCTTTCCAACATCTTTGCCGCGCTGGTCTTATTGATCAGCGGGTACAGGGTTTTGATCCGCAAACGCCCGTCGGAAGCTGACGATGTCACCCGCGGCACGGCCACCATTGCCATGGCTGTGGTGGGGCTGGTCTTTGGCGCCCTGCTGGCCGGTGAGGACCTTGGTTCCCTGGTCCCTTGGGTCAACTTTGTGGTGCATTACCTGATGCCCGTGGTGATGGTAGTGGACTGGCTGGTTCAGCCTCCCCGGACACGGCTCCAGCTCAAGCACCTTTGGTACTGGCTGATCTACCCCGTCGCGTACCTCACCTACAGCCTCATCCGTGGCTCCATCGTCAACTGGTATCCCTACTGGTTCATCAACCCAGACCGCGCGGGAGGCCCGGTTGGAGTTCTGGTGTACGCGGCCGCCATCGCGATTGGCTTCCTCGTGGTCAGCCTCGGGATGATGTGGTTGGGGAACCGGATGAAGCGGCAGGTGGATTACTAGCCGTTTTGCGTTACTTGCGGCCATCACGGAATGACCCACTTTAGGGCTTGCTGGTGCGGTTAACGGTGCCTGTAAGCCCTATGATTGTGCTTGTCGTCTTTGGGGCATTTTCCAGGACCGCCGGCGGCGCTGATTTTGGCTTGTCTGTGAGCGATGGCTTGCACCTTCGAAGGGAAACCCTATGGCCCGGAGCCCGGAAGAGTCGCTCAAGGCGACCCTGGCCAGAGTCGCACCCGGAACTCCGCTGCGTGATGGCCTCGAGCGCATTCTGCGCGGACGCACCGGGGCGCTGATCGTACTGGGATACGACCGCACCATCGACTCCATTTGTTCCGGCGGCTTCGATATCGGCATTGACTTCTCCCCCACCCGCTTGAGGGAGCTTGCCAAAATGGATGGCGCCATCATCTGTGACAAGGACGCCAGCAACATTGTCCGTGCAGCCGTCCAATTGGTACCGGATTCCAGCATTGAAACCCAGGAGTCGGGTACCAGGCACCGCACTGCTGAACGCGTGGCCATCCAAACCGGCGTTCCGGTGATCTCGGTCAGCCAATCCATGCAGATCATTGCTTTGTACGTCAACGGACTCCGGCACGTCCTGGAGGGCTCGGAGAAGGTCCTTGCCCGCGCCAACCAGGCACTCGCCACGCTTGAACGCTACAGCGCCAGGCTGGACCAGGTCACCAGCTCCCTATCCGCCCTTGAGATCGAAGCCCTGGTGACCGTCAGGGACGTCGCCGTCACCCTGCAGCGGCAGGAAATGGTCCGCCGTATCTCGGAGGAAATTGCACAGTACGTCCTGGAACTGGGTGAGGACGGGCGCCTGCTGTCCCTCCAGGTGGAGGAACTGACGGTAGGCCGCGGCCCGGGGAGCGAAGTCATCATCCGGGATTATTCGGATCCCAGCACCACGCCGGAAGAGATCGAAGAAGCAGTCCAGGCTCTCCTCAACCTTGGCCCCACGGAGTTGATCGACCTCAGCCGCATTGCCCACATCATTGGTTTTGCCGGCGGCGTTGAACAACTGGATGCCGTGGTGCAGCCCCGTGGCTACAGGCTCCTGTCGGGGCTGAAGTCCGTACCGAAGGCTGTTGCTGACCGTCTGGTGGATTACTTCGGCGGACTCCAGAACCTGATGGCAGCCACCATTGACGATCTCATGACCGTGGACGGCATTGGTGACCAGCGCGCACGGACGGTCCGCGAGGGGTTGAGCCGGATGGCGGAAGCCAGCTTGTTGGACCGTTTCCTCTAAGTATTACGGCTTGATGGCAGCCGAACGTCATGGAATATCAAGAGTGGCCATTGCTTACCCACAAGAAAGCCTCAAGAATTTTCTTTACCCAAAAATAGGCACTCATCCAGTGTTAGCGTGCAGAAACCACCTGAAACATTTGTTTCGACAGGAGACTCACGCATGGAGGCATCCGCAAAGGCCACACCTCCCGGCACACGGACGGCAGTAATCATTGAAGACGAAGCCGATATTCGCGCTGCGTTGGAAGGCATCCTGACCTCCGCAGGCTTCACCGTCCACGCCTTTGAAAGGGGCATGGAAGGAGTGGAGGGCGTGCGCGCCCAACAACCGGACATTGTGACCCTGGACTTAAGCCTGGGCGATATTGACGGCTTTGAAGTAGCCCGCCAAGTCAGGCAGTTCAGCGACGCCTATATTGTGATTCTTTCGGCGCGGACCCAGGAACTCGATACTCTTCTGGGTCTTGAAGCGGGCGCTGACGACTATGTCACCAAACCATTCCGGCCGCGTGAACTCAGGTACCGGGTGGAAGCTTTGCTGCGCCGGCCCAGGACCCGCAGCACACCGAATGCCACAGAATCGGCCCCGCCCGGGATACCCGCACGGCGTTCCGCTCCCGAGGCAGCGGACGAGAGCACGTCCCCGGCGGCTGCTCCGGATGCACCCACCGGCTTGGAGCACAACGGCCTGCACCTGAATGCGGAAACCAGGACGGTTGAATTGTCAGGCACCGAGCTCCGGCTGACCCGATCCGAATTCGACCTGCTGTTTGCTTTGATGAAAAACGGGAGGACCGTGCTCACCAAGGACGAGCTGTCCAGGAGCCTGCACTCCGATCAAGCTCCCGACGGATATTGGAGCAACGCTGACGGGCGGGCCATCCACGTCCACATCACCAACCTCCGGCGGAAACTCGGAGACGCAGCCGCCAACCCACGATGGGTTGAAACTGTCCGCGGCGTAGGCTACCGCTTGGCCGGCCGCTCCCACTGATTTCAGGCCTCACCCTGGGCACTGGTTACAACACCGCGATCCAGCCCTGCCACATGACTGCGGAGCGCCTGCGGCCTGAACGGCTTGGGCAGGAATCCGCTGGCGCCCGCCCGCAACGCGAGTTCCACCGCGGCAGGGTCGTGGTTGGCGCTGACCACCAGGATGGGTGCGTCACTGTATTCACGGATGGCCGCGATGACATCCAACCCGGTCATCCCAGGGAGGCCCAGGTCGGTGGTGATCACTGCCGGTTTTACGGCCTGGACTGCCCGGATTCCTGCAGGTCCCGTTTGTGCCGTCCGGACCACGTACCCCATGGATTCCATGATGATGGTGATCAGCAGCGCAATATCTGCATCGTCCTCGATCACCACCGCGCGGTGGCCAATCGCAGCGGATCCGCCCACGGCCGGGCTGCTCATGACACTGCCGCCGTAGCCGGAGCTGGAGCCGCTGCCGGAGCTGTCGCCGGCGCCGGCGTTGTCACCGCGGCAGGCGGGGCTGCGTATTGCAGCGTCAGCGTATCCATCACCGTTTGGCGCGTGAAGACGCCGCTGCCCGGAGCGGTTTCCGTGAGCAGGTCAAAGGTGAAGATGATGCGGGTGCTTGCCGGGGACCCCTCCCCCGGGACGACGATGCTGGAGGAGTACGAGTGCGGCGCGTCCACGGCGAAATCGCCGGTGTCGTTGGCCAGGGTGGTGTCCGTGGCATCAATGCGTGCGTTGAAGCGCGTAATTTTGATGGCGTTCTTCTCGGTCGAGCCGGCCACGCTGGCACTGAGCCTGATGATCGGTGAGCTCGCGGCCGTCCACGTGGCAGGGTTCTCGGTGGTCCAGTAGTCAATGACCAGCTGGTTTCCGGCGGCGCCGAGCTTGTGGGAGGCAGCGCCCTTGATCATTTCACCGGAAATGATCGGAACCACGGGCGCCACTGGTGCAGCCGGAGTGGTTGCTTCGGCCTGCGGGGTGGGAGTCACGGCAGCGGCTTGCTCCACGGACGGGGCGCCGGTGGGTCCCGGCAGCCCGGGCAAGGAGCAGCCGGACAAGGTCAAAGCGGTTGCCAGGGTCAGCAGCAGGGCCCCTTTGGTGGCTGCGGAGGTGCGGCCGGTGTGCTGGTTTGCCGGGCCTTTGGCCGCACGATGCTTGGGCTGGTGTGATGGTTTCACGTGGGTGGTCCTTCGATTTAAGGCGTCTGGAATACAGGGCGACTCAGGCGTGGAAGCCGCGGTGGCCGCGGAGGGTCTTGCGGAGCATGAACACCGTTTGGACCATGGTGGTGATGTACAGGACCGGCCAGCCAACGGAGAGGATGGCGGATTGAACGTTCACGGGCATGTTCCACCAGGCGAAGATGACACCCGCTGCGATGACCGCCAGGACGATCGCGGGCATGAGGTGCGCAGAGCCTGCACCACGCTCTGCGCGGGCTTGGGCCGCCCAGTTGTCAGTCTCATTCCGGGCAAAGAACTTGGTCCAAGCCCTCACAAAGTGCCCCATCCGGAGCCATAGGTACGCTTCGGCCGGAAACGCCAGGAGAGCGAACGCAATGTCCTTGCCGGTCTTCCCTTTGATGGACAGTGCAATGCGAAGGTTCAGGATGATCGCCACTACCGGAGGAATAAGCCACACGGGGTAGAACACGTAGGCGTGGATGCTCAACGATGCCGCCAGGAGCATCAGGAAGGTAACGCGGGTGAGGATGTTGAACACCATGGAGATGTTCTCGCTCCACCTGAGCCGAAGGTTGGGGTGGAACGGCTGGCCGGGAGTGTTGCTTCGCTGGCCGGGCCACATGAGGTCGATCGCACCGTAGTTCCACTTCACCTGCTGGCCATCCAAGGACCGCAACGTGGTCATGCCGCCCACGGAGGCTCGGGCGCGGGCTGAAATCTTGGTGGCGTAGCCTAGGTTCTTGATCTGGAGGGACAGCAGGGAGTCCTCCACTTCCGAGTCCTTGACCCAGGGTGTTGCCTGCCGGTTGTCCACCATGACGTTCTTCAGGGCATCCATGGACAGCAGTGAGCACTGGCCGCCCAGGACCGCCATGTTCCGGCCCCGGAGCAGGTTGTCCATGTTGAACGCCGCGAACTGGGCACGCTGGCCGGCCGTCAGGAACTTGGAGGTGATGCCCTTCTTTTCCATCTCGGCCACCGTGTAGATGGCTGAAATGCCACCGATGCGGGGATCGCTCAGGATTTCCTTTTCCAGGTGTTCCACGGCGTATTGGTCCACCACGGTGTCACCGTCCACGCCCAGGAAGTAGTCGAAGTTCTCGCTGACCTGCGCGAAACCGTAGTTCAGTGCGCCAACCTTCTTGTCCTTGTTTACTCCAATGTCGTGGACAAAAACCTCTGTCAGCTGGGTCAGGTCCCGGTATGTCCGCTCGTGCGGGCCGGCGAAGTCCCGTGCAATGAAGAACGTCTCGTCGTCGGAGTTGTTGATGACCACGTGGATCACGTCCGGGAGGCGGGTCTGGTTCAAAAGGGAGGTGAGGACCTCCGCGATCGTATCTTCCTCGTTGTAAGCAGGGATCACGCAGGCGATGGTGGCCCGGGTGCTGCTTTGCTCTTCGGCTGCTGTGCGCAGGACGGACAAATACGGGGTTTCGTGTTGGGAGTCCGAAACGACTGTCATGGTTGGCTCTTCCGCTGAATGCTGTGGCTGTTGATGACAGTCTTGGGAGCCAAGCTCAAGGTTGCGGGTGGTGTGCCCTTAAGGACGCGACAGGAGTTTACTAAGCGCCCTTAATGTTGCGCTAAGAACATCTAGTTGAGCTGAAAAGTTGCCTTGGAACTGGCTTTGTTTCCCAGCCTCGCCTCGAAGGAATAGTAGGCGCCGCCACCACCGGGCTTGACGTTGATGACGCCGCAGCCTTCCAGGGTGCGGTTGCGCTGCCACGGGAAGTTGGCGGTCTCGCTCTTGCCCGGCTGGATGGTTTTGACCAGGTCCACGCCGCCAGTCTGGCAGTCCTTGGAGGAGAAGATACGGTCTGCGCCGCTCATCACCAGGTACTCCATCTGGGAGGTGCCCACATTGACCTCGCACGGCGCAGCGCCGCCGTTGGTGATGGTCATGGTCAGCAGTGGCATTTCCTCGGGGCCGTAGGCTGCCTTGTCAGTCTTCGCCGCGACGGTCATGAGGTTGAAGTCGCACACAGGCGTGGCCGAGGCCGAAGGCGTTGGCGTACCCGACGGCACGGTCCCCGGCGTTGGCGCCTGGGTGGCACCTTGCGGTGCAACGGCCTCCGGTTCGGATTGGCCGGCGAACGTCGCCGTCAGTGCCAGCAAACCCGCCACCACCAACAAAACCACCAGCAGGAGCCCACCAAAAACAACTTGACGACGACGCCGGTACACTGCGGGGCTGGGACGCTTGCGGTTGTTTGGGGTGCCTGCCTTGGACGAACCACGGGCAGCACCCTTCGCCGCCGCTGTTGAGCGCGCGGAGGACTGCTGCTTACCGTTGGTGGCCATGGCTCTAGGCTAGGCTCGCAGCGGCCGGGGCGCCTAACCTCCACGCCGCGAAGCCCCAATAACGGACCATGTGACGTGGGACAAGTGAATGCCTCCTGGCGTAAATCCCTTAGAGTTGAGGCAGTATGACACTTCCCCACGCCCAGCAACTGGCCGGGCTCCACGCTGCCCTGGACCAATGGTTTTCCGCCGTGGCAAGGGACCTGCCCTGGCGCGCGCCGGAGTGCAGCCCTTGGGGCATCCTGGTCAGCGAAGTCATGCTCCAGCAAACACCCGTGGTGCGGGTCCTTCCCGTGTGGCGGGACTGGATGGAACGCTGGCCCACCCCGGACCATCTGGCAGCGGAGCCCTCGGGGGCAGCCGTCCGGCACTGGGGCCGGCTCGGGTATCCACGGCGGGCGCTGCGACTGCACGCTGCTGCCGCGGCCATCCGCGAAGAGCATGGCGGCTCGGTGCCGGATACCTACGATTCCCTTCTGGGCCTGCCGGGCGTTGGAAGCTACACCGCTGCAGCGGTGGCGGCCTTCGCTTTCGGCCGTCGGGAAACCGTGGTGGACACCAACATCCGGCGCGTCCACGCCCGGCTCATTTCAGGCCAGGCGCTGCCCGCACCCGCGCTGACGGCGGCCGAAATGAAGCTTGCCGCTGCACTCCTCCCCGCCGAGCGGGAGCTGTCGGTCCGGTGGAACGCGTCGGTCATGGAGCTCGGCGCCATCGTCTGCACGGCCCGCAATCCCAAGTGTGCCGACTGTCCCGTCCGTGCGAGCTGCGCCTGGCTCGCGGCCGGTGAGCCGCCGCCGTCGTACACCCCCAAGGGCCAGTCCTGGCACGGCACTGACCGCCAGGTCCGCGGCGCCGTGATGGCCGTGCTGCGCGAGGCCGACTCGCCGGTGCCCCGCGAGATGTTCGAGCAAGCGCCGGCCGATTTGGGCTACGCACCCTCCGGCGTCGGCATCCCCCTGGCCGCACTGCACCGGCTCAACTCCGCTCCGGAACAACTGGAGCGGGCGCTGGACGGGCTGCTGACGGACGGCTTGGCGGAGTTGCACGACGGCGGGTTGCGGCTTCCCGCGTAGCGGCCGGTCAGGGGGCCGATTCGCGCCGGTAGCTGCTCGGAGTGAAACCCAAAAATTTGCGGAAATCGTTGGTCAGGTGCGCGTGATCGGCATAGCCGAGTTCGACGGCGATCGCGGCAAGGTCCGCTGTTGGATCGGATCGGGCACGCTGGGCAGCATCCTGCAACCTGCGGCGCCTGATGAGGGCCGACGGGCTCAACCCCACGTACTTCTTCGCAATGCGCTGGAGGGTCCGGGGCGATACTGACAGAGCAGCCGCCACGTCCTCAATGGCCATCAAGCTGCGGTCCTCCGCAATGACATCCACCATCCGGTTGGCCAGCCCGGCCTCGCTGGACAGGCCCGCGTCCACGGTCGCCAGCCACTCCGCAAAGGCGTCCACTGCCCGCCCAAGGCGGGAACCGTCGTCGTTCCCCTCCATCGCGGCGGCCACTGCAAGCCGCAGCGCTTCCAGCGGCAGGGTTTTTTCCGTGTCCAGCAGCGCAGTGGGGCCGTCGGTGAACAACGGGACGGCAGCAGGCCTCAGCAAGGCACCCACGGCCCAGCCCTTGCCGCTCAGATCGCGGAAACCGGCACGTGTGCTGGCACCGGCAAACACCACAGTGCCGCCTTCAACCACCAGGTTGGATGCGGGGTAGGCGATCACGTGCTGCCGCGACGATCGGCCGGGCTGGATGTCCCATTGCGGAATCCAAAACCATTGAACCAAGTGGCTTACGGCGTCCGGCGCGGGAATCCGGGTGAAGGAGGGCAGCCGGGCGGGATAGAGGATGCCTTTGAACGACTCCTCCATGAGCGCCTCCCTGGGAATGGTGCCGAGGGAAACTTGTCGCAAATCTCCAAGCCACCACCGGCCACCGGCACGTAGCGTGATGTCCATGACCGATACTACAAGCACCGAATCCACCACTGCGGCCCACGGCGAGCACACCGTCCACGGCATCCCCAAAGGCCTCACCAGCCTCACGCCGTTCCTGTCCGTGCCACGGGCAAAGGACGCGATCGCCTTCTACCGGGACGTTTTTGGGGCCCGGGTGGTCGGAGAAACTGAGATGGGTGGCGTGGTGGTCCACGCCGAACTGGACTTTGGCAACGGCCACCTTCAACTGGGCGAACCCAACCCCGAATACCACCTGGTTCCGGCGCCTGCAGGGGAGGACGACTGCTACTCCATGGGCTTCTACTGCGAGGACGCCGACGGGCTGGTCCAACGCGCCCAGGACGCCGGAGCAACCATCCGCGAGCCCCTCAGCACGTTCGTATCCGGAGACCGGTACGCAAGCATCCGCGATCCCTTTGGGGTCCGCTGGTCCATCATGACCCGGGTGGAAGACCTCTCGGAAGAAGAGAGCAACAAGCGCGTTGAGGCGTGGGCTGCGGAGGCGCAGGCACAGGCCGACTGAGCCCCGTCGCTTCCCGAGGTACGGGGCGAACTAGCTCAGGCAGAGGCAGAACGGGTGCCCTGCGGGGTCCAGGAACACCCGGAAGGTCTCACCTGGCTGGTGGTCGGCCTTTGTGGCGCCGATGGCGACCACCGCTTCCTCGCCCTTGTCCAGGTCCTCCACCACAACGTCAAAGTGCATTTGCTGCGGGAGCGTCTGGCCCGGCCAGACCGGTGCCTGGTACACGTCAACTTGCTGGAAGGAGATGCAATTGCTGCCGTCCTCCGGGCGCACGTCGTACCAGTCGCCGTTCTCGTTGGATACGCGCCAGCCGAGCAATTCCGCGTAAAAGGCGGCGAGCGCTGCTGCGTCGGGGCAATCGATGACAACGCTGGGGTACTTGGCAATAGCCATGTTCAGACCTCGTTTGCTGTTTTCTTCATGCGGGCCAGGGCACTCTTGGCACCCCGTTGGGTGAGGATGTGGACTACTGCGCCGACTGCGGCGGATACCACGGCAAAAACCAGAACACCGGGCAAAGAGTCGTTCAGGTCAGTCCCGTCTTTGGGTGCGGGCTTCCCCGTCCTCTTTTCCCAGAGTCCCTCAAGGGTCTTGTTGGCCAGCGCACCTGCGCCGAGGCTCACGGCCAGGCCCAGCAGTTTTACCAGTATGTTCACGGACGTCCTCCATAAGATCTTGCGCCGGGACGGCGCCTCGCAAAGCAAGACAGGGCCGCTGCAAGATGCAGCGGCCCTGTCCATGTTCCTAGTCCTTCTTGAACGCGTCCTTCAGCTTTTCGCCTGCGCCCTTGAGGTCAGCCTTGGCCTGGTCACCCTTGCCTTCGGCTTCGAGTCCCTTGTCGTCAGTCAGCTTGCCGGCAGCTTCTTTTGCCTTGCCACCAAGCTTCTCGCCGGCATTTTCCATCTTGTCGTCAGCACCCATGTTCGCGCCTCTTTCATCGTAGGAACTTGTACCTCTACAAGATCACTAATCAGGGTACTTAGCAATATCTGGAGCAAAACAGGGTGAAGTCAGAGCTCGCCGAAACCTTCCTCAACGAGTTTCCTTACGTAGCCCACAGCCTTGTCAGCGTCCTTGCCGCGTGCTTCGACGTGCAGCCTTGATCCCTGACCCGCCGCGAGCGCCATCAGCGCCATCATGGACATGCCATCCACCCCGTTGACGGTTACTTCGACGTCCATTCCGGACAGGCCGCCGGCTATTTTCGCTGCCGGGCGGGCGTGCAGTCCCAAAGGGTTGATCAGTTCGAAAGTTCCGCTGGCATCCGGCTCAGCGGTTCCGGTGCCTGCAGGTTCCGGCTCACCTGGCACCGCCGCACCCGCGCGGAAGGTGACGGCTTCCGCCGCCCCGCGCACATCCTCGACGCCGGCACCCCCCTGGGCAGCGACAGCAGCGGCCACCAATCCCTCCACCAACGGCGCATCGGCCAGCAGCACGGCTTCAGGATCGCTGGCGAATTCCATGGCAGATTCAGCCGTCATCACGGCCGATCCCAGGTCCGTGAGGACCACAACCCCGTCGCCACCGGAATCAACGAGTGACTGCTCGACGGCGGCAAGCACCTTCTCCAGGCTGGTACCGATCCGGTCGTCGTCCGTTCCCCCGGCGGCGACAAGTTCGACGTCGGGCGCCATCTGGGCGGCGAGTTCCACGGCACCTTCAGCAATCTTGCTGCTGTGCGACACCACCACAATCCCTACTGTCATGCGGCCCCGGCTCCCGGGTCCGCGCCGGCAGCGGTTGCGGCTGCCCGAAGAAGCAGTGCTGTTGAGGCGGCTCCAGGGTCGCGGTGCCCTGCGCTGCGCTCCCCCAGGTAACTTGCCCGGCCCTTCCGCGCCACCAGCGCGTCCGTGGATTCGGCTCCAGCCTGGGCAGCTTTGGCGGCGGCGTCCAGAACCTCCCCTGGGTCTTTGCCGTCGGCGGCCGCTTTCTGTGCGGCCTCAACGGCTGGGGTCCAGGCATCGATCATGGTTTTATCGCCAGGCTCAGCCTTCCCGCGGGCCACCACACCGTCCCGGGCTGCCCCGAGGGCCGCCGCGAGGGCTCCGGCGTCCACGTCCGTGACGTCTCCCAGCGAGGTGGACGCGCGCAGGTATGCCGTCCCGTAAAGGGGTCCGGCCGCGCCACCCACCTTCGACATCAAGGTCATGGCCGCCACTTTGAGAGCCGCACCGGGCGTCTCCGGCGGTGATTCCTCGAGCTTTGCGACAACCGCTTGGAAGCCCCGGTCCATGTTTTCGCCGTGATCGGAGTCGCCGATTGCGCGGTCCAGCTCTATCAATTCCATGCGGTGGCTGTTCATGGCGTCGGCGGAGAGCTTCAGCCATTCAACGGCCCATCGGACGTCCAAGCCCATGCTCAGGCTCCCCACCGCAGTGCCGCGGTGTGCACGGGAGCATCCCACAGCCTGGTCATCTCGTCGTCCAAGCGAAGCACGGACACTGAACAGCCCTGCATCTCCAGGGACGTCACGTAGTTGCCAACCAGTGATCGCTCCACCGCGACCCCCCGCTCGGCCAGGACCTGCGCGGCGCGGCGATAGACGATGTAGAGCTCGCTTTGCGGGGTCCCGCCCATACCGTTGACGAACAGGAGGACCTTGTCACCCGAGGCCACGGCAAGATCGTCCAGGACGGGCTCCAGCAAGCGGTCCGTAATGGCATCGGCGCCCTCCATGGGAATCTTGTGCCGCCCGGGTTCACCGTGGATGCCGATCCCGATTTCGATCTCGTCATCGGCCAACTCAAAACTCGGCGTCCCGGCGTGCGGCACAGTGCAGCCGGACAAAGCAACGCCCATGGTCCGCACGTTGGCCACAACGCGCTCGGCGATAGCGGTGACGGTGTCCAGGTCGTCGCCGCGCTGGGCCGAGGCTCCGGCGATCTTCTCAACCATCACCGTGCCACCAACACCGCGACGTCCCGCGGTATACAGCGAGTCCTCCACTGCCACGTCATCATTGACCAGCACCGAACGCACCCGGACACCCTCGGCCTGGGCCATTTCGGCGGCCGTCTCGAAGTTCAGGACGTCACCGGTGTAGTTCTTCACAATGTGTACGACGCCGGCGCCTGAGTCCACGGCGACTGTCGCCGGGATGATCTGGTCCGGCGTTGGCGAGGTGAAGACGGCGCCCGGCACCGCGGCGTCGAGCATTCCCAGTCCAACGAAACCGGCGTGCAACGGCTCATGGCCGCTGCCGCCACCGGAAACGAGGGCGACTTTGCCCGCCACCGGTGCGGCCTTCCTGACGACGAACTTGGGGTCGGGGTGGACGTCCACAATGTCGGCATGGGCCATGCCGAATCCTTCAACGGACTCGTCCACTACGGCGCGTGGATCATTGATGAGCTTTTTCATGGGATGCTCCTGGCGTGCTGTGGCTGGTGCTCTGACCCTACTACCGGCGGCCCGGGCCACGGTAGACCTTCGGCCGGGAGTTAACGGGGAAGAGGTTCCTCTCCGCTGGCTTGGCAGTCCGGCCAAAAAGCAGAGAAAAGGTCCCGGGCGTCTGGCCTTTCGTAGGGCCACGGGCCTTCCTGTGGGGGCGCCCCAGGCGTCACCTCGATGTGGAAGGCCGAAATGTCCGGAAACGTGACACGGGGTGCTGAACCATCTGGAAACGACGCGTGGGACTGCATGATCTTCTCTCGATGTGACCGATGTGATGGAAGCTCCCCCAGCTGGCACCTCAAGTTTATCCATCAAATTTAGAAAAATAAACCCCCATCCCTCTCTCACATCCCCACCCCCACCCGTCATTCCTCTCTCACATCCCAACCCCCACCCGCCATTCCTCTCTCACATCCCAACCCCCACCCGCCATTCCTCACTCACATCCCAACCCGGCTGCGGCTCGTTAGGATGGTGAAGTGAATTCGACCTTCAGCCTCCGTCCCGCCCGAACCAGCGATGTGGCAGCGATCAAGAGGCTCGTAGCCCCTCTGGCAGAGGAACGGATCCTCATGGCCAAGGAAACGGTGGCCTACTACGAGAGCCTGCAGGAATTCCGTATTGCCGAATCCAGCGACGGCGAAGTCATCGGCTGCGGGGCCCTGCACGTGATGTGGGAAGACTTGGCGGAAATCCGCACGCTGGCAGCCTCGGACTCGTGGCGCGGCCGCGGAGTAGGGCACGTCCTGGTGGAGAACCTTCTCGAAGAGGCCAAGGCCTTGGGCGTCAGCAGGGTGTTCTGCCTGACGTTTGAGGTGGAGTTCTTCAAGCGCCACGGATTCGAGGTCATGGCTGACCAATCGGCCGTTGACCCCGCGGTCTACTCCGAACTCCTGCGGTCCCATGACGAAGGTGTGGCCGAGTTCCTGGACCTGGCCCGGGTCAAGCCGAACACCCTGGGCAATACCCGCATGATCAGGGAGCTCTGAAGAAGCAACCCGACGGGACGTGAGAGAGTAACCCCCACAACCCGACGGGACGTGAGAGAGCAACCCCCACAACCCGACGGGACGTGAGAGAGGGGCTAAAGGCCCAGAACCTCCGGGACGTCCACATCTTGGCCGAGAACCTGCTTGGCCAGGAAGTGCTCCACCACGCCGTACCAAACCTTGGCATGCTGCGGCTGCAATACCCAGTGGTTCTCATCCGGGAAATAGAGGAAGCGGTGCGGACTCTGCCCGTTCTCATCGGCCGGCAGTTGCGAGGAGGACAGGAGCTCGTACCAGAGCCTCAAGCCCTCGCCGATCGGAACCCGGTAATCCTTGTCGCCGTGGATCACCAGCATGGGCGTCTTGATGTTGCTAACGTGACGGTGCGGCGAGTTCTCCATCGCCATGTCCTCGGTCATTTCCTTCAGCCAGTACTGGGCGGCGTCGGTGGTAGGACCGAACTGATCCAAGGCCCACAAACTGGCGTGGGTTACGATTGCCTTGAAGCGATCGGTCTGGCCGGCAACCCAGTTGGCCATATACCCGCCAAAGGATCCGCCCATCGCCGCGGTCCGGGTCTGGTCAATGTCGTCCCGGGACACCACGGAATCGGTGATGGCCATGAGGTCCGTGTACGGCTTCTTCCCCCACTCGCCCCACCCACGCTGAATGAAGTCCTGGCCATACCCGGTGGACAGCGCGGGATCCGGCAGCAGGACCGCGTACCCCTTGGCCACCATCAGCCACGGGTTCCACCGCCAGGTCCAGGCATTCCATGAATTGAGCGGGCCGCCGTGGATCCACAACAACAACGGGGCAGGGTTCTCCGCCGAGGCCCCCTCCGGAAGCGCCAGGTACGCGGGCACCCTGACGCCGTCGTCGGCCGTTGCCTCTACGCGCTCAAGGCGACCTTTGTACACAGGACGCTCGGCCGGTGCCTGCAAACGCACAACATCGCCGGTGGCCAGATCGATGCGGACGGCTTCCGTGGGAAATTCGTAGGAGCTCCGCAGCGCGTAGGCGGTGTTTCCGTCGGGTGCCACCACGACGTCGGTGTAGGCGGCCGCGTCCTGCGTCACCCTGGTGACACTCCCGTCGGCGAGGTCGACGCGGAAGACCGGCGCCGCGCCGTCGTCGTCCGCTTTGACCAGGACGGCACTGCCGTCCGGAAGCCAAGCCAGCGCCGTTGCCCAGCGGTCCCAGTGGTGTGCCAGCGGCTTGGGCTCACCGCCGTCGGCGACGTCCAGCAAGTGCAGCTTGACGAGGGGAGCCTGGGTGGGAGTGGTGTCGCTTTCGCTCTCCACCACCAGCGTCCGGTTGTCCGGGCTGACGGGGCCGGGGAAATAGCTCATCCCCGGCTGGTCCAGCAGTACTTTGATGGTCCCGGTTGCGACGTCGACGGCGGCCAGCACCTCACGGCTGTCAGCCTTGGCCAGCGCTTTTGTCATGCTGGTGTAGATGGTTTTTCCGTCGGGGCTCACCACGGTTTTCGCCTCGCGCAGGGAACCGCCGACGTCGGGCGTCAGGTTCCGCAGGGTAGGCGGCGGCGTGGCATCTACGGTGGAGGGCTTGCCCGGCTGGGCCTCTTCACCCTTCTCCACGGCAAACAGGCGGGGCTGGCCGGGGCCCAGATCGGCATCCCAGTAGCGGATGGGATAGCTGCTGTGGAGGATTGCCGAGACCTTGTTGTCCTTGCGGTTTTTGCGACGTTCTTCGTCGTTCTCTTCAGTGGTGGATCCCGCCAGAACCTCAGCTGTCACGAAGGTTGCATCCGCAGCCTGCGCGGCCATCACTGAGCCGACACCGCCGGCGCGCGAGCACACCACCCGGGCCTCACCCCCACCAGCCGGCAGCAGCCAGAGGGCGCTCACGGGGTCGGCGTCGGGATTCTCCGGGTCCGGGCGACCCGAAGTGAAGTAGAGGTCCCCCGTGGCAGAAAAGACGGCACCGGCTTCACCTTTGGAACTCCGGGTGATCCGGCGGGCCGGGTTCCGTCCTTCAGGATCCAACTCCCAGAGTGCGCTGCCGAATTCCGTACCCTTGCCATTGAGCGTCGTAACCACCGTGACCAGCCGCCGGCCATCGGGGCTCATGGTCAGGCCACCCACCCGCGGGATGGCGAGGTAGTGGTCAAGATCGTGGAAGGGCGTTTCGGGTTGCTGATCAGCGGCGGCATTTTTAGCGGAGTCCATGCTCCGATTCAACCCGCTTTGTGCCGCGAATCACAGAGAGGTTCACTAATAGTGAAACAGTAGTTTCAGATATTCCGAAGCGCCCGCAGCACTGCGGCGGTGCCGTCCTCTGCCGCCAGAGCCGCAGCCACCCGCCGGGCGTGATGGGCGTACGACGCCGACCTGCCGGCTTTCGCTATGGCGTCACCCAACCGCTGGGGGCTGAGTTTCTTGTACGGAACGGGCCGCGGCCCCGCACCCAAAGCCGCAATCCTGGAGGCCCACAAGGGTTGATCCGTGTAGACCGGCACACCCACAGCCGGAACACCCGCACGCAGCCCGGCGGCCGTGGTCCCGGATCCAGCATGGTGAACTACTGCCGCCATTTGCGGGAAGAGCCACTGGTGCGGAACACTTCCAACTCCCATCGCATCATCGCCCAGAACGGCATCGGCTCCCTGCACCACAGCCCGGACCCCGGCCCGGCGGGTGGCTTGCAGAATGAACCCGGGATCAATGTCCGCACTGCTGCCAAACCCCACAAAGACCGGCGGAGGACCGTCACTCAGGAAGTCCACCAGGGAATCGGAGGGCGTCCAGTCCGGGTCTTCGTGCGGCCACCAGTAGCCGGCCATGGTGAGCCCGGGATGCCAGTCCGACGGCCGGGGCAGAACAGTGGGACTGATGCCGAAAAGCGTGGTGGCATGCGCGTTCCTCCGCTGCCGTTCCGCAGCAGCCCTGCCCAACGTGCCGAGGCCCAGGGTTTTACGGATCCTCGCGGAGGGAGCGTCATACGGTGCCGGACCCGCAGCAGCCCGCTCACCGAAGATTTTGTTGCCCGCCGGGCCCAGGCTCCTGGCAAGATTCATCAGCACGGGCGGATAGGCGGAACTAGGCTCCGTAGGCTGCAAATGGGCGCCGAGGACGGGGATCCCCAACGCCTCGCCGACGTCGTAGGCATACGGCGAAACGGAGTTGGCCATGATTACGTCCGCCCCTGCTTCAGCAGCCGCCAACGTACCCTTCGCGGCGCCCTCCATGTACTCCCCCAGCTTGCGCCAGAAGGTCACCAGGGAACCGGAAGATGCTTTGGCCCCGGGTGCCGGATGCTTGATCAGTTCGGCCAGGTTCCCGGGCAACGGCCTGAACTCACAGCCCGCGCCAACCACTACCGCAGCGTACGCCGGATTGGCAGCGATGGATACCTCATAGCCCTCGTCCTGGAGCCTGCAGCCCAGGCCGGCCATCGGGGCCACATCGCCCTGCGTTCCGGGGGCCACCATGAGTATCCGCATTCTGTTTCCTTCAGTTGTCCAGCTGGAACGACAAATGCCCCGCCCACTCCGATCGGAATGGGCGGGGCATCTGCTGATGAACTGTTGCTCAGGCCAAGGCCTTATGCGGTCGGAGCGATCTCCGGGATACGCGGCTTGGCGTTGCCCTCGAAAGTGAACTTGGCCTCGTCACCTTCGCCGTCAACGTCCACCACCACTATGTCACCGGCGTGGATCTCACCGAAGAGGATCTTCTCGGACAGCTGGTCCTCGATCTCGCGCTGGATGGTGCGGCGCAGCGGCCGCGCACCCATGGCGGGATCGTAACCACGCGTGGCCAGCAGAACCTTGGCGGCGGGCGTGAGCTCGATGCCCATGTCCTTGTCCTTGAGTCGACGCTCCAGGCGGGTCACGAACAGGTCCACGATCTCGATGATCTCGTCCTGCGTCAGCTGCGGGAACACCACGACGTCGTCAACACGGTTGAGGAACTCGGGGCGGAAGTGCTGCTTGAGCTCCTCCGTCACGCGGGCCCGCATCCGGTTGTAGCCGGTCTGGGTGTCCGTGCCGGACTGGAAGCCCGTTGCCACGCTCTTGGAGATATCGCGGGTACCAAGGTTGGTGGTCATGATGATCACGGTGTTCTTGAAGTCCACCACGCGGCCCTGGGAATCGGTCAGTCGGCCGTCTTCCAGGATCTGCAGCAGCGAGTTGAAGAGGTCCGCGTGGGCCTTTTCCACTTCGTCGAACAGGACAACGGAGAACGGACGCCTGCGGACCTTCTCGGTCAGCTGGCCACCTTCTTCGTAGCCCACGTAGCCCGGGGGCGCACCGAAGAGACGCGAAACCGTGTGCTTCTCGGAGTACTCGGACATGTCCAGGGTGATGAGGGCATCCTCTTCACCGAACAGGAACTCGGCAAGTGCCTTGGCAAGTTCCGTCTTACCGACGCCGGTGGGGCCGGCGAAGATGAACGAGCCACCCGGACGCTTGGGGTCCTTCAGGCCTGCACGGGTGCGGCGGATTGCCTGGGACAGGGCCTTGATGGCCTCATCCTGGCCCACAACGCGCTTGTGCAGCTCGTCTTCCATCTTGAGGAGCCTCGAGGACTCTTCCTCGGTGAGCTTGAAGACCGGGATGCCCGTGGAGTTCGCAAGAACTTCCGCGATCAGGTCCTCGTCAACCTCGGAGATGTCGTCCATGCCGCCGGACTTCCATGTGCGTTCCTTTTCTGCGCGTTCGGCAATGAGCTTCTGCTCCTTGTCGCGCAGCGAGGCAGCACCCTCAAAGTCCTGGGCGTCGATGGCAGATTCCTTCTCCATCTTCACGTCGGCAATGCGCTCATCCATGGCCTTGAGTTCCGGCGGAGCGGTCATCCGGCGGATGCGCAGGCGTGCGCCCGCTTCATCGATGAGGTCGATCGCCTTGTCCGGAAGGAAGCGGTCCGAGATGTAGCGTTCGGCCAGCTGCGCTGCCGAGGCGAGGGCGCCGTCGGTGATCGTTACGCGGTGGTGTGCCTCGTAGCGGTCGCGCAGGCCCTTGAGGATCTCGATCGCGTGCGCAACAGAGGGCTCCTTGACCTGGATGGGCTGGAAACGACGCTCGAGCGCAGCGTCCTTTTCGATGTGCTTACGGTACTCGTCAAGGGTGGTTGCACCGATGGTCTGGAGTTCACCACGGGCAAGCATCGGCTTGAGGATGGAAGCAGCATCGATGGCGCCTTCAGCAGCACCAGCACCCACCAGGGTGTGGATCTCATCGATGAACAGGATGATGTCACCGCGCGTACGGATTTCCTTGAGGACCTTCTTCAGGCGCTCTTCGAAGTCACCACGGTAGCGGGAGCCGGCAACCAGCGAACCAAGGTCAAGCGTGTACAGCTGCTTGTCCTTGATGGTCTCCGGGACATCGCCGCGGACAATCGCCTGGGCAAGGCCCTCGACGACGGCCGTCTTACCGACGCCGGGCTCACCGATCAAAACAGGGTTGTTCTTGGTACGGCGTGAGAGGACCTGCATGACGCGTTCCATCTCCTGCTCGCGGCCAATCACAGGGTCAAGCTTGTTCTCACGGGCAGCCTGGGTGAGGTTGCGCCCGAACTGGTCCAGTACCACCGAACCAGCGGGGGTGCCCTCGGGCTGGCCCTGACCGGAACCACTGCCGGGAGTTTCCTTGCCCTGGTACCCGGACAGCAACTGGATGACCTGCTGGCGGACCCTGTTCAGGTCAGCACCCAGCTTCACCAGTACCTGCGCGGCCACGCCTTCGCCTTCGCGAATGAGGCCGAGCAGGATGTGTTCGGTTCCGATGTAGTTGTGGCCGAGCTGCAGCGCTTCGCGGAGCGAGAGCTCCAGCACCTTCTTGGCGCGCGGCGTGAAGGGGATGTGACCGGAAGGAGCCTGCTGGCCCTGACCGATGATCTCCTGCACCTGCTCGCGAACACCATCGAGCGAAATGCTCAGGGACTCGAGCGCCTTGGCTGCAACGCCTTCACCCTCGTGGATCAGCCCCAAGAGGATGTGCTCGGTACCGATGTAATTGTGGTTGAGCATCCGTGCCTCTTCTTGGGCAAGGACGACCACGCGACGGGCACGGTCCGTAAATCTCTCAAACATTTCGCCACACTCCTAGCTACGACGTACTTTGACTCTACGTGCAGGAGCACGAATTTTGGGGCGTGTTCGCCACAGGGGAAACATGACGGTATTGCGGAATAAACAGCCCGCTTCCCCTTGACCCCGATCACGGACGGTGACATGCTGCCAGGTTCCCTTCATTGGGCTGCCGCAGTGCTGTTACCCCGTGCGGCATGCCGCTGATGGGGAGCGCAAGGTTGCCACCCGCACTTCCGGAGTTAAAAGACCAATGCCCCGGCATCAGCTGCCGGGGCATTAGGGCGATGAATCAGGAATTGGCCTTTTGGTAGGCTTCCTGAATTTCGGCCTGAATACGTCCACGGCTGTTGACCGTGTAACCGTTATCCCGGGCCCACTGGCGGATTTGTGCTGAATCCTGGCTGCGGGCCGCGGTGGAGCGGCCACGGGTTGCACGGCCGGAGGAGGTCTTGCGGGCCTTGGCCACGTAAGGTTCCAAGGCTTTACGGAGTGCTGCTGCGTTGGCGGTGGACAGGTCCATCTCGTAGCTCACGCCATCAAGTCCAAAGCGGACAGTTTCGTCCGCTGCGCCGTCATCCAGGTCATCGACGAGGATGATTTTTACTTTCTGTGCCATGTGTTGCCTCTCATTTGGAGGGTTGGATAATCAGAAATTCCCCGGGTTCCTATTTCGATTATCTGTCACAGCAAGCATGCGCGTCAAAGCACATTTGGATTCTCTGTGGGTTGTTAGCCAATTACCTGCTATTCAGGTGAAGGACCCTCAGGAACCGGACCGGTATTTTTCAAATTAGCTTCGGCCTGCGCAGCCGCTTCTGCCTGGCGTTCCGATTTATCGGCATTGAAGATCGACTTCATGGCGAACCAGAAGATCAAGCCCACCACAATGGAGGGGGCCAGGACTGCGATGTACTCCATGATCAGTGTCCTTCGGGCTTCAGCAGGGGGAAAAGAATGGTTTCGCGGATACCTGCACCGGTGAATAGCATCACCAGGCGATCGATACCCAAACCGATACCGCCCATGGGCGGGGCTCCATATTCCAGGGCGCGCAGGAAGTCCTCATCCAATTGCATGGCTTCGTCGTCTCCGGCGGCGGAACGGCGCGACTGCTCCGTGAGACGCTCACGCTGAATTACCGGATCAATAAGTTCAGAGAACGCCGTTCCACGTTCCATACCGCCAATAATCAAATCCCAGGCCTCAATGATCCGGCCGTCTTCACGGTGCGGGCGGGCCAGGGGCTGCGCGGAGGGCGGATAGTCGTAGACGAATGTGGGGTTGATCAGGGTGGGCTCCACGATTTCGCCGAACAGTTCCACCACCAGTTTTTCGGCATCCCACTTTGAGTCCACCTTGATATCGTGCTTGGCCGCAATTGCCAGCAGCTCGTCCTCGGTGGTGTCGGGCGTAATTTCCACGCCCACCGCTTCGGAAAGTCCCGGGTACACCGAAACCCAAGCCCATTCGCCGTCGAGGTTAATCTCACCGGCATCGGTTTGTACGGTCCGGGTGCCCACAACGTCGGCAACATTCAGGATGATTTCCTTCATGCGTTCGGCCATGACGAACTGATCTGCCCATGCCTCGTAGCATTCCAACGTGGTGAATTCGGGGCTGTGGGTTGAGTCCACTCCCTCATTGCGGAAAACGCGGCCCATGTCGTACACGCGGTCAATGCCACCCACCACAGCGCGCTTCAGGAACAGTTCCGTGGCGATCCGCAGCGTCATTTTCTGGTCGAATGCATTCATGTGCGTTTCGAAGGGGCGCGCGCTGGCGCCACCGTGAACCAACTGAAGGATGGGTGTTTCCACCTCAACATACCCATGGCTGTCCAAGGTGTCCCGCACAGATCGGGTAATTGCGGCACGCTTGTACACCATTTCACGCGCTTCATCGCGGACCATCAGGTCCACGTAGCGCTGCCGGACGCGGGTTTCCTCGTTGAGTTCCGCGTGCAGCACGGGCAACGGACGCAACGCCTTGGAAGCCATGGACCAGGAATCAGCCATCACGGAGAGTTCGCCACGGCGGGAGGAAATGACTTCACCCTTGATGAAGACGTGGTCGCCCAAGTCAACCAGGGACTTCCAGTTGGCCAGTGCTTCCTCGCCCACGTTGGCCAGGCTCAGCATGGCCTGCAGGCGAACGCCCTTGCCGTCCACGCCACCTTCCTGCAGGGTTGCGAAACACAGCTTGCCGGTGTTGCGAACAAACACCACGCGGCCGGTCACACCCACGGTGTCGCCAGTGGTCTCATCGGCCTCAAGGTGTGAGTACTTTTCCCGGATCTCGCCCAGGGAGTGGGTCCGCTCAACGCCCACCGGATACGCCTCGGTGCCGCTCTCGATCAGCTTGGCGCGCTTGTCCATACGGATGCGCATTTGCTCGCTGGCATCGATGGGCTCTGTTGAGGTGTTCTGGGCTGCGGTGTTTGCGGAAGTCACAGTCCTTAAGTTTACCGTTGATTGCCGGCCTTCACTTCCGGGGCTCCGCAGCCTGCCCAGAGCATAGACTCGGGCTGTGGAGACATGGACGGTTGAGACGAACGACGGCGGCGGCCACCTTGAGGTGCACACCTTCCGGTCCGGAGCCGGCGCCTCCGTTCCGGGACTGAAGGCACCCGCTGAACCGTCCGGCGTCGTACTCATCCATGGCACCTTGGTGACCGATTCGCTGTACTGGCCCTTTGCCCGCACCCTCAGCTTCATGCTGGGGCGGCCGGTGCACGCCTATAACCGCCGCGGCCGCGGCCATTCTGCCCCGCAGCCCGCGGACTACTCCGTGGAAACCGAAATTTCCGACCTGCAAATGGTCATGGAGAAGACGGGCGCAGTGGACGTCGTCGCCCACAGCTACGGCGGGTTCGTGGCGCTGCAGGCCGCGCGGCGCATCCCCATCAACCGCCTGGTCACCTACGACGCCGCAGTCTCCCTGGGCGGCAACCTCAGCAGCCGGTGGCGGCCCGAACTCGAACAAGCCGTCACGGCCGGCCAGCTCGACCACGCCTGGGCCCACCTGGTGCAGGGCCTGGGCACAGCCGGCCCCATCTCCTATTTGCCCATGGGAGCACTCCGGACCATCAGCGTCATCTCCGCCCGGACCCGCCTTGGGCTGGAAATGCGGTCCCTGCTGCCAACCGCGGTCACCGAGATGCGGGCTGTGCTGGACGCCGACGGCACACTGGACGACTTCATGACGTTGACCACCCCCACCCTGATGCTTAGCGGCGGCTGGAGCCCGTCCTATTTTGCCGAAACCGGAAGGCTCCTGGCCGGAGCGGTGCCCGCAATCGAGTTCGCCATTGTTCCCCTGCAGTTCCATGAGGGGCCGTTGCGGCCCGGCCGCCGGCTCGCGGCGCGCATGGCGCGATTCCTCTCAGAGACACAGTTTTCCGGCGAGCGGACCGTATCGCCCTAGGATGTTCCGGTGAGGGAACGGGAATTAGAGACGCACGACGGCGGCAAACTCGCCTTGTACAGCTACGGCACCGAGAACGCACCCGGTGAACGGCGGGTGGTGCTGATCGGCGGAGCGTTCCTGACCGCCCTCATCTACCGTCCCTTCTCCATCGCCTTCGCCAAGGGCCTGGGCGACGGCTGGGCTGTGGACGTCTACGACAGGCGCGGCCGGGGCAAGTCCAGCGAGCAGCCGTCCAACTACTCCATGGCCACCGAAATCGGGGACGTCAAAACGGTGATGGATGCCACCGGGGCCAGGAACATCCTGGGACACAGCCTGGGCGGTTCAGTGGCCCTCAATGCCGCGCAGGAATTCGTGGGCAGCTCGCACCAGCCGGACAAACTGGCCGTCTACGACGCCGCGGTGAATATTGACGGCAGCATGGATACCGGGTGGATCAAGGGGTTCGAGGACTCCGTCAACGCCGGTGACATCAACCGGGCCATGGCCAAGATGAAGCGCGGCATGGAGGCCGGCACAGCGCTGGCCCGAGTGCCCGAACCCATTCTGGCCGGGCTCATGGCCGTGGTGTCCCGAACCTCGGTCAACAAGGTCTTCCGCGGCTTGCTGCCCACCGGCGTGGGGGAACTCAAAGCAGCCTTCGACGAGTCCGAGACCCCGCGGGACTTCTCAGTCCTGCCGCCCACCACGCACTTCGTGGTGGGCAAGAAGAGCCCGCAGTTCTACAAGGTGGCTGCGGCCAGGCTGAACAGGGCCGTCCCGGGCAGCACGCTCGAGGTGTCACCCAAAGGCTTCCATGGCTCGGTTCCCGCGGCAGTCCATGAGCTCGTCTCGGACATCTCGGACTACTTCAAAAGCTGACCTGTTATGCACACAACCTGCCGGATACTGCCCGCTTTCAGGCGGCTCGGTTAGGCTCGTGACATGACGCGCGACATCATCATGACCCCAGACGGCGGACACCTGGAAGTATTCACCACCGGTGGTGAGCTGACTTCGGCAGGCTCCGGCGTAGTAGTTGTTCCGGCCTCCATGGTTACCGCTTCGGATTACACCCGGTTTGCCCAGAAATTGAGCGAAGCCCTGGGCAGGCCCGTACACACGTTCAACCGTCGCGGACGCGGTGACTCGTCACGGCAGGCCGACGACTACACGCTGGAAGCCGACATCCAGGACCTGGACGCGGTCATGAAACACACCTCCAGCACGGACGTCTTTGGACACAGCTTCGGTGGCGCCGTGGCACTCCACGCAGCGCGGACACTTCCGGTGGAACGCTTGGCCGTGTACGACCCCGCTGTGTCCGTCAACCACAGCGTCAAAGCCGAATGGGCGCCGGAATACGAACGCGCGACGGCGGCAGGCGACTACGATCGCGCCCTCGCCGTCCTGATCAAGGGAGTGGAGACGGAAGGCGCCTTCGGGCGCATGCCCCTGTCCATGCTCACCCTGGCCACCAAGCTGACCGCAGCCACGCCAATGGGCAAACAAATGCGTGAGCTCATGACCTGCGGCGTGCGGGAGATCAAAGCAGTCATTGCTGCCGACATGCCGGCCGAGCCGTTCCTGGACCTGCCCTTGGAAACGCTGATCGTGGTGGGCGAGAAGAGCCCGGCCTACTTTGGTGTTGCCTGCGGGCAGATCCACGACGTCCTGTCAGGCTCCAGCTACACCATCCTTGCCGGACAAGGGCATGACGGGCCCATCAAGGCACCGGAGAAGCTCGTGGCTGAACTGTCGGAGTTCTTCTCGGGCTAGGGCCTTGGGGCTGGGGGCGCTTGGCTGGGCTGGGCGCCTGTGGTTTTGGTTGTTAAGTGCGGAAGGCCCCGAACCGGGTGGTTCGGGGCCTTCTCGTGAATGGTTGTCCGGCGGTGTCCTACTCTCCCACACCCTCCCGGGTGCAGTACCATCGGCGCTGTGGGTCTTAGCTTCCGGGTTCGGAATGGGACCGGGCGTTTCCCCCACGCTATGACCGCCGTAACTCTGTTACCCGTCCCGCCCCCGTGGTGGTGGGGGTGGGTGGGAAATCTTGGGTTACAACTGTGGTGCTTGGTTGTTATGTAGTTGTTTGTTGGTTCCTGTGAACGGTTGTTGTTCGGGAACCACATAGTGGACGCGTGCAGTGTTTTTTGTGTGTGGTGTAAGTTGTTGGCCTATTAGTACCGGTCAGCTTCACGAGTCTTTAGTCCTCGCTTCCACATCCGGCCTATCAACCCAGTGGTCTGGCTGGGGGCCTCTCACACAAATTGTGTATGGAAATCTCATCTTGAAGCGAGCTTCCCGCTTAGATGCTTTCAGCGGTTATCCCATCCGAACGTAGCTAATCAGCGATGCACTTGGCAGTACAACTGACACACCAGAGGTTCGTCCGTCCCGGTCCTCTCGTACTAAGGACAGCCCTTCTCAAATTTCCTGCGCGCGCAGCGGATAGGGACCGAACTGTCTCACGACGTTCTAAACCCAGCTCGCGTACCGCTTTAATGGGCGAACAGCCCAACCCTTGGGACCTACTCCAGCCCCAGGATGCGACGAGCCGACATCGAGGTGCCAAACCATGCCGTCGATATGGACTCTTGGGCAAGATCAGCCTGTTATCCCCGAGGTACCTTTTATCCGTTGAGCGACGGCCATTCCACAATGTACCGCCGGATCACTAGTCCCGACTTTCGTCCCTGCTTGAGATGTCTCTCTCACAGTCAAGCTCCCTTGTGCACTTACACTCGACACCTGATTGCCAACCAGGCTGAGGGAACCTTTGGGCGCCTCCGTTACTTTTTAGGAGGCAACCGCCCCAGTTAAACTACCCATCAGGCACTGTCCCTGACCCGGATCACGGGCCGAAGTTAGATGTCCAAAGTGACCAGAGTGGTATTTCAACGATGACTCCACCCGAACTGGCGTCCGGGTTTCAACGTCTCCCACCTATCCTACACAAGCCACTCCGAACACCAATACCAAACTATAGTAAAGGTCTCGGGGTCTTTCCGTCCTGCTGCGCGTAACGAGCATCTTTACTCGTACTGCAATTTCGCCGAGTTTATGGTTGAGACAGCGGGGAAGTCGTTACTCCATTCGTGCAGGTCGGAACTTACCCGACAAGGAATTTCGCTACCTTAGGATGGTTATAGTTACCACCGCCGTTTACTGGGGCTTAAATTCTCAGCTTCGCCCGTAAGGGCTAACCGGTCCTCTTAACCTTCCAGCACCGGGCAGGAGTCAGTCCGTATACATCGTCTTGCGACTTCGCACGGACCTGTGTTTTTAGTAAACAGTCGCTTCCCCCTGGTCTCTGCGGCCCACACCCGCTCCACAGAGCAAGTCTGTATCACGGGGCAGGCCCCCCTTCTCCCGAAGTTACGGGGGCATTTTGCCGAGTTCCTTAACCATAATTCTCTCGATCGCCTTGGTATTCTCTACCTGATCACCTGTGTCGGTTTGGGGTACGGGCAGCTAGAACCTCGCGTCGATGCTTTTCTCGGCAGCATAGGATCACCGGATCCCCCCTTACGGGAGTCCCATCAGATCTCAGGATCGTGCTCGAAGCACACAGGAACGGATTTGCCTATCCCTGACCCTACATCCTTAGACCGGGGCAACCATCGCCCGGCCCGGCTACCTTCCTGCGTCACACCTGTTAATACGCTTACCTCCCGGGATCAGGTCCCGCGCTCGGCCAAAACCCACACACCACAAGGGTGCTAGGGCAGGCTCCGGGCGGTTAGTATCCCCCGCTTGGCATGGGCGGTTCTTCGCCGGTACGGGAATATCAACCCGTTGTCCATCGACTACGCCTGTCGGCCTCGCCTTAGGTCCCGACTTACCCAGGGCAGATTAGCTTGACCCTGGAACCCTTGATCATTCGGCGGACGGGTTTCTCACCCGTCTTTCGCTACTCATGCCTGCATTCTCACTCGTGTAGGCTCCACCGCTGGTTTCCACCGCGACTTCACTGCCCACACGACGCTCCCCTACCACTCCACACCCCTGAACCACGAAGGCTAGGGTACTGTGTGAAATCCACAACTTCGGCGGTGTACTTGAGCCCCGCTACATTGTCGGCGCGGAATCACTTGACCAGTGAGCTATTACGCACTCTTTCAAGGATGGCTGCTTCTAAGCCAACCTCCTGGTTGTCTTCGCAACTCCACATCCTTTCCCACTTAGCACACGCTTAGGGGCCTTAGTTGGTGGTCTGGGCTGTTTCCCTCTCGACTATGAAGCTTATCCCCCACAGTCTCACTGCTGCGCTCTGACTTACCGGCATTCGGAGTTTGGCTGACGTCAGTAACCTTGTAGGGCCCATCGGCCATCCAGTAGCTCTACCTCCGGCAAGAAACACGCAACGCTGCACCTAAATGCATTTCGGGGAGAACCAGCTATCACGGAGTTTGATTGGCCTTTCACCCCTACCCACAGCTCATCCCCTCCATTTTCAACTGAAGTGGGTTCGGTCCTCCACGACGTCTTACCGTCGCTTCAACCTGGCCATGGGTAGATCACTCCGCTTCGGGTCTAGATCACGCCACTACACTCGCCCTATTCAGACTCGCTTTCGCTACGGCTACCCCACACGGGTTAACCTCGCGACGTAACACTAACTCGCAGGCTCATTCTTCAAAAGGCACGCCGTCACAGTAACCAAGACTGCTCCGACGGATTGTAAGCACACGGTTTCAGGTACTGTTTCACTCCCCTCCCGGGGTACTTTTCACCTTTCCCTCACGGTACTGGTCCGCTATCGGTCATTAGGAAGTATTTAGGCTTATCAGGTGGTCCTGACAGATTCGCACGGGATTTCTCGGGCCCCGTGCTACTTGGGATACTCTCCAGGCTGCACACAACATTACGGTTACGGGGCTCACACCCTCTCTGGCCGGCCTTTCAAGACCGTTCACCTATGCACGCACATCACCTCACTGGTCCGGCAGAACCAGAACGGAAAGTCCCACAACCCCGCCCATGCAACGCCCGCCGGCTATCACACATGAAACGGTTTAGCCTGATCCGCGTTCGCTCGCCACTACTAACGGAATCACTATTGTTTTCTCTTCCTGCGGGTACTGAGATGTTTCACTTCCCCGCGTTCCCCCCACGCACCCTATGTGTTCAGATGCGGGTCACACAATCACCTTGCAGCGTTGTGCGGGGTTTCCCCATTCGGACATCCTGGGATCAACGCTCGGTTATCAACTCCCCCAGGCTTATCGCAGATTCCTACGTCCTTCTTCGGCTCCTAATGCCAAGGCATCCACCGTGTGCCCTTAAAAACTTGACCACACAAAGATCAAAAACTTACTCGAGAGAACCACGAGCCACTTGGGCCCAGGGTTCATTCATAAGAAATTGCTGTATAAGAACACCCACACCACAGGCATGTGTGTTCTTAGATGCTCGCGTCCACTATGTAGTTCTCAAACAACAACCCCATCAACCAGACCACCCCCACACACACGTGCAAGAACAGAACCAGAAGCAGGAAACACAGAAACAACCGTCCCATGCATTGCTGCACAAGGTCCTGTTGCCTCAGAACCCCAACAGTGCGCCAAACACAACCCCCACACACCACACCCCGGAACGCTTTCCCAACAACACCACACCCCCCACAAAGGAAGACGCACGTTGCCGTACTCACACCAGGACACAGCACAGAAGACCATGCCAAAAAAATGATTCGTTGATATTCCACCCATGAGCACCCACCGCAGAACAGACGCCTGCGCAATGGGCAACACTGACAACCACCACCACACCCATACAGGCACAGCAACCAGTTGCTAGCAGCTCCTTAGAAAGGAGGTGATCCAGCCGCACCTTCCGGTACGGCTACCTTGTTACGACTTAGTCCCAATCGCCGGTCCCACCTTCGACGGCTCCCCCCACAAGGGTTAGGCCACCGGCTTCGGGTGTTACCAACTTTCGTGACTTGACGGGCGGTGTGTACAAGGCCCGGGAACGTATTCACCGCAGCGTTGCTGATCTGCGATTACTAGCGACTCCGACTTCATGGGGTCGAGTTGCAGACCCCAATCCGAACTGAGACCGGCTTTTTGGGATTAGCTCCACCTCACAGTATCGCAACCCTTTGTACCGGCCATTGTAGCATGCGTGAAGCCCAAGACATAAGGGGCATGATGATTTGACGTCGTCCCCACCTTCCTCCGAGTTGACCCCGGCAGTCTCCTATGAGTCCCCGGCCGAACCGCTGGCAACATAGAACGAGGGTTGCGCTCGTTGCGGGACTTAACCCAACATCTCACGACACGAGCTGACGACAACCATGCACCACCTGTAAACCGACCGCAAGCGGGGCACCTGTTTCCAGGTATTACCGGTTCATGTCAAGCCTTGGTAAGGTTCTTCGCGTTGCATCGAATTAATCCGCATGCTCCGCCGCTTGTGCGGGCCCCCGTCAATTCCTTTGAGTTTTAGCCTTGCGGCCGTACTCCCCAGGCGGGGCACTTAATGCGTTAGCTACGGCGCGGAAAACGTGGAATGTCCCCCACACCTAGTGCCCAACGTTTACGGCATGGACTACCAGGGTATCTAATCCTGTTCGCTCCCCATGCTTTCGCTCCTCAGCGTCAGTTACAGCCCAGAGACCTGCCTTCGCCATCGGTGTTCCTCCTGATATCTGCGCATTTCACCGCTACACCAGGAATTCCAGTCTCCCCTACTGCACTCTAGTCTGCCCGTACCCACTGCAGAACCGGAGTTGAGCCCCGGTCTTTCACAGCAGACGCGACAAACCGCCTACGAGCTCTTTACGCCCAATAATTCCGGATAACGCTTGCGCCCTACGTATTACCGCGGCTGCTGGCACGTAGTTAGCCGGCGCTTCTTCTGCAGGTACCGTCACCTTACGGCTTCTTCCCTACTGAAAGAGGTTTACAACCCGAAGGCCGTCATCCCTCACGCGGCGTCGCTGCATCAGGCTTGCGCCCATTGTGCAATATTCCCCACTGCTGCCTCCCGTAGGAGTCTGGGCCGTGTCTCAGTCCCAGTGTGGCCGGTCACCCTCTCAGGCCGGCTACCCGTCGTCGCCTTGGTAGGCCATTACCCCACCAACAAGCTGATAGGCCGCGAGTCCATCCAAAACCACAAAAGCTTTCCACCACCATGACATGCGCCAGATGGTCGTATCCGGTATTAGACCCAGTTTCCCAGGCTTATCCCAGAGTCAAGGGCAGGTTACTCACGTGTTACTCACCCGTTCGCCACTAATCCCCCAGCAAGCTGGGATCATCGTTCGACTTGCATGTGTTAAGCACGCCGCCAGCGTTCATCCTGAGCCAGGATCAAACTCTCCGTTGAAAAATAACAGACACAACCACACCCACCGGAAATAACGGCAAAACGCGGCTGCACAAAATTCGAAACCAGCTGAAAACCAGACCACCACACACGGGGGTGCGCAATGATCCAGCCATAATTTCAACCAATCAATAAAACAATCGGTATCAACAAACTTGGCACACTATTGAGTTCTCAAACAACAGACCCCCCAAAACATCACCCCAGGAAACACCACACAAAGCAGCGCACCACAACAGGGCCATTGGAAAAGAAGAGTTATTTTTGGCCGCCTACCGAACCGTACACACCTTCCGGCTTTCCGTTTCGCACCCGGCGACTCAGAAAACAATACACGCCCCCAACCCCCAACGCAAATCCACCCCCACATCACCCCCAAGCCCCTGTCCACAACGGCCAGACAAGTCCATGACGGGCGCCGCCTGGGGTGGGAGGATGGACAGCATGGAACTCCACATCACCGGCGATCCCGCCGCGGACCAACTCCTTAGCGACGACGCTTTTGCGCTGCTGACCGGCATGCTGCTGGACCAGCAGGTGACCATGGAGTCAGCCTTCGCCGGTCCAGAGAAGATCAGGTCCCGCCTTGGCTCCATCGATCCAGCAACCATCGCGGAGTACGACCCCGCAGGCTTCGTCGAAGTCTTCAAGCAACGCCCGGCCGTTCACCGCTTCCCCGGATCCATGGCCGGACGGGTCCAGGCCCTGGCCGAAACCGTGCAGCACCACTGGGACGGCAAGGCCTCCGCCATCTGGACCCAAGGGAATCCCGATGGGCCGGAGGTACTCAATCGTTTGAAGTCACTCCCGGGCTTCGGCGAGCAGAAAGCGAGGATCTTCCTGGCCCTCCTGGGGAAGCAGTGCGGCCTGCAGGCCGAGGGGTGGCGTGAAGCGGCCGGCCACTACGGGGACCAAGACTCATACCTTTCCGTGGCGGACATCGTTGATGCTGATTCCCTCGTTAAGGTCCGGGCGAGCAAACAAGCAGCGAAGGCAGCGGCAAAGGCCGCCAAGAACCCAACTAACTGACGTTCAGTCACCCCATAGGGCATTCACCGTACTTGCTGCTGCGAGGCCACGTTCGTATCCCGCTTGGGCGGCCGGAGGGCGCAAGGTGGGATTCATGGCATTGGCTCCGAACAAGTGCGCCGATCCGCTGTCCGGGAAGACTGCCTCCACCCGGCTACCGCTCTTCCGTAGCTCGCGCATCTGCTCGTCCAGGTGGGCACCCCACCCGGCCGGCAGCAGTGACTGGCCACCGAACGGAGACAGGATGAGCACCCGCCCATAGCCGGATGCCAGATCTGCATTGTCGGCATTGGTCCGGTAACCACCGTCGATGTAGTACTCATCCCGGATTCTGTACGGCCGCCCGCTCGAGCAGCTGGCGGCAACAGCGTCCACAAGCTCAACCCCACTGTGACGGTCAAACACCACTGGCGTGCCATTCTCTGCCTCTACAGCCGTGATCGCCAGAGACTGCTCAGGCCATCCCAATGCTGGAAGACGCATCGCCACCGTGCGGCGCCAGTGCTCCTGCCACGAATCGTCCGATGTAGCGGCAACATGCAGTGCCGCCCCGCCCATGCGTCGGCGCATATCAACCAGGTCCGTCGAGGAAGCGATGATGCCGCGGATCCTTTGGAGATGATCCTCCACGGGGTTGGCCCCACCCTTCGCCACAGCATCCGACGACGGACTCCGCCTTTGCGGGGCAGGAACGGGAACCAGCGCGGCAGCCAAAAGCTCACGCGGCGAAGCCGAAGCAATCTGCGCCGCCGCCGTTGAACCAGCGGACGTACCAACGATGAGGTCCGCCACCGTTGGATTGACCCCGGCCTCGCTCAGGCCAGCCAAAACACCGATCAGCCAGGCGTTACCGGTGGAACCTCCGCCGCCCAGGACCAGAGCCCTGCGGCGTGAAGGGGAAAGAAATGAAGACTGTGCATTCATGGGAGTGCCTTTCGCATATGCGTGCCATGGCGCTCCCGGTGGCGACTAATCCAACACTGCTATGGTGCCGGCCGCAAGATCGTGGACAACATTGGAGCGCCCACTGTGGATACTGCGTCCATGGGTCTCACCTCCTGTTGCTCGAATCACGATCAGTGAAAATGTAGCACCCTGGGCAGGGAGGAGCCATAAGTGTTGTTAACCACGTGTGGCCCCTCGGTGGGGCCGCTTGTTTTTGGTGGTTAAGTGCGGAAGGCCCCGAACCGGGTGGTTCGGGGCCTTCTCGTGAATGGTTGTCCGGCGGTGTCCTACTCTCCCACACCCTCCCGGGTGCAGTACCATCGGCGCTGTGGGTCTTAGCTTCCGGGTTCGGAATGGGACCGGGCGTTTCCCCCACGCTATGACCGCCGTAACTCTGTTACCCGTCCCGCCCCCGTGGTGGGGGTGGGTGGGAAATCTTGGGTTACAACTGTGGTGCTTGGTTGTTATGTAGTTGTTTGTTGGTTCCTGTGAACGGTTGTTGTTCGGGAACCACATAGTGGACGCGTGCAGTGTTTTTTGTGTGTGGTGTAAGTTGTTGGCCTATTAGTACCGGTCAGCTTCACGAGTCTTTAGTCCTCGCTTCCACATCCGGCCTATCAACCCAGTGGTCTGGCTGGGGGCCTCTCACACAAATTGTGTATGGAAATCTCATCTTGAAGCGAGCTTCCCGCTTAGATGCTTTCAGCGGTTATCCCATCCGAACGTAGCTAATCAGCGATGCACTTGGCAGTACAACTGACACACCAGAGGTTCGTCCGTCCCGGTCCTCTCGTACTAAGGACAGCCCTTCTCAAATTTCCTGCGCGCGCAGCGGATAGGGACCGAACTGTCTCACGACGTTCTAAACCCAGCTCGCGTACCGCTTTAATGGGCGAACAGCCCAACCCTTGGGACCTACTCCAGCCCCAGGATGCGACGAGCCGACATCGAGGTGCCAAACCATGCCGTCGATATGGACTCTTGGGCAAGATCAGCCTGTTATCCCCGAGGTACCTTTTATCCGTTGAGCGACGGCCATTCCACAATGTACCGCCGGATCACTAGTCCCGACTTTCGTCCCTGCTTGAGATGTCTCTCTCACAGTCAAGCTCCCTTGTGCACTTACACTCGACACCTGATTGCCAACCAGGCTGAGGGAACCTTTGGGCGCCTCCGTTACTTTTTAGGAGGCAACCGCCCCAGTTAAACTACCCATCAGGCACTGTCCCTGACCCGGATCACGGGCCGAAGTTAGATGTCCAAAGTGACCAGAGTGGTATTTCAACGATGACTCCACCCGAACTGGCGTCCGGGTTTCAACGTCTCCCACCTATCCTACACAAGCCACTCCGAACACCAATACCAAACTATAGTAAAGGTCTCGGGGTCTTTCCGTCCTGCTGCGCGTAACGAGCATCTTTACTCGTACTGCAATTTCGCCGAGTTTATGGTTGAGACAGCGGGGAAGTCGTTACTCCATTCGTGCAGGTCGGAACTTACCCGACAAGGAATTTCGCTACCTTAGGATGGTTATAGTTACCACCGCCGTTTACTGGGGCTTAAATTCTCAGCTTCGCCCGTAAGGGCTAACCGGTCCTCTTAACCTTCCAGCACCGGGCAGGAGTCAGTCCGTATACATCGTCTTGCGACTTCGCACGGACCTGTGTTTTTAGTAAACAGTCGCTTCCCCCTGGTCTCTGCGGCCCACACCCGCTCCACAGAGCAAGTCTGTATCACGGGGCAGGCCCCCCTTCTCCCGAAGTTACGGGGGCATTTTGCCGAGTTCCTTAACCATAATTCTCTCGATCGCCTTGGTATTCTCTACCTGATCACCTGTGTCGGTTTGGGGTACGGGCAGCTAGAACCTCGCGTCGATGCTTTTCTCGGCAGCATAGGATCACCGGATCCCCCCTTACGGGAGTCCCATCAGATCTCAGGATCGTGCTCGAAGCACACAGGAACGGATTTGCCTATCCCTGACCCTACATCCTTAGACCGGGGCAACCATCGCCCGGCCCGGCTACCTTCCTGCGTCACACCTGTTAATACGCTTACCTCCCGGGATCAGGTCCCGCGCTCGGCCAAAACCCACACACCACAAGGGTGCTAGGGCAGGCTCCGGGCGGTTAGTATCCCCCGCTTGGCATGGGCGGTTCTTCGCCGGTACGGGAATATCAACCCGTTGTCCATCGACTACGCCTGTCGGCCTCGCCTTAGGTCCCGACTTACCCAGGGCAGATTAGCTTGACCCTGGAACCCTTGATCATTCGGCGGACGGGTTTCTCACCCGTCTTTCGCTACTCATGCCTGCATTCTCACTCGTGTAGGCTCCACCGCTGGTTTCCACCGCGACTTCACTGCCCACACGACGCTCCCCTACCACTCCACACCCCTGAACCACGAAGGCTAGGGTACTGTGTGAAATCCACAACTTCGGCGGTGTACTTGAGCCCCGCTACATTGTCGGCGCGGAATCACTTGACCAGTGAGCTATTACGCACTCTTTCAAGGATGGCTGCTTCTAAGCCAACCTCCTGGTTGTCTTCGCAACTCCACATCCTTTCCCACTTAGCACACGCTTAGGGGCCTTAGTTGGTGGTCTGGGCTGTTTCCCTCTCGACTATGAAGCTTATCCCCCACAGTCTCACTGCTGCGCTCTGACTTACCGGCATTCGGAGTTTGGCTGACGTCAGTAACCTTGTAGGGCCCATCGGCCATCCAGTAGCTCTACCTCCGGCAAGAAACACGCAACGCTGCACCTAAATGCATTTCGGGGAGAACCAGCTATCACGGAGTTTGATTGGCCTTTCACCCCTACCCACAGCTCATCCCCTCCATTTTCAACTGAAGTGGGTTCGGTCCTCCACGACGTCTTACCGTCGCTTCAACCTGGCCATGGGTAGATCACTCCGCTTCGGGTCTAGATCACGCCACTACACTCGCCCTATTCAGACTCGCTTTCGCTACGGCTACCCCACACGGGTTAACCTCGCGACGTAACACTAACTCGCAGGCTCATTCTTCAAAAGGCACGCCGTCACAGTAACCAAGACTGCTCCGACGGATTGTAAGCACACGGTTTCAGGTACTGTTTCACTCCCCTCCCGGGGTACTTTTCACCTTTCCCTCACGGTACTGGTCCGCTATCGGTCATTAGGAAGTATTTAGGCTTATCAGGTGGTCCTGACAGATTCGCACGGGATTTCTCGGGCCCCGTGCTACTTGGGATACTCTCCAGGCTGCACACAACATTACGGTTACGGGGCTCACACCCTCTCTGGCCGGCCTTTCAAGACCGTTCACCTATGCACGCACATCACCTCACTGGTCCGGCAGAACCAGAACGGAAAGTCCCACAACCCCGCCCATGCAACGCCCGCCGGCTATCACACATGAAACGGTTTAGCCTGATCCGCGTTCGCTCGCCACTACTAACGGAATCACTATTGTTTTCTCTTCCTGCGGGTACTGAGATGTTTCACTTCCCCGCGTTCCCCCCACGCACCCTATGTGTTCAGATGCGGGTCACACAATCACCTTGCAGCGTTGTGCGGGGTTTCCCCATTCGGACATCCTGGGATCAACGCTCGGTTATCAACTCCCCCAGGCTTATCGCAGATTCCTACGTCCTTCTTCGGCTCCTAATGCCAAGGCATCCACCGTGTGCCCTTAAAAACTTGACCACACAAAGATCAAAAACTTACTCGAGAGAACCACGAGCCACTTGGGCCCAGGGTTCATTCATAAGAAATTGCTGTATAAGAACACCCACACCACAGGCATGTGTGTTCTTAGATGCTCGCGTCCACTATGTAGTTCTCAAACAACAACCCCATCAACCAGACCACCCCCACACACACGTGCAAGAACAGAACCAGAAGCAGGAAACACAGAAACAACCGTCCCATGCATTGCTGCACAAGGTCCTGTTGCCTCAGAACCCCAACAGTGCGCCAAACACAACCCCCACACACCACACCCCGGAACGCTTTCCCAACAACACCACACCCCCCACAAAGGAAGACGCACGTTGCCGTACTCACACCAGGACACAGCACAGAAGACCATGCCAAAAAAATGATTCGTTGATATTCCACCCATGAGCACCCACCGCAGAACAGACGCCTGCGCAATGGGCAACACTGACAACCACCACCACACCCATACAGGCACAGCAACCAGTTGCTAGCAGCTCCTTAGAAAGGAGGTGATCCAGCCGCACCTTCCGGTACGGCTACCTTGTTACGACTTAGTCCCAATCGCCGGTCCCACCTTCGACGGCTCCCCCCACAAGGGTTAGGCCACCGGCTTCGGGTGTTACCAACTTTCGTGACTTGACGGGCGGTGTGTACAAGGCCCGGGAACGTATTCACCGCAGCGTTGCTGATCTGCGATTACTAGCGACTCCGACTTCATGGGGTCGAGTTGCAGACCCCAATCCGAACTGAGACCGGCTTTTTGGGATTAGCTCCACCTCACAGTATCGCAACCCTTTGTACCGGCCATTGTAGCATGCGTGAAGCCCAAGACATAAGGGGCATGATGATTTGACGTCGTCCCCACCTTCCTCCGAGTTGACCCCGGCAGTCTCCTATGAGTCCCCGGCCGAACCGCTGGCAACATAGAACGAGGGTTGCGCTCGTTGCGGGACTTAACCCAACATCTCACGACACGAGCTGACGACAACCATGCACCACCTGTAAACCGACCGCAAGCGGGGCACCTGTTTCCAGGTATTACCGGTTCATGTCAAGCCTTGGTAAGGTTCTTCGCGTTGCATCGAATTAATCCGCATGCTCCGCCGCTTGTGCGGGCCCCCGTCAATTCCTTTGAGTTTTAGCCTTGCGGCCGTACTCCCCAGGCGGGGCACTTAATGCGTTAGCTACGGCGCGGAAAACGTGGAATGTCCCCCACACCTAGTGCCCAACGTTTACGGCATGGACTACCAGGGTATCTAATCCTGTTCGCTCCCCATGCTTTCGCTCCTCAGCGTCAGTTACAGCCCAGAGACCTGCCTTCGCCATCGGTGTTCCTCCTGATATCTGCGCATTTCACCGCTACACCAGGAATTCCAGTCTCCCCTACTGCACTCTAGTCTGCCCGTACCCACTGCAGAACCGGAGTTGAGCCCCGGTCTTTCACAGCAGACGCGACAAACCGCCTACGAGCTCTTTACGCCCAATAATTCCGGATAACGCTTGCGCCCTACGTATTACCGCGGCTGCTGGCACGTAGTTAGCCGGCGCTTCTTCTGCAGGTACCGTCACCTTACGGCTTCTTCCCTACTGAAAGAGGTTTACAACCCGAAGGCCGTCATCCCTCACGCGGCGTCGCTGCATCAGGCTTGCGCCCATTGTGCAATATTCCCCACTGCTGCCTCCCGTAGGAGTCTGGGCCGTGTCTCAGTCCCAGTGTGGCCGGTCACCCTCTCAGGCCGGCTACCCGTCGTCGCCTTGGTAGGCCATTACCCCACCAACAAGCTGATAGGCCGCGAGTCCATCCAAAACCACAAAAGCTTTCCACCACCATGACATGCGCCAGATGGTCGTATCCGGTATTAGACCCAGTTTCCCAGGCTTATCCCAGAGTCAAGGGCAGGTTACTCACGTGTTACTCACCCGTTCGCCACTAATCCCCCAGCAAGCTGGGATCATCGTTCGACTTGCATGTGTTAAGCACGCCGCCAGCGTTCATCCTGAGCCAGGATCAAACTCTCCGTTGAAAAATAACAGACACAACCACACCCACCGGAAATAACGGCAAAACGCGGCTGCACAAAATTCGAAACCAGCTGAAAACCAGACCACCACACACGGGGGTGCGCAATGATCCAGCCATAATTTCAACCAATCAATAAAACAATCGGTATCAACAAACTTGGCACACTATTGAGTTCTCAAACAACAGACACTAACCGGCACCACCCACACCCAACAGGGTCCAAGATCGCTCCGGAGCAACTTTTCAAACTTACCCGAACCAGCCGCACAAAGCAAACCAGAACCCGGGGCCCCACACCACCCAGCAGCACACAAAAGCACCACCGAAACCGGCAATTTGAAAGGGAGTCTGTCACCATTTCCCCGCAACAGCGGCGGCAACTCGAATAACTTTACACGCGCACCAGCCACCCACCAAATCCACCCCAACACCACCCAAAAACCCCGCAAACACAAGCCAAACACCACCACCCACCCACCAAAACACCCCCAAAACCCCACAACCACCACCCGTGAACCCCATCACACCACCCAACCCGCCGCCGTCGACCACCACTACAAACCAACACAACGTGAGAGAGCAACCCCCAGAAACCCCGCGGGAAGTGAGAGAGGAACCCCCGGAACCCCGCGGGAAGTGAGAGAGGAACGCAGAAGCGCTCCCCCACGTGTGTGGAGGAGCGCTTCAGGTTCAGTCGGGGTGTGGGTCAGTGGCCGCCGTGGCCGCCGGCGCCCTCGGTCTTGCGCATCATGGCGCCCAGGACCACCGCAGCTACGGCAATGACCGTTGCCGCCATGAACGCGGACTGCATACCGGCAACCTGTCCGGAGGCTGCGGACACCACGGCATAGATGGAAACCAACAGGGCGGTACCGGCGGCACCGGAAACCTGCTGCGCGGTACTGATGATGGCCGAGCCGTGGGAGTACAAGTGCGGCGGCAGCGGATTCAAGCCAGTGGTGAAGGCCGGAGTGAACAGCAACGCCAAGCCAACGCTCAGGGCGACGTGAAGAGCGATCACCCACCCCAGCGCGCTGCCCTCATCCAACCGCGAGAACTGCCACAAGGTCAGGACCATGAGGACCGAGCCGGTGACCGTCAACGGCAAGGGACCAACTTTGTCGAAGATCCGTCCGATGACCGGACCCAGCAGGCCCATGGCCAGGCCACCCGGAAGAAGAGCCAACCCGGTCTGCAGCGGCTCCAGGTGCAGGGTGTTCTGGAGGTACAGCGGAAGAAGGATCACGCCGCCAAACAGTGCCATCATGGCCACCACCATGAGCAGCGTGGAAACGGTGAACATGCGGAATTTGAAAGCGCGCAGGTCCAGGAGCGGGGCATCGGACTTCTGCAGTTTCAGCTGGCGGACAACAAACAGCGCAAGGCACAGGACGCCAACCACCAATGCGATCACCGGCACTATGCCGGCATCGGCACCACCGATCTGGCTGAGTCCGTACACCAAGCCACCGAAAGCGGGAACAGTCAGGATCACGGAGCCCACATCCAGGGTGGTCTTCTCACGCTCACCCACGTTGGTGAGGTACTTGGCGCCGATCGCAAAGGCTGCCACAGCGACCGGGAGCACGAACACAAACATGAAACGCCACGAGAAGTTATCCAGGATGATCCCCGAAACCGTGGGCCCCATGGCCGGCGCCACCGAAATGGCAATGCTGACGTTGCCCATCACGGCACCACGCTTGGACATGGGCACCAGCGTGAGGATGGTGGTCATCAGCAGCGGCAGCATGATGGCCGTTCCACCGGCCTGCACGATCCTGGCCAGCAACAGCACAAGGAACCCAGGCGCCAAGGCGGCCAGCAGGGTACCGCCGGAGAACAACCCCATGGCCAGCATGAAGGCACCGCGGGTACTCATCCGTTGCAGGATGAAACCGGTGGTGGGGATGACCACTGCCATGGTCAGCATGAAGCCCGTGGCCAGCCACTGAACGGTGGAAGCACTCACCTGGAGATCCACCATCAGCCGCTGCAAGGCAACGTTCATGATGGTCTCGTTCAGGATCACCACGAAGGTGGCCACCAACAGGGTGATGATCACGGTGACGGACTCGCGGGACATTTTTCCCGACGTCGGCGCTTGCGACTCCGGTCCCTGCTGCGGTGCTGCGGGTCCGGACGTGGCGGCACCCGCAACTGAAGTCCCGGTTCCGGGTTTGCCGTTGGCGTCGGAAGTGACGTCGGTAGACATGAGGATTCCTCAAAGGCTTGGTTTTTGTGTCCGGCGGATCTTGCCGGTGAAGACTAGAACAGTCTAGACCCGCGCCTCATTCCCGTCAGCAGAAAAAACCAAACACTAGGAGAACAGTGGAGCGTTGTCGATCAGCCGCACGGGCCCCACTTTTGCGGCGATGATCGCCAGGCCCTCGCCCCGGAAAGGCGACTCCCTGCAGTCCTCGGCCAGGGGTTCCAGAGTGGCGGGATCTACGACGTCGAAGTAGTCCAGTTCCACCAGCGGCTGGGATTTAACGAGCGCGACGGCGGAGTCCAGGTCCAGTGGTTCGCGCGCCTTCGCGCGGGACTCAATAAGGCGCAAAGCTCGGGACAGGACCAGCGCGGCGTCGCGTTCCTGGTCCGAAAGGAAGCGGTTACGGCTGGACAGCGCCAAGCCGTCTTCACTGCGAACAATGGGCACCGGCACAATCTCCACCGGGAAATTGAGGTCTGCCACCATGCGCTTCACCAGGGCCAACTGCTGCGCGTCCTTCTGGCCAAAGTAGGCGCGGTAGGCCGGCGTCGAACCGTCCGCTGCTGCCCCGCCGGGCAAGCCGTAGTGCAGCAACTTGGCCACCACGGTGAGCGCACCGTCGAAGTGCCCGGGACGCGAGGCGCCTTCCCACTTTTCGCCGAGCGGACCGGACGTCACACGCACCAGGGGCTGACCTCCCGGGTACACCTCGTCCACCGATGGCGCGAAGACCAAGTCCACGCCCTCGGCTTCGAGGAGCGCGGCATCGGCATCAAGTGTCCGCGGGTACCGGTCCAGATCCACGGCGTCACCGAACTGCAGCGGGTTCACGAAAATGGTGGCGACAACAACGTCGTTCTCAGCAACGGCTGTCCTCGCCAGGGCGGCATGGCCTGCGTGCAAAGCACCCATGGTGGGTACCAGGCCCTGCGAGCTGCCGCCCTTTGCGGTCAGCAGCCGGGCGCTTTCTGCCCGCAGTTCCGAAGCAGTGGTGACAATCCTGATGGCCATGCTTTTCAGTTTCCTTCCGGCAGAGTGGAATCGGGTCCCAGCGCCTTGCCAATTTCCGTCACTTGTTCCGGTCGCAGCATTCCCCGGTTTTCCGCCCTGCGTGCAGTGGCCTGCGCCATGGCCTGGTAAGCGGCCAGAACATCGCCGCCTGCACCGCCGTCGTATTCCTTCAGAGCCTGCGTGTGGGCCAAAACCGTGCCTGCATCACCACGGGCAACGGGTCCCGTCAGGGCTGACTCGCCCGATGCCAAAGCATTCTCCAACGTGGCCCGCAGGAGGGGACCCAGCATGGACTCCGGGGAATCGACGCCGATCTCGCGCAGCATCTGCGAAGCCTGCGCCACCAACGTCACCATGTGGTTGGAGCTGTGGGCCAAGGCTGCGTGATACAGCGTGCGGTCGCCCTCGGCGATGACCACGGGCTCCGCGCCCATTTCCACGACCAGCGCCTGGGCGATCGGCAGCATCGCGGCATCCGCCGTCACGCCGAAGGTGCAATCCATCAGGCGGGTCAGGTCCAGGCTCATGCCTGTAAACGTCATGGCGGGGTGCAGTGCCAAAGGAATGGCTCCCACGGCACGGACCGGGTTGAGGATCCCGACGCCGAACCGGCCGGAGGTGTGCGCCACCAACTGCCCGGGCTGCCAGGCTCCCAACGTGGACAGTCCTTCCACCAGCTCGCCCAGCGAATCGTCCGGAACGGCCAGCAGGACCAACTCCGCACGTTCAACGATGTCCTGGATATCCAGCACCGGAACCCCCGGCAGCAGGGTTTCGGCCCGTTCGCGGCTGGCCTCGGACACCGCGGAAACCCCGACGACGGCGTGCTCGGCAGCGCGCAATGCGGCACCAAGGACGGCACCCACCTTTCCGGCCCCGATGATGCCGACTCCGAGTCGTCCTGGCCTAGCCATGGTGGTGGTCCTCCTGCTGTTGATGTGTTGCTGCGTCGTGGGGGGCTGCTTGCTGGGGAATTGCCTGCGGGGCTGCCGGTTGCGGGTGGGCTGCCGCAGCGGCGACCTCCGGTGCCAGGGGTGCAACCTGGGCCAGCCACTGTTCGCTGGTCTGCCGTTTCCGGGCTTCCCTCGCCCGCGCGGCCTGCTGATCAAAAAGACCAACGGCCTGTTCGATACCTGCTTGGTAGACCCTGGGCACCACGGGACCGGCGGTGGTGTGGAGGACAAGATCGGCCACACCGAAGCGTCGCGCCAACGGCCCTTGGTGGAGCGCCATGGACTGCGTCCTCTGGTGCGGGACCAGGATCAGCACACGCCACCACCGCCCGGACCGGATCAACAGCGCAGTCCGTGTGGCGCGGAAACCGTTCCGCCGCCAACCCAGCGGCGCCAGCAATCGGGCGCGTCGGGGGGTGGTGACGAAACCATCCGCGGCTGAAGGAATTGCGGCGGGAGGCATTGCGGCGGGAGCCAGACCCACCAGCCCTGCCGTGAAGACCGATTCAGGATCTTCCACTCCGGGATCGGGAAGCACCAGGCTCATCATCCGGAGGACGTCCGACTTAAGGCCAACGGGAAGCAGGGTGGTGCGGGCCGCGTTTTCGTTCCCGGCGGTTCCTCCGTAACCCGCCACGTTGACGTGCATCCGGTACCACCCGAGCATGCGCCAAATGGGCGGCTGAGTGACTTTGACCGCCTGAATACGTCCCGGCGGCACGGTTTGCGCCTGGGTATCCAAGAGGCCGTATCTCAGGCGGATACCGTCGGGGGAAATGGCCGCAGTGAAGTTGTAGCCCTTGTTAAAGGAGCTCCAGTACGCCGCCCCGATGCCCAGAATGGCCGGAATCAACGCGAAGAAAATGGCATTGTTTTCCGTCCACACTGAAATGGCCACCGAGGCCGCAGCGCCCAGGACAATCGCGACGGTCTGCTCGCTCAGAAGCAGGGACCCGATGAGGCGGCCATGCGGTACGAACAACACCACATGCTCGGGAGCTTCCGGGATGTCCTCCACAGATTCCGCTCCCACCACCACACCTGCCGCCCTGGCCAGGATCGCAGCGCGCAACTGCTTGGCCCGGGACAACGGCAGGTAAGCCAGGCGCACTGCCGACTCACCGGCGTCGGCCACCTCAAACTTGAGCTCCGCCAAGCCAAAGATCCGGGCCAGAAGCGGCTGGACAATGTCGATCGCCTGGACCCGGTCCAAACGCGCCTGCCGTTGCTGCTTGAAAAGGAAGCCTGTGTTGACGCGGACATAGCCATCGGCCACTTGGTAGCGCGTGAAATACCAACTCAGGACAAAACCGCCAACAGTCACCAGGAGGACCAACGCCCCACCCGCCAACAGCCACGGCGCCCGGCTGTTGAGCGTGGGATCCACAAACTCCCTGCCCTGAAGGACGCGCTCAAAAGCGTCCCGTCCAAAGAAATACCCGACGGCGGCCAGCGCCACCCAGCCCCGGACAAACGGCGACGCCGGGTGGACCCGCTGCCAACCGCCGTCGACGGCTTTGTCCCCCGGGCTCTGCTCCGCAGTACCCTCCAGGCTCACAGCCCGGCCAACCTGGCTTCTCCGCGGGCTGAGAGCTGCTCACGCAAACGTGCGCCCTCCTGGGCCGGGAGCCCAGGAAGATGCGCGTTTGTCCCCGGCGAAGCGGTGTGCAGCTTCAACGTGCACAAACCAAGGCTCCGCTCCACAGGGCCGACGGCCACGTCAACGTATTGCATCCGCCCATAGGGGACAACCATGGTCCGCTGGAAGAAGATACCGCGGCGGATCAACAGGTCATCGTCCCGTTCCGCGTAGCCAATGGCCCGTACTTGGCGGGGAATCAACACCAGCCGCCACAGAGCAAGCACCAGCATGGCCGCAGGGACGGTGATTGCCAGCCACAGCGGAGGCCAACGCCACCAGCCCAAGAGCACAAAGACCAAGGGGAGGCAGAGGATTGCCACCACCACAAGGTTGCCGATGGCCCATTCCACCAGCCGCACAGTGACGTATTTTGGCGAAACCCTCAGCCATTGAACGCCGGGGGGATCAATCGCCGCGGTATGCATATTCGCCTTCACCCTTGGTTTCTCCGCGACGCGTCTTGGGGCCGCCGGTACCGCCTTCCAGGTCCTCCGGTGGGATACGGCAGAACCGCTCCACCACCAGACCCACAACCACCATGACCACGCCGCCGCAGCCCATCAGCAGCGCGTTCCACAGAATTCCTTCACCGCTGCGCAGGTTGACCCAGAGCAGGTCCGCGGCAATGCCGGCGTGCCACCCCAGGAGCAACGTACCCGCGTAAGCGCAGGCCTGGGCCAGCACCAGGGTCCTGGCGGCAAGGATGGGGCTGAGCATGTTCTTCTTGTTTCCGTTGCGCCAGCGCAGAACGCGGATGCCCATGATCAAGGTGAGGCCCACGATCACACCCATGGTGATCAGCGCCGAAACCGGCAGGACCGGGGTGGGCATGCTGAAACGGTTGGTGGCTGTGGTGGCCCCCCAGCCAATAATGGTGGCAATGACAGCGATGAGCACCAGGACCACGGGTCGCATGGCTTTCATGACTGCTCCACCGAACCGTGGGCCGGAACGCCGGCAACGTCGCCATACCCGTCAAAGGGGCAGATGTCCGGCATGTCGGACGCGACGGCGGCGAGGTCAGCCACGCTGTGGCCGTCCAGTTGCGCATGGGGTTCCAGCAAAGACCACGGGTAGAGCACGAACGCCCGCTCCGCTGCCCGGGGATGCGGAAGAGTGAGTACGGGATCATCGCTGGTGCCATCACCAAAAACGATGATGTCCACATCCAACGTTCGGGGACCCCAACGCACGTCCCTGACCCGGTGATGCTTCTGCTCCACTGCCTGGCAGTGCTGCAGCAGTTCCATCGGCGAAAGCGTGGTCTCCACGGCCATCACCATGTTCAGGAAATCGGGCTGGCCCTCAGGGCCACCCACAGGCTTGGTCTGCACCACCGGCGATACGCCCAGCAACCTCACCTCCAGCGGATCAACGAGGTCGGCCACGGCAGTGGACAAGGTGTCATTGCGTTCGCCAAGGTTACTGCCCAGGGCAAGGATGGCTTTGGTGAACGCCGGAGTCATGACCGCTCCCGGTGGACGCTGACGGTCACGTCACCGAAAGGCACCTCAATGGGCGCCTTGGGTTTGTGGACGGTGACGTCGACCGCGGCCACGGTGTAGTTCGCCAGAATGGCCTCGGCAATCCTGACGGCCAAGGCCTCAATCAGGTTCAAGGGCTCGCCCTCGATGAGTTTGGTGATCAGTTCGGCAACTTCGCCGTAGTGGGCCGTGTACTGCAGGTCATCCGTTTCGGCGGCCTTGGTGAAATCGGTGTGCAGAACGGCATCCACTACAAATGGCTGGCCATCACGGCGCTCGAAATCGAAAACGCCGTGATAGCCCACTGCAGTGACTCCGGTCAGAGTAATTTTGTCCACGGCGCCAACCAATCAGCGGGCAGTACGGGCGGCGACCTTGACAGCGTCAAGGCTGGAGCCGACGTCGTGAACGCGAACCGCCCACGCACCCTGGGCGGCGCTCAAAGCGGTGATTGCAGCCGTGGCGGCATCCCGCTCAGTGGGGGCCGCTGACTTGCCGGCCACGGTGAGCAGGGAACCCAGGAACCGTTTGCGGGAAGCAGCCACCATCACCTTGTGGCCGAGCGCGAAGAGCTGGTTGAGGTTCCGGAGGATTTCCCAGTTCTGGTCCTCGTTCTTGGAGAAACCGAGGCCGGGATCAACGATGATCTGCTCAGGCGCCACTCCGGCGGCGTAGAGCTTGTCCCGGACACCGGTAAGTTCAGCCACCACGTCCTCGGTGACATTGCCGTAATCAGTGAGGCTGTCCATGGTCCGCGCATCACCACGGCGGTGCGTCAAAATGTACGGAACCTTGGTGCGCGCCACGAGCTCGGGCATACCCGGCTCGATGGTCAGGCCGGAAACATCGTTGATGATGGCCGCGCCGGCTGCAACGGCGGCCTCAGCTGTGGACGTGTGCATCGTATCGATGCTCACCAATGCGCCAGCCTTCACCAGGGCTTCGATGACGGGCAGAACCCGCTGTTGCTCTTCTTCCGGCGTCACCGGTTCAGCACCCGAACGGGTGGATTCACCGCCGACGTCGATGATGTCCGCGCCGGCGTAGAACATTCGCAGGCCAGTGGCGATGGCGGAATCCGGCGTGCGGTGCGTGCCGCCGTCGCTGAAGGAATCAGGGGTGACGTTCAGGATTCCCATGACGAGCGTGCGGTCCTTTGGCAGGTCCTCGAACCTGGCCGCGGGACGCGGTTTGCGGAGAATCGGCAGCGGGCTTGTGGCCGGGCCGGTGCCGGGTGCTGCAGCGAGGGAGTCCATAGTGCTTACCTTCCGAGTATGAGGCTCATGGCCTCGGCGCGGGTGGCCGGGTCATGGAGTTGACCGCGCACCGCACTGGTGACGGTCTTTGCGCCGGGCTTGCGGATGCCGCGCATGGACATGCACATGTGCTCGCATTCCACTACCACAATGGCGCCGCGTGGGTTGAGGTGCTTTACAAGGGCCTCGACAATCTGGGTGGTCAACCGTTCCTGCACCTGTGGGCGGCGGGCGTAAATATCCACCAGGCGTGCCAGCTTGCTCAGGCCGGTCACTTTGCCGTCATGTGACGGAATGTAACCGACATGCGCTACTCCGTGGAACGGCACCAAGTGGTGCTCGCACGTGGAGTAGAAGGGGATGTCCTTCACCAGGACAAGCTCTTCATGGTCCAGGTCAAAGGTGGTGGAGAGGACCTCTTCAGGATGCTGGTGCAGCCCCGCGAAAACCTCTGCGTATGCCTTGGCTACGCGCTTGGGCGTGTCCTGGAGGCCGCCACGATCAGGATCTTCACCTATGGCCAACAGGATTTCGCGGACAGCCGCTTCAATGCGCGGGCGGTCCACCTTGAGGCTGTGCTGCCCGCCCACGGCAGAACCGTGGGCGGCGGCGAGGTCGTCGTCGTCGTCGAAATGAGTCACAGCAGAAAGCTTAGCCGCGATGCGTGGAGTCGTTGCCGCCGTCGGGCCCCGGAATCCCGAAAGGCTCCTGGCCGCTCACGCCCTGGGCATGCGGTGGCACAACGTCCAAAGGCTCGTCCAGGCGGGCCTCCTTGGCTTCTTCCTGGGCTTCGCGCTCGGCCTTCTCAGCGCGGCTCTCAACCGGAGGCAACGACTGGACCGGGCGGGATTCCTTGGACAACCAGATCTCGCGGAAATCGCGCTTGCGGATGTCGTGGAAGATGTCCGCGATTTCCTGCTGGTTGAGGGTTTCCCGTTCCAGCAGTTCCAAGGCCAGGCGGTCCAGGACATCCCGGTTTTCCGTCAGGATGGCGTAGGCCTCGTCGTGTGCCTGATCGATCAGGCGGCGGACTTCCTCATCCACAACGTAGGCGATCTGATCGGAGAAGTTCCGTTCCTGGGCAGCGTCGCGGCCAAGGAACGGCTCGCCACCACCCTGGCCAAGCTTCACAGCTCCGACGCGTTCGCTCATGCCGTACTGGGTGACCATCTTGCGGGCCGTGGACGTGGCCTTCTCGATGTCGTTGGATGCGCCGGTGGAGGGATCGTGGAACACGATTTCCTCCGCAACGCGGCCACCCATGGCGTACGCCATCTGGTCCAGCAACTCGTTGCGGGTCACCGAGTACTTGTCGTCATCCGGGATCACCATGGTGTAACCCAGGGCGCGGCCACGGGGAAGGATGGTGATTTTGGTGACGGGCGCGGAGTTCCGCAGTGCTGCTGCAACCAGCGCGTGCCCACCTTCGTGGTACGCGGTGATCTTGCGCTCGAGTTCCTTCATGACGCGGCTGCGCTTCTGCGGACCGGCCATCACGCGGTCAATGGCTTCATCCAGGGCGCGGTCGTCAATGAGGTTGGCGTTGGAACGCGCCGTCAGCAGGGCAGCCTCGTTCAGCACGTTGGCAAGATCCGCGCCGGTGTAACCCGGGGTCTTCTTGGCCACTGCACGGAGGTCAATCCCCGGGGCCATCGGCTTGCCCTTGGCGTGGACATTCAGGATCTGCTCACGGCCAATCATGTCCGGAGCTTCAACCGTGATCTGGCGGTCAAAACGGCCAGGACGGAGCAGGGCCGGGTCAAGGACATCCGGGCGGTTGGTGGCCGCGATGAGGATGACGTTGGTCTTGACGTCGAAGCCGTCCATCTCCACCAGGAGCTGGTTCAGGGTCTGCTCACGCTCATCATTTCCGCCGCCAATACCCGCACCACGGTGCCGGCCAACGGCGTCGATTTCATCCACGAAGATGATGGCCGGGGAGCTGGCCTTGGCCTGCTCAAAAAGATCGCGCACACGGGAAGCGCCGACGCCCACGAACATCTCAACAAAGTCCGAGCCGGAGATGGAGAAGAACGGAACCCCGGCCTCGCCGGCAACAGCACGGGCCAGCAGGGTCTTACCGGTACCTGGAGGGCCGTACAGCAGCACGCCCTTGGGGATTTTGGCGCCAACGGCCTGGAATTTAGCGGGCTCCTGCAGGAACTCCTTGATTTCCTGGAGCTCTTCAACGGCCTCCTCGGCACCAGCCACATCAGCGAAAGTCACCTGCGGCATGTCCTTGTTGACCAGCTTGGCCTTGGACTTGCCGAACTGCATTACCTTGGAGCCACCGCCCTGCATGCGGGACAGCAGGAACCAGAACAGGACACCCAACAGCAGCACAGGAATAAGCAGCGAGAACAGGCCGGAGAACCAGTTGCTCTCAACCGGCTGGTCAGTGAAGCCCTTTTCCGGGTTGGCGCTGGTAACAGCCTTCACCACATCCGGACCGCGGTCCGTGACGTAGAAGAACTGTACGTTCTTGCCCTTGTCCTGGCCGTCCAGGTTGAGGTTGTCCTTGAGCACCAGGTCAACGCGGTTCTCGGCGTCGAATATCTTTGCCTGCTCGACTTTTCCGCTCTGGGAAAGGAGGTCAAGGCCGTCTTTGGTGTCAATGCGGGTGGAACCGCCCGGAGCCAACGTTGCGAATGCCACCAGGAGCAAGCCAACAACGACAACAATCCAGATGCCCGGGCCCTTGAAGAAACTCTTAGCTTTCATCTGATCGGGGTTTTGCCCCGTCCCTCCTGGTAGTGCTGCAAGGCGCAACTTCTGCGCGCGAGTGGTGCTGCTTCAGTTTCAAGCTATACACCGTTCCCAGTAATCCACGCATCGGAAAGTGCAAAAGTTCCCTCTGGGCGTACACGGGGGCTCGTTCGGGCCTGCGCGCGGGTTGTGGCGGGCCGTTGCCGCACGCGCGTTGCGGCGGGCCGTTGCCGCCGCGCACCCCTTTGCGCCGTGCGCGCCCGTTCCATCCGGAGCGCGCGGCGCGAACGGGTGCGGGACAGTTGCGCAAGGCGTGCGCACGGCGGATAAGGGTGCGGCGAATCCCACCCCTTCTTATCCACATAGACGAATTCACCCGTCGTCCATCGATTCCGTTGCTGCGAGTGTTGGCCTATGCCCGCCTACGACTTGATTCTCTCTTCCGATGCAACCCGGATCGGGCAGGATCCACGCCTGCTTTCGAAGCGATGCAAACGCGGAGAGCTCGTCCGTGTTCGTCGAGGAGCCTACGTACCTTCGGCGACTTGGGCCCAGCTGGATGATCGTCAGCGCCATGGCCTCCGCGCAGCAGCCCTGGTCAACACGGCTTTGACTCCGCCAACGTTCAATCTGCAATCAGCAGGACTTCTCTGGGGCCTGGGCGTTGTGGGAGTTCCTTCCCGGCTCTGCACTGTTACACCGGATCCCAGCGGCGGCCGGTCCAAGCACGGCATCCGGCGGACTCTGGGGTCACTGGACGAAGGAGTGACCAAACTCGGTGACTTCCTGGTCACGGACAAGCTCCGGACCACCACTGAATTGGCATCTTCGCTGAACTTTGCTGAGGCGCTGGCTGTGGTGGACAGCAGCCGGCGTTCAAACGGAAAGGGCTCCTTCGCAGTGAGCGACTGGAACAAGGAGAAGGCCTGGGGACTGGCCACCAACCTGGCTGACCTTGGGGTTGCGGCGTCCAGGCTCAGCACTATTTCCCGTCAGCGGAGGGTGAGCCGGATTCTTGAGTTATCCACCACTGAATCCGAATCAGTGGGTGAATCCATGAGCCGTGCACAGATGATCCTGCTCAACTTTCCGCTGCCCGTCCTTCAGAGTTCGTTCAAGCTGAGGGACGGACGGACCGCGCGCACGGACTTTTGGTGGCCGGACCTCGATCTGGTGGGCGAATTCGACGGAAAGAGTAAATACCTGCGGCAGAGATTGCTTGGCAAGCAGACCATTCAGCAGGTTGTCCTGGCGGAGAAGAACCGGGAGAACGCACTCAGGGCCCTGGGCCTCACGGTCATTCGCTGGGATTGGGCGGAGATGATGAACCCCCGGACCTTTGCGCGGATATTGAACGACGGCGGGTTAAGGAGCCTGCGCGCGGCGTAACCGATAAAGGGTCCGTGGCATGAGCGGTCCTTGGGCGCGCGAGGCCGTTAGGCCGCGACTGGGAGCACCAACAGGTATCCGGTGGGCAGGGCGCTGCTCCATCGTCGTGGATCCCGGACCACGAACTGGGTGGAAAGTTGCTGCGGGGTGAGGAGGCTGTTGGGTTCCGGTGACGGACCCCACTGTCCGCTGCCGTAAGGGTAGAGCGGATCGAGGACTCGAACACCCGTGACGGCAAACTCAGCGAATTGGGATGGGTCGCCCACAGATTCGAAGCCGCTCATGACCCAGGCATGGCGCCCGCTCCACATCACCAGTCCTACTGGCCTGCCGGTTTCGGCGATGGCACGCGCAGCCGTTTGCAATGTGTCCTCATAGTTGGGAACGCTGACCACCCTGTATGGGCCCATCCCCACTTCAGTGAGTACCTGTGCCCAGCCATAGGGGTTGGCACCGTTGAAGGAGTCGGATGAGCGGGCTCTCGCCATTTCCCACAATTCGCTTTGTTGGGCCGTGCCAGCCCACGAGCCACCCCCAGTGTCATCCACAAGGTTGTGCGCCATTTGAATGCTCGCCGCGACGCACCAGTCGAAGGTGTACTGCGGGACGAAATCACCGTCACGGTAAAGGTTCAAACTGAAAGGCTGCGGCACTGGCGCCGGTGCAGCCACAGCCGGCGGGGGAGGATCAGTTGCCGGCGCTCCCTGCGTGGGCGAGCCCGACGCCTGAGTGGGCGTGGTTGGGGCCGGAGTTGGGGCCGCCGAAGCAACGCCCGTTCCCTGAGCAGAAGGCCCCGCGACAGGCCCGGCTTGGATTGAGGATGAGGTTTGCTCCGTGCTGGTGGCAGTCGTACCCATCGGTGAACAGCCTGCGACTGAACACCCTGCAGCAAGGACCGCCAAAGAGGCGAGCCAAAGGATTGGACGGGCATGCGCACCGGTCATGACTCAGTTTAGCTCCGGCCTTTGCCGAAACTCGAGGGTTCAGGAGACGTCACTGCCCGGCCCTTGGCGCCCCCATTGCCGCACGGCGCACCCGTTAAGCGCCGACGCCGCACCCGTTAGCGCCCGGCGCACCAGTGGTAACGGGCGCGAAAGACGGAAAGGGGTGCGGCGAAAAGGTTTGAGCGCGGGTCCCGCGGACCGGAAAGGGGTGCGGCGGAAAGGGGTGGGTCTACTCGTAGACGTGGGGAGCCAGGGTGCCCACGAAGTCCAGGTTGCGGTACTTCTCGGCGTAGTCCAGGCCGTAGCCAACAACGAATTCATTGGGGATGTCGTAGCCGATGTACTTGACGTCGATTTCCACCTTGGCCGCAGTGGGCTTACGGAAAGCCGTGCAGATTTCCACGCTGGCGGTGCCGCGGGATTCCAGGTTGGACTTGAGCCAGGAAAGGGTCAGGCCGGAATCGATGATGTCCTCGACAATGAGCACGTCTTTGCCCATGAGGTCCGTGTCCAGGTCCTTGAGGATTCGGACAACACCGGACGACTGGGTGCCGGAGCCGTAGGACGAGACTGCCATCCAGTCCATGCTGACGTGGCTGTGAAGCGCGCGGGCAAGATCAGCCATCACCATGACAGCACCCTTGAGGACGCCGACAAGGAGGATGTCGCGTCCCTCGTAATCCTTGTCGATCTGCGCCGCGAGTTCCGCGATGCGTGTTTGGATCTGCTCTTTGGTGTAAAGAACGTGCTTGAGATCTGCCTGGACGTCGTTTGAATCCACCAATGGCTCCTGTGTTGATGCTCGGGTGCGGCTACTGTTGGGGCGATTTTTGATGCCGGAATACTAGCTTCCCACAGCCCGCGGCGTCGCGGGGACCTGCTGGCGCCGAATCCGGGGCTGTGGAACCCTCCGGACCAGCCTCAGGAACGGAACGCTGATGCTCCAGATCGGCCAGGGACAGGCGGTACACGCTGACGTGGCCGGGAAGCTCCACGGGTCCGGCCGAACCCTGCCGGCGCAGCAACGCTTCCGCGGCCAACAGGCGCCCGTAGCCGGGTTGTTGACCCCCGACGGCGGCCGCGGCCTTGGCGATCACACGGAACCTCAGCGCCGAGGGAAGCACGCGGACCTGGTCCTCGGGCAGCCAGGCATCGCGGCCTTGGCGCTGGACCAGTGAGAGAAAGGTCTCGTTGGCCAGTTCCTCCAGGAAATCGGCGTCCTGTTGAAGGATCGATGCGGTCCTTGCCAGGGATTCAGCAACACCTGGACCGAGCTTTTCTTCCAGGACCGGCATGACCTCAACCCGGGTCCGCGAGCGCGCAAAGGCCGGGTCAGCGTTGCTGGGATCGTGCCAGGTATCCAGTTCTTCAACGTCGCAGATTTCCAGGGTTTCGGCACGGCGCAGGCCCAGGAAGGGGCGGAGCAAACGCCCGCGCGCGGGCCTCATGCCGGCGAGGGACCGCGTTCCGGAACCGCGGGCCAGGCCAAGGAGTACCTGTTCGGCCTGGTCATCGAGGGTGTGGCCCAAGAGAATTGCCCCGCAGTCATATTCGTCTGCAGCAGCTTCCAGCGCTGCGTGCCGGGCATCGCGGGCCGCAGCTTCGGGTCCGAACCCTGTGGCGGCCACGGACACCGTGCTGACCGAGACGGGAGACAATCCCAGATCCTGAAGCACTGCTGCGGTCCGGGCGGCCACATCCGCGGATCCGGGTTGCAGTTGGTGGTCCACCACCACGGCTGCCACGGACACCGGGCGCCCATCAACGTGTCCGCGGCGGGCGAAGTAGGCGGCTACTGAAGCGAGGGCCAACGAATCCGGGCCGCCACTGCAGGCAACCAGGACGCGCGCGGGATAGTCGGCGGCGGCCAGGGCGTTTTGCAGGTGCTTGCGTGCTTTGCCGACGACGGGCGCCAAACGTCCGGGCCGTCGTCGTCCCTTGCCCGCAGCAGCTCCATCAGCTGGAACGCTCAAAGCCCCATCCGCTCCAGCCACAGCTTGGAGTTGTGGATTTCTTCTTCAGTGGGCAGGAACTCCGCAGCTTCCCAGACCTTGTTGAAGCCTTCCATGCCGGCCACAGCCACAACCTCGCGGACAAACTTGGCGCCATCGGTGTACTGGCGCATCTTGGCATCGAGGCCCAGGAGGCTGCGAATGAATTTCTCCACCACACCCCGGTCCTTGCCGCGGGCGTTGAAGCGCTGCCGGATGGTCCTCACGGAGGGAACGATGGAGGCGTCAACGGCGTCCATGACCACGTTGGCATGGCCTTCCAGGAGGCTCATCACGGCCGTGATGTGGGACAGTGAGGCCTTTTCTTCAGGGTTCTGGAGCAGGTCCAGGATGGCGCCGCGGCCGGGTACCTTGTTTGAGGGGTTCCGATCCTTGAGGGATTTGGCAATGGCGCCTGCCCGGTCCACCAAGGTGTCCATGTTGCCCAGGAGGTTGCCGCTGAGCTTTTCGATCTCGTCCAGCATGTGGTGCCGCAGCCACGGAGCAGCCGCGAACTGCACCCGGTGGGTTTGTTCGTGCAGGCAGACCCAGAGGCGGAAATCTTCGGGTTGGACGTTGAGCTCGCGCTCTACGGAAATGATGTTGGGCGCAACAAGCAGGAGGCGGCCCCCAGGCGGAACGTTCGAGTCCGGAGCCAAGGCAGCAAAGGGATCGTACTGGCCCAGTACTTTGCTGGAGAGGAACGCCAGGACGGCTCCGAGTTGGGCGCCCGTGATGGCTCCGCTGGCGGCCACTGCTGCCGGGGACATTGCCGCGTCGCTCCGGCTTTCCAGCATCTTCCTGAGCGCCGGTTGGAGCATCACGGCGAAGCTTTGTGTGTTCGCCTTGGACCAGGATGCCCGGTCCACCACCAGCACATGGGAGTCACGAAGGTCCCGCGCGGCATCCAGCCCGGTGATGTCGTGGACGTGCGGTACGGAGATGTCCGCGTTGAATCGCAGGTTCTCCACCGCTTTGTCGATGTCCGAAGCACTGAGCTCCGGTCCTGGAGGGGCCAGGCGCGCCGCCGTGGAGGCGGCCAGGTCCCAGTTGATCAGGGACGGGGCCCCTGCTGACGAATCTCGGGCAGATGACACCATAAGGACCATCACACCACACGTGGCTGACACCGGGCCTTAAGTTCGCTGGACGCGGATCAAGCCGGACCGGATCAATCAGCCCCTGCAGCCGCAGGACGCCAGGGCGGCCGCAGACTGGTCCATGGCAATCTTGTTGGCGGCGGCGCCGGGTTCCAGTCCGTTGCCGATGAAAGAGAACACCAGCAAGCGCCCGTCTGCGTCCACCACGTAGCCGCTGAGGGCAATGACCGTATTCAAGGTTCCCGTTTTGGCCCGCACCAACCCCGCACCTCCGGAGGTGGTGGCATCCCCGTACCTGTCATCCAGCGTTCCGGTCAGCCCCGCTACGGGAAACCCGTCCAAGGCCGATCTCAGAGCCAGGTCCGTGCCGCTGGTGATGGCCCGGACCACCTCGCCGAACTGCCGTGCGCTGACCTGGTTTTCCAAGGCAAGGCCGGAAACATCGGCCAACTGCATCGCGTCCGTGGCGATTCCCAACTCCCCCAGCCTTTGCCGCACGGCCGCAGTGGCGCCGTCGTACGTGGCTTGCTTGCCTGACGCCGCGGCGGTCATCCGCCCCAGTGCCTCGGCCAGGAAGTTGTCCGAGGTCTCCAGCATGAGGTCCACCTGCTCACCCACGGTGGCGGACTCAGCTGATGCCAGCACCTTGGCGGGGAGGCCTTTGCCGCGTTCGACGCCGGGACCCACCTGTACGCCGGCAGCCACCAACTGCGCGGCGAAGGCCTGGGCAGTGGTGATGGCCGAATCCTGCGGCCGCGGGCCGGTCAGCACCCCGGGCGAATACCGGCCCGAGTTCAGTGCCAGGGAGAAGAGCGGCGCGGTTTCACCGGCAGCGACGTCGTCCAGGCTCCAGGCGGGGTTGAGGGATGCCCCGCTGAAAAGGGAGTCATCCACCTGGACCGTGATGGGGCCCGCGACTTTCGCGGCCTTCAAAGCCGCTGCGGTGTCCGCTGCCAGCGACGCCAGGCCGGCGCGGCCTTGAACGGCAGCAGGATCGGACAAGGAGTCGCCCAGCAGGACGTCCCCTCCCCCGGTAAGGACCACAGTGGAGGGATCGCTGGCTGCAAGGACGCGGGTGGTGAAACGGGAATCCGGACCCAGCGCCTTCAAAGCGGCCACGGCGGTCAGGAGTTTCATGTTGGATGCCGGGATGCGGTTGGCGGCTGCGTCGCGGTCAAAAAGAACCGTTCCCGTGGCTGCGTCCATGACGACGCCGGTGATGCTGCCGCCGCCCGCCGGCTTCAGCGTGTCATTGAGCAACCGCGTCACCTGCGAGGGCGCGGGGACGGGCGCGCCGGAATCCAGGGGCAGAACGCCGCTGGATCCGCTCAGGGCGGCGGGCTCCTGCTGCCACGCGGGGGTGGAAGGAGCCGGTTTGCTTGTACTGAGCAGGCCCGGAACCATGCCGGACACCACCACTGCGGCAAGGCACAGCAGTACGACAGCCAACAGCGCCGCCCATTTCAAGCGCCCCCAACCCGTGGATTGCCCTGCCCGGACATCCCCGTTCTTAAAGCCCATCATGAAAGGTGCTTGGTCCTGTCAGTCCTGAAATGTCCCGCCGGTTCAAGAAACCAGGGGCTCTCGCTATATCCTCAATAGTAGTCGGCGGCACCGGCCGGGCTTTTGCCTGCCGCGCCCCACCCACACCCGTCAAGGAGCATTCCATGAAGCACGACGTGACCATCGAGATCCCCAAGGGATCGCGCGTCAAGTACGAAGTTGACCACGAAACCGGCCGTGTCCGCCTGGACCGCGTCCTGTTCACCTCCATGCAGTACCCCACGCACTACGGTTTCTTCGAGAACACCCTGGGCGAAGACGGCGATCCGCTGGACGCGCTGGTGCTCCTGCAGGACTTCGATCTGCACCCGGGCGTCATTGTTGAGTCCCGCCCCATCGGCGTGTTCAACATGACCGACGACGGCGGCGGAGATGCCAAGGTTCTCTGCGTTCCCGTGGACGCACGTTTTGACCACATCCAGGAAGTCAGCGACGTCAGCGAATACCTGATCAAGGAAATCGAGCACTTCTTCACCCGCTACAAGGACCTGGAGCCCGGCAAGTGGGTCAAGGCCGAAGGCTGGGGCGACCGCGCGGCTGCCGAAGCCGAGCTGGAAGCTTCGATCAAGCGTTACGTTCCCGCTGCGGGACACTGATTTTCCCCCAACTGGGTCGCAATTAAGCACGTTATGAGCTGTCAAAACGCGCACTAATGCGACCCAGTTGGGTTCCGACGGCGGTCGGTGCGGTTCCCGGGGAACCCCACCGGCCGCCGTCGCTCTTTTAATCCACATGGGCATGTCTCCCCATCGCGCCGAAGTGTCCGGTCCGCCTAGTCTGGGACGAGACTTTTCGATGCATGTACACAGGGGGTTCCTCATGGCTGGGTTTTACGGCGCGGACATCGCGCAGCTTCGCAGTCTGGCAGGGGTGATGGGCAAGGCGGCCGACGCCATCAGCCTGCAAGGCACACAGCTTTCCAACGCCATCAACTCCACAACGGCGTGGCAGGGCCGCGACGCCACGGTCTTCAAGGGCGATTGGAACAGCCAGCACCGGCAGAGCCTGATGAAGGCTGCCAACATGCTGCGGGAGAACGCCAGCCAGCTGAAGAAGCACGCCAACCAGCAGGAATTCGCCAGCCACAATGACGGCTCCGGCACGTCCGTGGGCGTGCTGAAGGACGTGTTCGACACCGGCTCCGGCGTCAAGGACCTGGCCGCCCAGCTGTGGACCGCTTACAAGTACGGCAAGCTGGGGCACGCCGAATGGGTGAAGACCCGTGAGGTACTTACCAACTGGCGTGCCGGTGGAACCGTCATCCGGGATGCCCTGACGGCGCTGCGCAACGGTGAAAAAGTCACTGACGTCCTCACGGACCTCAAGGCCAACATCCCGTTCAGCCAGGCATTCCAGGACGCCAGCAAGTTCTCCAAAGGCCTCCGCATTGCGGGTGCCCTGGCCGCGCCACTGAACATTGTGGGCGGCATCAGTGACATGATCAATCCCCAACATGACGGGTGGCGGGGCACCGGCGACCGCGTTGCCGGCGGCCTTTCCGTGGTGGGCGGCGTAGGAAGCATCATGCTCATGACGGCGGGCGGCGCTGCCATGCTGGGCCCCATCGGCGCCCCGATCGTGATCGGGGCCGGAATCGTTGCCGGAGCCTGGGCTTTGGGCAACTTGGTGGCCGACAACTGGGATTCCATTTCCAACTTTGCCCGAAACCCGGGCAGTTACATCGCCGATGGTGCCAAGGAGGTGGCAGGGTTCGCCAAGGACGTAGGCAGTAAGGTTGCAGATGGGGTCGGTAATGCCGCCAAGTCAGTTGGAAACTTTGTCGGAGGGATATTCGGATGACCACCAGCACCATGAAATGGACCCAACGGGACATTGAGGCCGCGGCCAAGGTCCTTGCTTCGGCCAGTGCTGACGGGACTGCGCTGCCAACGTTGACCGATGAAGAAGTTGTTGCATTGGACGGCGTCCAGCACGAACAGCTGGTGGCGCTGCCCTGGCTTTCGGCCCAGGACGCCAATAAAGAATTGATGTGCGCCATTGCCCTCCGCGGTCTTCTTGCGAAGGAGCTTGTGTACCCGGTGATCTTTGAGGGCGAGACTGAACCCACCCGCCTCCACGCCACCGAGGACATCACCGGCGCCCTGACCCTTCGCCGCAGTGGCAGCAGCGTCATCTCGGTGGAGCGCACGGTCTCCACCGGAAAGCGCTGGCTCTACGGATACTTGCACGACGACGGTGCACTCCTGGAAGAAATCGACGAGGGTGGCCTGCACGGGTTCACCGTGGTGACCCGCGATCACCTGGTGTCACGCGTGGCAGCATTCGTTGACCCGGACAACGCAGCCGCCCGCGACACTGATCCTGCCGAGTACACCGAGGCTCAGTTCGAGGAGCATGCCGCCTCCGCGCTGGCCGACACCCGCGCTGCCAGCAATGTTGTTGGTTTCAGTGCCGACACGGACGAGTTCCCCACCGTGACGGTCTACACCGGACCTTCCGGCGTCAGCGTCCTCACTCCCCGGGTGAGCGGAGAAACCGTGTCGCTGGAACTCAAGGAAACGTCCGCAGCTTCCCTGAACCACGTCCTGGCAGGACTCGCAGGCCTGGCCTGACCCACAGCAGCCACGCCACCCACCGCCGTCGAGCCTGAAAGCCCTCAATGAGCACTCCGAAGTCCAGCATCGCAACCGGCTTGGTTGATGCAGCCAACGGCCGTCCCGTGCGGAGCCATACCCAGACCGGCGCCTACTTCGTCAAAGCTTCCGGCAGTGCGCACTTTTGGGGCAGGGTCCTGGATGCGCTGGTCTTCCTGGTGGGCTACTCCGTGCTGGCGACCATCGTTGCCGTGGTACGCCAATCCATGATGAACAGCGGATCAGCCCTGGGCTACAACGACGGCGCGTGGCTGACCATCTACGTGATTCTGTGGTTCGTAGGCCTGTTTGTTTATGGCATGTTCTGGGGCACCGTGGGAAGCGTGGGTGACGCTGCGGCGGGCATGCGCTCCGTGCGCATTAAAGACGGTACGACGGCGGGTGCCTGGCTGGGCGGTTGGCGCGCCATTTGCTGGTCCTTCTTCCCGTTCTTTCTGGTGATGGTGATCGCAGCTGCAGTGTCCGGCGGTTCCGGCGATACTTGGGACCCCAAGTTTGCGGCGGTGGACCGGCGTTCCGGACTCGCCCAGGGGCAGGCGCCGTTACCCGACCCCAAGGCTGCGGCCGCGCAGAACGCCACTGCTGCCGAGCAACAAAATCTTCCCAACCTTTACGGCCAGCGCCCGGATGCGCGGCCGTAACTGGCTGGTCCGCCGGGTTGAGCGGCGCCTGGAACCCGGGCTTGGGCGCCTCCGTTATGTGGCGGGCTCCAGGCACATCTTCTGGAAGGCCCTCATTCCCTGCTTGGTGACAGGGTTCGTGTTCGGCACCATTGCCGAGTTCGTCAGCCCCATCCGTTCCACAAGGGAGCCAGGGCACTTCAACGATCCCCTCTTCTTTGTTGTGACCAGCACCCTGACCGGCCTGGTGCTGTGGTCCATGACGCTTCTGGGCAGTTTCCGGAAACTGTTGGTGTTCGATCGCGGCCTGGTTGCCAGATATTCACAGAAGCAGACCCGGTTGGTGTTCCCTTGGGAAGACATCACAGCCGGCTCCTACAAAACAGTCACCACGGACGATCGATCTGATCCCGAGCGGCGTTTGGTGGCCCAGCACAAAGTTTCCCTGGGTGCGGGCGGCCGCAATGCGCTGGTGTTCCACGCCCGCGGAACGTTCTGGGTATTTTCCACCAATGACCCCGTCGAACCACTGGTGGCAAGCGTGCGCTCGGCCCTGGCTGACTCCGGATCGCCGGGTAGGGACCGGACGCCGGCGGATGCAGCGGCCGGCGCCCTTCCCGCCGTCGTGGTCACCGGACGCACTTCCTTGGAGTAGGGAAAGCGATGTGGAAGCCTGACCTTGCAGAGCCACTACCAGCCGGTAGCATGTGATCCACCATGTTCACACTCACCATCAACCAACGCGACAGCCGCCGCGACGGCGATCTCGTGCCGCAACTCCTCAAGGACCTGCGCCACATTCCCGCGCGTTTGGATTTTGACCGCTCAGTGGAAGATGAAGTGCAGGGCATTGTTGACTCCGGCCACCAAGCCGTGGAATCCGCACTGATAGCCCTGAGATCGGACCAGTGGTACGTGGGGATCGGTGTGGGACCCATCAACGAACCCTTGCCCAATCTGGTGCGGGACGCTTCCGGCCACGGGCTGGTGTATGCACGCCGGGCTGTTGACCGCCTGCGCAACAGCAAGGAACGGGTGCCGGTGGCCGTGGACGGCCCCTTGGCCGCCTTGGCATCGGAGGCCGAAGCTGTGCTCCGGCTCTTGGGCCATATTGTGCAGCACCGGAGTGCCGCTGAGTGGAGGGTGCTGGATTTGCTGACGCCAGGCGTCCGTGGCCAGCAGAAAACCGTGGCGCAGGAGCTTGGCATCACCACCCAGGCCGTCAGCAAAGCGCTGGCCCGGGCCCAGTGGGTTGAAGAGCACGCCGCTCGGCCCGCAGCGGCGAGGTTACTGCAGCTGATCCTCGACGTGCGCTGAACACCGAAAGCCGCAGCAGATGCCCCGATGATGAATCCGGGACATCCGCTGCGGCTGCGGTTCTGCTGACCAGAAGGGCCGGCAACGGTGTTACTGATTGCTGATATTGTCCTTGGCCGTGCCAGCGCGGTCCTGGACGTCGGCGGCCGCGGCCTGGCCCTCGTCCTTGACGTTGACGGCGGCCTCGGTGGCAGTGTCCTTAACGCTCTGGACGGCTTCCTGGGCGGGCTGCTTCAGGTGTTCCGCGACTTCCTGGGCCGCGTGGCTCAGTTCGTCCGTGAGAGGCTGGGCCGCATCCTTGAGGGCGTGCGCAGCTTCGCGCTCTTTCTCCGACGGCGGGAAGAGTGCGGAGAGCAAGAGGCCGGCTCCGAAGGCGATGAGTCCGGCGGCCACAGGGCTGCCCTGTGCCTTGCTCTTGATCATCTGGGGCGCATCGCCAAGATCCGAGACAGCGCCGGAGACGTTGTCCGTCACCCCGGAAACAGCTCCGCCGGCACGGTGCGCCGCATCGGCCGCCCGGTCCTGAACGTCATCGCGGGCGCCGAACACGGCGGACTTGATCTTGTCCACCCGGCGGTTGACGATATGCGACGGAGTGACCTTGTCAGCCACGGCATCAACGTTGGTGCTGAGCCGCCGGCGAGTTTCTTCGATATCGGCGCGCAGGGCGTCGGGGTTCTGCGTCATCGTGTCTCCTCAGTGTTCGGTTTCAAAGCAGGGGGTATTTCCTTGACCGTTTCAGCGGTCCTGGGCAAGCCCTTGATGGCTTTCAGTTCCTTGCGGCCCACGGATGCCAGAACCGCGGCGATGATGCCCCAGATGACGGCAACAATGACCGCGGACCATCCCAGACCAACCAGCTGGCCCAACGCCCACCAAAGTGCGATGGACAGGAACAGCACAGTGATGTGGCCCGCGTAGGCCGCGCCACCGAGCATTCCCGCGCCCTTGCCGGCTTTGGAGGCGGAGTCCTTGATCTCCACCTTGGCCAGCTCAACCTCCTGGCGCATCAAGGTGGAGATATCCCTTGTGACGTCGCTTAGGAGTTCGCCAAGGGGAAGGGTTTCTGCCTTCACGTGGGCTGTAGAGGGAGGCAGATCAGCGGGACTGCTCATCGGTTACCTCCGTAATGGGGATCGTCCGGGCGTCCCAGGCCATCGGGATCAAGGGGTCCGGCGTCGTAACCGGTGGTGGTGGCCGAACCGTATCCAGCCGTGGTGGCCGTTGGACCCGGGAGATCAACGGCGGGAGGGGTCACTGCCCCACCCTGCGAGGGGTAGTAGACAGCCCGCGGGGTTTCCGTGGAAACGTCCGTGGTGCCCGTGGCGGATCCGCCGCCCACAGGAGTGTTGTCGGCCATGCCGCGTCCGAGGCGGCCGGCGAGGATGCCTGCTCCGGCAGCGATGAGGAGGAAGGTTCCGGGCTTGCGGCGTGCAAAGCCCTTCACTTCATCCAGGAGGGAACCGGGATCCCGTCCGTCCAGCCACTGGGCAATGGAGGAGGAGCGCTGGGCTGCCTGCTGGACGAGGTCCGTTGCCACGCCACCGTTCTCGGTGGACTTTGCCATGGTGGACAGCTCGTCGGAGATGGAACGCAGGCCGTCGGCAACGCGCTGCTGCTGCGCTTGGGCCTGGTCCGTCAGTTCACCCTTGGTCTGGTGAAGCAGTTGCCGGGCGTTGACCTTGACTTCCTGGGCCACGTGACCGGCCTCGGTCTTGGCAGTATCCACGACTCCGCCCGCGGCGTCTCCCACAACGCTGGCAACTCCTGCGGCTTCCTGCTTCGCAGCATCAACCTTGCCGGAATTGCCGGAATCCGTGCCGGATCCGGTGGTAGCGGTATGAGCTGTTTCAAATTCAACGTCCCGCGAATCCAGGTAGCTTCCGGTGAACGGTTCGGTACCTGCGGTGCCGCCGTTACGTGGTGCCGCGAAGCTTCCGTCCTGCGGCGATTGGCTCTCAGTCATTGTCGCTCTCTTTCCACAGTTGGCAGGCTGCGGACAGCAGCCGGGATAGTAAGTATCGTTACTATCAAAGGTTGTGTACCCGCCTTGTCGCGTTCTAATCACGAAATATCGAAAAGGATGGCGTCCCTCACGGATGACCCTTTCCCACTCGACAGCAACCTGATTACCTGCGACGTTTGATGAATGAGCCAATTGCCCCTTAGGCGGCGGCTGATCCCCGCTCTGCGCAGGACCGTTACCCGCCACCGCCTGTTGTTTGCAGCCAAAACCGCCATCGCCGCAGGCTTGGCGTGGTGGCTCGCACCCCATATGCCGGGCCCGGCCGCCGCCTACCCCTACTACGCACCGCTGGGCGCCCTGGTGAGCATGCATCCCACTGTGGCCGATTCCGCCAAGCACGGACTCCAAAGCCTGGGCGGATTGATCCTGGGCATAGGGATGGCGTTCATCATTACCTCGGTTGCAGACCCAAATTCCTTCTCCGTGGCCCTGGTGGTGGGACTCGGAGTCCTGATCGGCGGCCTTCCCAGGCTTGGCTCAGCCTCTGAGTGGATCCCCATGGCAGCCCTGTTCGTCCTCTTATTGGGGGACTCCAACGCCCAGGGATTCTCCTTTGGCTACGTTATCCAGATGGCCTTGGGTGTGGCGGTTGGCTTCACGGTGAACTGGCTGGTGATCCCGCCACTGCACCTGGACGACATTGATCCCGCGATCGCGGGGCATCAGAAAGCACTTACCCGCCAACTCAGGGATATGGCCAAGGCAATGAAGGAATCCTGGCCGCCCAACCACGAGGCCTGGGCCAGTCGCAGCAACCAACTAAGCCTGACGGCGGCAGGAGTCCGGACCGCCGTCCACCAGGCGGAAGTGAGCGCCAAAGCGAACCCCAGGTCCCGGCGTCGCGCCACCCGATTGCCCGGCGACCTGGCCGGCCTGCAGACCTTGGAGCGGCTGACGTTTCACGTGCAGGACATCACCGACGTCCTCCAGAGTGCCATTTGGGAAGAGGATGAGGGAACGGATATCCCGGACTCAGTGGTGGAATACCTTTCCGAGTCCTTGGATGCCGCGGCGTCCGTGATCGAACACTGGCGGGATGCGGAATCGGAAGAGCTGTCCACCCGTTTGGCCGAAGCCAAGGACAGCATCTCCGCGCTCAGCACAGCAGTGGCCGATGCCGCCGCGGACCAGGCTCCCGTCAACGCACCGGCGTCGGTGGCCATGAGCCTGCGCAGGATCCTGACGGTGGTGCTGACCTCCGACCTACCGAGGAGTGAGGGGCGGTGACGCCGCCCGTCGCAGTTGATAAAGCGCTCACCCCCTGCTTGACCCCGGATGTTCCGTCCGCAGGGCCCGCATTTGCTGCTGGATAGTGTCCAGAAGTTGGGTTTGCAGGGACACCAGCACCTTGGACAGCTTGCGTGAAACCTGCATTTGGGACATGCCCAGCGCCTCGGCAATGGTGGACTGGGTTTCCTCCCGGTAGTAGCGCCGGTACAACAGATGGCGGTCTTCTGCGCTGAGGCCCCTGATGGCGTTGCGCAGGGCAAGCACATCATCCAAGCGATCGGTGGGGCACCCGTCGGCCGACAGCGAACCCTGCAGCCCATCGCGGCCCTCATCCGCTGGAACGTCCAGGGAATCCGGGCGTTTGCTGGTTCCGGCCATCAAGGCCTCGCGCACCTGGCACTCATCAAGTTGCAGGTCCTGGGCCACTTCCTCCGGGGACGGTGTTCGTTGAAGCGTCTGGGTCATTTCCTCGGTCCGTGCCAGGACCTGACGCCGGACGTCCTGAATGGTGCGGGGCGGCCGGACTACCCAGCAGTGGTCCCGGAGGTACCGCTTGACCTCGCCGGCGATCGTGGGCGCTGCGTAGGCCGGAAAGCTGACTCCCTTGGCTTCGTCGTACCCGCGTGAGGCTTTGATGAGGCCCATGTAAGCCACTTGGCGGACGTCGTCCAGGTCATGGGTGTGGGCGGAGTATCTGGCCGCAATGGATTTGGCCAGATTGAGATGGTCCAGGACAAGGCTGTCCTGGAAGCTCTGGCGGATGCTCCCCTCCGGAGCGGCGGGACGCCTTGTACGAACGTCGAAAGGTCCGGTTTGACGCATGGGTGTCAATCCTCTGAAGGGATGTGATTGAGCCCACGGCAAGACTCCTTAAAAAGGAAAGCACACTTACTATTGGCTTTCAACGGGTGTGCGGGGTTAGTCTCAAAAGGAAGCCATGTACAACGCACCGGAGGTGAAGATGGAAGAGCCGCAGCTTACCCAGTCCACTACGGTGCTGGGCGAAATCCAGGATCTGTTGCTTGCCTCGCCCGACGTTGAGGCGTTTCTGGCCGAGCTGGCACAGCACTCGGCGGCGATGTTCAGCGATACGGGCAAAGAGGTTTATTGCGGCATCACGTTGCTGAGTGCGCGGGCTGCCGGCACCGTCGCGAGCAGTAGCGAACGCGCCAGGCAACTGGACGAGGTGCAGTACGCTTTCGCGGATGGTCCCTGCTTGCGCGCATGCAGGGAGGGGACCATGGTGCTGATCAACGACTTCGAGAAAGACAACACGTGGCCGGACTATAACCAGGCCATCACCGGCCACGGCCTCCGCTCCGTGCTGGCAGTCCCGTTCGAGCTCACGGACCAGTCCACACGCGCGGGCCTGAATCTTTACTCGGACCGCCCTAACGCGTTCGATCAATCCGCCGTCCAACGGGCCCAGGACTACGTGCAGCAAGCTGCCAAGGGTCTTCAATTGGCCGTGGTCATAGCACAGCACAGCCGAAAAGCGGCCGATCTACGGGCCGCCATGGAATCCCGGACGGTCATTGATGTGGCCACCGGGATCATCATCGCCCAAAATCGTTGCACTCAGGTTGAAGCCATGGAACTCATCAAGAAGGCTTCCAGCAACCGGAACGTCAAGCTCCGTGCAGTTGCGCAGGCCATTGTGGAATCGGCTGGTGGCGGGACTATCCAGACGGTATTTAAATAGCCAGACTGAATAAGCGTCGGCTGTAAGAGTCAGTGCCCTAAGGGCGGAGGGCCGCCCAAAAAGGGAACGATTATCGAGTTCCATGTGGCGTGCTGCAGCAGGGCAAGAATGAGGTAAGTGACCGGTGCGATGGCCCGGCGCGTCCAGTACGGGACTCGGTTTCCGATGACAGAGCAGATGCCCATCGCGAGAATCGCGGCCAAGGACGGAACCGCAATAAGCAGCTCCTGGTACGGACGCGGCCAGCAGCCTTCGTAGAGGCATTGGTTATCGACGTCGAGAAACTCAAATTCAGAAAGGATAGGCAGGAAAATCAGGATCATGAACGCGAAGATGATCGCGCCCACCAACTGCGCCGCATCGAGCCGGGCAGTGGGCAGCCCTGAGGGCTTTGATCCAAACCACAGTGAGACCCCGACCGCGGTGAGAATGACCATGAAGAGCCATTAAGATAATTCCTTACCCGGGAAAATCAAATCTGGCCGTACCAGGGAGATTCTCTCCAAGCCGCCGCTACCAAGGCCCGTCCAGAAGGTGGAAGCGAGCAAGAGCAAGAACCCCAAGGTCAGTTGCACGAAGCGGAAGGCAGTGCCCAAAGGAACCCAAGTGGGCACGGCTTTCGTGTTGTTCATGGGATCACCCTAAAGGACCAGACAAACAGTGGAGCGAATGCGGAACGGCCGGGCCCGCTTCGGAGCGAACTGATCTCAGTGCCCCTCACTCCCCCGCTTACTCCACGGTGAACATCACGGACGGGTAGCCGGATGCGCCATCGGGCACGGGTTCTGCCTTCTTGTCGGTCTGGACCTCGCCGGTGCCATCGGTGGCACGGGCCCTTACGTAGTGCGAGCCCGGGGTGGCATCCCACTCGAAGGACCACTGGCGCCAGGTGACGGTTGAGGCTTCGTCGGAAAGAGTGGCTTCCTGCCACTCGCCGTCGTCAATCTGGATCTCAACCTTGGTGATACCCCGGGTCTGGGCCCAGGCCGTACCGCCAAAGGCAGCCCTTCCGGCCGGCACCTTGGCAAAGGACGTGGGGACGTCCACACGGGCCATGGTCTTGATGGGACCGCGCTCGGACCAGCCGCGGTCGGTCCAGTAGGCCTTGTTGTCCGCAAACCGGGTCACTTCAAGGTCCACCACCCATTTGGTGGCGGAAACAAAACCGTAGAGGCCAGGAACCACCATGCGGACGGGGTAGCCGTGCTCCAAGGGCAACGGTTCGCCGTTCATGCCGATGGCAAACATGGCATCGCGATCATCCTGGAGGACGTCCAAAGGGGTGGAGGCGCTGAATCCGTCAATGGACTTGGAGAGCACCATGTCTGCGCCATCCTTGGGTTTGGCCTTGGCCAGCACGTCACGGATGGGAAGGCCCAGCCATTTGGCGTTGCCCACCAATTTGCCACCCACGGCGTTGGAGACACAGGTGAGGGTCACATGTGATTCGATCAGCTCCGCATCCAGCAGATCCTGGAAGGTGAGGGTCACTTCCTGCTCCACCATCCCGTGCACCCTCAAACTCCAGTCCTTGATGTTGATCTCAGGGACGCTGAGAGCAGTATCAATCCGGTAGAAGTCGTTGTTGGGCGTCAACCATGAGCTGACACCGGGCACCGGGGATTGCACGTTGGCCGGAACGGCGGCGGCCGGCTTGACCGGCGTCGGCAGTTTCAGGGCGTCGCGCGCTTCGGCGATGTTGTTGCGTGCCGCGCTCAAGAGCCTGCCACCGGTGGCAGTGATACCGGCAGCAACTGCAGTGATTCCGGCAGTTGCGAAGAAACGACGGCGGCTGGCACCTTTGGCTCCGGCCGGGGCGTCAGCTTCCGGTGCAGTGAAGTCGGCTGCCTGGGCTTCGGCTGCCGTATATTCAGCACCGTCCGATGCCTTCAGCGCCCACAACGGTTTGATGAGGATCCGCAGCGCCACCAGGCCTGCCACGGTCCCCACCACGGAAGGGATGGCGTCCACGGGGCTCACACCTGCACGGGTTACCACGCTGGCCACAATGACTGCTCCCATGAACAGCACACCCAGGACACCCAGAACCCACTTGCGGTAGGCCACGATGCCCAGCACACACGCCAGCAGTGCGATCGTCAGGCCCATGCCCACGAACAGCGCCGCCTTGTCATTGGTGCCGAAGGTGGCGATTGCAAAGTCCTTCAGCTTGGGCGGCGTGAAGTCAATGAAAGTCGATCCCAAGGCGAACAGCGGTGTTGCCCGGGAGGTGAAGAATGCACCCACCAGCTCAGCGACACCCAGCACCACCGCGGCCGAAACCACGCCAGCCAGTGCGGCCATGCCATTGATGCCTTTGGTCCTGCTTCTGAGCTTTGCCATGCAGGTAATTCGGAGCGGCACCCGCCGGGGATTGGTGGAGTGGGGAAGGGATCCGGCGGCCCACTGAGTTCACCCGCCGTTAAGCCCCTGCTGTGGCGCCGGTCCTAGTTCAGTGTCCGTGGTGTCTGTTGTACTGGAAGCATGACTATTTTGACTGATACTCCAGTTGCTGGCATCGATGACCAGCTGAACAACAACAAACTCATGATTGCCCTGGACGTCGACGGCACGTTGGTGGATCACGACGGCCACATGACCCCCGCAGTCCGTTCCGCCGCCCAGGCCGTGGTGGCCGAGGGGCACGACGTCATGATCGCCACCGGCCGCTCACTCAATGCCACGCTGCCCATCATCCAGCAGATCGGCATGGAACGCGGTTACGCCGTGTGTTGCAACGGCGGCGTGACCCTGCGCCTGGACCCCACGCTGGAGTCCGGCTACCAGATCATCCACAAGGCCACGTTCGATCCCGCGCCGGCGTTGAAAGCGCTGCGCGAGCGGCTGCCCAACGCCAAGTACGCACTGGAGGACCAGGACGGAAACTTCCTGTCCACTGAGCGCTTCCAGGACGCCAGCTTCGGCGTGGAGTCCATCGGGGTGGACTTCCAAACCATGCTGGACGCCACCGCGGTCCGCGTGGTGGTCTTCAGCTCGGACAACACCTCGGACGAGTTCAATGACGCCATCAAGCACATAGGACTTTCCGGCGTCACTTACTCCGTCGGCTGGACGGCCTGGCTGGACATTGCGGCCGAGGGCGTCACCAAGGCCAGCGCCCTGGAGGCACTTCGCCGGAAACTCGGCACGGATCGGGCCAACACGGTTGCTGTGGGTGACGGCCGGAATGACATCGAGATGCTGACATGGGCCGGCCGGGGCGTCGCCATGGGCCAGGCACCGGATGAGGTCATCGCCGCAGCGGACGAGGTCACCGATTCAGTACTGGACGACGGCGCCGCACGGGTTCTGCGCAGCCTGCTGTAACTGCCGCAAACAGAACGCCCGGGGCCAGGTGTTTCCACCGGGACCCGGGCGTTTGCTGTATGTGCAGGAATCAGAGAACGGGCAGGACTTCCAGTCCGCCGAGGTACTTCTGCAACGCCTTGGGAACGTTGACCGAGCCGTCCGGGTTCTGGTGGTGCTCAAGGATCGCCACGATCCACCGGGTGGTGGCCAGCGTGCCGTTGAGGGTTGCCACTGCGCGGGTGCCCTTGGCCACACCTTCGTCGTTCACCACGCGTTCGCGGATATTGAGGCGGCGTGCCTGGAACGTGGTGCAGTTGGAGGTGGATGTGAGCTCACGGTAAGCGTTCTGTGTGGGCACCCATGCTTCACAGTCGAACTTGCGGGCTGCTGACATTCCCAGATCTCCGGCAGCAGTGTCGATCACGCGGTAGGGAAGCTCGCACTTGGCCAGCATCTCCTCTTCCCAGGCCAGGAGTCGGGCGTGCTCAGCGGCCGCTTCCTCAACAGTGGTGTAGATGAACATTTCCACCTTGTTGAACTGGTGGACGCGGATGATCCCCCGGGTGTCCTTGCCGTGGGAACCGGCCTCGCGGCGGTAGCACGAGCTCTGGCCCGCGTAGCGGATGGGGCCGTCGGAAAGGTCCAGGATTTCGTCGGCGTGGTACCCGGCCAGGGCCACCTCCGAAGTTCCCACAAGGTAAAGGTCGTCTTCAGCGAGACGGTAGATCTCGGCGTCGTGCTTTACATCAAAGCCGGTGCCCTGCATGGTCTCCGGACGCACCAAAGTGGGAGTGATCATGGGAACGAAGCCGGCATCAATGGCCTGCTCCATGGCCATCTGCAGGAGAGCCATTTCCAAGCGGGCACCAACGCCGCGGAGGAAGTAGAAACGCGATCCGGAAACCTTCGCGCCGCGCTCCATATCAATGGCGCCGATCAGCTCACCGATTTCCAGATGGTCCTTGGGCTCGAAGTCCTTGAACTCGCGGGGAGTGCCCACGGTCTTCACCACAACGTAGTCGTCCTCGCCGCCCTCGGGGACTCCGTCAACAACAAGGTTGGGGATGACCCGCAGCAGTTCCTCCTGCTTGGCCTGGGCAGCGGCGGCTTCCGTGGAAGCGGCCTTGACCGAGTTGGCCAGTTCCTTGACCTCGGCCAACAGCGCCCGCTTCTCCTCGCCCTTGGCCTGCGCCACCCTCTTGCCGAAGGCGTTCTGCTCGGCACGGAGGGTTTCGTGGCGGATCAGCGCTGCACGGCGATCGGAGTCAGCGGAGATGATCGCGTCCACAACGGACTCATCGGCCCCACGGGCGCGCTGGCTGGCCCGGAACTTGTCCGGATTTTCGCTGAGGTCTTTTACGTCGATCACCACACAAGAGTATCGAATCAGCCGCGGATTTCCGGTGCTGACCGGCCTAAGGAGCCACCGGGGTGCCGGCCCGTCCAAGCGGCATGGTCCGGGAGGATAGTGTTGGAGCACCATGAGCGACTGGATCCTGTACGTGATTCTGGCTGGGGGCGTGGCGTTTGCCGTCTCCAGTTGGTGGGGTGTGCGCCGATTGAGGGCACGGCACATCAGGAGCGCAGTCCGGGAGGACGCCCACAAGCCCGGGCCCGGCAGCCAAAAGGTTGCCGTGATCCTGAACCCCGTGAAAGTCAACTCGGACGTCGCCCGCAAAGGCATCATGGAGGCCTGCGAACTGGCCGGCTGGGACGCGCCCCGGTTCTACGAAACCACCGTGGAGGATCCCGGTTACGGGCAGACCCGGCAAGCCCTGGCACACGGGGCCGAAGTGGTGCTGGCATGCGGTGGTGACGGCACGGTCCGCGTGGTGGCTGAATGCCTGGCGCACAAGAACGTGGCTCTGGGCCTGATTCCCCTGGGTACCGGAAACCTGTTGGCACGGAATGTGGACCTGGATGTGACCAGCATGGATGACTGCATCCAGAACGCACTCTTCGGCCATCAGCGGTTCATCGATACCGCCACCATGACCATCTCCAACAGCATCACCGGGGAATCATCCGCCCATACGTTCCTGGTGATCGCAGGAATGGGCCTGGATGCCGAGGTCATGGGAGATACCAAGGAAGACCTCAAAAAGAGCGTCGGGTGGCTGGCTTACACCGAAGCGGGGGTCCGGCACCTACCGGGGCGCAGGAAGCGCGTCAGCATCACATTGGACGACGAGCCTGAACAGAGCCGCAAAATACGCAGCGTGCTGTTCGCCAACTGCGGCCTGATTCCCGGCGGCATAGATTTCATCCCGCAGGCCATGGTGGATGACGGCATGCTGGACATTGTGGTGATGAGCCCGCGCAGCGCGTTCGGCTGGATCGCCATGTACACAAAGATTCTCTTCAAGCACAAACACAACCTGCCCATGATGAGCTTCTACCGCTCCGGCAAGGTGACCATCCGCAGCCAGGAACCCATGGCAACGCAACTGGACGGCGACCCTTCGGGCGAAGCCACCAAGGTCACCGTCCAGGTAGAACCCGGATCACTGTTGGTCCGGGTCCCCAAGGTGGCATCAGCCTAGATCGATCCGGCGTCCGGCTCGGGGGCGTTCCTCTGGGCCTCTTCCATGGCTTCTTTGGCTGCCGCCCGGTCCTCGGATTGCTCCTTGATCAACGCCTGCTCCTCTTCAAACCGCAGGCGATCGGCGCGGTCTGCATCGTCCCCGTCCCAATCCTCACTGTTCCCGCTGGAGGGCTTGGGGTTGACGATCATGCCTTGGCCGTCTTTGTCGTCGCTGTGGACAGTCATGACCGTTCCCTTCGTTGGTAATGGTCCATCGTTGATGGATCAGGCAAGCATACGCACACTTGCTGGACGGCGAAAGGCCGGGGATTCCGGTGTGCAGGCAGGGTTTACGGCGTTTCCAGTATCGATTCAACCCAGTCCCTCGCGGACGCAAAAGCGGCATCGGAGGTGTGCGGGGCAATGGACGCAGGCTGCTTGTCAGCGCGCGCATATGAGCCCAGGAACCGCGTGGCGGGGCTGATCCGGTGCAGGCCGGCCAGCGCATCCGCCACCCGCGCATCCCGGGCGTGTCCATCGGCGTCGATACTGAAAAAGTAGTGCCCCAAATACTGCCCCGTGGGACGGGACTCGATGCGGCTGAGGTTCACCCCGCGGGAGGCGAACTGGTCCAGGATGTCCATGAGCGCACCGGGGTGGTCCTCCGGAAGTGGAACCACCACGGACGTCTTGTCAGCGCCCGTTGGTTCCGGCAGGATTCCGGGCCGGGACACCAGGATGAAACGGGTGACGGCGTCCGGGTTGTCCCCGATGTTTTCACCCAGCACGGACAGCTCTGGATGCAGGGACGCAACCAAGGGAGCGCAGATTGCAGCATCATAGTGGCCGCCATCTTCCAGCAACCCCAGCGCGGCGGCAGCGGTGGAGGACCCTGGCACATAGTCGGCCTCCGGAAGGTGCTGGTCCATCCATTGCCTGCACTGCGCCCAGGCGTGGCCGTGCGTGGACACCCGTTTGATATCGGAAAGTCCGACGCCGGGCCTCGCCACCAGCACGAACGTGATGGGAACAAGGGCCTCACGGATGATCCTGAGCTCCTGGCCCGTCGCGATCGCGTCCAAAGTGGCCGTTACGCCACCCTCCACCGAGTTCTCGATCGGCACCATGGCCGCGTCCGCCTGACCGGAACGCACCCGCTCCAGCGCCGTGTTCACGTTGGTGCAGGGAATCCGTGTGGCCTTGGCGGCATCCGGCACTTGCAACAGGGCCGCCTCAGTAAAGGTGCCTTCAGGACCCAGGAACGCGTACGTTGCAGCGGACATCAAGTATTCCTTTGTGGTTATATACGCGGTGGAGCGTGGGAAATTCCGGTATCAGAGCACAACGGGCTTGAGCCCATTGTCCGAAACCATCGGCTTGCCTGCCTCGAACCACATATCCATCCCGCCCGCCACGTTCACCGCGGAGTAGCCTTGGCCAACCAGCCACTGGACGGCCCGGAAAGAGCGGCCACCGGTCCGGCAGATGACAAACAGATCCTCATCCGGGTCCAGTTCATCCAAACGGGCAGGCAACTGGTCCAGGGGGATGTGCCGCGCCCCTTCTGCGTGCCCGGCAGCCCACTCGTAGTCTTCGCGGACATCCAGGACGATTGCTTCGCCGGGAATGTCGCCCACAGGTACGGTTTCGAAGTCGCTCATGGCTGTTCCTTCCCTAGGATTTTGCTCCAGGAACCAGCCTAGTCCCAGTACGCCCGGGCAGAAACGCGGACACCCGCGGCGAAACGCGCGGACCAGCAGGTGGTTGCTAACGGGCGCCCTGGCGTTAAGACTGGGACGGAACCACCTGCCCACCACCTGCCCTGAGGAGCGCTGTATGCCCGCGCCGCAACCCACCATCCTGGCGACGTCCGGCGGCTTCAAACCCGGCGAGCGGACCCGGATCGAGTTCAACCACCTGGTGCATTATGCGGTGGAACTTTCCGGCGTCACGGGCAGGACTCCCCGGGTCACGAACATTGGCACGGCATCCGGTGACCAGCGCTGGTGGGCAGCTGAGATCGATCAGGCCGCCAAAGTGGCACAGTTCGATCTCACCCATTTGAACCTCTTCACCATGCCCAACATCGCGGACCCTGAAGCGCACCTTCTGGAGCAGGACGTGGTGTGGGTCAACGGCGGCTCGGTGGTTAACCTGCTTGCCGTCTGGCGGGCCCATGGCCTGGATTCCGTGCTCCGCAAAGCCTGGGAGGCAGGGGTGGTGCTTGCCGGTGTCTCGGCCGGATCCATCTGTTGGTACCAAGGTGGGGTCACGGATTCCTTCGGACCTGAACTGCAGCCGGTCACCAACTCGCTCGCCTTCCTGCCGTACGCCAGCGGCGTCCACTACGATTCCGAGGCCCGCCGGGCACCCGCCATCCATCAGCTGGTGGCCGACGGCACCTTGGGGGAAACGCACTGCACGGACGACGGCGTGGGGCTGGTTTACCGGGGAACGCAACTGGTGGAGGTGGTGTCCGAGGTCCGGAACAAGGCCGCCTACCGGGTCACCGCCGGCGCCGGTGAGGGCGTCGACGCCGTGGCTGTGGAGGAACGGTTGGAGCCGCGTTTCCTTGGCTGATCCGCACAGTAGTTCCCAGGACCCGGCGCACCTGACGGCCACCGGATTGCGCAACGCCCTGGCATCCGGAACGGTGTCTGCCCGTGAAGCAACCGCGCACTTCCTGGAGGTGATCCAGGATCAGAACAAGCACCTGGGCGCCTTTGTCACCGTCACGGCAGAGCAAGCATTGACCGATGCACACCGGGCCGATCAACTCTACGCACGACATAAACGTGAGCACCGCACCGCAGACCTTCCTTTGCTGCACGGCATGCCGTCTGCCTTCAAGGACCTCACGGATGTGGCCGGCGTCCCCACCACCCATGGAAGCGCTGCCCTGGATCACAAACCGGCCGCCCAGGACGGGGCGTTGGCCGCGCAGCTCAAGGGCCAGGGAGTCATTTCACTGGGCAAAACCCAGGTCCCGGAGTTCGGGCTGACCGCGTACAGCGAAAACCGCGTGGCACCGCCGTCGCGCAATCCGCATTCCCTGGGCCGAAGCTCAGGCGGCTCGTCGGGCGGAAGCGCAGCTGCCGTGGCGGCCGGATTGATCCCCTTCGCTCCAGGGACGGATGGGGGCGGCTCCATCCGCATACCCGCCGGCGCCTGCGGGTTGGTGGGCCTCAAACCCGGACGGGGATTGGTACCCTCCGGAAGTGGCACCGGAGATGCCGCGAAGCTGGTGGTCGCAGGGCCTTTGGCCCGGAATGCCGCGGATGCTGCGTTGCTTCTGGACGCCTTGGTACCGGCTGCAAGCAAGCCCGACGGCGGTTACCTCGCCGCCGTGGGCCAAGCACCTGATCCGCTGAAGATCGGCGTGAGCCTGGACAGCCCGTGGGCCGGCATCTATCCCTTCGCTGTGGAGCCGGAGGCCATGGAGGCTCTGGCCAAGGCAACTGAGGGTCTGGAGCAGGCCGGCCACCGCGTGGGCGAGGCCCCCATCCGCTATGACAACCGCTATCCCGCAGCGTTCACCACTGCCTGGACTGCCGGCGTCGGAAGTGCCCGGATAGCACCCGCGCGCGAGGCCTTGCTGACTCCCCTCACCCGGACGTTCAGGCGCCGGGCGCAGCAGCGCAGTGCTGCCAAGGTGAACGAGGCACTGAGCTTCCTCCGGACCTTTGAGCATCAAACTGTCACACAGTACTCGGAGTGGGACCTGATCATGATGCCCACCCTTGCGCAGACGCCGCGGCCCATCGGATGGTTCACCGGTGGCGGGCACAGCAGTGAGCCGTGGCCCAGTGAGTGGTCCGGGGACGCGGATGAGGACTACAAGAGGCAGTGTCAGTATGCCCCGTGGAGCTCCATGGTGAACGTGTGCGGGCTGCCGGCCATCAGCGTTCCCGTTCACCGGACAGCAGCCGGATTGCCCATGGGGATCCAGCTGATCGGGGCAATGGGCTCTGAGCTGCGGCTTCTTCAGGTAGCCGCCGTCCTGGAGGCCGCTGCCGGCGACTAACCGGTGCGTCTGACATATGGGAAGTGGTTGCCTGAAGCATTTATCGATGTGACAATGTCCGCCGTCAGTGCCAGCATTGAGAAAATGAGCACACCTCAAACGACGGCTGAGCCGGCAAAGGCTCCGGGCGATACCTCATTCTTCGGCCACCCCAAGATGCTGGCCAGCCTCTTCTCCGTGGAAATGTGGGAGCGGTTCTCCTTCTACGGCATGCAGGGCATCCTGCTCTACTACATGTACTTCACTGCCGAGCAGGGCGGCTTGTCCATCGACCAGGGGCTCGCGGCAAGCCTGGTGGGTGCTTACGGTGGCGGCGTTTACCTGTCCACCATCCTGGGAGCCTGGCTGGCAGACCGCCTGTTCGGCTCGGAAAAGGTGCTCTTCGGTTCGGCCATCATGATCATGGCCGGCCACATCGCCCTGGCCCTGCTTCCCGGCATTCCCGGCTTGGTAGCCGGCTTGGTCCTGGTGGGTGTCGGCTCGGGCGGGCTCAAAGCCAACGCCACCGCCCTCGTGGGAACCCTGTACGGGGAGAAGGATGAGCGCCGCGATGCCGGCTTCTCCATCTTCTACATGGGCATCAACATCGGCGGCCTGATTGGTCCGCTGGTGACGGGTTGGCTGCAGACCAGCTACGGCTTCCACATTGGTTTTGGTGCCGCAGCCGTGGGCATGGCAATCGGCCTGGTGATTTACGCCCTGGGCCGCAAACGCCTCCCCGATGAAGCCCACCGCGTCCCCAACCCGCTTCCTGCGAAGGACCGGACAAAATACGGCCTGATTTTCCTGGCCATCCTGATTGCCATTGGCCTCCTGCTGGGCACGGGGACCGTCAACGCCAACAACCTGGCCCGGAGCATGGCCTACGCCGCCATCGCCGCCGCGGTGATCTACCTGTTCCTGATCTTCCGCAGCCCGCTGGTCACCGCCGTCGAGCGCAAACGCGTGGTGGCCTTCATCCCGCTGTTCATTGCCTCGGCAGGGTTCTGGGCGCTGTTCCAGCAGCAGTTCACGTTCATTGCCGTGTACTCGCAAGAAAAGCTGGACCGCAACCTGTTCGGCTGGGAAATGCCAGCCGCGTGGGTCCAGTCCATCAACCCGGTGTTCATCATCATCTTCGCCGGCGTCATGGCGGCACTGTGGACCAAGCTGGGGTCCCGGCAGGCCAGCTCACCTCTGAAGTTCTCCGCAGGCCTGTTCATCATGGGCGTGGCATTCCTGGCGTTCATCCCCCTGGCCGGCGGCGGCAAGACGCCCCTGCTGGCACTGGTGGGAATCCTGTTCCTGTTCACGCTGGCGGAATTGTTCCTCTCCCCCATTGGCCTGTCCGTGAGCACCAAACTTGCTCCCAAGGCCTTCCACACCCAGATGGTTGCCCTGTTCTTCCTGTCGGTTTCGCTGGGCACCACCCTTGCGGGCATCCTCGCGGGCCTGTACAACCCGGAAGACGAGCTCCCGTACTTCCTGGGCATCGGCGGCGTGGCAGTGGTCCTGGCTGTCGGACTGGCAGCGGCAACCCCCGCCATCAAGAAGATGATGGCCGGCGTCCGGTAGATCCTTAACCAAGACGGCGGCCCTTGCTCCAGGTGGTTTTCCCACCCGGGGCAAGGGCCGCCGTCGTTCGCTTTTAAAGCGGGAGGATCAGTAGTTGTACCGGCTGGTGGAGGCGCCGATCGCCATGAAGAAGATGATGCCGAAGATCACCGTGAGTGCCACGCCGATGTAACCCATCACCAGTCCGGCGATCGCCATTCCCTTGCCGGCAGGCTCGCGCTTCAGGCCCAGGTGACCCAGGATCACTGCGGCAATCTGCGGGAGGATGAAGAATCCGAAGCCCACAAAAATCGCGATGCCACAGCACATGCTGGCAATGCTCAGGCCCTTCGGCTCCGCCTGCATTGCGTAGTACGCGGGCTGGCCGTAGGGGTTGGGCTGGCCGTAGGGTTGCTGGCCGAATGCCTGCTGCTGGTACGGGCTGGGCGGCTGGCCGTAGGGTGACGGCGGCTGCTGGCTGTAGTCGCCGGGCGTGTAGGAGGTCTGCTCGTACGGCGGAATGGGCTGCGTGGCGTTGGCGCCCTGATCGTACTGCTGGCTTTGGTCGAACGACGGCGGCGGCGGAACGGACCCGCTGTGGCCCGCGGCGTTGTGATCCGGGCCGGGGGTTGGGACGTTTGATTCGGGCGCACTGAACTGCGCCGGCGGAACGTACTGCGGCGGCTCGTAGCCGGACGGCGTGTCCTGGTTGGAACCGGATTGCTGGTCTGACATAGGAATCCCCCTGAAAGTGGTCTTTGCACCAACATTACCGCCGTACGGGGCACCGCATAAGGTAGCCGCGTGCGGTGACGACGCACTTCGGCAAGATTCATGCATATGCATGGAATATCCCAGCTCTCCCGGCCGTTGTCCTTAATAGCGACGTAAGCAGCGCTCAACGGAAAATCTGCGGGATTCCGGTCCTGCAAGAGGAGGAATCATGGGTAACTTCGACGGCAAGTCAGCAATTGTCACCGGCGGCGGGTCCGGACTCGGCGAGGCGATCAGCAAGGACCTCGCCAAGAACGGCGTCAAAGTGGTGGTTGTGGACGTCAACCTTGACGCCGCCACACGCGTTGCTGACCAGATAACGTCCGACGGCGGCACTGCAGTACCGTTCCAGGGCAACACCGCGGTGGCCGAGGACAGCAAAAAAGCCGTCGACTTTGCCGTGGAGACCTACGGCGGACTCAACTACGCAGTGAACAACGCCGGCATTGGCGGAGCCAGCGCTCCCGTGGGGGAAATCGACATCGAGGACTGGGACCGCGTGATCGCCATCAACCTCAGCGGCGTCCTTTACGGCATGCGGTACCAGATCCCGGCGATCCTTAAATCCGGCGCTTCCGAGGGCGCCATCGTCAACATGGCATCCATTCACGGAACCGTCGCAGCGCCGGGCAATGCCGCTTACACCGCGGCCAAGCACGGCGTGGTGGGCATGACAAAGAATGCAGCAGCCGAGTACGGCGCCCAGGGCCTCCGCGTTAACGCCATCGGCCCCGGCTACATTGAGACGCCACTCCTTGCCGCAGCACCCAAGGAAGTCATTAACGGACTTGAGGCCAAGCATTCACTGGGACGCCTTGGCCAGCCGGACGAGATTGCGGGCGTCACCACCTTCCTCCTCTCGGACAAGGCCAGCTTCATGACGGGCTCCTACGTTCTGGTGGATGGCGGCTACACGGCCGTCTAGGTCCGCTTGTACCACGCAGGTGGTGTCCAGCATTCGGCGTCACGTAGGCCGGATGCCGGACACTTCCTGTCGGCAGGCCGCTGGGTCTGGCATGCTGGACCCCATGGCTAGCCGAGCGGGCACAGTTGCCCTTCCCCAGGACCTTGTAGACATCACAGCTTTGCTGGACGCGTACTTTGACGTCACCCCGGACTTGGGCGACCCCGCGCAGCGCGTGGCCTTTGGAACGTCCGGACACCGTGGTTCCAGCCTGAAGGCATCCTTCAACGAACCCCATATCCTGGCAATCACCCAGGCGATCGTGGAATACCGCGGCCGCCAGGGCATCACCGGCCCCCTCTTCATCGGCCGGGATACGCACGCCCTCAGCGAGCCCGCACAGAACTCCGCGCTGGAAGTCCTGGCGGCCAACGGCGTCACAGTGCTGGTGGACGCCCGCCACGCCTACACGCCCACCCCGGCGCTGAGCCACGCAATCCTCAAGTACAACCGCGAGGCCGCCCCTGGCTCACCCCAGGCGGACGGAATCGTGGTCACCCCCAGCCACAACCCGCCGGCAGACGGCGGCTTCAAGTACAACCCTCCCCACGGTGGTCCCGCAGACACTGACGCCACAGGCTGGATTGCGGACCGTGCAAACCAGCTCCTGGAGAACGGGCTCCGCGGAGTCAAGCGCATGCCCCTGAACGATGCCCTAGTTGCGGACACCACGGGGAAGTTCGATTTCCTCAGCAGCTACGTGGATGATCTTCCTTCCGTGCTGAACCTTGAGGCGATCCGCAACGCTGGAGTCCGCATCGGCGCAGACCCCATGGGCGGAGCCTCCGTTGATTACTGGGGCGAGATCGGCGAGCGCCACCAGTTGGACCTCACCGTGGTCAACCCCACCGTGGACCCGCAGTGGGCCTTCATGACCCTGGACTGGGACGAGAAGATCCGCATGGATTGCTCCTCCCCTTCCGCCATGGCGTCCCTCATCAAGCGCATGTCCGTTGGCGCCGACGGCACCACCGCTTATGACATCGCCACCGGTAACGACGCCGACGCCGATCGCCACGGCATTGTCACACCTTTGGTTGATGGGGTGGGTGGCCTCATGAATCCCAACCATTACCTCGCCGTCGCCATCGACTACCTGTACCGGAACCGCAGCGGCTGGAACCCGGAGTCCGTGGTGGGCAAGACGCTTGTTTCTTCCTCAATCATCGACCGCGTTGCCGCCGGATTGGGCCGGAAGCTGGTGGAGGTCCCCGTGGGCTTCAAGTGGTTCGTTCCGGGGCTGTTGTCCGGGGAAGGCGCCTTCGGCGGCGAAGAGTCTGCCGGCGCATCATTCAACAAGCTGGACGGTTCCGTGTGGACCACGGACAAGGACGGCATCCTGCTGGCCCTGCTCGCGTCTGAGATCACCGCCGTAACCGGGTCTTCGCCTTCGCAGCTGTACAAGGGCCTCACCGACCAGTTCGGTGCACCCGTTTACGCCCGCATCGATGCCGCCGCCACCCGTGACCAGAAGTCCAAGCTGGGCAAGCTCTCCGCTGCCGACGTCACGGCCACATCCCTTGCAGGCGAGGAGATCACCGCCAAGCTCACGGAAGCACCCGGCAACGGTGCATCCATTGGCGGCCTGAAGGTTGTCACCGAGAACGCCTGGTTCGCCGCCCGCCCGTCAGGCACGGAGGACGTCTACAAGATTTACGCGGAGTCCTTCAAGGGTGCCGACCACCTGGCGCAGGTGCAGCAGGAAGCCAAGGCATTGGTGGACGGCGTCATCGCCTGACCGCCCCTCTCTCACAGAGCGTTCGAGGGGGCCTACCGGTCGGGGCTTGCCGGGCTGTCCAGGAGTGCGCGGAGGAGTTGTTCCATCGGCTCGGTGAGCTGCTCACGGGACGCCGTTGAAAGTGGCTGCACTTCCGTGGAAGTCCGCAGCATGACGAGTCCCAACATGGTGGCGATTGCTATCTGTGCCCTGAGCAACAGCGGCTGCGAGGCCGGATCATCCAGCCTCCACCCTGCGGCCTCTGCGAGCTTTTCCGTATAAGCCTCCAACGTCCTGCGCCGGATCCTGTCCGCATTCTCGTCACCGGACGAGCGCAGCAGGAGCAGGAGCTGCAGCGGATCGTCGGGATTCGGCGCTTCCACCACATGGGTGAGGAGCCGGGCAATGACGTCGTCGACGCCGGCGGGCCGGGTCCGCGGATCCAACTCGTCAAAGGTGCGGTTCATGCAGGCTTCAAAAAGCCCTTCCTTGGATCCGAAATAGCGGCTGATCAACGCGACATTCACACCGACGTCACCAGCTATATGGCGGACAGTGGTGGCGCGATAGCCTTCGGTGGCGAACCGGCGTCGGGCGGCCCGCACCAGCGCGCGGCGGGTGGCATCGGCGTCGCGACCGGAGCGGACAAGCTCCTCGTCTAAAGATGCTGCTTCAGTGGCCACTGCTATGGACTTATCGGTTTCACTGCTCACCTCTCTACTGTAGCCCGGCAGCATTCAAAGTAAACGCTTGTTGACATGATCATTTGGACAGGTCTACCCTCGAAGTAATCAAACGTTTACATGCCGAGGAGCATCATGTCCGCAGCAACCACGGAGCACCCAACACCCGGGGCCGCACCGCAATCACGGGGCAAACGCTCCCGCGGCACCGCGATCATCGCCTACCTTTCCCTGGGCGGGCTCTCGTTCGCAGTACTGCAGTCCCTCGTGGCTCCTGCCTTGGGGACCATCGGGAAGGATCTTGGCGTTTCCACCAGCGACGCCAGCTGGGTACTGACCGCCTACTTGCTCTCGGCTTCCGTTCTGACCCCCATCCTGGGCCGCCTCGGTGACATGGTGGGCAAACGAAAAGTCCTAATCGTTGTCCTTTTCCTCCTGTTGGCCGGTGCGGTTCTGGCCGCGCTTGCGCCCAACCTCACCGTGCTGATCGTCGGCCGGGTACTTCAGGGAGCCGCAGGCGCAGTCATGCCGCTGTCCATTGGGATCGTCCGCGACGAGCTTCCGAAAGAACGCGTGAGCGTCACCATCGGATTGCTTTCCGCTATTTTCGGGATCGGGGCCGGAGTCGGAATCGTCGCAGCCGGCCCGATTGTTGAATCCCTGTCCTGGCATTGGCTGTTCTGGCTGCCTGCCGGCCTGGTGGTGATCGCCCTGTTGGGTGCCATCTTTGGCATGCCCGAATCGCCGGTGCGTACGCCCGGCCGCTTGGACTGGCTGGGCACCGGAATCTTGTCCGCAGGTCTCGTGGCCGTTCTTTTGGCGATCAGCGAAGGCCAAAACTGGGGCTGGGGTGACGGCAAGACCCTGAGCCTGCTGATCGGCGGAGGCATTGCCCTCATCGCATTCGTCCTGGTGGAATTGCGCGTCGCAGAGCCTTTGATCGATGTCCGCCTCTTCCGCATCCGGGGCGTCTGGACAGCGCATGTGGTTGCCTTGGCCTTCGGGTTCGCCATGTTCGGCACTTTCGTCCTGGTTCCCACCATCCTGCAACTTCCCAGCGTGCTGGGGTACGGCTTCGGCAAAACCGTCAGCGAGGCAGGCCTCTATCTGCTGCCCACGGTGGTGGCGATGGTCATCTCCGGCGTTGTTGCCGGCGCACTCATTCGCAAGGTCGGACCGAAAATCCCCATGATCGTCGGAGCCGTTGCGGTGACCATCGCCTTCGTGATTCCAGCCCTTGGACATGGCGAAGAGTGGCAGATCATTATTTCCGGAATCCTGACGGGCATCGGGATCGGCATGGCACTTGCTGCTACGTCCAACGCCATCGTTGAAAGCGTCCCCGCGGCCCAGACCGGAGAGGCAATCAGCGCCAATACGGTGCTCCGGACCATCGGCAGCAGCATCGGAACAGCCGTCATCGCGGCCTTGATCTCCTCGAACATCACTCCGCAGGGCGCGCCGTCGGATGACGCCTTTACTCTCGGTTTCTGGGTTTCAGCGGGTATCGGAGTGCTGGCGTTGCTCGCAGCCCTGGTTGTCCCCTCCCGCGTGCAGCGGCGCCGGAATGCGGCGTCCGCCGGAGTTGACGACTTTGACGAGTTGGAGAAGCACTGACGCAAGGGCACCCGGCCAGCGGCCGTGCGGGACGTGAGAGAGGAAGTCCCACAAACCGTAGGGATCTGAGAGAACAACGGTGGTTGCTCTCTCACATCCCGACCCGTTCACGTGGTTGCTCTCTCACATCCCGACGCTTAAACAGGAACGCTCCTGCACATGACGTGCAGGAGCGTTGCCTTTTAAGCGATGAAGACTAGACCGTGCGGACAACGTCCTCGTAAGCGAACTTGGGCTTGGCGTCGCCCCAGGCATCAGGACCCGGCTGACCGATGTTGACCACCAGGAAGCTCTTCTGGTCGCCGGCGGGGAAGAACTCGGCGTCGATGGCCGCGAAGTCGGCGCCGGTCATGGGGCCGGCGGCGAAACCGAGCGAACGGACGGCGAGGATGAAGTAGCCTGCCTGCAGGTGCGCGTTGTTGTTGCCGGTGGAGGCAGCAAGTTCCGCATTGTCGTCGTACATGGCCTTGGGGGCGTTGTATCCGGGGAGGAAGTTGTCCCACTGGCCCTGCCAGTTGGTGTCGTAGGACAGGACTGCCACCAGCGGTGCCGAAGCGGTCTTGGCCTGGTTTCCGCGGGAGAGCGTGTCAACCAGCTTTGCGCGGGCCTCGTCCGAGCGGACGTAGGTTACGCGGAGGGGCTGGGAGTTGAAGGCGGTGGGGCCGAACTTGGTGAGCTCGTAGATGGCGCGGGCCTGCTCTTCGCTGACTTCACCGGCAAAGCTGTTGGCCGTGCGGGCTTCGGCAAAAATGGCGTCGACTGCTGCGGCGTCAATGACTGCTTCTTCGTGGGCAATCGTCATGGTGAACCTTTCGCTGGGCCTGACCCTGAGCCGGCCGGGCACTTCTGCTTTCCATAGTTGCAACTTCAACTACCTTTGTCCTCTTCCCATGACGGCCCGTGACGTTGCGCACACAGCGTGACTCCGCGCGTCGTTTCCTAGCGTTGCGAGGCCCGTTGTGCGCGCTCCCAGGCGAGCGAGGCGCGTAGAGCAGGCCCCGCAATGGCGGTAATGTTGCACCGAATCCCAACACTCTTCCCAGGAAGGCCCGCCATGAGCATGCTCGGCATGAAATGGAAGCTCCACGGCAACGGCAAGTCCATTCGCCCCGGCCACGTAGTAGCTCCCGATGAGCGGCTCGCGTGGCCCCTGACCATCGGCATCGGCATGCAGCACGTTGTTGCCATGTTCGGCGCCACGTTCCTGGTGCCCATCATCACGGGCATGCCACCGGCCACCACCCTGTTCTTCTCGGGCATCGGCACCCTGCTGTTCCTGGTCATCACCAAGGGCCGCGTTCCCAGCTACCTCGGGTCCAGCTTCGCCTTCATTGCGCCCATCATGGCGTCGCAGCAGCAGTACGGCGTGGCTGGCGCCTTGGGCGGCGTGGTGCTTGCCGGCGTCGTGCTGGCCATCATTGGTGCGATCGTCCAGAAGTTTGGCGCCGAGTGGATCAACAAACTGATGCCGCCGATCGTCACGGGTGCAATCGTGGCGCTGATCGGCTTGAACCTGGCGCCGGCCGCGAAGAACAACTTCGACCTCGCGCCGGTTACGGCGCTCATCACACTTGTCACGATCATCCTGGTCAGCGTCCTGTTCCGCGGCATTTTGGGCCGCCTGAGCATTCTGGTGGGCGTTGTGGTGGGGTACATCGTTGCGATGATGCGCGGCGAAGTGTCCTACGAAAAGATGGACGCCGCCGCCTGGATCGGCCTGCCGCAGTTCCAGACGCCCGAGTTCCACCTTGGAGTGGTGGGCCTCTTCGTTCCGGTGGTTCTGGTGCTGGTGGCTGAGAACGTGGGCCACGTGAAGTCGGTTGCGGCAATGACGGGGCAGAACCTCGACGGCGTCTCCGGCCGCGCGCTGATGGCCGACGGCGCCGCGACGGTACTTGCCGGGTTCGGCGGCGGTTCCGGAACCACGACTTACGCGGAAAACATCGGCGTCATGGCCGCCACCAAGGTGTATTCGACGGCGGCCTACTGGGTGGCCGGTATCTTCGCCATCCTGCTGAGCTTCTCCCCGAAATTCGGCGAACTCATCGCCACCGTCCCGCCGGGTGTCCTGGGCGGCGCAGCAACCATGCTGTACGGCATGATTGGCGTCCTCGGTGTGAAGATCTGGGTCCAGAGCAAGGTCAATTTCTCCAACCCCATCAACCTGACCACCGCCGCCGTCGCGCTGATCATCGGCATTGCGGATTACACCTGGACCATTGGCGAGCTCAAGTTCACTGGCATTGCCCTCGGTTCCGCCGCTGCCTTGGTGATTTATCACGGCATGAAGGGACTGGCTCTCTGGCGCGGGACTGTTGCCGAGCCCGAGACCGAAACCGCGGGCCTGCCGCCGGCCGCGAAGTCGGCGATGAATGCCGCGGCCAAGCGGGGCGGGAAGAAGGGGAAGTAGGCAGGACGCCGTAATAGTCAGCTTGCTTAGTACCCGCTCCTTCCTTAGGCTTGAACCGGTCACACAAACGACTCTCACCGCAGAGGTCCGCTCCCACAAGGGCGGCCGAACAAGAGGAGGAACAGTGTCAGAACACAACATCTCAGGCAAGAAGGTTGCATTCCTGCTGACGGACGGCGTGGAGCAGGTTGAACTCACCAGCCCTTGGCAGGCAGTGAAGGACGCAGGCGGCGAGCCCACCCTGATCGCTCCGGAAAAGGGTTCGATCCAGGGGTACAACGGCACCGAGCCGGGCGACACCTTCGACGCGACCCTGGCCGTAGCCGACGCCAACGCATCCGACTTCGACGCGCTGGTTCTGCCCGGCGGCGTGGTCAACGCGGACAACCTCCGCGTGGACAAGGACGCCCAGAACTTCACCCGCGCGTTCTTTGAACAGCACAAGCCCGTGGCATCGATCTGCCACGGACCCTGGCTCCTCATCGACGCCGGCGTCATCAAGGGCCGCAACGTCACCTCCTTCCACACACTGCAAACGGACCTCAAGAACGCAGGGGCCAACTGGAGCGACGAGGAAGTGGTGGTTGACCAGGGCCTGGTCACCAGCCGCAACCCCGACGACCTCCCCGCCTTCAACGCCAAGGTTGTAGAGGAAATCTCCGAGGGCCAGCACGCAGGCCAAACCGCCTAGCGGAGCCTGAACAGCCCACGGCGAGTGCCGCCGTCGTACTTTCACAAGAAGTACGACGGCGGCACTTCCCTTAAGCGGCTGGGCGTACTTACGCTGGGGACGCTGCAGGGTGGCAGCACTGATGAAAGGCACAGATGCGCAAAGTTACCGCCGGCCTCTTCCACTCCGTGGATGGTGTGGTCCAGGACCCGTTCAAGTTCCAGTTCGACAGCTTCGACGAGGACCTGGGCAAGGGCCTCACCAAGATGATCAACTCGGTGGATACCGTGGTGCTGGGCAGGGTCAGCTACCAGGAGTGGGCCCAATATTGGCCTAATGCGACGGAGGACGACGACTTCGCCAGATTCATCAACCCAGTCGAAAAGTTCGTCGCATCGCGCACCCTCAAAGAACCCCTTGAATGGGAGAACTCGCACCTGATTGAGGGCAGCGTGGAAGAGTTCGTCACGGGCCTCAAGTCGCGGGAAGGCGGCGAGATCGCCGTATGCGGCAGCATCTCACTGGTACGCCAGCTCCTGTTCGCCGGCGTCTTGGACGAGCTAACGCTCATGACGCACCCGGTCATCGCGGGCAGTGGACGGCGCCTCTTTGACGACGGGGATCCCCTGAACCGGCTCGTGCTGGAGGACCAGTACGCTACCAGCAAGGGCAACGTGGTGACCACCTACAGCGTGCGAAAAGACTGAACGCACGACGGCGGCGCTCACCGAGGACTGCCGCCCCTAAGCACGATCACCCCAGCAGCAACGCGGACCCCAGCTCGCTTCTGAAATAGAGCACACTATGGCCGTACCGCGTCGATGTCACCAAGCCGGCGTCCCTGAGCGCCCTGAGGTGCTGATTCACAGCGGACGCGGTGACGCCGAAGCGCACGCCGAGTTCAGTGGATGATGCAGGCGCTGCCAAGGCAGTCAGCAAACTGGTCCTGACGTCGCCGAGCACCGCCACGACAGCGGCGGGGTTCCGAACATGTTCCGCCTCCCACATGGCGCCCTGCCCCCGCGCAGGGTACATGAGCATCGGCGGATCGCCGTGGTTCACCGGTGCGGATGCCCTGCGGGTGAACATCGTGGGAACAAGGGTCAACCCCAGTCCGTCAGTCTTCTCAGTTCGAGATTCCGGGTTCTTCATCCGCACAGATATGACGCGGCCGTCGAACCCCACAGCCCCGGACAAATCGTTGAGCATTGTGAACAGCCCACCCTGGGCGATCTGCCGCCCGCGGTAGACGATATCCGCTTCCAGGATGGTCCGCATGCGCGGCCAATGCGGTGAGAAGCAAGTATCCCAAAATTCCCTGAGGATAAGGACCATGCGCCGGACGGCCGATCGCGTCGATCCGCCGAAGACCGCGGGCACCACACCATGGACCCGGATCAGGTCGCCATGAAATCTCTCAGCGGAAATCCGCTCCAACGTCGCGAACTCGTCGTCGATCCGGGTCAGCGGCGACTGAGGCCTGGGGTTGAGGAAGTCCGGCGTCCACAGCCGGTCATCGACCAAGGCAAGCAAACCCTCGAGGTCCAACCGCGAACGGGCCTCTTCAGTTCGACGCAGCCACGGCAGTTGAAGGGGGTACTGGCTGGGGTCCCGGATAGCCCTCAGGGAAAGGCCCAGTTCGCACAGGGGTGAGATGCCAAAACGCACGCCGCCCAGATCTGCCTCGGTCAATTCGTACTTCAACATCAAGCACAACGCTACATCAATACCGACACCGTCCCCAGATTGGCAAAACTGGGGCCGTGACTAACTCACCCACAGGAACTACCCCCGTTCCGAAGCACACGCTTCGCGCAGCGCTGTCCGAACCCACCCTTAAGATCCTCGCCTCCGCCATCCTCGTGTCCACCTTGGGCCGCGGCATCTTCCTCACCCTGACCGTTTTGTACTTCAGCCGCTTTGTGGGCCTGAGTGCAGCGGAAATCGCCCTGATTCTCTCCATCTCCAGCGGGGTTGGCGTCGCTACGTCGTACATCGGCGGTCGACTGGCCGACCGCTTCTCCGCGCGTCGGCTTCTGGTGGGGATGGTAGCCGTCCAAGGTTTCGCGATCGCAAGCTATACATTCGCCGGAAACTTCGGCGCCGCCGTCGTCATTGCCTGCATTACGGTGGGCGTGGACCGGGGTGCCAATGCAACACGCTCAGCGATCATCGCCCGGGCATTTGAGGGTCCCAACCGGGTAAATGCGCGTGCGGTCCTCCGGACTGTTACAAATGGGGGCATCGCAGTGGGTGGCATGATCGCCGGACTCGCATTGCTGGCCGGAACCGCCGAGGCATTCCGGGTCATGATGGTCAGCGCAGGTGTGGTCTACATCCTGAGTGCACTGCACCTCCGCCGCCTCCCCAACCGGGTCAACGCTCCCCGCCACGACCCCGCCAACGCTGCTCCGATGCGGGGGATCTCCCCCTTCCGGGACCGCCGCTACCTTCTGCTGACCGCGCTTTCAGGCATATTTGGCATGCAGTTCGGGTTGGCCGAAATGGGCGTTCCCCTGTGGATATCCCAGGACACCAGCGCGCCGGATGTGCTCATATCCGTGGTCCTTGTGATTAACACCGCGTGCGTGATCATGTTGCAAGTGCCGCTGTCCCGCGGCACCCACCAACCCCGCCATGCAGGGAAGATCGTGATGACAGGTGGGTTGCTCATGGCCGTAAGCTGCGCGCTCTACGCAATGGCCGGCGGCGTGACGATGGTCGCCGCCGTCGTCCTCCTGTGTGGAGCTGCGCTGCTGCACTCTTTGGCGGAAATCCTCTCCCAGGCGGGAGCGTGGGGACTCAGCTTCGAACTCGCCAACCCACTCCAAGCCGGCGCTTACCAAGGGATGTTCGGCATGGGATCTGCCCTTGGAGCCATGCTCGCACCGCTGGTGGTGACCGCCACCGTCGTCGAACATGGCCTCGCTGGGTGGTGCGTCCTCGGCGCCGTCTTCCTGGCCTCAGCGGCAGGGATCGCCCTGATAGCACGGAAGGCATAGTGCTCCCGTGGGTAACTACTTCTTCCCAGCCTTCAAATCTGAAACCACCTTGGCGATCCGTCGCGCCCTGGTCTCCTCGGTTTTGGCGTCGCCGATGGGTTCCACGTAGCGCCGCTGGCTGCTGTAATTCAGTGTGCTGTAGAACGCCTTGGCCTCCGGCTCGGCGTCCAGGGCAGCAGCCAAGTCTTCGGGCACTTCGACCACCCGCGGCTCGGTGTCCACTTCCAGGTCGACTTCCAGGGTGTCGCCGGCCTCAACTCCGGTCAGCTTCCTGTTGGCTGCACTGACGCCCACCATGAATTTGCCGCCCATCACCGCGATGCTGCTGCGGTAGCTCTGGCCGTTCATGGTCACCACCACGGGAGGTTTCTTGCCGCCGCCCAGCCCATCAACCACGTCCGGTGGAACTTCAATGCCTGCCTTGTTGCCATCGCCAACGATGGTGGTGGTGAATTTCATGACCCAAGTATGCCGCCCGCATCCCATAGACGCACCCGAAAAGCTGGACTACGTTCAATAGCAAACAGCGCTTCACCCGGACCAAGGAGACATCATGGACGATCACGACCTTCTGGAACGCATTCAGTCGCTGGTGGAAGAAGAACACCAACTCCGCGATGCGTCGGCCAACTCCGGCGAAGACGACGGCGCCGCAGGCAGTGCGCGCTTGGCCCAACTGGAAGTGCAGCTGGACCAGTGCTGGGACCTGCTGCGCCAACGCCGGGCCAAGAAAGAAGCCGGAGGAAACCCTGACGACGCCGAGGCACGCCCGGTCAGCGAAGTGGAAGGCTACCGGCAGTAGCCCTTACGCGCCTTCAAGTACCTGACTGGTAGCCCACGCCAGGTACTTCGCGGCGTTGGCCACGGCATCAGCCACATCCGGAACACCATCCTTGCGCTGCGCCACATCCAAAAGCTGCGCCGCTGCCACAATGCCGTGCTTGGCCAGGTCCTCCGGTGTCACCGTGATCCGTCCGGCGACGGCCACCACTGGGATTCCGTGCACGCTGGCTGCATCGGCCAACGCGATGGGAGCCTTGCCGGTCAGCGATTGGTCATCCATGGACCCCTCACCGGTAATCACCAGGTCCGCCTCACCCAAATGCTGCGCCAGCCCGGTCAGTCCAGCCACCAAAGCGAAGCCGCCTTCCAGCGCGGCCTCGGTGTAGGCAAGGAACGACGCCGGGAACCCACCTGCTGCTCCGGCACCCGGAATGTTGACGTCCCGGCCGGTTGCTTCCCGAAGGAGCGAGGCCCAGTTGCGGAGACCGGCGTCGAGCTTCTCTACGGCGTCCTCGTCGGCACCCTTCTGGGGACCGAAAACGTACGCGGCACCTTCCGGTCCGTACAGAGGGTTTTGGACGTCCACGGCAATGCGGAACTTCACAGCGGAGAGGCGCGGATCCAGCCCGGATGCATCCACTGCGACCACGTCAGCCAAGGAACCGCCGCCCAGCGGGACCACGTTTCCGGCTGCGTCAATGGGCTTGAGCCCCAACGCGCGGAGGGCACCACTGCCGCCGTCGGACATCGCGGAGCCGCCCAGGCCCAGGACAATCTCCGTGGCTCCGGCTTCCAACGCGGCTGCAATGAGCTGGCCGCAGCCGTAGCTGTGGGCACGGAGGGCGTTTTCGGGCGTCGGCTCCATGTGCTCCAATCCGGAAGCCTGGGCCGTTTCAATGACTGCTGTGGCGCCGCCAAATGCGTCCTTGCGGATGGCCCATGACGCACCCACCGGCTTGAGGATGGGACCCACCACGGCGTTGTTCCGCTCCTCGTAACCCGCGGCAATGGCGGCATCCAGTGTGCCTTCGCCGCCGTCGGCCACGGGAAACTGTGTGGTCACGGCGTCCGGGTAGACGCGAAGGGCTCCTTCGGCCATGGCTGACGCGGCTTCGGCGGCGGTCAGGGATCCCTTGAACTTGTCCGGGGCGATGAGGATACGCATGGGTCCATCTTGCCAGCTTGGTCTGGAAAGCGCTTGCCGACCCGTAATGTTCCGTGCGAGCTACCCGTTCAGCACACGCACCGGGTCCCCCGCCAGCCACGCCTTCACGTCCTCGAACGCCCCGCCATAGAACTGCCGATAGCTCTCATGGGTCACGTAGCCGATATGCGGGGACAGTACGGTTCGACGGGAATGGATCAGCGCGTGCCCGGCAGGAAGCGGCTCCTCGTCAAAGACATCCAGTGCGGCGCCGCGAATCCAGCCTTCCTCGAGGGCCTGAACAAGCGCAGCCTCGTCCACCAAGGGACCCCTGGCGGTATTGACCAGAACGCCCTCCGGCCCCAGGAGACGCAATTCCTTGGCGCCCACAATCCCTTCGGAACGCTCGGACAACCGCAGATGCAGGGTCACCACGTCCGATTCCCGGAACAGCTCTTCCTTGGTCACTTTCCGGGCCCCCGCAGCCTTTGCCGCATCCGCAGTAAGGTTCTGGCTCCACGCGAGGACATCCATCCCAAATGCGTTGGCGTAGCGGGCCATCCGGGTACCGATCTTGCCCAGCCCCACGATGCCCAGGGTCTTGCCTTCCAGCTCGAAGCCGACGCCGGTCTGCCACCCACCCGCCCGCAGCGAGTTCTCCTCCACAGGCAGATTCCTGGCGAAGGCCAACAGCAGTGCCCACGTCAGTTCGGGAGCCGCGGCAGGTGATCCACCTGTCCCGCACACCACGATTCCACGTTCTGCCGCCGCTTTCATGTCGATCGCCGCGTTGGCCATGCCCGTGGTGACCAACAGCTTCAGGTTGGGGAGGGCATCAAGCACCGTCTGTGGAAAACGGGTCCGCTCCCGCATCGCCACAACAATGTCGAACGGCTCCAAAGCCGCCACAGCCTGCTCTTCCGAGACGAACGGTGCGCTGAACACGCTGACCTTCACGTCGTCGTCGGGCAGTGAATCCCACGGGGCGTAGTCCCCGGAGACTTGCTGGTAATCGTCAATGATGGCTAAGCGGTATGGGGTCACAAGCCCCATCCTTGCGTGCGACACCCCCGGGACTCAAGCATGGCATCACAAGGCAAAAGATTCTAACGTTGTAAAAGACGCAGAATTCCCCGCAAAAGGAGACCTCTTGGCTGATCCACGCACTATCCCGAAGCCCGAGCACCCCCGCCCGCAATTGGTTCGCGACAAGTGGATGAACCTCAACGGCACCTGGGAATTTGAGATCGACGCCGGTGACTCGGGGTGGGAGCGCGGCCTCGCCACGCGCCAACTCGCCAGCGAGATTCTGGTTCCTTTCGCACCTGAGTCGGCGCTTTCCGGGATCGAAAACGTGGATTTCATGGAAGCCGTGTGGTACCGCCGGACCGTGGATATCCCCGCCGATTGGGCCGGCTCAACGGTCCTGCTTCACTTCGGCGCTGTGGACCACGATGCCACGGTGTGGGTCAACGGTGTTGAGGTAGCCCGGCATCGGGGCGGGTTCACACAGTTTACCGCGAACCTCGCAGGAGTGGTGGAACCCGGTGGTGAAGCCGTGGTTGTGGTCCGGGCGCGTGATTCCCGGCATGGGATGCAAGCGCGGGGCAAGCAGGCAACCTGGTACAACAACACACACTGCCAGTACACGCGCACCACGGGGATCTGGCAGACAGTGTGGATGGAGGCCGTCCCCGAGGTCCACATCAGGCGGCTCACGATGACCCCCAATCTGGCCGCGTCGAGCATCAGCGTGGAGGTACCCCTGAGCCGGAACAAGGCTGGGCACACCATCACAGCCGTGCTCAGCGGCGCCGGTGCAACTGTTGAGGCACAGGGAAGGGCGGATCTGGACCTGACCCCGGTCCTGCACCTCAGCATCCCGGAGGAATCACTCCGCCCCTGGTCCATCGATGACCCCTTCCTCTACGACCTCGAGGTCACAGTGCGGGAAGGTGAGGGCGCGGTGGTGGACCACGTCAGCAGTTACACCGCAGTGCGCTCCATCGCGTTGGACGGCAAAATGGTCCGCATCAACGGCAAGCCTGTCTTCCAACGGCTTGTCCTTGATCAGGGTTACTGGCCCGAATCCCTCATGACCTCGCCGGACGATGCCGCCTTGGTCCGGGACATCCAGCTGTCCATGTCTGCGGGGTTCAACGGGGCCCGGCTGCACCAAAAGGTTTTTGAGGAGCGTTTCCTCTACCACGCAGACCGGTTGGGGTATCTGGTGTGGGGGGAATTCGGAGATTGGGGTGTGTCAGGCGGTGGAACAGTGGGCCACAACCAGCAGCCCACCGCCAGCTTTGTGGCCCAGTGGCTGGAAGTACTCATGCGGGACATCAACCACCCCTCCATCATCGGTTGGTGCCCACTGAATGAGACCCACCAGGTGCTGCACGATCGCCTGACGGTTCTGGACGACGTTACCCAAGCCATGTTTCTGGCCACCAAGCTGGCCGATCCCACCCGTCCCGTCATCGATGCCTCAGGGTACGCGCACAGGATCCGGGAGACGGACATCTACGACTCCCACTCCTATGAGCAGGAGCCTGAACGCTTCCGCGTTGAGCAGCAGGGACTTGCCGATGGCAAGCCCTACATCAACCGGAAGGATGACGGCCAGGAATACTCGGTTCCGTACGCCGGCCAGCCGTATTTCGTCTCCGAGTTTGGCGGGATCTGGTGGAACGAGGCGGAAGCGCGCCAGGCCGCAGAGGCGGCGGGCACCGACGTCGAAAGTTCTTGGGGCTACGGTCAGCGCGTGGGCAGCGTGGAGGAGTTTTACGCACGCTTTGATGGCCTGTGCCAGGTGCTGCTCAGTAATCCGGACATGTTTGGCTACTGCTACACCCAATTGACGGATGTGTTCCAGGAAAAGAATGGCATTTTCACCTTTGACCGGGGCACCAAGTTTGATCTGGACCGGCTCCGGGCAACGCAACAACGTCCGGCCGCCATCGAAACCGACGGGATGTGAGAGAGGAACTGCAGGAAAACCGACGGGATGTGAGAGAGGGGCGGGTTTAGAGCCACTCGCCGCGGCGGATCAGGACTTCCTTGAGCAGATCCAGTCGATCCGAAACCAGCCCGTCCACACCCAGGTCCAGGAGCCGGTCCATCTCTGCAGGCTCGTTGATGGTCCACACGTGTACGTCCAACCCCAGGCCGTGGGCGCGCTGAATGAACGCGGGCGTCACCACCGGCAGCTTGCCGTAGCGGACGGGCACCTGGAAAACGTCGACGCCGGACAGCAGCTTCCGTGCCAAGGGAACCGGAAGCACGGGGCCAAGGAGCACGAACACAGCGGTCACCAGGCTGCCGGCCGAAGAAGCGACCCGGCGGGACAACCGACGGAGGACAGCCCGTCGCCGGCGGTCGGAGAAACTGGTGACCAACACCCGGTCATAAATTCCGTGCTTCTCAATGGCCGCAGCCAAGGGAGCCACCGAATTCCAGTCCTTGACGTCCAGGTTGAACCGGGCCTGCGGGAATGCCGCAACAAGTTCATCAAACGTGGGCACGGATTCCACGCCGCCGATCCGCGCCGTGGCAACCTCGGCTGCGGTCAGCGAGGAAATGGTTCCCACGGAATCGGTCACGCGGTCCAAGGAAGAGTCGTGGAAGACCACAAGAACGTCGTCAGAAGTGGTGTGCACATCGGTTTCCAGGTGCACGGTCCCCAGGTCCACTGCAGCGCGGAAGGCGGCCATGGAATTCTCCAGGCCATCCAGGGAAAATCCACGGTGGGCGAAGGCCAAGGGACCCCGCGAACCGTCTTTACGGAGGAAATAGGGCAGCGTCACACCCGTAGCGTAGCCCACCCCCATCACTGCGGAACTGCGTCAGGAGTCGTGCGGAACTATCGCCACGCCGTCGCTGATGTGCACCAACGTGCGGCCGCGGCCGCCGTCGAGCTCCACCCACACTGCACTGGCGTCGCCGGTGACATCGTCAATCACGCCCGTGGACTCGAAGCCCGGGGTGAGCGTCACGTTGACGCGGTCACCCTGCCTCAGCGAGCGCCAGTGGTGATCCGGTTCCACGCGCCGCAAAGGCGCCGTGGTGAAGTCATTGATCCTGCGCTTGGCCATGATTTCCCCTGCATCTTCCAGCTAACCGGTCCGTGGCTGAAAGCCTACGGACGCAAGATGAACGCCGGTTGTATGGAGGCTGGGAAGTCGGTGACAGCCAAACTGCTGCGAAACTAGGGTCATGACTGTGTTGATTGCCGGTTGCGGCGACCTCGGAACTGAAGCAGGACTCCGTTATGCCGCCGCCGGGCACCGGGTGGTTGGCTTGCGCCGCTCGCCCGAAAAGCTGCCCCCGGAGATTGAGGGCCTCCGCGCTGATCTGTCGCAGGAACTCCCGGAGCTTCCCTCAGATGTGGACATTGTTGTGGTGGCCATTGCCGCTGATTCGTCCACCGAGGAGGCCTACCGCGCGGCGTACCTGGACGGCACACGCAACGTGTTGGACGCGTTGGAGCGGCAAGGCCTGGAGCCGCGCCGCATTCTCTTTGTTTCGTCAACGGCTGTCTACAGGGATTCGGGCGGGGCTGTGGTGGACGAGTCCACTCCCACGGAGCCCACGCGCTTCAGCGGCCAGGTGCTGGTGGAAACGGAGCAGCTGCTGTTCAACCGGACCAAGGGAACCGCAACAGCGCCGGTTTCCCTGCGGCTTGGCGGAATCTACGGACCCGGCCGCACGCGGCTCATCGATCAGGTCCGCTCCGGCAAAGCAGTCATCCCGGCGCAACCCCGCCACACCAACCGCATCCACCGTGACGATGCTGCAGCCATGATCGTGCACCTGACCACCATGGCTGACCAGCCCGCCGGGGTGTACGTGGGCGTGGATGACCACGCAGCCGAGATGGGCGAGGTCCTACGCTTCCTTGCGGCGGAAATGGACTGCCCGGAACCCCCGACGGCGGCACCTGGCGGCGCGTCCGACTCCGGACCCGGGGACAAGCGCTGTTCCAACAAGCTGGTGCGGGCCACGGGCGTGGAGCTCGCGTTTCCCACCTACAAGGAGGGGTACCGCGCCTTGCTGGCGGGCGAAGGCGTGCGCCACCCCTGAACCCTCCGGAAGGAGCCTGCTAAACCCGCTGCTCCGTGAGCATTGCCTCGAGGACCTGGGCTACGCCGTCGTCGTCGAAATGCGGTGCTGACTGCCCGGCGGCGGTGATGGCGTCCGGGTGCCCGCTCGCCATTCCGTACCCTTGGCCGGCCCAGCGGAGCATTTCGATGTCGTTGGGCATGTCCCCGAAGGCAATGACGTCAGCGGCCTCAATACCCAGCGATTCTGCGTATTGCGCCAGCGTGACGGCCTTGTTGATCCCTGGGACGGACATCTCCAGCAGGGCCGTGCGCGGGGCGGAGTGGGTGGTGCTCACCAGGTGGGCCACGGCAGGCTGGACCTCCGCAAGGAATTCATCCGGGGTAGCGTTCCGGGTAACGGCCAGGAACTTTACCACCGCGTCATCCGCGGTGAGCGTCTCATCAAGCGGCTTGGGGGTGAACTGCGCCAGCAACTCGCTGGTTTCGTTCTCGATGAACCCGGGCTCCAACTGGAAACCCGTGAGCGTCTCAACGGCGAACAGTGCCTCCGGGCGGAGGGACTTGATGATGCGGCGGGCCTCAAAGACCGCTGCAGCATCCAGGGCGGTGGACTGAAGGGCCCTTTCCGTTTCCAGGTCCCACACCACAGCCCCGTTGGAACAGATCACGATTCCGCTGTGTCCCAACTGTTCCTGGAGCGGGTAGAGCCAGCGGGGCGGCCGTCCCGTCACGAACACCAGCTCCACCCCGGCGTCGCGGCAGGCTTGGAAGGCCCTGATGGTCCTGTCGCTGATTTTCCCGTCATGACCCAGGATGGTTCCGTCGATGTCGCTTGCTACGAGCCGCATGAGGCCAGTCTACTTTGGCGCCCTGCCACACAAATTCCGCCGGTGCTGGGCACATTGCCAGGCAGGCAGCATAGGGTGAAGCCATGAGTGGGAAGACAAGCGAAGTCGAAGAACACAGCACCAAAGGCGCCTACGTCACCGGCAATGAGTTCACCCGGGACACCAATTACATTGAGGACCGCATCACGCGCAGCGGTGCTCCCGGGCCGAATGGTGAGCCTGGCTGGCCGGTGGAACCCGGGCGTTACCGGCTGGTGGCAGCCCGCGCCTGTCCCTGGGCCAACCGCACGGTGATTGTCCGGAGGCTTTTGGGACTTGAAGACGTTATCAGCCTGGGGCAGCCCGGCCCCACCCATGACGCCCGCTCATGGACTTTTGACCTGGACCCGGACGGCAAGGATCCAGTGCTGGGGATCGAGCGCCTCCAGGAGGCCTTCTTCCGCCGCTTCCCGGACTACCCGCGTGGGATCACCGTTCCTGCGCTGGTGGATATCCCCAGCGGAGAGGTAGTCACCAACAACTTCCCGCAAATCACCCTGGACTTCTCCTCCGAATGGAAGGAATACCACCGGCCGGGAGCTCCGCAGCTCTACCCTGAGCACCTGCGGGAAGAAATCGACACCGTCAACAAGCGGGTGTTCACCGAGGTCAACAACGGCGTGTACCGGTGTGGCTTTGCCGGCTCCCAGGAGGCCTATGACGCCGCCTATGCCCGGTTGTGGACCGCCATGGACTGGTTGGAGGAACGGCTCACGCACCAGCGCTACCTGGTGGGAGACACCATCACCGAGGCTGACGTGCGGCTGTTCACCACCCTGGCCCGCTTCGACGCCGTTTACCACGGCCACTTCAAGTGCAACCGCAACAAACTCAGCGAAATGCCTGCTCTGTGGGCCTACGCCCGGGACCTGTTCCAGACTCCTGGATTCGGCGACACCACGGACTTCGTGCAGATCAAGCAGCACTACTACATAGTGCACGAGGATATTAATCCCACGCAGATCGTCCCTGGAGGCCCGGACCTGTCCGGCTGGCTGACCGACCATGGCCGTGAGTCACTGGGCGGCCGTCCGTTCGGTGACGGCACTCCTCCGGGACCGGTCAAGGCCGGCGAAGAAGTGGCCCCCGGACACGGAGCCGGCTAAGCGCGCTTGGTGATTTCTGCCCGGGTGGGAGGATTCGCCCCCGCCCGGGAGACGGTGATGGCGGCCGCCTTGGTGGCATGCGACAGGATGGCAGACAACGTTTCAGCGGGGATGGCCCGGAGCGCAGCACGGTTCTGGGCGCCATCCAACCCGTGGTCCACCACGGCGGACAACAGGCCAGCCATGAACGAATCGCCGGCGCCCACGGTGTCCACCACGTCCACCTGCGGCGCCGGGATTTCAACCTCACCGGACCTCGCGATGCCCCACGGCCCACGCGAGCCACGCGTCACAACCACCACAGCGGGCCCTTCATCGCCGGCCAGGCTCAGCCAGCGTCGTGCCGACTCCTCCGGTTCAACTCCCGGGTACAGCCATTCAAGGTCCTCATCGGAGGCTTTGACCACGTCGGAGAGCGCCACGAAACGTTCCGCCTGGGTGCGGGCATAGTCAACATCGGTGATGATGGTGGGCCGGCAGTTGGGATCAAAACTGATGGTGCTGTTGGGGTGGGCATGCTCGACGGCGGCAATCACCTCGGCTGCGCCAGGCTCCAGGGCAGTGGCAATGGATCCCGTGTGGAGCAGCGTGGCCCCCTGCAGCATCACCGGCAACCGCCCGGCGAGCCCGGGCAATTCCCAGGCGAGGTCGAACGTGTAGGTGGCGGCGCCGTCGTCGTCAACCAACGCCGTGGCAATGCTGGTGGGCTTCTGGTCCGGGGGAAGCGGCACCATCACGGAGCTGGCACGCAGGTGCGCGGCAATGGACTCGCCGTACTCGTCCTGGCCGTAGCGCCCAATGAACTGCACGGGGTGGTCCAACCGTGCCAGGCCCACGGCAACGTTGAGGGGACTGCCCCCAACGTGCGCCTCGGTTCCGGCGGTGCGTTGGACGACGTCTACCAGGGCCTCACCAATAACTGTCAGCATGGCACCACTCTGCCAGAGCGCCCGCCGAAGCGCGCAAGCGCCCACCAACAATTACGAAAGCAGTCTCTGCACCAGTTCGCGGCACTTTTTGTAGGCAACGGCCTTGGGATCGATCAGGTCGAAGTGGTCGCCCGGAACGCGCAGCAATTGTGCAGGGGTGCCGGCGGCCGTGGCGGCTGCGACATAGGCTTCGGACTGGCTCGCAGGAACGTCCTCGTCTTCAGTGGCATGCACTGCGTAGACGGGGACGTTAATGGGCAGCAGGCTCATGGGATCAGCGTATTTATGCCGCTTGGGGAATCTACCGGAATCCCCGCCCATGAGGTTGCAGACCGCACCGTTGCTGAGGTTCAGCTTCTCCGCGGCGGCAAGGTTCAGGACGCCGGATTGGCTGACGACGCCCGTCAGATGCACAGCGTCGTCCTCGGCCGAGCGGACCAGTTGCCTGTCGGCGTCGGGAGTGCCGATTGCGGAGAGCCGCTGGCGTCCGGCGGCCCATACTGCAAGGTGGCCGCCGGCAGAGTGGCCCAAGGCCACAACTTTCCCGAGCTGGAGGTCATGGTCCCCGGCAATCGTGGAAAGGTGGTCAATCCCGGCAAGAATGTCCTCGAACGTGTGGGGCCATCCACCGCCGTTGCCTGCACGCCGGTACTCGAGGTTCCAGGCAGTGATGCCGTGCGCGGCCAGGTCCCGGGCCAAAGGCTCCCCAAGTTCAGCGCCGTACTGAGAGCGCCAGTAGCCCCCGTGGATCACAACGGCCACTCCGCCGGAGGCCGTGGCACCCCTGTGGTTGCCGTTGCCCGGTTCAGGTATGAAGAGTTCGCCCCATTGGCTGGGGTGTTCGCCGTAGCTGTACTTGTGCCGCAACATTGCGCCCTCCTTTGTACTGAGCCTATCCTGACGGTCCGTCGGTTTGGCTAGAGGCACCCCGACGACGGTTGTCCCGGTTCAGTGTCGGACCAGCACCGTAAGCTGGGGGCATGGCAAGCAATTGGGACCTCCTGGACCAGGATCAGCGCGACGCAGTGGATGCGAATGTGGCGCTTTACGAGCGCGTCCGGCCCGCCCTGAAGCGGGTTACCCGGGATGTCCTGCTCACTCTCCGCGACATGCTCAATGACGCTGAGGTCACCCCGCTGTTCGTTACCGGCCGCACCAAAACGGTGGAGTCCTTCCGGGAAAAGATTTCCCGGACCGAGGATTCGCTGGAGCCCGGCGGCCCACGCCTTTTGAAGTTCCCGGACCCCTTCCGTACGTTGAACGACATGGTGGGCATCCGCGTCATCACCAAGCTCCCCGCGGAGAACGCGGCGGTAGCCAACATCATCAAGCGGCAGCGCCAGCTTTTCGATTGCCGTGGTGACCGGGAGAAGGATATCGGCTCCATTGAGTCCGGTACCTATGGCTATTCCAGCCGCCACCTGATCCTGCGGACCATCCAGAACGAAACGGTCAAGGAGTACCAGCACGCCTTCAACCCGGAGATGCCGGCCAACGGCAGCTACTTCTTCGAATGCCAGATCCGCACCGTGTTCGCGCACGCGTGGAGCGAAATTGAGCACGACATCCGCTTCAAGGCCGAGGATCCGCGCGCTTGGACACCTCATTTTGACCGTCAGTTCACAGCCACGGCCGCCATGTTGGAAACCGTTGAGAGCGCGTTTGCTGACCTTCATGAGCGTTACGAGGAAGTCCGGGGCTACTGGGATCTGCACGGCGAAGGCGCCATGCCCCTCACGCCCAACCGGGTCCGTGACGTCTGGAGAACCCTCTTGCCGCACGTTGACCGTAAAGTTGATGATGACTGGGGCTGGGCCGCTGAACTGCTTGCCGCCCACGGTTTGACCAAAACCGTGGAACTGGCGGGACTGCTCAGCGCCAACCGGATCACCGAGGTCCGCAAGGCTTTGGACCACCGCTACTCCCCCGGCCCGGACCGCCTCCTGGATGATCTCCTGTTGTGGCAGTACGGAACCGAACACATTGACCTCACCGCTGAGGCGCCCGACGCCGTTCCGCACCCGCGGCGCGACAGCCTCCAGCGGCGCCTTAAGCAGATTGAGCGCTACCGCCAAACTGCTCTGTAAAAAGAGTGCATCTTAAGGACCCATGACTCCCGAGCAACTCATGTCCCTGCGGGTGACTTTCCGGTCACCCAGACGCCTGCTGACGGAATCACTGGCAGGGCTGGTTGTGGCTCTGGCTTTGATTCCGGAGGCAATCGCGTTCTCCGTGATTGCCGGGGTGGATCCGCGTATCGGGCTTTTCGCGTCCTTCACCATGGGCGTGGTCACTGCCCTGGTGGGTGGACGGCCCGCCATGATTTCGGCAGCCACAGGGGCTGTGGCGCTGGTGATCGCTCCCGTGATGAAGGAGCACGGCCTCGATTACCTGATTGCCACGATCATCCTGGCCGGCGTGTTCCAGATCATCCTTGCTGTCCTTGGCGTGACCAGGTTGATGCGGTTCATTCCGCGCTCCGTGATGATCGGGTTCGTGAATGCCCTGGCCATTCTGGTGTTCACGTCCCAGATGCCGGAACTGTTCAACGTACCGTGGATGGTCTATCCGATCGTGGTGGTGGGACTGGTGATCGTATTCGGGCTTCCGCGCCTGACTACTGCCATTCCCGCACCGCTGGTGGCCATCGTGCTGATCACGCTGGTAACCGTAGTGGGCGGCATCGACGTTCCGACTGTGAGCGACAAAGGCGAACTCCCGGACAGTCTTCCCGGGTTCTTCCTGCCCCATGTTCCCTTGACCTTGGAGACATTCCAGATCATTGCCCCCTTTGCCCTGTCCATGGCTTTGGTGGGCCTCCTTGAGTCGTTGATGACAGCCAAACTGGTTGACGACATTACGGACACCCGTTCCAACAAGACACGCGTCTCCTGGGGTCAGGGAGCGGCAAACATCGTGACGGGCTTCCTGGGTGGGCTGGGTGGTTGCGCGGTGATCGGCCAAACCATGATCAACGTCAAGGGCTCGGGAGCGCGCAGCCGCCTTTCCACCTTCCTGGCGGGTGTATTCCTCCTGTTGTTGGTGGTGGTGTTGGGCGATGTTGTGGGGATGATCCCCATGGCCGCCCTGGTAGCCGTGATGATCTTCGTTTCGCTCATCACCTTTGATTGGCACTCGGTACGGATTTCCACCCTGAAGCGCCTGCCGAAATCGGAGACGGCGGTAATGCTGCTGACCGTTGCCGCAGTGGTGGCGACGCACAACCTGGCGGTGGGCGTCGGCGTCGGCGTCCTGGCTGCCATGGTTCTCTTCGCGCGGAGGGTGGCGCACTTCGCGACCGTTGAGCGGACCGAGCTGGAGCTCAATGGCCAGCATGTGGCAACCTACACCGTGGATGGTGAGCTCTTCTTCGCGTCCTCCAATGATCTCTACACGCAATTCGACTATGCGAAGGATTCCTCCGAAGGCATAGATCGGGTGATCATTGACCTTCACGGCTCGCATATCTGGGATGCCTCCACAGTTGCCGTGCTGGATTCGGTGACGGAGAAGTACCGCAACCATGGCCGCGAGGTGGAGTTCATTGGCCTCAACCAGGCAAGCGTCCGGATGCGTGAGCGCTTGGCCGGGAAACTGGGATCCTGACGGTCACCTGACATATACACGTCAGCGAATGTAATGAACTCGCCTGCCCGCACGGCAAGTGTGAGCATGGATGGATGCTTGAGGCAACCAACACTCCCCCTAAGAATGATGAATCCGCGGCTCCCGTGAACCCTGCCCTCGCCGCCGAGGCCAGGATTGCCCGGGTAGCCGTCACGGTGTTCCCGCTGCTGGTGGTGCTTGCCGGCGTGGTGGGCTTCCTGATTCCGGATGTCTTCAAACCCATGGGCGTGGCCGTTCCCTACCTGCTGGGCGTCATCATGTTCTGCATGGGCCTGACGTTGACCCCGCCGGACTTCGCCTCGGTGGCGCGCCGGCCGTGGGCGGTGGCGCTAGGCATCGTTGCCCACTACGTGATCATGCCCGGCGCGGGCTGGCTGATCGCCGTGCTGCTGCAACTCCCGCCGGAATTGGCGGTGGGCCTGATCCTGGTGGGCTGCGCTCCCTCCGGAACGGCGTCCAACGTGATGGCATTCCTTGCCAAGGGGGACGTTGCGCTGTCCGTCGCCGTGGCCTCGGTATCCACCCTCATCGCCCCCCTGGTGACTCCGGCGTTGACCCTGTTCCTCGCCGGCTCCTTCCTGCATATTGACGCCGGCGCCATGGTCCTGGACATCGTGAAGACGGTCCTTCTTCCCGTGATCGCGGGCTTGCTGGCCCGGCTGTTCCTCTCCAAGGTGGTGGCGAAAGTCCTCCCCGTCCTGCCCTGGGCATCTGCTGTGGTGATTTCCCTGATCGTGGCAATCGTGGTGGCCGGCAGTGCCAGCAAGATCGTGGCAGCGGGGGCGATTGTGTTCCTGGCCGTGGTCCTCCACAACGGCTTCGGCCTGGGCCTGGGGTACCTCGCCGGCAAGCTGGGAAGGCTGGATGACAAAGCCCGCCGCGCCTTGGCTTTCGAAGTCGGCATGCAGAACTCGGGGCTGGCTGCCACGCTGGCAACCGCGCACTTCAGCCCGCTGGCAGCACTGCCGTCCGCCGTCTTCTCCCTGTGGCACAACATCTCCGGCGCGATCGTTGCCGCTTGGCTGGCCCGCCGCCCGTTGAAGGACTGACACCAGGCCGCAGGTGAGCTCCCGGACCGCCTGCGGACACCCCTTGACTAATTTAGTTAAGGCCGTGAACAATTAAGGCACTTACTAATTCCTAGGGGAAGATCCTTCAATGAAGAACTGGGCAGGAAATCTCGAGTACTCTTCCGCGGAAGTGCACCGTCCAACCACCGTGGCGGAGCTTCAGGAACTCGTGGCCAGCGCTTCAAGGATCAAAGCGCTGGGTTCCCGCCACTCCTTCAACACCGTTGCAGACACCGATGGCACACACATCCTGCTGGATGGACTACCCCAGGAAGTGATCCTCAACAAGGAGAAGTCCACGGTCCGCGTCAGCGGCGGCATCAGTTACGGAGCCCTGGGACGCGCCCTCGAGGAACGGGGTTATGCCATCCACAACCTGGCCTCCCTTCCCCACATCTCCGTGGCCGGCGCCATCCAGACCGGCACCCACGGCAGTGGCGTCAACAACCCCTCCTTGGCTGCCGCCGTCGTCGCTATTGACTTGGTACGCGCTTCAGGCGAGTTGGTCACCTTGACCGCGGACGACGCCGATTTCCACGCCAGCGTGGTGGGCGTGGGAGCACTGGGCATCGTCACGGGACTTGAGCTCTCTGTCCGTCCCAGCTTTGAAGTCCGCCAGCGCGTGCTCACCAACTTGTCCTGGGAAGGCGCCCTGGCCAACTTCCACACCATTGCAGCCAGTGCCTACAGCGTGAGCTTCTTTACGGACTACACCGGTGACACCATCCCGCAGGTGTGGTTCAAGGCCCTTGACACAGAAGCGCCGCTGGTTGACCTGTTCGGGGCCACACCGGCAACAGCGGCTTTGCACCCACTTCCGGACATGTCGGCCGAAAACTGCACGGAACAGCTGGATGTTTCAGGTAAATGGCTGGATCGTTTGCCCCATTTCCGCCACGAATTCACTCCCAGCAACGGCGAGGAGCTTCAGAGCGAGTTCCTGTTGCCCCTGGACCAAGCACCCGCAGCCCTTCAAGCGGTCCGTGCGATCGCAGACAAGATCGCGCCCCTGCTCTTTGTATCCGAGATCCGCACCATTGCTGCCGACGAGTTTTGGCTCAGCCCGTTCTACCAGCAGCAAAGTGTCGCCCTGCACTTCACGTGGAAGCCGCGCCAGGAGGACGTGGAAGCCGTGCTTCCCGAGTTGGAGGAGGCGCTGCGCCCATTCAGCGCACGGCCGCACTGGGGCAAGCTGTTCACTCCCGCCCAGTACAACTTTGCGGCGCTTTACCCGCGGTTCGACGATTTCCGGGCTTTGGTCCGGGCACATGATCCGTCGGGGAAGTTCAGCAATACGTTGCTGGACACCGTGCTGGGCGTTCCTGTTACGTCGTAGCTCTGATCACGCCACCGGCTCGTAATTTCGTTGCCAGCCCGCAGTTACGTTGCCGGGCCGCAGTTACGTTGCCGGGCCGCGACGGAATAGCGGTCCGGCAACGGAATAGCGGGACTACTCAATAGCGGCACTACTCAATATGGGCCAGCACGGCGCCGGCGGTCACCACTTCCCCGGGCGCAGCGGCTACGTCTGCGAGCGTCCCGGCGCGGTGGGCAGTCAGTTGCGTCTCCATCTTCATGGCCTCCAGCACCACCAGCGGATCTCCGTTCTTGACCGTCCCTCCGGGTTCCACCAGCCACTTCACCACGGTGCCGGCCATGGTGGACACCAGGGCCGACTCAGCTGGTGAGTCGCCGCCGGGGATGACAGAACCCGGCGCATCGGTCAGGGATGCAGGCGGCAGCCCCTGCCCGGAGCGTGCCCAACCGTCCAGCAGGTCCGCGGGCAGTCCTACGGCCAGCCGCTTGCCGTCCAGGTCCACGGTGATGGTTCGCCTGCTGCCCGCAGGAGCCGAGTGGCTGTAGTCCGGGTCCACCGGGATCTTGTCAGCGAAGTCGGTTTCGATCCACCGGGTGTGCACCCGGAGATCGGTGGCGGACGTGAAGTCACTGGACTCCAGAACGGCCCGGTGGAACGGAAGTACGGTGGCCACGCCGGTGATCTTCATGTCGGCGAGCGCGCGGCGCGCACGGCGAAGCGCCTGCTGCCTGTCGGCCCCGGTAACCACCAGCTTGGCCAGCAGCGAATCGAATTGTGGCGGCACCACGGAACCACTGCGCACCCCGGAGTCCAGCCGAATTCCAGGGCCGGTGGGTCCCTCGAAGGATTCAACCGTTCCCGGGGAAGGCAGGAATCCGCGCCCCACATCCTCGGCGTTGAGCCGGAACTCAAAGGAATGTCCGCGGGGAGAAGGGTCCGTGGAAATACTCAGGGGCAACCCGGCAGCTATGCGGAGTTGTTCCTGCACCAGGTCAATGCCTGCCGTCTCTTCCGTGATGGGGTGTTCAACCTGAAGCCGGGTGTTGACCTCCAGGAACGCCACGGCACCGTCAGCAGAGACCAGGAACTCCACTGTTCCGGCACCGTAGTAGCCGGCCTCGCGGATGATCGCTTTGGCGCCGTCGTAGATCTTCTGCTGCTGTTCGCCGCTCAGGAAAGGTGCGGGGGCCTCTTCCACCAGCTTTTGGTGGCGCCGCTGCAGGGAGCAGTCGCGGGTGCCCACCACCACAACATTGCCGTGGGTGTCGGCAATGATCTGGGCCTCCACGTGCCGTGGCCGGTCCAAGTACTGCTCCACAAAGCATTCGCCCCTGCCGAAGGCCACCACTGCCTCACGGACGGCGGAATCAAAAGCTTCCTCTACCTCGGCGAGTTCACGGACCACCTTGAGGCCGCGGCCGCCGCCTCCAAAGGCGGCCTTGATGGCCATGGGGAGCCCGTGCTCCTCGGCGAAGGCACGCGCTTCAGCCGCAGACTCCACGGGACCATCACTGCCCGCCACCAAGGGCGCCCCGGCCCGCACGGCAATCTCCCGTGCGGTGATCTTGTTGCCCAACTGGCGGATCGACTCGGGCGAGGGACCGATCCACTCCAGCCCGGCGTCGATGACAGCCTGGGCAAAGTCCGCATTCTCGGAGAGGAAGCCATACCCGGGATGGACCGAGTCAGCACCGGAGCGGGCCGCAACATCGAGCAGTTTTCCGATGTTCAGGTACGTGTCCGCTGGGCTGTTTCCGCCCAAACTGTAGGCCTCATCCGCGGCACCGACGTGCAGGGCATCGGCGTCGATGTCCGCATAGACGGCCACTGAGGAGATACCGGCGTCATGGCAGGCTCGGGCCACGCGCACAGCAATTTCGCCGCGGTTGGCGATCAGGACCTTATGCATCTTCACTCACTTCTTTGGTCTTGTTGAATTCCGGGGAAAGGCGGAACCGGATCCGCCCGCCGATGGGGACCTGCGCCACCCGGTCCAGGTGTTCATCCCGCACCACGCCAATCACCGGGTAGCCGCCCGTGATGGGGTGGTCCGCCAGGAAGAGGACAGGAAGTCCGGCGGGCGGTATCTGCAGCGCTCCGGCCATGGTTCCTTCGCTGGGGAGCTCACCGTCACGGGTCCGCTCCAGCGGCATCCCGTCCAGGCGTAGCCCCACGCGATTTGATTGGGGTGTCACCACCCAGTCCTGGCTGGTCAGGGACTCCATGGCTGATGGGTCGAACCAGTCGGCACGAGGCCCGGGAACCACCTCCACTTCGGTTACTCCGGCGCCTGGAAACTCAGGCTGCAGTTCGGGGCTGCCCACGGCTGTGGAGGCCGTGGCCGCGCCCCGGGGCAGCACCGTGCCGGCGGCCAAGGGCTTTGGTCCGATCCCGGACATGGTGTCGGTGGACCTGCTGCCCAGGACCTCCGGGACATCCACTCCGCCGCGGATGGCCACGTAATTCCGGAAGCCTGAGGCAGGCGGGCCCACCGTGAGGACCTCACCGTCAAGCAGGGCGAACGGGGTGGCCATGGGAACTGTCCTCGGGGCACCTTGCCGGGTGTCGCCGTCGGAATCCGTCCACGACGGCGGTTGGACCGTCAGCGTTGCCGGCGCACCGGTCACGGCAATCACCTGGTCCTCCACCGCTTCCAGTGCCAGCCCACCGCTGACGGACTCGATGGCTGCGGCGGCAGCGTGGTTTCCTACCAGCCGGTTGGCCCGCCGGAGCGATGCCCGGTCCAGTGCGCCTGCAGCGGAGACCCCCAACGGGCCGTAGCCGCGGCGCCCCAAATCCTGGATCAAACTCTGTGCTCCCGGGGACACAACAAAGAGGCCAGGTCCTTGGTGGGGTTCCTTTCCAGGCTCCTGGTCAACGGCTGCCGTGGCGTTCACGACCTCGCGGATGGCCCGGTATTGCACACGATCACCCGGGCGAACCAGCGCCGGCTGCGCGCGGTCCAAGTCCCACATCCGGGCCCCGGTCCGGCCTATCAACTGCCACCCGCCCGGCGAACGGCGAGGGTAGACGGCCGAGTACTGACCACCGAGGGCCACGGACCCAGCGGGAACTGCTGTACGCGGGGAAGAACGGCGAGGAACCGTGAGGGCCTCGTTCTCTCCCACCATGTACCCAAATCCGGGCGCGAAGCCAGCGAAGGCAACCGTCCAAATCTGGCCGGTGTGGGCAGCAACAACGCCTTCGACGCTCAGTCGGGTCAATTCAGCGACATCGGCGAGGTCTTCGCCGTCGTACACCGTATCTATGACCACCAGGCCTGAGCCGGTGGCTTCACGGGGCAAAAGCTCCAACTCAAGAAGGCGGGCGCCAATGGCGCGGGTGGCAGCGGCAGATTCACCCACCACCATCACCGTTTCCGCGGCGGCAAGTACGTCCACCTGCCCGGGCAGCGGAGACTTGTTGAGCATGTCCTGCAGCGCGAGGACATCCTGCAGGCCGTCCAGTTCGGCCAGCACGGCGCGGGTGCCGACGGGCCTGACGGAGCGAACCCTCTTGGCTGTAGCTGTGTGCATCACGGTTTCCATTTTTCGTTACGTCGCCGGCTGAGCGTGCGTCCCCTGCATCAGTCGGACGTCTTCTTCCGGCTCGGGGTCGCGGCCGAGGAGCATGCCGACGATGGTGACAACAGCGGCCACCAGGATGTAGACGGCGATCAGGTACCAACCGCCACCGGCTGCGCCGTAGAGCGCCGTGAAGATGATGGGTGCAATGGCTCCGCCAACGACACCGGCCAGGGTGTAGGCCAGCGAGCTGCCCGCATACCGCAGGCGGGCAGGGAACTGCTCCGTGATGAAGGCGGCCTGGGGGCCGTACATGAAGGCGTGGAGTGCCAGGCCAATCACGGTGCCGACTGTCAGCATGGCAACGGACTTGCCCTGGATCATGAGGAAGAACAGGGGAATGTAAGCCGCTGTTGCAGCTGCGGCGATGCCGTAGACCCAGCGACGGTTGAAACGGTCCGTCAGCGCACCGGCCGCGGGGATGAGGAAGAGCTGGAATGCGGAGCCGATCAAGATGGCGGACAGCACGTTGCCGGTGGTCATGCCCAGTTCCTTGGTGGCATAAACAGCCACGAACACCGTAAACAGTGCGTACAGGATGTCAGGGCAAACACGGGAGAGAGCCGCGGCCACCAACGCCTTGGGTTGCGTGGTGAAGACTTCCTTGATGGGAGCCTTGGGACGGTCGCCTTGGGCCTGGATGGCCTTGAATACGGGGGTTTCTTCAAGCTTCAGCCGGATGATCAGGCCGAAGCCCACCAGAAGTGCGGAGGCCAGGAAGGCTACGCGCCAGCCCCAAGACAGGAAGGCTTGTTCGCTGAGGGAAGCGGCGAGAATGGCGAGGACACCGTTGGCCATGAGGTTGCCGGCGGGCGGGCCGATCTGGGCCGCGGAAGACCAGAAGCCGCGCTTGTTGGGGTCGCCGAATTCGCTGGACAGCAGCACTGCACCGCCCCATTCGCCACCAACGCCAATGCCCTGCGCCAAACGCAGGAGCACCAGGATGGTGGGCGCCGCGACACCGATCACTGAGTAGTCAGGCAGCGCGCCGATGAGGACCGTAGCGACGCCGATCAGGACGAGCGTGAAGACCAGGACGTACTTACGGCCAATCTTGTCTCCGAGGCGACCAAAGATCACGCCACCAATCGGCCGGGCCAAGTAACCAACCGCAAATGCTGAGAATGAGAGGAGCAACGCCACGAACTCGTCATTGCCGGGGAAAAAGATCTTGGGAAACACGAGGGCCGAGGCCACCGAGTAGATCGCGAAGTCGTAGTACTCCAGCGAGGTACCGGTGAGGCTGGCAATGTACGCCTTGAGCGCGCCGGGCGGTGGCTTCCTTGTCACTGCCTTGGCTGCATTGTTGGTGCTGGTCATGATGTCCTCCGGGGGGATGAGGGGTGGTGCGGTGTCTGGGATGGGACTAGAGGAACGAGCCGACAGTTACGCCGGCGTCGCCCAGAGCGGACTTCACTGCGGTAGCCATTGCCACGGCTCCGGGTGAGTCACCATGCACGCAGATGCTCTCTGCGCGGATTTTCAGGATGGAACCGTCAATGGTCCTGACGGACTGTTCGGTAGCCATGCGCAGGACGTGCTGGGCCACTTCTGAGGGGTCATGAAGAACGGCCCCCGGTTGTGAGCGGGAAACCAGCGTGCCGTCCGGGTTGTAAGCACGGTCCGCGAATGCTTCGGAAACGCCCCGAAGGCCGGCTTCCTCAGCGAGGCGCAGGACCTCGGAGCCGGGGAGGCCAAGGATCGGAAGGTTGGGGTCAACCGATTTCACAGCCTCGACGACGGCGCGTGCCTGGGCGGTGTGCTTCACGATCGCGTTGTAGAGGCCGCCGTGCGGCTTGACGTAGTGGACCTTGGCGCCGGACACGGCAGCCAAGGCTTGCAAGGCACCGATCTGGTACACAACATCGTCAGCCAGCTCCACGGGATCGATGTCCATGAAGCGCCTGCCGAATCCCGCCAGATCACGGTAGCCCACATGCGCTCCGATAACGACGCCGGCCTCAACCGCCTTTTCGCAGGTGTTGCGGATGACGCTGGGGTCGCCAGCGTGAAATCCACAGGCCACGTTTGCGCTGGAGACGGAGCGGAACATGGCCGAATCATCGCCAAGTGTCCACCGGCCGAAAGACTCTCCGACGTCGCTGTTCAAGTCAATGATTGCCATGAGTGTGATCCCTGCCTCGTGATGCGCGTTACATCTAGGATGCATCAATCTGCTGGATTGTTCAACAATCCAGCGATCCTAGTTTTCGGCAATCGTGTAATTTTGAGGCATGGCCAGTGCAGATCAGGAAAAAAGCGAACACGCTGGCTTTGACGGTGCGCGGGCCAGGGTGCGGATGAAAGTTCCGTCCGTAGCCGAGAGAGTCGCGGAGGAGCTGCGCTACCAATTGGCCGAAGGATTCCTGGTCCCGGGGGCCAAGCTCACCGAAGCCACCATTGCCGAGGACCTGGGCGTTTCCCGGAACACCGTCCGCGAAGCTTTCGCCGAACTGGCCGGTGAACGCCTACTCCTCCGCCAGCCCAATAAGGGCGTCTTTGTGGCCACTCTTGAAGCAGGCGACATCCACGACGTCTACACGGTTCGCCGGGCAATCGAGGTCAGTTCCATCCGCGCCGGCGGTTCACCCGAGCGCGTAGCCGCCGTCAGGGCCGCCGTCGAGGAAGGCAAGCAGGCTGCTGCGAGCAACGACAACGAGGGGTTGGGAAGCGCCAACCAGCACTTCCACGGTGCAATCGTGGCCCTGGCCGAGAGCAACCGGTTGAACACGATCATGGCGCAGATCCTGGCCGAGATGCGGCTCTACTTCCACAAAGCCACCATGAACGCGCACTTCTACAGCGACTGGCTCACGGAGAATGAGCAGATCTGCGCAGCCTTGGAAACGGGTCAACTGGACCGTGCGGCGGATTTGCTCCTCGCGTACCTCAACCGTTCAGAGCAGCAGCAAACCACCATCCACGGCGAATAGTCAGCGCTTGCCCTTCTTCCGCGAACCCTTGCCGCGACCCTTGTCCGGATTGGGGGCGTAGCGCTGCGCGACCGCGGGCTTCTTTGGGCCGCCGCCACGACGATCGGGCTTGGGCGCCTTCTTGGGCTTCTCCTGTTGGGCTGATGGTTGGCGCGAACTCTGCGCCGTCCGTCCCCGGACGATTCCAATGAACTCTTCAATGATGGGGCTGTCCGAACCCTCCAGCCACGCCAAGCCGATCTGCGTGGTGGGAGCCCCGGTCAGGCGACGCATGACAGTGTCTTTAGCATTCAGGTGACGCGCCACGGACATCGGAAGGATCGCCAGCCCGGCACCGGATGCAACCACCTGGAGGGCCATGTCCGGCCCACCCATTTCGTCGATGTCCAGGAAGTTCTCCTCGGACAAATCGTCCAGCGCGACTTCCTCGAACACGGAGATTTCGTGGCCCTTGGGGGCCACCACCACAGGTTGCTCCTCGTAGAGCGGGATGACGTTCAGGCCGTCGCGTTCCACGGGCAACCGGACAAAGCTGAGGTCTGCGGAACCGTCGCGCAGTACCGAAACCTGGGCGTCGTCGTCGGACATGAAGGAGACCAACGGAACCGTGGGCATCCGCTCTTCCCACCGGCGGATCCACTTCCCGGGCGTCACACCTGCAACATAGGCGAAGCGGAGGTTGGGGAGCGGCTCAATTGTTTCGGGGGATTCTTCAGCGGCTGGCACACACTCACAGTACCGGCCAGATACCCTTGAAGCATGACGTCCTCCAACTCCCAGTCCATGAAGCCGGCAACAGTTGCCAAGAAACTCGGCATCTACCTGCCCGCAACACCCCAGGAGTTCCAGGATTCATCCATCTCCCGCGATGAATTCGCCGAGCTTCAGGCCAACCCGCCGGAGTGGTTGGCCGAACTGCGCCGCAACGGCCCGCACCCGCGTCCGGTGGTGGCGCAGAAGCTGAACATCTCCATCAGCGGCCTGGCCCGCGGTGGAGTGGAAGACGCACTCACGACGGCGCAGATCGCCGAGCTGCTGCAAGCTCCCCCGCAGTGGCTGGTCACCGAGCGCGCCACCCACGCCGCTGTTCGCAGCGAAGCCCAGCGCGTGAAAGATGAAGCACACAAGAAGGCCGCCACGAAGGAGGCCCGTGAAAACGCGGCCGCCAAGCGCGAGGCCCCCAAGGGCACCAAGCGCAACCACGCGTAGGGTTCTAGGGCACATAGGCATCAAAAAGCTGTGGCCGGGACGTATGTCCCGGCCACAGCCATTTCATTTTTACGCCGAAGCAGTTCAGTCCTGGTGGAGTTGGACGTAGTTTCCGCAGCCGTCGTCGAACACCGCGCTGATGCCGGACGGGTCCTCCGCCGGCTCGCTTTTGAAGGCCACTCCGGCGGCAAGCAGGCGATCGTACTCTGCCCGCACGTCCGGTACCCCAAGGACCAGGGCAGGCATCCCTGCTTGGTACACCGCATTCATGTAGTCGGAGCCGATCGGGTTGTCGCTGGGTTCAAGCAACAGTCCCGGTGAATCGTCCCCAGCCCCTGGGTCCTTGATGATGAAAAGGTTGTACTCGGGCATGGCCATCAAGGTGTCGAAGCCCAGGGTCCCCGTGTAGAAGGCGTGGGCCAGCGCAGGGTCCTTGACGTGGATGCTCAGCATTTTCAGTCTCATGGACAAAGGCTACGCCGGGGAGCCGCCGGGAAGCAGGGTCAGGCCGGGGTGTAGGCGGCTTCAAGGTCCAGCACCCAGGTGACGCCAAAGGCGTCAGTGAGTTGGCCGTAAAGGGGGGCCCACTGGGATGGTCCCAGAGGCTGGATGATCGAGCCTCCAGTGGCCAGCTTGTCCCAATACCCCTGAAGCTCGGCATCGCTGGTCCCCCGCACGGAAACGTAGAACGGGTTTTGCCCCTGATGCCACGGCAAGTGCGGGTAAACGTCGTGGGCCATGATCCGGAACCCATTTCCGGCCTCTACTTGTCCCCACACCACATGGTCCGCCGTGTCCGTGTTGGCGTTGCCCATATCGGCGTAGGTGATGACGGAGAGTTCGCCTCCAAAGGCCTCGCGGTACAGCTCGAGCGCCTTGCGTGCTGTGCCCCGGAAGTTGAGGTGGGGGGTGATGGTGATCGGCATGTGTTTCTCCTTGTACGGGTGGCGTGGTTGCCAGCGCCACGAACAGCTTCACAGGAGTAGCGGTCAGATTCTGTCCGCTATTTCGAGGAGACTGGAAATATGGCAACACCTTCGGCCCGCATGTTGGCACTGCTCTCCCTACTCCAAACCCGGCGCGATTGGCCTGGCGGGGTCCTTGCCGACCGGTTGGACGTCAGTGACCGCACCCTCCGCCGCGATGTTGATCGGCTCAGGGAGCTGGGGTACCGCGTCCTCGCGTTCAAAGGGCCGGACGGCGGCTACCGCCTGGACGCCGGCTCCGAGCTCCCGCCACTGCTGTTCGACGACGAGCAAGCCGTCGCCCTGGCTGTGGCCCTTCAAGCGTCCTGGGCCGCCGGACTGAGCGATCCCGAGCCAGCGTTGCGGGCGCTGCATACCGTCCGGCAAGTCATGCCGTCACGGCTCCGTCATCGCGTGGACAGCATCTCCTTCTCCACCGCTCCACCATCGGAGCCGGGGGTGGCCTCCGACGTCCTGGTTGCCCTCAGCACTGCCGTCAGGGCACAGGAGGTACTGCGCTTCGAGTACGTTCAGGCGGGCAAAGAGTCCGACTCCAAACCATCCCGGAGGAGGATCGAACCGCATCACCTGGTGTTCCGCAACGCCCGCTGGTATGTGGTGGGCTGGGATCTGGACGTGGATGATTGGCGTGTGTTCCGGGCGGACCGGATGGTTCCGAAGATTCCCACTGGACCCACATTCCACCCGCGGTCGCTGCCCGGCGGAGATGTCCAGCAATACCTGTCAGGACGTTTCCGCGGATCCGCCGGTTCGTCTGCCTCCTGGCCGTGTGAGGGAAGCGCCGTCCTTGGGATGGCAGCGTCCCTGGCTGCTCCGTTCATCGGCGAAGGCAGCGTGGAGGAATTGGAGAAGGACACGTGCCGGGTAACCATGGGCTCGTGGTCCTGGGTGGCGTTGGCCGCTTCCCTTGCCCGCTTCGACGCGCCGATCCATCGCGCAGAGCCGGCAGGCCTGGCGGATGCATTCGCGCACCTGGCCCAACGGTTCCTGGCGGTTGATCGGGGTCAATAGGTCCAGGATTCCCCCATCCCCACCTGCCCCTCGCCACCGGCGTGCGGCTGGCCCATACTGGAAGGACAGCAAGGAGATCCCACCAGGAGGTGGTCCGATGCCCGTCATGATGCTTCTCTGGGGGTTGGCTCTGGTCCTCGCGACTGCAGCCACCACCTACTCCCTGCATGGGAAATTGACCCGTGGCCCAGGGGACGAACCGGATGCAATTTTCTGGGACCTCTTCGGAGGCTCCGTAGTGATCCTTCCGGCAGTCCTGGTCCCGGCGGTGCACTGGGGGCCAGCCGGCCTGATCATGGTCATGGGCGCCGTGGCCACCTCGGCGGCAACCCTGGCCACCATCCGCAAAGTGGAGCGTCAGCACGCAGCCGAGCCCCGCCGTCGTGCCGGTTTTTCCGAGGACGTGGCCCGCCACCAGAGCCTGGTCCGGCAATGGCAGCAGTACGAACTGGACCCCGCGCAAACCATTGATTTCCCGGCAATGACTGACGTCAGGGCAGCGGAGACCGCCGCCCTGACCCGCGCCATGCGTCACGCCGAGCATTGCCGGGTGACTGCCGGAACCGACTACGGAGATGCCGTGGAGCACCTCTCCAATGCCCTCGCGGCAGCGGAACGTGCCGCCGGCGTCCCGCGCCAGGTGACCAGCTAGGCCCTGCCCAGCACCTTGCCTTTGAAGAACTCGGACCGTACCCGGTACATCACCAGCATGATGGCGACGCCCAGCAGGATGACGCCCATGCCCAGTACGAACACCAGGCCAACCCCGCCAACGGAGGAACCTGAGCCGTACCCGGGGTCCATGGAGTCGATTGCCGTCTTGACGAACATGACCAACAGGATGACCCCGCCCACCAGCGGCGCCAGGAAGCTGAAGAAGAACGCCCGGACGCTGCGGAAGGCGGTAGCCCGGAAGAACCATACGCAGGCCAATGCAGTGATGCCGTAGTAGAAGCAGATCATCATGCCCAAGGCGGTGATGGTGTCCCACAAGGCGTTCTCGGAAACGGTCCGGGTGATCACGTAGAACGCCGCAGCCGCTATGGCAGCCGCGATCGTGGCGAAGCTGGGCGACTTGTACGTGGGGCTGATCCTGCCAAAGCGCGGCGAGAGTGCACGGTAATGTCCCATGGCCAACATGGTCCTGGCCGGCGAAACAAAGGTGGACTGCAGGGATGCTGCGGAGCTGCTGAGGATGGCCAGGGACATCAGGATGGCGAACGGACCCATGACCGGACCTGCCAGGACGGCGAAGATGCTGGACTGGTTCTCCGGGTTTCCGGCACCCAGGCCCGCGTCGCCCACGCCTGCGAAGGAGAGTGTGGCCAGCGCAACGGTCATGTAGATGACCACAATGACCAACACAGTGATGGTCGCGGCGCGTCCGGGAGTCTTCTCCGGGTTCTTGGTTTCCTCGTTCATGGTGAGCGTGACGTCCCAACCCCAGTAAATGAAGATGGAGAGCGAGACTCCTGCAGCAAAGGAAGAGAACGAATCAACGGCAAAGGGATTGAACCAGTCGGGCGAAATGGCGGTGGCATCGAATGCGGTCCCGTTGGCCACATGGATGAACGCGGACACGGCAAACCAGCCAAGGACCAGCAGTTGGAAGGCCACCAGTACGTACTGGACGCCTTTGGTGGTTTCCATGCCGCGGTACGAGATCCAACATGCCAGGGCAATGAACACCAACGTGGTGGCGATGTTGAGCGGCAGGACCTTGCTGAGCGACGCGAGCTCGGGGTTGCTGAACAACTGGCCGAGCATCAGGTAGAAGAAGTCCACCGCCACGGCCGCCAAGTTGGACAACACAATGATCGTTGCAGCGATCAGTCCCCAACCGCCCATCCACCCGATCCACGGGCCAAAGGCGCGCGTTGCCCAGGTGAAGGAGGTACCGGCGTCGGGCATGGCGTTGTTGAGTTCGCGGTAACCCAGCGCCACCAGCAACATGGGAATGAAGCCCACCAGGAAGATGGCCGGAAGGTGGACACCCACTTCGGAGACTGTGGGGCCCAGGGCCGCAGTGAGGGTATAAGCGGGTGCAATGCAGGAAACACCGATCACGACGGCGCCGATCAAGCCCACCGATCCGGCTTTCAGCCCCTTTTCACTCAGGGCCGCTGTTTCTTTCGACTGGACCGTCTTTGGTGCAGTAGACATGGGTTTTGCCTCTCAGGCGATTGCTAGGAGATTTGACGCGTGTAATCGCGGGGAACCACGATCATGGGAACGGGAAGTGCGCGCAGGATCCTGTTGGCAGTAGTCCCCAGGAAAGTTGCGCGGTGCTGGGCCAAACGGCTGGACCCGATCAGCAGAATTTCGCCGTCTTCCCAGTCCATCCGGTCCACGGCCTCTTCGATGGTCCGGCCCTGAGCCACCACAATTTCGGGCTCGGACAGCTGCGGGTCATCGGACGAACTTTCGACGGCGGCAATCCGCTGGGCGGCATGCATCCAGGCCGCGTCGAGCAGCTCGGGCGAGTCGCCGCCGTCGAGCGCCAACAGTGAGACAAGCCGCAGCGGAAGGCCGCGGTCCCGCGCTGATTCCACGGCAACGTCCAGCAGTTCATCAGCGCCGGGGCGCGTTCCGAAACCGCAGCTGATCCGGGTGATCGGCTCGGTCCGCTGGTAACCCTGCGGCGCCAGTGCCACCGGCAACGGCGCGGAATGGAGCAGCGAGCCGGCAACAGATCCGATGGTGAAGCGCTTGAGCAGCCCGCTGTTGGTGGCGCCGATGACCAACGCCGCCGCATCCAGTTCCACGGCAGTGTTGATGAGAGTTTGGGCCTCCGAATCGCCACGGCGGATATGCCCGCGTGCCGTGACGTCGTCCGGAATGAGGGACAGCCCCTGGTCCAGCCACGTTTGGGCTTGGTCGTTGAGGATGTCGTTGTAGCCGGCCTCAGGCGGATAGACGGCGTTGTAAGGAGAGTCCTCCGGGATCACCAGGACGAGGTCCAGGCTTACGTTTTGGTTCCTGGCGAGAGCAACGGCGAGGTGCACGGCGTCGTGTCCCCTGGCGTTGGCGGTATAACCCACTACGTAACGCATGGTGTTCCCTTCGGCTCTTAAGCAGTGCGGCCGGCAGGCCGGGGGTTCACTTCCCCCGGCCTGCCGGTGCGGTGGTCACGGCGATCAGACCGTTACAGAACTCAGTGTGTTTGCTTCGACGATCCGCGCGGCCGTGGCCTGGCCCATACGCACTGCACCATCCACGTGCTGGTATCCCTCGGCTGCCAGATCCGAGGAGGACCAGTAGATCGGCCCCACGTTGGCGTGCTGATCCTTGCCGTAGCGGTGCAGGCCACCCAGGTCGTAGCTGGACGCATAGGCGCCACGTGTCCATTCCTCCGAGCCCCAGTCGGACTCGTAGTAGACCTCGGGAGTCAGCGCCTGGTCGCCCAGGAAACCTGCGATCGATTCCAGGATGGCTTTCTTGCGGTCTTCGGCGCTGAGCTCGAACACGGCGTCGGCCTTTTCGTCCGAGACGAAGCCCACCAGGGTGCCACGCGAATCGCCGTGGTTGGTGTTGTCGTAGACCTCCTGGACCAGCGCGCCGGCGCTGAATCCTGTGCCGGAGAGGCCCGCTTCACGCCAGAACGGTGTCTCATAGACGGCGTGCACCTTGATGACGAGGCCCAGCGACTGGTGCTGGTGCATCTGGTGCTGGCGGCGGGGCAGCGGAGGGTTGAAGGAAACCCTGGAGTACAGGTTGGGCGGAACAGCCATGATCACGTAACGGGCATTGACGGTTGCCTCGTCCGAAACAACGGTCACGGCGTTCTCTGACCAGTTGATGGTGCGGACCGGGCTGTTCAGGACGACGTCGGAACCCAGCTCGGCTGCCTGCAGCAGTGACACCTGCTGCATGCCGCCCACAACGCGCTTGTCCAGGATGAAGTCTTCGTCCGTCAGGTGGCTGAAACTGCCGGCCGAGGCTGCCATCAGGACGGCCTGGAGTGCGGAGAAGGCGTGGGCGGGTTTGGTCAGCATGCCACCGGCGATGAACAGGCCAATGTTGTTGCAGGCCTCTTCGTCGTGGGAGTTCTGGCGGAGCCAGTGGTGGAAGGAGATGGTATCCAGCTCACGTGCCTTGGGATGTGCCCAAGGCTCGGTGGGGCCGATCTCTGCGGCGAGCCCGTCGAGGATACCCACCAACTTATCCATCTCGGCCTTGGTGGTTTCGTTCACCGGGAAGGTATCTCCGGTGTACTGGGTCCGCTTGCCGTCGGCGCCGATGTAGACGGACTCGCCGTCGCGGTACCGCGAGTACATTTCGAGGCCGAGCTCGCCCAGCAGGTCCATGAGGGCGGTCTGGTCCGGGGAAACCCACTGGCCGCCGATTTCCAGCATGGCGCCATCAATGGTGTCGGTCCAGGTCCGGCCGCCGACGCGGTCGCGTGCCTCGAGCACTGCAACGCTGAGTCCGGCCTTTTTCAGTTCGCGTGCCGCCGTCAGCCCTGACGGCCCGGCACCGACGATCACAACGTCGCGATCAAGATTCTTCATGATGTCCTTTCCGTGGCCGTCCGTTCGTGGCTGACCAATAAATGAATGACGTTCATTTATGATCATGATAGCCCCGGAATCTGCCGCTGTGAAGACCCAGTGGAATAATGCTGGGGACACAGGCAGCAGAAAGGCCTCCGATGCCCGCACCCAAGCCCGCCACCGGCTCCCCCGCCGCCTCCCGCCGTCGTGCTGGGCGCCCGATGGCCCGGGTCCTGAACCAAGGTGGAATTACGACGGCGGCACTCGAGTTGATCAGGACCAAGGGTTACGACGGACTCACCATGGCGGCCTTGGCCCGCTCCCTGGGAGTGGCCCCTTCCGCGCTGTACAACCACGTCTCCTCCAAGGACGACGTACTTATCCTGCTCATGGACCACCTGGCCGCAATGGTGGACGTGTCCGCCTTCGGCTACGAATCGTGGGATGAAGCTGTCCGGCGCTGGGCGTGGTCCTACCGGGACGTTTTCTCCGAGCACACCCCCCTGATACCCATCATTGCCGTACTTCCTGTGGCCAACGCCCCCAAAACACTCGCCATGTACGAGTCCGTGACCGCCGGTTTCCGCGATGCCGGATTCCCGGAGGACCGGATTATTTCGGCGATCGTGGCCCTGGAAGCCTTCGTCTTCGGCGCCGCTTACGACGTCACCGCCCCCGAGGACATTTTCGACGCCGGCACCCTGGCCGCCGAGGTTCCCAATTTCACCTCAGCCGTGGAACACCTCTCCCTGGCAGGCCAGGAGCGGCCAACAGACACTGCCTTCAACCTGGGACTTGAAGCCCTGATCGCAGGATTCGGAGCGCTGCGGGCGTAACGTACCAAGGCTGGATCCCCATGGGATGCTTAATGCCCACTTAGTGCACTATGCTGCACTGTGTGGATAAAAGTGCAGAGACGTTGGCGCGCGCAATCGGTGAGCGTGTAAAGCAGGAGCGCAAAGGCCGCGGCTGGACGCTTGACCAGCTGGCTGAAACGGCGGGCATCAGCCGCCGCATGCTGGTGAACGTCGAACAGGGCGGGGTCAACCCAAGCATCGGAACCCTGCTGCGGCTCAGCGATGCCTTGGGCGTGGGACTGCCCGCGCTGGTAGAACCACCTGCTCCGCGGCCCGTGCGGGTCACCCGGTCCGGCCAAGGCGCAGTGCTGTGGACCGGGGCCTCCGGGGGTCGGGCCGTCCTGGTTGCAGGCACCGGGTCTCCAGACGTCGTCGAACTCTGGGACTGGACGCTGGAAGCCGGCGAACAGCACGCGAGCGAGGCGCACTCTGCCGGCACACGCGAACTGCTGCAGGTCCTGGAGGGCTCCCTGACAGTAAGCGTCGATGGTGAAGTCCACGAGCTGGATACAGGAGACGCCATGACCTTTTTCGGCGACGTCCCGCACGCTTACTCCAACAGCTCACGGCAGTCCACCCGCTTTGCCTTGACCGTGTTTGAACCCGGGGTGGGGACGGCGCACCGAACGGAGAACTCGAATGCGTGAACGCCTCTCCGGAACCATCGGCGGCCTTCCGCCATGGTCCATGGCAGTTGCCGCGATGATGGCTATTCAGCTGTCAAACGCCGCGTCCGTGGTGGTGATCCAGCAAGTGGGACCGGGCGGTACGGCCTGGCTTCGCATGAGCTTTGGCGTCCTGTTCCTCTGGATCATCAGCAGGCCGGCACTCCGCTCCCTGCGTCGCCACGATGTGCCGGCATTGATCGCGCTGGGCGTGGTGACCGGTTTCATGACCACCTTCTTCCTTGCCGCGGTGGAGCGCATCCCGCTGGGCACCGCAGTCGCCATTGAGTTCCTGGGTCCCCTGACAGTGGCCGGCATCATGAGCAAGCGGCCGAAGGCGCTCATCTGGCCCCTCCTCGCGTTCGCGGGTGTGGTGCTTCTGACTGAACCGTGGCACGGATCCATTGATCTGGTGGGCGTCGGTTTCGCACTGGCCGCCGGCGCCTGCTGGGGGCTGTACAACGTGCTCACACAGCACGTGGGAGATCGCTTTTCGGGCATCAGTGGCTTGTCGCTCACCATTCCGGTTGCCGCCTTGGCAACACTTCCCGTAGGCCTGCCTCAGGTCCTCGGTGGTTCCTTTGAGTGGTGGGTGTTGCCTGTCGCGGCCGGGATTGCCCTGATCACCCCGGTGATCGCCTTCGGCCTGGAAATGCTTGCTCTGCGTCGAATGACACATACCGCTTTTGGCACGCTGCTCTCCATTGAGCCTGCATTCGGAGTACTGATCGGAATGCTGGTACTTTCCCAGGCGCCCACCGCCCTGCAGATTGCGGGAGTCGCCCTGGTTGTTGTGGCGGGGAGCGCTGCGCAGCAGGGTGGACGGCGCCCTTCACAACAGGTGGCGCAGAACTAATTTCCGTCAAGCTCCGGATCAAACGGAGTACGCAATGCTTGGATCATCCCGCGGAGGATGGTGAAGGCAGCGGCCTGTTCAGAGGAAGAAAGCCCTTCCAACATCCGGATTTCCACGGATCGGACGGCGGCACTGGCTTCCGCGAGCCTTTCGCGGCCCAGCGGCGTGAGCTCGGTGGGAAGAACTTTACCCACACGGGCCTCCGGGGCCCGGCTCACGAATCCATCGCGTTCCAAGGACTGCAACAGCACGTTCATGGATTGGCGGGTGACAAAGGCACCCCGGGCGAGTTCGGAGTTGGAGAGCCCCGGCCGCTGAGCAAGCAGTTCCAGGCAGGAGTAGTGGGTGACGGTCATGCCCAATGGCTTGAGAACGGCCTCCATCCCTACCCGAAGAGCGGTGGACGCTTCCTTCAGGAGATAGCCCAGCGATGTCTTGAGCTCGATTCCCTCTTGACTCATGTCAGTATTCTGACATACATTGCTGATGTCAGATAACTGACACGAACGAAAGAAGCTGAAATGCCCGTTACCGGACCCGATTTCATCTCCCTCCAAACCCGCGACCTCGTGGCATCGCGGGCCTTCTACGAGCAGTACCTCGGCTTGGTCCGCTCTCCCGCCGGGCCTCCGCACGCCGTTGTTTTCGAAACCCAGCCTGTGGCTTTCGCGCTACGGAGCATCATTCCGGGCTCGGGGGTTGAGTCACTCTCCCAGCCAGGCGTGGGTGCGGCGATCTGGCTCCACGCCACTGGCGTGCAGGAAATCCATGACGCCCTTGCCTCGGATGGCAACACCATTGTTGCGGCTCCGATCGATGGCCCCTTCGGGCGCACCTTCACTTTCGCCGATCCGGACGGCTATCACATCACCCTCCACGACAAGGCCTGACAGGGATCGGCGCCACGCGCCGTCGTCGGAACGGCGCAATGGCGCCCTCTTGTTCTACAAGTCTTAAACTTGTATCCTAAGCGAAAGGCAACGCCGCCTCGTCAAGGAGACCCATGAGCACCGTAGATCTGATCCGCCACATCAAGTTATCCACCGCCAGGCTTCCACTCACCGTGCCCATCAGCGATGCCAAAGTCTTCACGGGTCGTCAGAAGCCCATGACTGAAGTGGTGTTCCTCTTCGCGGAGATCACCACGGAGCAGGGACACAGTGGCCTGGGATTCAGCTACTCGAAGCGCGCCGGGGGACCCGCACAGTATGCCCACGCCAAGGAAGTCGCAGAGGGCATCATCGGCGAGGACCCCAACGACATCGGCAAGATCTACACCAAGCTCCTCTGGGCCGGCGCCTCCGTGGGCCGTTCGGGCGTAGCAACCCAAGCGCTGGCGGCGATCGACATCGCGCTCTACGACCTCAAGGCCAAGCGCGCCGGACTCCCCTTGGCCAAGCTGCTGGGCTCGTACCGCGATTCCGTGCAGACGTACAACACCTCCGGCGGCTTCCTCAACGCCACACTGGACGAGGTCAAGGAACGCGCCACGCAATCCATCAACGACGGCATCGGCGGCATCAAAATCAAGGTGGGCTTGCCCGATTCAAAGGAAGACCTCCGCCGTGTTGCCGGAGTCCGCGAGCACATCGGCTGGGACGTGCCGCTCATGGTGGATGCCAACCAGCAGTGGGACAGGGCAACCGCGCTGCGCATGGGCCGGCAGTTGGAGGAATTCAACCTGATCTGGATTGAAGAACCCCTGGACGCGTACGACTTCGAAGGCCACGCGCACCTGGCCCAGGTCCTGGACACACCCATCGCTACCGGTGAGATGCTCGCGTCCGTCGCAGAACACAAGGGCCTTATTAACGCGAACAGCTGCGACATCATCCAGCCCGACGCGCCACGCGTTGGCGGCATCACCCAATTCCTCCGCTTGGCGGCCTTGGCCGATGAACGCGGACTGGGCCTGGCGCCGCACTTCGCCATGGAAATCCACCTCCACTTGGCCGCCGCCTATCCACGCGAGCCCTGGGTGGAACACTTCGACTGGCTGGACCCGCTGTTCGAGGAGCGTTTGGAGACCAAAAACGGCCGCATGATCGTTCCGGACCGTCCCGGCTTGGGCGTCACGCTCAGCGAGCAGGCGCGCGCCTGGACCACCGAATCCGTGGAGTTCGGCGCGTAATCTTGAACCCATGAGCCGAAACCTGACCGCGGATCTCGCCGCCGACCTTCGCAACCGCATTGTGGACGGCATCATCCAGCCAGGTGAGAAGCTCCCCAGCGAGAACACCCTCATCAGTGAATTCGGGGTCAGCAGGACGGTGGTCCGTTCGGCCCTGACCCGGCTGCAGGCCGAGGGACTGGTGGAAACCGAACGTGGGCGGGGCAGCTTCGCGCTGACCCCGCCGGCAGACGGCCCGTCCGCTGCGCCTGGCACACGTCCGGTGGCAAGCAGGGAGGACCGGCTGCAGATGCTGGATTTCCGAGTTGGCGTGGAGACGGAAGCCGCTTCCTTGGCCGCACTCAACCACACCGAGCGCCAGCTCAAGGCCGCGCATGGCGCCCTGGAACTGTTCATCGCCAGCTCAGGGCACCCGGCACACTCCATGAAGGCTGATTTCGAATTCCACCGGGCCATCGCCGCCGCCACTGGCAACCCCTTTTATACGGACTGCATTTCAGCCTTGGGCCAGACCATGATCACCATGCCCCGGCCGCGGCTGGTCACCAGCGAAGACCAGGAGTCCCCGGAACGCTTCGCACAAGTGGTCCACGAGCACGCATCCATCTACGCAGCAATCGCGGAACGGGATCCAGTAGCTGCCGCGGCTGCCATGCGGCTGCACCTGAGCAACTCACGACGCCGGTTCACGGGTTCCGCGCGAGGCTGACCCGCGGCACGACAAAGAAAAAAGAGCCCCGGTCCTAAGACCGGGGCTCTTTCAATTGCGTGCGCGAGGGGGGATTTGAACCCCCACACCCTTTCGGATACTGGCACCTGAAGCCAGCGCGTCTGCCGTTCCGCCACTCGCGCGCAACTTCTTTTTCCGGAGTTCCCACTGGCTTCCCAGTTTCGCTTCCTTCAAAAGCAGCGAGATCAAGCATAACGGACACCCTCGGCAAAACACCAATCGGGCCCCTCACAGGAGAATTTTCACCCCTCACCAGCCCCGCCACCACGGGCCGGAGGCGAACTTTTCCAGCCCTAAAGGCGTTGTGGATTAAGGCCATTCCCAGTCAGTCCCAGTAGTATCGGGAAGTGGAAGGGCCGTCGGGCGCGCACTTTGACGTGTTCGCAGATGGCCGCAAGGCTGGACTATCGGATCAGGCACTGAAGGTGCCGCGGCAAGGAAAGGAGAAGGACATGGGATTGCTGGACAAGGTCGAGCGTGGCATTGAAAAGGCCGTCCGGAACGTCTTCTCCACGGGGTCGCGTGCACGTGTTGAACCGGTGGAGATCGCAAGCAAGCTACGGGGCGAGCTGGACAACAAGTCCATCACCATCGCCGCCGGGCGGACGCTGGCCCCCAATGTTTTTGATGTATTGCTCAGTGATGAGGATTTCGCCCGGGCCCAGGAATGGGGAACCCCGCTGGCCGAGGAACTGTGCGACGTCGTCATCCAGCATGTGCGGAGCCAGGGTTACACCTTGCAGGGCGCAGTCCGGATTTCTTTCCGCCGCAACGAAGAAGAACGCGCCGGTCACTTCGAGATCGCTTCAAGAACAGAGAAGCAGTCAAACGACGGATCAGCACCGGCGCCGTCCCCCCGGGCCAACGTCCCCGCCGCTCCGGTGCGGCAGCCCACGCGCATGCAGCCGGTCCTGGACATCGGAGGGCAACGTTATTCCCTCAACGCGCTGTCCGTGGTGCTGGGACGCTCCTCCGAGGCGGACATTCTTGTGGATGACACCGGCGTTTCACGTAAACACCTGGAGATCCGCACGGAGAATGGCAGTACGTGGGCCGTTGACATGGGTTCCACCAATGGCAGTTACGTTAATGGACACAAGGTAAACGGCAGCGTCGAGCTTACCGACGGCTCAACCATCACGATGGGACGTACCAAGATTATTTTCCGTCTCCTCCCCCAAACCCCGGGTGGCCACGCGTGAACGACATCAGCGAACTGACCATCACCGCACTTCGCTTTGGATTTCTCCTTCTCCTGTGGATATTGATCTTCAGCATCGTGTCCACCATGCGCCGGGATTTCCAGATCGGCCGCAAGGCTGCGACCGGAGTTCCCACCGCCCGTGAAGTGCGCAAGCACCCGGAACTGGCCGCCTCACCGCCGCCGGCCATCCAGCACGCACGGAACCTGGTGGTCACGGAAGGTCCACTCAAGGGCACAACCCTTCCGCTGGCAGCCAGCCCCATCCTTCTGGGCCGTGCGCAGGAAGCAACGCTGGTCCTTGAAGACGACTATGCTTCCGGGCGCCACGCACGCCTGTTTCCGCAAGGAAGCCGGTGGTTCATTGAGGACCTCGGCTCCACCAACGGCACCTACCTGGCCGATCAACAGCTCACCCGCGCTTTGCCGGTTGAACTTGGCGTCCCCGTGAGAATCGGCAAGACGGTCATTGAATTGAGGCCGTAGCCCGTGGCCTCCCCCGAGACTCCCAACACCGCCGAGAGCAAGGAAACACCGTCGGCGCGCCCGCTGATCATGCGCTACTCGGCGCGCTCGGACGTTGGACGTATCCGCTCCAAGAATGACGACTCCGCATATGTGGGCCGCCACCTTGCTGTGGTGGCCGATGGCATGGGTGGTCACGCCGGAGGCGACGTCGCTTCAGCCTCAACCGTCCTGGACATGATCCACCTGGACCACGACGACTATCCCGACGGCGCGGAAACAGTGCTGGCTGACGAAATCCAGACAGCCAACTCTTTGCTATCCGAGCTCGTCCACCAGAACCCCAAGCTGTCAGGCATGGGCACCACTGTGACGGCCCTGCTCCTGGAGGACCGCAAACTCCACTTTGCGCACATCGGCGATTCCCGGGCCTACCGGCTTCGCAACAATAAGTTCGAGCAGATCAGCATTGATCACACCTTTGTTCAGCGCCTGATCGATGAGGGCCGCCTCCGCCCCGAGGAAGCCGAAACCCACCCGCACAAGAACGTCCTGATGCGGGTCCTCGGGGATGTTGATGCCAGCCCGGAGCTGGACCTGGACATCCTGGACGTGGAACCCGGAGAACGCTGGCTCCTCTGCTCGGACGGGCTCAACTACGTTGCCGGCCACGTTGTGGAGCGGATGGTCCGTGAAACCAAGGATCTCCGCGAATGCGCCGAGATCCTGGTGGACCTCACCCTGGAGGCGGGCGCCCCGGACAACGTCACCGTGGTGGTACTGGAGATCGTCGAAGAGACGGACGACGACGTCAACACCGCCGCCGTCGACGTCGTTCCTGCCGCCGCCCTCGCCGCAGCCGACCAAACTGACGCTGTAACAGCCACCAAGTCTGCCGACGCACCAACGGCAGTCAAACCGAAGACTGAGACCAAGAACCCGGCTGCTCCCGCAGAGCCCGGCACTGGCGGGTCCTCCTTCAGCACGGGCGATCCGTCTGCCGCCCAGGAAGACGATCCCACCAGTTCCGCGGATGGCGCCGGCGAGCCTCCTGCCACCACAGATCCGCACCTGGGCGAGCACCTGTCCGCCGAGGTCCTTCGGGAAGAACTGGCCAGCCGCCCCCACGAATTGGTGGGCGCAGCAGCCACAGCCGCTGAAACCGGATCCATCCCCACCATTGCCGGCCGCACAGTGGCTCGTCGCGCCGCAACAGTACTGACGCACAAAGCTGAGCAGGACCGCCCCGACGCCGAGGAACCACCCCGCCGCCGGGTCCGCTGGTTGATGCCCGCAGTGGCCGCTGTAGTGGTCCTTGGCGTTGCAGCCGGCCTCTGGCTGGGCTACGCCTGGACCCAGACGCGCTACTACGTGGGTGAATACGACCAGCGTGTGGCGATCTTCAACGGAATCTCCCAGAGGCTCGGCCCCATCCAGCTCTCCAGGCTCGAGGCAGTGACCGACGTCAAGGTGGACAGCCTGCCGGAATATGGCCAACAGAGCGTCCGGCAGACAGTCCCGGCCGGCGATCTGGACGATGCCCAGATGATCGTGGAGAACCTCAAGAACTTCGGCAGCGCGTCGGCCAACTGTCCGGCACCCAAGCCTTCCGGCTCCGGGACCCCCACGCCGACGGCGTCCGCCACGGCCACAGTGCCGGTTCCGAGCACCGCAGCGGTGGCGACTCCCAGCCCCTCGCCCGTTCCTACTCCCTGTGAGGGGGCCAAATGACGCAGATTGAAGCAGCCCCCAAGCCCCGCCGCAACGTTGAGCTTGTACTCATCGTGGTGGCCCTGGCCGTGGGGATCGGCGCCAGCGCACTGGTCAGCATCAACTCGGATCTTGGCTTGGACAGTGACTTCTGGTTCCAGTCCAGCCTGCTTGCAGTGGCCGCCTTCGCCTTCCACATGGTGCTCAGGATCCGCGCGAAGTATGCCGATCCGGTAATACTTCCAATTGTTGTAGCCCTGAACGGCTTGGGGCTCGCCCTGATCCACCGCATGGACGGTCCCGGGGACGATACCGGCAACAACCAGCTCCGGTGGACCTTGATCGCCATGGCGGTATCCATCGCCGTGATCTGGTTCCTCAAGGATCATCGCGTCCTCCGGCGTTTCACCTTCATTTCCCTCGCGGTCAGCGCGCTCCTGCTGCTTCTTCCGCTGATCCCCGGCATCTCCGCCGGCGAGATCCTGGGTGCCCGTGTGTGGATCCGTGTTGGACCCATGACCTTCCAACCGGGCGAAATTGCCAAGATCACGCTGGCCATCTTCTTTGCAGGCTATCTTTCGTCCAACAGGGATTTGATCCTCCTGGCCGGCCGGAAGATCGGCCCCATGCAGTTCCCGCGCTTCAAGGACCTTGGCCCCATGATCACGGCCTGGTTGGTGAGCATCGGCGTGCTGGTGTTCCAGCGCGACCTCGGTTCCTCCATCCTCTTCTTCGGCCTGTTCATCGTGATGATTTACGTTGCCACCAGCCGCATCTCCTGGGTGGTCATCGGTGTCCTCCTGATTCTGGGCGGCGGCTTTGTTGCCTCGCAGATCTTCTCCCATGTGGCCTTCCGTATCGACAGCTGGATCAACGCGTTCACCCCGGAGGTGTTCGGCAGGTCGCCGGGCGGCAGCGGGCAGATTGTCCAAGGCCTCTTCGGCATGGCAGACGGTGGGCTTGTTGGCACGGGACTTGGCCAGGGCCGCCCGGATCTGGTGCCCTTCGCCAACAGCGACATGATTGTGGCCCTGATCGGCGAGGAATTGGGCCTGATCGGTCTCTTCGCCGTGGTGATGCTGTACCTGCTCCTGTTCACCCGCGGCTTCCGTGCTGCTTTGGGCACCCGCGACGCTTTCGGCAAGCTGCTGGCCTGTGGACTGTCCTTCGCGATCGCACTGCAGTGCTTTGTGGTGATCGGCGGTGTTACCCGGCTCATCCCGCTGACGGGCCTGACCACGCCGTTCCTGGCGGCCGGCGGTTCATCACTGTTGGCCAACTGGATCATCGTGGGTCTGCTGCTCATGATCTCCAACACGGCCCGCGGACCGGTGGACACCACCCCCATGGTGACCAAATCCCCCACCAGCAACAGCACACGTAAACCAACCACGGCACAGACTCCCAGTGCACCAACAGAGGCGGTGAGGCAACAATGAACCAGGCAATCCGCAGTTCCTGGATGGCCGCCGTCGCCATGTTTGCCCTGATCTTTGGTGCCATCAGCTACGTGCAGGTCATTGGCGCCGATGATCTCAACAAGAATCCGTGGAACCAACGCGCCATTCTTGCCTCCTATTGCAATGAACGCGGCTCCATCCTTGTTGGCGGAAAACCGGTTGCCGAGTCCGTGCCCGGCACGGAATCGTGTGCGTTCCAGCGCAAGTACAACCAGCCCGAGCTTTACGCCGGCGTCACCGGCTTCTTCTCCCGCGGTTTCGGCTCCACCGGACTCGAACAATCCATGGGCGATACTTTGGCGGGCAACTCCGACCAGCTGTTCCTGGACCGCATCAGCCAGATGTTCCTCGGCAACGAGCCCAAGGGCGCATCCGTGGAGCTGACGTTGGATCCCGAGATCCAGAAGCTCGCTTACGATCTCATCCCGGACGGACAACGCGGGTCAATTGTGGTGACCAACCCCAAGACGGGCGCCATCATTGCCATGGTCTCCAAGCCGTCCTACGATCCCAACCTCATTGCCACGCATGACTCCAAGGCAGCTGAGGCCAGCATGGCCCAGCTGAACCAGATCCCGGGCATCAACCTGAACCAGAATGTCAGCGGGCCCACGGGGAACCTGTTGTCCCCCGGTTCCGTCTTCAAGCTGATAGACACCGCGGCCGCCCTCAACTCGGGCAAATACAACAAGGACAGCGAGCTGCCCAACCCCAGCAGCCTCCCTTTGCCCGGGTCCAGCGCCAGCCTGCCCAACTACGCCGGTGGTAACTGCAATGTCCGCCAGACGGCCTCCTTCGTGTTTGCGTTGGAGCAGTCCTGCAACACTCCGTTCGCCAGCATTGCCCTGGACCTGGGACAGGACGCTATCCGCGACCAAGCCCGGAAATTCGGTTTTGGTGAGACGTTCGGTGACCAACTGAAGCTCCAGCAAGCCAGGAGCGTGTTCCCGGAGGACCTGGACCAGGCCCAGCTTGCCCAGTCCGCTGTTGGCCAGCGCGACGTCAAGGCAACACCGCTGCAGATCAACATGATGACAGCGGCGATCGCCAACGCGGGTGTGCAGATGAAGCCGAACCTGGTGAAGACAGTGCGCGCTCCCGATCTCCGCGTCATCAGCGAACTGAAGCCTGAACCCCTCAGGACCAGCACCACGCAGCCCATCGCCAGCCAGATCACCGAGTGGATGACCAGCGCTGTGGACAACGGCATTGCCAACGGCGCGGCCGTTCCCGGCGTGAAGGTGGCCGGAAAAACCGGAACCGCCGAGCTGGGCGATTCAGGGTTGAACAATTCTTGGTTTACCGGGTTTGCCCCGGCAAACGATCCCCAAGTAGCCGTCACCATCGTCATGGAAAGTATCGATGTGGTCAGCGGTGCCAAGCTAACCAGTCCGAACGCAAAGAAAATTTTTGAGGCGGTGTTGAATAAGTGAGGCCTACTTCGGGAATCACACTCGGCGGCAGGTTCCAGCTGACAAGTCGCATTGCGATTGGCGGCATGGGCGAGGTCTGGAAGGCCAAGGACCAGATCCTCGGCAGGATCGTTGCCATCAAGGTGCTGAAAGAGGAATACACGGGAGATCCCGGTTTCCTTCAGCGCTTCCGTGCCGAGGCGCGCCACACGGCACTCCTTAACCACGTGGGTATTGCCAACGTCTTCGATTACGGCGAGGAAGCCGGCTCGGCCTACCTGGTCATGGAATTGGTTCCGGGGCACCCGCTCAGCGGCATTCTGGAGAAGGAACAGGTCCTGTCTCCGGACATGACGCTGTCCATCATCGCCCAGACGGCCCGTGCCTTGGCGGTCGCGCACGCGCAGGGACTGGTTCACCGGGACATCAAGCCCGGCAACCTGTTGATCACTCCGGACAACCGGGTGAAAGTCACAGACTTTGGCATCGCACGCCTGGCAGACCAGGTGCCGCTCACCCAGACGGGGCAGGTCATGGGCACAGCCCAGTACCTGGCACCTGAGCAGGCCACCGGACAGACCGCCACGGGTTCCTCGGACATCTATTCGTTGGGCGTCATCGGTTATGAGTGCCTCACGGGCCACCGTCCGTTCTCCGGCGAATCCCAGATCGCCATTGCGCTGGCGCAGGTGAACGACGCTCCGCCACCGCTTCCGGAGACCCTGCCCACCCCGGTGCGCGCGCTCCTGATGTCCATGCTGGCCAAGGATCCCAAGAACCGCCCGGCCAACGCCATCAAGCTGGCCGAAGCCGCTGAAGCCATCCGGAACGGCGACATCGCCACCGCCCACGCCGCAGTCCCCGGAATGCTGCTGTTCGAGAGCACCACCGGACCCATCACGGCGCCGGTGGACACCGCAACGGCACCAACCGGCGTCGTCTCCTCGCCTTACGGCAAGGAGCAATCGTCGACGGCGACCTCCGCACTTCCGGTGCTTGGTGCCGGAGCCGCAGGGGCTGCTGTAGGCGCGGCTGCCGCGTCGGCTGACAACCCTTTGACCCGGGCCAACGCCCTCGAGGCAGAGCGCCAACTGAACGACGAAGAAGAAGTCGCCTACTCGGATGAAGGCTTTGACGACGCCGAACCTGAACGCAAGAAGCGCAGCCCGTGGACGTGGCCCCTTGTGGCCCTCATCCTCCTTGTTCTCTTTGCGCTGGTGGGTGTCCTGATATCCCAGTCCGGGTTCTTCTCTCCGAGCCCGGCTCCCAGTGAGACCACGTCGACCAGCCCCAGCCGATCGTCGACCCCCAGCCCAACGTCCGAAAGCCCGACTCCCAAGCCGACGCCCACCTCCGAGGCGCCTTCGCCCACACAATCCACTCCGACGAAGGTCAACGTCATCCCGGAAGAGTTCCTGGGCCAACCGTTTGCAACCGTCAGCGCGCAGTTGCGCGATCTTGGCCTGGCCGTCGACGGCCAGGAAGTCTTCAATGCGGCTGTTCCGGGTACAGTGATCAGCCTTAACCCCACGGGACCCGTTGATCCTGGAGCGAAAATCACCGTCCAGTACTCCAAGGGCCCCGAGCAGGTTGCTGTGCCCAGCATCGGCGTTGGCCTTGACGAAGGACAGGTACGGGACCTCATTGAAGCCGCAGGCTTGCGCTGGGTAGCGGGAGATCCGGTCAACGGTGCCGTAGGCCAGCAGCCGGGTACCTTTGTTCGGTCCTCGCCCGCTGCAGGAGCCCAGGTTGCAGCCGGTTCAACGGTCACGTATTTCCTGTCCAAGAGCGTTGTTCCCACCGCCCCGGGGACTCCCAGCTCCAACCCCAGTGCTTCCGGCAGCCCCAAGAACTAAGAAGAAGCCATGTCCACGCCACGTCCCGGTCCCGCTCATCGAGAGGAGAATACTCCCGTGTCTGAGCAGCGCATCCTCAACGGCCGCTACGAACTCGGCGAGCTGATCGGTCGTGGCGGCATGGCGGACGTCTACCGTGGAACAGACACCCTGCTGGGCCGGACCATCGCGGTCAAGGTTCTCAGGGCAGACCTGGCAAGGGATCCGCAGTTCCAGGCGAGGTTCAAACGGGAAGCCCAGGCCGTGGCTGCCCTGAACCACCCCTCCATCGTGGCCATTTTTGATACCGGTGAATACCCGGTTCCCGGAGGTCCGGGCGAGGATGTGCGGGTGCCGTACATCGTGATGGAGTTCGTTTCCGGGCGGACACTCCGGGACATGATCAAGGCAAAAGAACTCAACGTAGACAGCTCTGTCGGCTTTACGCTCGGGGTGCTGAGCGCCTTGGAGTACAGCCACCGGGCGGGAATCGTCCACCGCGACATCAAGCCCGCAAACGTCATGGTCTGCACCGAGACAGGCGAGGTCAAGGTCATGGACTTCGGGATTGCCCGGGCCATGGCAGACTCCGCCGCAACCATGACGCAGACCGAGGCCGTGGTGGGTACCGCGCAGTACCTGTCACCGGAGCAGGCCCGCGGCGAAACCGTGGACGCCCGCAGTGACCTCTACTCCGCCGGATGTTTGCTTTACGAACTCCTGACCAGCAGGCCACCCTTTGTGGGTGACAGCCCCGTGTCTGTGGCATATCAGCATGTGCGGGAAACCCCGGATCTGGCCAGTGCCCATAATGCCGAGGTCACCGAGGCCCTGGACTCCGTGCTCTCCAAAGCACTCCAGAAGAGCCGCTCCGACCGTTTCCAGGATGCTGCGTCGTTCCGGCGCGCACTTCGCGCCGCCAACAACGGTGTGCCTGTACCGGCACTGCCGGCCAGCGAAGCCCCGACTGACCCCAACGATCTTGTAGAACCCGAGGACGCCTCCACCCAGCTCCTCAGCGCCACCGCCGTGGGGCTTCTGGACGTCGGTCAGTTCAAGGACCTGCCTCCCGAAGAGCCCCACGAGGAACCACTGCCCCTTGGCCTCCCGGCTGAACGTGAGCCGTCAGCCAAACAGAAGTCCCGCCGTCGTGCATGGACCGCCACTTTGGTGATCTTTACGGTCATTGTCCTGGTGGGTGGCGGATTTTGGCTGTACAGCCTGATGAACATGCAGCCGCCGCCCCCGGCAAAGATTGCAGTCCCGGCCGTCTCCAACATGTCCGAGTCGCAAGCAATCCAGGAGTTGTACACCGCCAAGCTGGTCCCCAAATCCGTGCGGGAACCCAGTGACTCCGTAGCCAAGGACATGGCAATCGGAACTGCACCCGTTGCAGGGTCCATGATGGACGCCAACGCCGAGGTGATCCTCAAAGTTTCCAGCGGACCCAGCTCGGTGACCATCCCTGCCAACATCGTGGGCCGCACCGAACCGGACGCCCGGGAGGCCTTGCGCAAGCTGGGCATCACCGGGGACATCGTGTCGGTCCGCACCCATAGCGCCACAGTGCCCGTGGGCCTGGTGATCACCACCGGACCTGCTCCTGGCGGGGCCATTGCGGCTTCTTCCAAGGTGGAACTGCAGGTTTCCTCCGGCAAGGTCCTCATGCCGCAGCTGATTGGCCTGCCGCTGACGGAGGCCGAAGCGGCGCTCAAGACCAACGGTTTGGTGCTCAACGTGGTGGAGCAGGAGAACTCCGAGGTTGCGCCGGGAACGGTCACCGCCCAGAGCGAAGTCTTCAACACCGAGGTTGACCAGGGCAAGACCGTCACCCTGACCGTCTCCAAAGCCCCTGTGGTTCCTACGCCTACCCCGACGCCGACGCCCACCCCTGAGCCTACGGAGACGGACAAACCGAACCCCAAGCCCACTCCCACCAAGAAGTAAGGGCTATTGCTTGATCCCTACTGTTTGATCAGGGGGCTCAGCTTTGATGCCCGTTGTGCTGCGCCCTCCATGCCCAAGGACTCCAACCAGTTGCCCAGCATCTGGTAGCCGCCCTCGGTCAGTACCGACTCCGGGTGGAACTGGACACCGCACAGGGGAGCGGTTTTGTGCTGCAGTCCCATCACCACACCGTTGGTGGTTTCAGCGGTGATTTCCAGGACATCAGGGATGGAATCCCGAACCGCAGCCAAGGAGTGGTATCGCGTAGCTGTCACCGGGGACGGAAGCCCGGCAAAGACGCTCTTCCCCTGATGCTGTACCGGTGAGGTCTTGCCGTGCATCAATTCCGGGGCATGGGTGACAACACCACCGTAGGCTTCGGCCAGGGCTTGGTGGCCCAGGCATACCCCGAACATCGGCTTGTTGGCGTTGCCACACCATTTGATGAGCTCAATGCATACGCCGGCCTCGGCGGGAGTGCCCGGCCCGGGTGAAACCAGGACGCCGTCGCGTGCGGAGGCCAGCTCAATGGCTTCAGCCAGCGTGACATCATCATTCCTGACCACGGTGGTTTCGGCACCGAGCTCCTGAAGATATCCCACCAGGGTGTATACAAAGCTGTCGTAGTTATCCACTACCAGGATTTTTGTGGTGCTCATGGTTGCTGCACTAAACCAATCGTCGAGTCAGTCAATGTGGTGAATTGGGAAAACCAAGGGAACAAGAATTCAACCATCAGTACCAGTGCTGCTGCCACCAATACCAAGCAGGTCAGGATCCGGACCCACAGGGGCCCGGGCAGGTTCCGGAAGATCCAGGCGTACATCTCTCAGCCCTTTCCGCTTGCTTTGGCCACTTGCGCTGCAATGTCCGACGGCGGCCCGGCGGAGGCCGGTTGCCAGCTCTCCAGCAACGAGTAGGCAATGATCCGCTCTTGGGAACCAAACCGGGGGTTGCAGCTGGTCATGGTGAGAATGCTGTCCTTGGGCTGCACTCCCGGCTGGGTGGGTACCGGCATCAGCACATCCGAGCGGTCAGGAGTAACAATCTGGTTGTTGCGGAAAACGTAGGTGTAGTAGCCATCGGCCGTTTGGACATAGATTTTGTCTCCCGGAACCAGGGTGTGGATGTTGTCCAGGACCGCACCGTGGGTTTGCCGGTGACCGGCAACGGCAAAGTTGCCAACGGCGCCGGGCATGCTGGTGTTTTCATAGTGGCCAAGCCCCAGGGTGTCCAGCACCGCTGAGTCAGTCCCATCAATGATGGGGCGCGTGTAGTCCGGGCCGAAGCGCGGAACGTACATGATGCCCAGGGTTTTCCCGTAGCCGGGAGCCTGGCCCACCACCGGTTGGCCGGTGGTGGACGGATCCGCGGGTGCCGTGGGAGCCAGTGGCCCGGTGAATTCCTGGGCAAAGTTCTGGACCACCTCTGTTTGTGCGGCATCTGCCTGCACATTGGTCCACCACAATTCCCAGCCCACAAAGAGAAGCAGGATCACGCCGGCGGTAATGAACAGTTCGCCGAATACCTGGATGATTTTGCGGATAACGTCTGACGGCCTGATGCGCCTGCGCGATGACTTGTCCCGTGAACCGCGGCGGGACGGAACGGCAGGCTCTGCCGTCGTCTGCTGCTGCGCCACAAGGTCTCCTGGGATCGGGCGCGGGCGGCGAGGACTGACCCGGAGTTACGGCTAGACTTGACAGCTAGAACCAACCCGGAACACCGCCCGGCCGTTGACCGCTGGAATTTCCTTCCTGCAGGATATCAAGGCTGGCCGTGACCGGGTGTCGATCGATCAGCCAGGAGGATCCGTGCCCGAGTCCAAGCCCCGCAAGCGGCCTGCCCGTCAGGCGCCGCAGACTTCCGCCGCGCAGCAGTACAAGCCCAACCCGGTCTGGTACAAGCCGGTCATGTTCGGACTGATGATCATCGGCCTGATCTGGATCATCACCTTCTACATCACCGAAGGCCAACTGCCGGTCCGTGACTGGGCATCCTGGAACATCGTGGCTGGTTTTGGCATTGCGATCGTCGGCTTCCTCATGACAACGCGCTGGCGCTCCTAGGAAACCCGAACCTCACACTTCCGTGCCCGGGAACGTCTACAGGATATGAGCAGCCGGCATACCACCATCGATTCCCCACTGGGGGAATTGACGCTTACCGCGCGGGGAGACTTTCTCACGGGGATCTTTTACGAGGGCCACTGGCATCTCCCGCCGTCCGAATACTTCGGTGAGCGCGTCTCCGCCGAAGAATCACTCTTTACCCACACAGAGGCGCAGCTCCAGGAATACCTCGGGGGTCAGCGGACCACGTTTGATGTGCCCTTGGAAACCCATGGCAATCCTTTCCAGGAAAGGGTGTGGGAACGGCTCAAACATATTCCCTATGGAGAAACTGTCAGCTATGGCCAGCTTGCCGGTGAACTGGGCGATCCAAACCTCGCGCAGGCAGTGGGATCCGCGGTGGGACGCAACCCCATCAGCGTCATCATTCCGTGCCATCGCGTGGTGGGGCGGAACGGGCAGCTGACCGGGTACGCCGGGGGCCTGCCCAACAAGCGTTTCCTGCTGGAGCTGGAAGAACCTGCGGTGGTCAGGGAAGGGAAACTCTTTTGATCCAGCGGCAGCAGGAATTCATCAAGAAGCCCTTTGAGGCAGTGGTCCAGGATCACGGTGCCACAGTTCTTCGCGTATGCCGTGCGGTACTGGCTCTCCATGATGCTGATGACGCTTGGTCGGATACGTTCCTGGCAGCACTGCAGTCCTATCCCGAGCTTCCCGCGGACGCCAACGTCCAGGCATGGCTGGTGACCATCGCCCACCGGAAGTGCATTGACCATTTGCGTGCCGGTAACCGCCGCCCCGTTCCCACGGACACGCCTCCCGAACAGTCCTCACGCTGGGGCATACCTGGCGAGGGACACCGTGAGTTGATGGAGGCAGTAGCCCAACTGCCCCCCAAGCAACGCCAGGCCGTGGCGTATCACCACATTGCGGGCCTACCCTATGCGGAAATTGCAGGGCTACTGGAGGTCACGCCGGAGGCAGCACGCCGGGCGGCGTCCGATGGCGTCAAGGCACTCCGCAAAACCTTGGGCACAAAGCCACAATCCATTCCGTCGGTTGTGGCCCATTCGTCGTCGAAGGGAGCTCTGGCATGACCGTTCTGGATCCACACACTGACCACGCTGAAGTAGAAGCGCTCCTTGAACCGTTGACGGGAGAGCTCGAGCCCGCATTGGCCAGCCTCCATGCCCGCCTGGCCCGGGACGCCCAGCTCCTGCACACCTTGGATGTTTCCTACCGTGTGGTCGATTCCCCGGTAGGCAAATTGCTCCTGGCCGCCACGGATCGTGGAATCGTCCGGGTGGCTTTCGAACGGGAAGGCCACTCTGACGTCCTCCAGGCCCTGGCCAACACACTGAGTCCCAGAATCCTTGAGGCCCCGGCGCGGTTGGAGGATGCAGCCGTGCAGTTGGAGGAATACTTTGCCGGCCGGCGCCGGCTCTTCGATCTGACGCTCGATTTCCGCCTCTCCAAGGGCTTCCGCCTCAATGTCCTTCAGCATCTTCCCCGGATCGCTTACGGCCATACCCAGAGTTACGCGGACGTAGCCCGCGCAACGGGCAGCCCCAACGCCGTACGCGCCGTGGGCACTGCCTGTGCCACCAACCCATTGCCGGTGATCCTCCCATGCCACCGTGTGGTGCGCTCTGACGGCAACTCCGGAGGCTACGTGGGCGGTCCCGAAGCCAAGCACATGTTGCTGACCTTGGAGACGGCATGACGGACGATGCCCTCTTCCCGCTGGAACTGGTCCACCCGGACCTGCACGACGCCGGACCGCGGCTGATTGCCCCGGGTGCGGTCCACATTCCCGGCTGGTTGACCGCGGAACAACAGCGCTGGATAGTGGCCCGATTTGGTGAATGGACGCGTGGGCCGGTTCCATTGCGGGCAGCAACCCTCCCCGGGGGCCACAAGATGTCGGTCCGGACCGTGTGCCTGGGATGGCACTGGCAACCCTACAAATACACCCGGGAAGCCACGGACGTTAACGGTCAGCCCGTGCTGGATTTCCCCGAGTGGATGGTTCGCCTTGGACAGAAGGCCATCCAAGCCGCCACCGGTGTGGACGGAGGAAACGATTCGTCGCTGTCAGTGACTGCCAGTGATTACACCCCGGACGCCGCCTTGGTGAACTTCTATGATGACGGCGCTGCCATGGGGATGCACCAGGACAAAGATGAGCACTCCAATGCTCCGGTGGTCTCCCTCAGTATTGGAGAGTCCTGCATTTTCCGGTTCGGCAATACAAAGACCCGCACCAAGCCCTACACGGATGTCCAGCTGGGGTCCGGGGATCTTTTCGTCTTCGGCGGACCGTCCCGATTCGCGTATCACGGCATTCCCAAGGTTCTCCAAGGCACTGCGCCGGAGGACTGCGGCCTGTCCCGTGGGCGGATCAACATCACCATGCGTGTCACTGGCCTGGGTGAACCCAAGCAAACTGAGCGCAAGGCCGGAGCAAAGGAGCTGCCATGACGGAGAACGGACTCGTTGTGGGACCGGATGGCTTGGCCCGTCCCCTGTGGGCCGCTGCGGACCCCTTGATGCAGGCTTATTACGATCACGAGTGGGGAATGCCCGTCCGTGATGAGCAGGGCATGTATGAGCGCATCAGCCTGGAGGCCTTTCAGGCTGGCCTGTCCTGGGCAACCATACTCAGGAAGCGGGAATCCTTCAGGAAGGCATTCCTGGACTTTCATCCTGAGAGCGTTGCTGCCTTTACGGAGGCGGATGTGGAGCGGCTCATGCTGGACGCCGGCATCGTTCGTAACAGACTGAAGATCCACGCCGCCATCACCAATGCCAAGGCCACCATCGCCCTGCGGGAGGAAGGTGGGTTGGTGGACTTCGTCTGGTCGTTCCAGCCCGAGTCCACGCCGGCGCCGCGTACCTTCGCTGACATCCCCACCACATCCCCTGAATCCATCGCTTTGTCCAAAGCACTCCGCAAAAAGGGCTTCGCCTTCGTTGGTCCCACCACCATGTATGCGCTGATGGAAGCCATCGGCATCATTGACACCCACTTGGTTGATAGCCACAGACGCGGCACGTCAGGGATCTGGGCCAACTGAGTCCGGACTCATCCGCCCCGAGTCCGCGGTAACCCGCCTTCCCTGCGTTTTCCCCCTCATTCCGCAGAGTCATTTCCACAGAAGTGCGTAACTTTATCCACAGGCGTGGATAACTCTTGTGGACATCCATGTATCCCCAGCCATCCAAGCGCCATGCCGCCGATTAATGGGGTTCCCGGCTCAGCCCTGGTTTATGCCCACTGTGCATGACCCTGTGGATAGTTCGCCAGGCTTCATCTGGCGTTCAACACAACGGTGTAGTTGTGTTCGTTCTTGCTCTGAAATGCCCACGAGGTTCATCCCCAGCGCACGTGAACATCCCGCAGTTGGTTACCCACTTAATAACAGGCTCCCTCCGAAAAGTTATCCACAAGTGGGGAAAACTTGTGGGTTTCCTCGGTCGGAGTGCCTAGATCCCGGCGATCCAAGCCTCACACCGGGCCTAAACTACACGTGTGTAAGTTATTAACAGTGTTGATAAACCTGTTGATACACAGCTCTGAGCGGCGCTATTAACAGGGTTATGCACACCACGGTCAAACAGTCCATATTTATCCCCAATCCTCGATCGTTTGAGGACAAAGTTATCCACAGGTGTGGAGAAACCCATGCCTTTCCGGGGATATCTCCGCCTCTCCCGGCCCGCACAGGGCTGTTTGTCCCTAATCACAGATGTGTAAACTACTCACAGTGTGGATAACACCTGTGGAAAACCCCCGACATGCATCAACCGGCCAGTGGATACTGGGGACCATGAAGACGGATTTCAAAAAGGACATCAGCTCGTACGCCGCCAAGCAGGGGGTGTTCCACGTGGTGACCGTGCCTGCACTTAACTTCCTGATGCTTGACGGCCACGGAGATCCCAATTCTGCAGGAGAGTACCGGGACGCGCTGGCTACGCTGTACCCGGTGGCCTACTCCCTGAAGTTCTTCAGCAAGTCCGAGCTGGGCCAGGACTATACGGTGATGCCACTGGAAGCCCAGTGGTGGTCAGAGGATATGGGCGCGTTCACCAGTGACAGGGACAAGTCGCGCTGGGATTGGACCGTCATGAACATGGTGCCGTCATGGCTTACCCAGGAGCAGGTGGACGAGGCATTTCGTCGGGTAGCGGCCAAGGGAAGCGCTCCGGCCTTGGGAAAGCTCCGCTGGGAGAGCTTTGAGGAGGGGCTATGTGTGCAGACGCTGCACACAGGTTCATATGACCAGGAAGGGCCGGTGCTGGAGGAGATGCACCACGCTGTCATCCCTTCAAGGGGACTGACCATGACAGGACGGCATCACGAGATCTATTTGAACGATCCCCGCCGCACGGCACCGGAGAAGCTGAAGACAATCCTCAGGCAACCTGTCAGGGAAGGCCCGGGCAGCCGGACGTAACCTTGCGTCAGCCCAGGGAGACGCGGATATAGGTGGCAACGGCCAGGAGTCCCACTACCAATGCCAGCCCGCCGGCCTGCAGGAGGGGCTGGTTCTTCCCGCGGGGCGCATAGGCGATGACCGCCGCTGCCAGGCCGCCGGTGATCAAGCCACCCAAGTGGGCCTGCCAGGCAATGGTGGGAACCATGAATCCGATCGCACCATTGATGGCGATAAGCACCCATAGCTGCTTGGTTTCTCCACCCCTGTGGCGTTGAACCACCAGCATGGCGCCAAAGAGACCAAAAATGGCCCCGGATGCGCCAACCACTCCCACCACCGGGAAGCTCGGAGTGAGCAACAAGTAGCCCACGGAGCCACCAATTGCTGATATGAGATACACCGCCAGGAAACGGACCCGCCCGAGCAAAGGCTCAAGGGCTTGGCCGAAGATCCACAGCGTGTACATGTTCAGGACGATGTGAAGCAGGAAGCCCTGCGAATGCAGGAAGGCCGCAGTAACCATGCGCCACGGCTCGGTGTCGGCGAAGACATTCGCGAAGGCGAAGTTCTGGAAAACAACCTCGCCCGGCAACAGCCATTGAAGGGCGTACACCAGCACGCAGATACCGATGATGATGAACGTCACCACAGGCCTGCCCACCGCCAAGGCGCCGCCATACGGCGACTTGTAGGCCGGCGTCGTACTCTTTTGTTCGTTGACACAGTCAACGCATTGGAACCCGACGGCGGCCGTCCGCTGGCACTCAGGGCATGCCGGACGTCCACAACGCTGGCACCTCACATAGGAGGGCCGGTCCGGATGCCTGGGGCATACGGGAATGTCAGCGGACGGCTCTGCCGAAGGGATTCCGTAGCTCATGGAAGCAGATTAGAGCTGTTCGATGTCGATGCTGTTGATGACAACATCCTCAACGGGGCGGTCGCCCATGCCGGTGCGGACAGCTTCAATTGCGTCCACTACCTTGCGGGATTCCTCGTCAGTGACTTCGCCGAAGATGCTGTGCTTGCCGAAGAGCCAGTCGGTGTTCACGGTGGTGATGAAGAACTGTGAACCGTTGGTGCCCTTGCCCATCTGGACGCCGGCGTTGGCCATGGCCAGCTTGTAGGGAGCGTTGAAGTTGAGCTCGGGGTGGATTTCGTCGTCGAACTGGTAGCCCGGTCCGCCGACGCCGCGACCCAGGGGATCGCCGCCCTGAATCATGAAGTCCTTGATGATGCGGTGGAAGATGGTGCCGTTGTAGAGCGGCGTGCCCGTCTTGTCCTCGCCCGTTTCGGGGTGGTTCCAGGACTTCTCGCCCGTGGCCAGGCCAATGAAGTTGGCGACCGTCTTGGGGGCGTGGTTGCCGAAGAGGTCAACCTTGATGTCGCCGAGGGTCGTGTGGAACGTTGCTTTAGCGGTTGCAATGGTCATGGCCCCATTCTTCCACGCAGGGTCAACGGCCGTGGAGTTGTACAGCCGGTTCCGCGCTGGGTGAAATCCGCGGCGAAACGGCCGGAGGAATAGCCGGTGTTCCCCAAGCGACGTAGGCTAGCAACAAACCAGCATGTGTATCGGGAGGTAGTTGTGAAGAAATCAGACCGTATTGCCCGCGACATCGAACAATCCGTTGCGGATGGTGTGGAAAACGCCCGCGACTGGGCCGCACCCCGCGTGGAGGCTGCCGTGAATTGGGCTGTCCCGCGCATCCAGCACGGCATTGATACCGCTTCCCCCAAGATCCAGGAGGGGCTCAAGACTGCTGCCCACAAGGCCGCCGACGGCGTTGCAGTAGTGACGCCCCGGCTCCAGGACGGCTTGGCGCACCTCGCGCCGAAGATCCATGACGCAGTGGAAGACGCCACCCCCCGGATCCAGGAAGCCCTGAACAAGGCAACCCCTGTTCTGGGGCAGGCCAAGGACAAAGTGGTGGACGAATACCTCCCCAAGCTCTCCGAGCAGCTGGGACATGCATCCGTTGCAGTTCACCACGCACTGGAAAAGGCTCCCGGGCAGGTGGACGCCGTAGCCCAGAAGCTGGTGGACTCCGGCGTTGTGCACAACGTGCAGGAGCAGGCACAGGCCACAACCAAGCAGATCAAGGCAGCCGCTGACGAGGCCACCAAGGCTGTCTCCGCCAAGTTGGGCAAGGAACCAAAGCCCAAGAAGCGCGGTTGGCTGATTGCCACTGTGATCGCTGCCGCCGTAGCTGCCGGTGTTGCAGCCTGGAAGGCTTCCAAGCCCGTGGAGGACCCGTGGAAGACCCCCGCCCCCGTCACGCCCAAGCCTGAGACCAACCCGGTCGAGTCCGCCTCAGCCGCCGTTGCTTCCAAGGTCGAGGAGGCCAAGGACAACAGCATTTCCCCTGAGGACGCTGTTGACGAAGCCAAGCAGGCCACCAAGGAAGCTGCGGAAAACGTTGAGGACACCGCCGCAAAGGTGGCAACCGACGCCAAGACTGCCGTCAAGAACATTGCGGCCAGCCTGCACAAGGACGCCGATGCCACTGACTCCGGTACAAAGGGTGCGCACAGCTGACCTGTACCGCCCATAACTGCATTTGAGGGGATTCCTGCCACGGCAGGGGTCCCCTCAGTGTTTTCCGGGTGGTCACGGCGAACTCCCTTGGTGTAGCAGTCCCGGATGTTAGATTTGGAGGGATGTCAGCCGATAGACCCTCTGAGGGTGCCCTCAAGGACGCTCCCGAACCTCCGGGGGTGTCCATTGTCATCCCGGCGTACAACGAGGAAAGCGTCATACGCCAGTGCCTCATCGCTGCCATTTACCAGTCGGTTCCCGCCGACGAGATCATTGTGGTGGACAATCTCTCCACGGATCGCACGGCTGCCATTGTGCAGCAGATGCAGCAGGAATATCCGGAAAGCCCGATCATCCTGCTCCGGCAGGGCGATGCCCAAGGCTTGATCCCCACCAGGAACTACGGCCTGAACCACTCAACCGGGGATGTTGTGGGGCGCATTGATGCGGACTCGGTGCTGGAACCGGACTGGGTTGAGCACGTCCAGAAGGCTTTCGCCGACCCCACGGTGGCGGCAGCGACAGGCCCAGTGGTGTACTACGACATGCCCATGCGCCGCTTTGGCCTCAAGGCTGATGACAAAATGCGGCAACTCATGTTGCGCCTGGCCAAGCACCAGTACCACTTCCTCTTCGGTTCCAACATGGCGCTCCGGCGCACAGCCTGGGAAACCATCCGTGACGAGGCTTGCCTGGATCCAAAAGACGAGATGCATGAGGACATCGATCTTTCCCTGCACCTCTTTGAGCACGATCTCAGGGTCCAATACCTGCCACAGATGGTCTCGGGCATGTCAGCCCGGCGGTTGGAAGACTCGCCGCGGGACTATCGGTATTACGTGCAGCGCTTCGACCGGACCTACAAGGCCCACAACGTCAAGAAGATGGCCTTGAAAGCACCCATGGTGGTGTTCTTTTCGGTGTACTTCCCGGCAAAGCTGCTGCGGGCCATCCATACCGCCAACGCCGGCCAGGGTTCGCGCCGCGGAGGCATCTAAGCGTCCGACGGCGGCGCTTCAGTCAGCGCCCAGCTCGGCTTCGCGCCGGTCTGCTGCTGGACGGGACCGCCTCTGCCCGGAAACCACCACAGCCAGGCCCACAAGAATCAATGCCAACCCAGCGTAGATTCCGGCGGGCAGTGTTTCGTTGAGGAAAACAGCAGCCAGGATCGCAGCTCCGGGTATCTCCAGGAGGATGATCATGGAGACGACCAGGGGACTGATGGTCGCCAGCAAGTGGTTGAAGGCAGTGTGCCCCACCAACTGCGCACACACGGTGATGGCGACGATGCCAACCCAACCTCCGGCGTCGAACCCTGTCAGTGGCTGTCCGCTGACCAAGGCAAGGACCGCAACGATTGCCGCACACATCCCATAGCAGAGAGTGGTGTACGTGCCCGTTCCCATGGTTTGGCGGGCCTTACCGCCAGCCAGCGTATAGAGGCCGGCCAAGGCCCCTCCAGCCAGTGCCAGGATGTCGCCCAGCAGGGCGTCCGGCGAGGATCCCATATCGAATCCGGTGATGGCCACAACGCCTCCAAAAGCGATTCCCAAGCCCAAGAGGACAGGCCAGCGGTGCCTGGTTCCACGGAACAGCTGGAAAACGGCAATCCAGGCTGATTGAAGGCACACCAGTGCAGTGGCCGCGGCCACCGAGGTGAGCTGAAGTGCGGTGATGAAGCAGGCAAAGTGGAACGCCAAGGCGACGGCGGCCACTGTGGACCACGCGAATTCGCGCCTGGAAATCCTGCCGAAAGCCTTCGGCTGCCTGATCGCCACCGGTGCTGCCATCACCACCGCACCAATGGCGTTGCGCCAGAAGGCGATGGCCAGCGCCGTCACGGACGTGGCACCCAGCGTCCCAGCCATCAGCGGCCCGGAAGCGGCGACGCCCAGCACACCCAGGGCAGCAATGAGAAGGTTCACGGATCAACCCTAGTGCGTTCCATTGCTGCTCTGACCCCTATCAGCCCGGCCCGCAGTGTGATTGTCTTGTTTCACCATCCAGTGAGCCGGTGACGGCGGACCCAAGGGGTTACCTGATTGAACACCGCACCCGCCCGTTCCTCCGGCAACCGCAGGCGCTCAATGCTGCTGTTGGTCGTTGCGGGGGTCCTGGCCGCCGCATTGGTGGCCGCCGGCTGGTACGTGCTCGCCCGCAACGGCTCTGCCGGCAAGGATGGCGGGGATTCGGGCGTACCGGGCATCTATCCGGTCCCACAACACGTTGAGGCGGCCTCAGGTGATTCCGTCCGCTTGAACGGCCGCGTGTACGTTGTTGCTCCTGCGGGAACCGACACGGCGTCGGTGGCGGCAGTCCAGGACATCGTTGCGGCGGCTGGCGGCAACGTGCAGGTTGTTCCTTCGTTGAAGGACCCGGCAGCCGGAGCTTCGGCGGTCTACTTGGGGGTAGCGGGAGAGGCCGATGTGGGCGGAGCCCTCAAGGAACTTGCCGTGGATGGGGATGCCCGGTCCCGCGACGCTTTGGAGAAACCGGAGGGCTATTCGATCTCCACCGGCAAGGCGTCGGGAATTCCGACGGCTGTGCTCGCCGGACATGATGACGACGGCGTCTTCCACGCAGTCCAAACGCTCCGTCAGCTGGTCAAGGACAACAGTGTTTCTCCGGTACGTGTCAGCGACTGGCCCCTGATGGAAACCCGGGGTGTGATCGAGGGCTTCTACGGCATCCCATGGTCCCATCAGGCCCGGCTGGACGTCATTGAGTTCGCCGGCCGCCAGAAGATGAATACGTACATTTACTCGCCCAAGGATGACCCTTTGCTGAGGGCCAAGTGGCGGGACCTCTACTCCGAGCAGGAGCTCGGTGACCTCAAAGAACTGATCACCACCGCAACATCCAACCACATCCGCTTCACGTACGCGTTGTCGCCGGGAATCGATGTCTGTTACTCCCGCGTGGCGGACCTGGACAGTGCTGTGGCCAAGCTCGAATCGCTGTACGCCCTGGGGGTGCGTTCCTTCGTGGTTCCGCTTGACGACATCGCCACCAAGGTCCAGTGCTCCGAGGACGTGCAGGAATTTGGAACCGGCCAAGCGAACCTGGCCAAAGCGCAGGCCTCATTCCTGAACGACGTCAACCAGAAGTTCATCGTGGGCAAGCAGGGCGTCCAGCCGCTGGAAACGGTCCCCACCTTCTACAACGGTTCCGGCAACACCAACTACAAGAAGGAACTCGGCAAGGCCCTGAACCCCGCCATTGTGGTTCAGTGGACCGGCGAGGACGTTGTTTCGCACCGCATCACCAAGGAATCGGCGGACACCGCACGGCGCAGTTACGGAACCCCGTCCTCCCTCCGGAACCTGGTGATCTGGGACAACTATCCGGTGAACGACTTCTCCCAGGACCACTTGTTCATGGCACCGGTGATCGGCAGGGATACGGACCTGCACACGTCCATCCGAGGCATTGTCACCAACCCCATGATCGAGCCGTACCTGTCCCTGCCGGCCATCTTCAACTACGCCGACCTATCATGGAACGGACCCGCGTATGACGCGGCAAAGTCCATGGACGCCGCCCTGTCTCTGGTGACGGGCCAGGATCCTGATGTCCAAGCAGGCGTCCGGGCCTTTGTGGACCTCAACCAGGACTGGCAGGACGATCAGCTCACGCCGTCCGCTCCCGCCTTGCGCCGGGATATGGACCAGTTCTGGGCGGAGTACGACGCCGGCAAGTCACCGTCCGGGGCCTTGAAGGCGCGCGCGGAGCTGCTTCAGCGCCTGCCCGGGCTCCTACCGCGAATGGCAGAGCCTGGGTTCGCTCAAGATGCTGCCTCGTGGACTGCGGCGGCAGCCAACTATGGCAAGGGAGTTGAACAGGCGCTGGTGATGCTGGACGCGGCCCAACGGAAGGACACCTCAGCCGTGGATGCAGCAAGGGACCAAGTGGAGGCCGCAATATCGGCAGCCAACGCCAAGACGCAACCCACCTTGGAATTGGGGGTGGTCACCCCTGTGCTGGGCGATGGCGAGCTACAGGCATTCCTTGAGCGGGCCCTTCAGCGTGTGCCTGCTGGCTAGGGACGTGTTTCTGCCGGAATAGGGCAGAAGGCGTTAAAGCAAAAGTCCCGGTCATTACTGACCGGGACTTTTCTTATGGTGGAGGCACGGGGACTCGAACCCCGAACCCCCTGCTTGCAAAGCAGGTGCGCTACCAATTGCGCCATGCCCCCATAAGAAGCAACCCATCAATCATACCCCATGTTTTTACCGGTTATTACCAGTTCCAACCGGGCTCTTCGGCTAGTTGACCGTGTCGGTCGACTTGCTCCAGACATCCTTCCGGGCTTCGGATTCCTGAGCCTTTTTATAGACCAGGACGCCTGCGACAGCAGCTGCTACAACTACCAGCAACTTCTTCACAAGCACCTCATTCCGGTTCAGTTTTACCTGAACCACTGTGGTTCCGTGGGCGTACCAGGACTTGAACCTGGGACCTCTTCGTTATCAGCGAAGCGCTCTAACCGCCTGAGCTATACGCCCCGATGCCTCATCGGGCCGAGATATGACTGTACAGCACATCCCGGCCCGATCTCAAATCGAGGCAATTTCGCGGATGATTTCCCCGTTTTCCGGCGAATATCCGCGGTTTTTTCTTAGTCGTCGGTCAGGGTGACGCCGACGCCACCAACCAACGTTGCCGAAATGTTATACAAGACGGCAGAGAGCATGGACAGGGCCGTCAGCAGCACGACATTCACAACGGCGATGATGGTTGCAAAAGACGCCACCTGTCCCAGTGAAGCAATCTTCTTGAGTTCGAATCCGCTGCCTTCAGAACCGGCCAGCGTTCCCAGGAGGCTGTCCACCTGGTTGAAGATGCCGGTAAGGTCCAGAACTGTCCACAGCACGATTGCTGCCACAACCGTGACGATCCCCAAGGCAACCGACAGCAGGAAAGCCATCTTCAGGACCGACCACGGATCAACCTTGCTGACCAGCAAGCGGGCACGGCGGACTTTGGCCTTGGGGGCCGGCTTTACCAAGCCCGGGGTGCCCTGCGCGGGACGCTGCCCGGAGGCTCCTGCGGGTCGCTGGCCGGCACTGCCGGCAGGACGCTGCGCACCGGTTCCTGCCGGACGCTGTCCGGGCTGGGCCGGTCGCTGGCCGGGGGCAGCGGCGGGCCGCTGTCCTGGCGCACCTGTTGGACGCTGGGCATTGGCACCGCCGGTGGGACGGGCTCCGGAAGCTCCGGCTCCAGCCTGTCCACTGGCAGGTCGCTGTTGCGGCCTGGCCGGTGTTCCTGAGGGTGTGCTGCCCGAGGGCTGCCGGAGCCCGCCGGGGACACCTGTGCTCGGCTTGGGATATGAGTCGGAATTACTCACTCGTTACCTCCGGTATTGTCTTCGTTCAGCTCCGCGCCCGATTCACGTTCCGGGTCTGCGTCGTCTTCCGTTTGGGCACTGGCGATCACCACGGGGGCGTCGCCGTCTGCAGCCAACGTTACGTCATCAGCCGTATCATCCTCAGCTTCGTCGACTTCCAGTCCACGTTCACTGTTGCGTGCTACTTCGATGATCCTGTCATTTTTGTCCGGCTTGGCGAAGATGACGCCCATGGTGTCACGGCCCTTGGCAGGGACGCCTGTGACTGCTGAGCGGACTACCTTTCCGCCCTCCATCACCACCAGTACTTCGTCCTCTTCCTGCACGATCAAAGCTCCCACGAGGTCGCCCCGGTCTTCCGCGAGCTTGGCCACCTTGATGCCAAGGCCGCCACGGCCCTGGAGCCTGTACTCGTCTACGGCGGTCCGCTTTGCGTAGCCACCTTCGGTCACCACGAAGACGAAGGAACCATCCTGGACCACGTCCGCAGCCAGCAGCTCATCGTCCTCGCGGAACTTCATACCGGTCACGCCGGAGGTTGCCCGGCCCATGGGCCGGAGTGCCTCGTCAGTGGCCTTGAAGCGGATGGACTGTCCCTTACGGGAGACCAGCAGGAGATCGTCGGTCTCGCTCACCAGCTGGGCGGAGACCAGTTCGTCTTCGTCCCTGAGGTTGATGGCGATCACGCCCGCCGTGCGGTTGGTGTCGTAATCCTCCAACCGGGTCTTCTTGACCAGGCCGTTCTTGGTGGCCAGCACCAAGTAGGGGGCCTGCTGGTAGTCCCGGAGATCCAGTACCTGGGCAATGTGCTCGTCCGGCTGGAACGCCAACAGGTTGGCGACGTGCTGGCCCTTGGCGTCACGCCCGGCCTCGGCGAGCTCGTATGCCTTGGCGCGGTACACCCTGCCCAGGTTGGTGAAGAAGAGCAGCCAGTGGTGGGTGGTGGTCACGAAGAAGTGCTCAACAACGTCGTCGCCACGCAGCTGGGCACCCTTGATTCCCTTGCCGCCGCGCTGCTGCGAACGGTAGTTGTCGCTGCGTGTCCGCTTTACATAGCCGCCACGGGTAATGGTGACAACCATTTCCTCTTCGGGGATCAAGTCCTCCATGGACATGTCGCCGTCGTAGCCCATCAGGATGTGGGTTCGGCGGTCGTCGCCGTGCTTGGCAACAATTTCTGCGAGTTCCTCGCTGATGATCCGGCGCTGGCGCTCCTCTGAAGCGAGGATCGCGTTGTATTCCTCGATCATTGCTTCAAGTTCGGAGTGCCGGTCCTGGATCTTTTGGCGTTCCAGGGCGGCCAAACGGCGGAGCTGCATGTCCAGGATGGCACGCGCCTGGAGTTCATCGATCTCCAGGAGTTCCATGAGGCCTTCGCGGGCAGCCTCTGTGGTGTTGGACGCGCGGATGAGGGCAATGACCTCGTCCAGCATGTCCAACGCCTTGAGGAGTGCGCGCAGGATGTGCGCTTCTTCCTCGGCCTTGCGCAAACGGTAGCGCGTGCGGCGTGCAATGACGTCCATCTGGTGGGCAACCCAGTGCCGGATGAAAGCATCCAGGCTCAGGGTCCGCGGAACGCCATCCACAATCGCCAGCATGTTGGCGGAGAAGTTGTCCTGCAGCTGGGTGTGCTTGTAAAGGTTGTTCAGCACCACCTTGGCCACGGCATCGCGCTTCAGCACGATCACCAAGCGCTGGCCCGTGCGGCCGGAGGTTTCGTCGCGGAGATCCGCGATGCCCTGGATCTTGCCGTCCTTGACCAGTTCAGCGATCTTGATGGCCAGGTTGTCCGGGTTTGCCTGGTAGGGCAGTTCAGTCACCACCAGGCAGGTGCGGCCCTGGAGTTCCTCAACATTGACCACTGCGCGCATGGTGATGGAGCCACGGCCGGTCCGGTAGGCGTCCTCGATTCCCTTGTGGCCCAGGATGGTGGCACCCGTGGGGAAATCGGGTCCCTTGATTCGCAGCAGGAGAGCCTCGAGGAGCTCCTCCCGGCTGGCCGTGGGGTTGTCCAGGGCCCACTGGACGCCCTCCGCAACTTCGCGAAGGTTGTGCGGCGGGATGTTGGTGGCCATGCCAACGGCGATACCCGAGGAACCGTTCACCAGCAGGTTGGGGAAACGCGCCGGCAGGATGGTGGGTTCCTGGTTCTTGCCGTCGTAGTTGTCCTGGAAGTCGACGGTTTCCTCGTCGATGTCGCGGACCATTTCCATGGCCAGCTGGGCCATTTTTGTTTCGGTGTAACGCGGTGCCGCGGCGCCGTCGTTGCCGGGGGAACCAAAGTTGCCTTGGCCGAGTGCCAGCGGGTACCGCATGGTCCAGTCCTGGATCAGGCGGACCAAAGCATCGTAAATGGCCATGTCACCGTGCGGGTGATAGGTACCCATGACGTCGCCAACCACGCGCGCGCACTTGTTGAACGAGCGGTCGGGGCGGTAACCGCCGTCGAACATCGCGTACAGGACGCGGCGGTGAACCGGTTTGAGTCCGTCGCGGACGTCTGGAAGGGCGCGGCCAACAATAACGGCCATGGCGTAGTCCAGGTAGGACCGCTGCATTTCGGTCTGCAGGTCCACCTGCTCCACGCGGTCGGTCAGGACATCGCCCTCAAGGATGACGTCCTCGGCATTGGGATCCGCCGGAACTTCGGGAGTTTCGTCACTCATAATCTAAGTTTTCCGTTTCAGGTATATGTCGGTTCAAGAATATTCAACGGGGTTTGTGAAACCCTTAGATATCCAGGAACCTGACATCCTTGGCGTTTTGCTGGATGAAGTTACGGCGCGATTCAACGTCCTCGCCCATCAGGACGGAGAACGTCTGGTCCGCAGCCAGGGCGTCATCCATGGTGACCTGCAACAGTGTGCGTCGATCAGGGTCCATGGTGGTGTCCCAAAGCTCGGTGTAGTCCATTTCACCCAAGCCCTTGTAACGCTGAATGCCGTTGTCCTTGGGGAGGCGCTTATTCATGGACGCACCCTTGCGGATGGTCTCGTCACGTTCGCGGTCGCTGTAAACGTAGTCGTGCGCAGCGTTGGACCACTTGATCCTGTAGAGCGGCGGCTGCGCCAAATACACATAGCCGTTCTCGATCAGCGGACGCATGTAGCGGAACAGCAGGGTCATCAACAGCGTGGTGATGTGCTGGCCGTCAACGTCGGCATCTGCCATCAAGACGATCTTGTGATAGCGGAGCTTGGAAATATCGAAATCCTCGCCGATGCCTGTACCAAAGGCGGTAATCATCGACTGGACTTCGGCGTTGCCCAGTGCCTTGTCCAGGCGGGCGCGCTCAACGTTCAGGATCTTGCCACGGAGCGGAAGGATGGCCTGGGTTTCGGGGTTGCGGCCGCGCTTGGCCGAGCCACCGGCGGAGTCTCCCTCCACCAGGTAAACCTCGCAGCGGGCAGGATCCTTGGAGGAGCAATCGGACAACTTTCCGGGCATTCCGAAGGATTCCAAGGGACTCTTGCGTCGGGCGTTGTCGCGGGCCTTGCGCGCAGCCATGCGTGCCTGCGCGGCCGAGATTGCTTTGCGGATCACGTCGCGGGCCGGACCCGGGTTCCGTTCCAGCCAGTCGCCCAGTTGGTCCGTCACCACACGCTGAACAAAGCCCTTGACCTCGGAGTTACCCAGCTTGGTCTTGGTCTGACCTTCGAATTGGGGCTCCGAAAGCTTCACGGAAATGACCGCCGTCAAGCCTTCACGGATGTCATCACCGGTGAGGTTGTCTTCCTTTTCCTTGATGATGCTCTTCTCGCGCGCATAGCGGTTGATCAGAGAGGTCATCGCAGCGCGGAAACCTTCTTCGTGGGTGCCACCCTCGTGGGTGTTGATGGTGTTCGCGTAAGTGTGGACACTTTCCGAATAGGCGGTGGTCCACTGCATGGCAACCTCCACGGAGATGTGCCGCTCTGTGTCCTCGGTTTCGAAAGCGATGACGTCCTCATGGACGATTTCAACCTTCTTGTTGGAGTTGAGGTGCTTGACGTAATCCAGCAGTCCATCCGGGTACTCGTACACCACGGTGCGGTGCTCGGCGTTTACTTCGCCCTCAGTGGCCACCGCGTCCAGGTCCAGCTCGTCGTCGCTGTCGCGGGCTGCCGGACGTTCATCGGTCAGCGTGATTCGCAGGCCCTTGTTGAGGAAGGCCATCTGCTGGAACCGCGCCCTGAGGGTCTCAAAGTCGAACTCGGTTGACTCAAAGATGGTGCCATCGGGGTAGAACGTCTGGGAAGTTCCCGTGGCCTCAGTGGCTTCACCCTTGACGAGTTCGCCCTGCGGCTTGCCGCCGTCGGCGAAGGACATCCGCCACACATTGCCTTGACGGCGGACTTCAGTGTCCACCCGGCGGGAGAGGGCATTGACGACTGAGATACCCACGCCGTGGAGGCCGCCTGACACGGCGTAACCGCCACCACCGAACTTGCCGCCGGCGTGCAGGATGGTCATGACCACTTCCACCGTGGGCTTGCCTTCGGTGGGGTGGATGTCAACAGGAATACCACGGCCGTCATCCACCACCCGGACGCCACCATCGGCGCGAAGAGTCACCTCGATATGGCTGCAATAGCCAGCCAGGGCTTCATCGACGGAGTTGTCCACCACCTCGTAGACGAGGTGGTGCAAGCCACGGGGACCGGTGGAACCGATGTACATACCAGGGCGTTTGCGTACTGCTTCGAGGCCCTCCAGCACAGTGATGTCGCTGGCACCATATTCCCTGGGCGCCGAAGGCGTGTCAGGTGTGGGGGCAGTCTCCTCTTCGGGCTCTACTGCCAAGGTCTCTGCATTGTCGTTAGCCACAGGCGCTTTCGACTCCTCTGTACTCGATGTCGGCCGTTCCCGGAGTTGTCCGCGGAAACCGCGGCCGTCAACGGGCACGTGACTGATTGCGCCGACTACTCCGCAGCAAGACACCCCTCATCATCAACAACAGATCAGGGAACCTCACAACGGCCAACCGGCGCTCAGTGATCTGGCTCAATTCTATCGTGGAAACCCGCGAAACCCCGCAAATACAAGGCCTGCCCTCAGCTGAATATGGCTCTGGGAGGCCACTGGCCCTATCCGCAATGGCCCTGTGGTGGTGCTGATGGGGGTCCGTACGGCTCGGGGGCGTTGAATCGCCCTGCACGCCGTTCAGCCGTATGTGTCCCGGGGGCCGCGGCCGTTGACGCTCCGGCCGCCTTTCCGCCAACTCGGGGCGGATGGACCCAGCACCTGGATGCTGGTGACGACTCCCTCGCCGAGTTCGTTCCGGAACAGTTCAAGGAGGCTTGTGGTGAGCAGCCGCAGCTGTGTTGCCCACGCAGTGGAGTCACAGCGGACGTGGAGTGTGGTGTCCTCAAAACTCTCAGGGGTGCAATGGGAGGAGATATCCGGGCCAACCAGGGTCTCCCACTCGGCCATTACGGACCCCACGGCCACGGGCGATGTCCAACCCCGCTCTGCCACCAGGCGGCCCACCACTTTGCCCAGCCCCAAAGGGTCACGCCCACTACCGTGGAATTGCGCGAAACCACGGGTGTCCCGCAGTCCCTTGCGTTGCGGGACGGAACCGGGACGCGGTGCGCGTTGGCGGACCTCGCCGCGGGCGGCAGCAGCCTCGCGCATACGGTTCAGTGCAGCCTGAGCAGCGTCAATCTCATCGGGATCGCGGCCCGGTTGGCGTGCGCCGGAACTATCCTTCGCCATCAATTCCTCCCGGAACAACGGTTACGCGCCGTCCGGCCAGCTCCTCGGGAATGTCAGCGTCGACGGCGGCAGTCACCAACACCTGTTCGGCGCCGGCCACTATGGCAGCCAGCTTACGCCGACGTTGCACGTCGAGTTCGGCAAAAACATCATCGAGGATCAAAATGGGAGCCGTGCCTCCCGTTTGAGCGTCGTCCAGCATGACGTAGTACGAAGCCAGACGCAGGGAAAGGCACATGGACCACGTTTCCCCATGGGATGCGTATCCCTTTGCAGGGGCCTGGCCAAGCACCAACTCGAGCTCATCCCGGTGCGGCCCAACCAAGGAGATGCCCCGTTCCAGTTCCTTTTTGCGGGACGCTGCGAACGCTTGGACATAACGCGCGGTGAGCTCATCCACGGACAACAGCCGGAGATCCTCAACCGACGCTGGCGGTTCCGTCCCGGGGTGGGCCGATCCGCCGTCGTCGTCCAGGATGTCCTGAAGGGTAGAGCGATAAACCGCCCCCGCATCCTTGGATCCGTCCGTGAGCTGGGCATAAGCGCTGTTCAAATGAGGGCGCAGTTTCTCCACGAGTTCCAGGCGGGCATGCAGCAATTCCGCCCCCGCCCGGGCCATGTGTTGGTCCCATACGTCCAGCGTTGCCTCGTGACCGGCAGTGAATTTTCCGGTCCGCGCGGATTTCAACAAGGCGTTCCGCTGCTTGAGGACGCGATCGTAATCACTGCGCGTAGCAGCATGCCGTGGAATCAGGCTGACCAAGAGTTCGTCCAGGAAACGGCGACGGTTGGACGGGTCGCCCTTGACCAAGGCGAGGTCTTCCGGTGCGAAAAGCACGGTGTGGCAGATCCCCAGAATGTCCCTGGCCCGGACCGGATTTCCGCGGTTGATCCGGCCGCGGTTGGCCCTGCCCGCGTTGATTTCCAGCTCAATCACAGTGGATTGCTCGCCCCGGACCAATCGGGCCCGGACCAACGCACGTTCTGTTCCAAAGCGGAGCAATGGAGCGTCCGTGCTGACGCGGTGGGAGCTCAGTGTGGCCAGATACCCTATGGCTTCCATGAGATTGGTCTTGCCAATTCCATTGGAACCCACCAGCACGGTCACGCCGGGACCCAGCTTCAGGTCAACCTGTGCGTAACTGCGGAAATCCGTCAGTGAAAGATGTTCGAGGTACACGCCGTTTGCAGGACTCCTTTGGCCTAGCTGGCCGGACGGGTGGCGTGTCCGCCGAACTGGTGACGAAGGGCAGAGACCATTTTCATGGCGGGTGAGTTGTCTTCCCGGGAAGCAAACCGGGCAAACAGTGCCGCGGTAATCGCCGGAGCCGGAACGGCGTTGGCAATTGCTTCTTCAACGGTCCAGCGGCCCTCACCGGAGTCTTCAACGTAATCGTCAATGGAGGCAAGGCCCGGATCCTCGTCCAGTGCCTTGACCATGAGGTCCAGCAGCCAGGAACGGACTACAGTTCCCTTTTGCCAGGCCCGGAATGTTCCAGGAAGATCCTTCACGATGTCCTTGGCTGCCAGCAGCTCGTAGCCTTCGGCATAGGCCTGCATCAAGCCATATTCGATGCCGTTGTGCACCATTTTGGCGTAGTGGCCGGCACCCACTCCGCCCACGTGGACAAAGCTGTCGGCACGGTCTCCTTCGGGCCTGAGGGCATCGAAAACCGGCATCGCAAGCGCAATATCCTGGTCGTCGCCGCCTGCCATCAGGCCATAACCGTTCTCCAGTCCCCAGACGCCACCGGAAACGCCACAGTCCGCGAACCTGATGCCCTTTTCGGCCAAGGCAGCGGCGTGCTTCTGGTCTTCGGTGAACCGTGAGTTGCCGCCGTCGATCACCAGGTCACCCGGGCTAAGTTTCTCGCCAAGCTCCGTCACTACGGCATCGGTGATAGCGCCGGAGGGAACCATGACCCACACCAGTCGCGGAGTGGGCAATGCGGCAATGAGCTCATCAACAGTAGCGACATCCGTGACATCGGGATTTCGATCGAAACCGGTGACCTCAATGCCCCCGTTCCGCATGCGGGCACGCATGTTGAAACCCATTTTTCCAAGACCGATCAGTCCGATGTGCACAGGAAACTCTTTTCTGCGGAAGGTTGGCGGGGTGGATTCAGGGTGCTGCTAGTTGGGCAGGCGCACCGGCATCACGAGGTAGCGGTAATCGTCCTGGTCCTCGCCATCAGCATCTGCCTGCGCTGTGATCATGGCCGGTTTTGGGGCAGTGGTGAACGAGAAACGGACGTACTTGGTCTCGATCACGCTGAGGCCCTCCACCAAGTAGTGCGGGTTGAAGGCCACGGTGATGTCCTCACCTGACAGTTGGGCTTCGAGTTCCTCGGAAGCCTGGGCGTCCTCTCCGGTGCCGGCATCCAGATTCAGCAGGCCCTGGGTGAAAGCAAGGCGGACCGGCGTGTTTCGTTCTGCCACCAGCGACACACGACGCACGGCTTCAACGAGCTCCTGGGTTTGCACAGTCGCGTGAATGGGGGTGGAATCCGGGAAAAGCGAGCGGATCTTGGGGTAGTCGCCATCAACCAGCAGGGACGTAGTGGTGCGTCCTCCGCTTTCGAAACCGATCAGGCGGCTGTCGTCATCAGCAAGGGCGAGGTTGATGTCGCCACTTCCACCAAGGGTTTTCGCAACCTCGTTGAGGGTTTTGGACTTGACCAAGGCGCTGGTTGAGATGCCGGGAGTAACCGGCTTCCAGGGAACTTCGCGCATGGCCAGACGGTACCTGTCGGTGGCCAGGAGCGTAATGAGGTCGTCTTCGATCTCCATACGTACGCCGGTCAGGATGGGCAGGGTGTCATCTTTGCTGGCCGCGATGATGACCTGCGAAACGGCCTGGGCAAACGCGTCACCGGGCAGGGTTCCGCTGATGGCCGGAAGCGCGGGAAGTGCGGGGTATTCCGATTCCGGCATGGTGGCCAGGTGGAAGCTGCTTCGGCGGCAGGTGAGCGTGACTTTGCTGCCGTCGGTCTCAACTTCCACCGGTGCCGACGGAAGGCTCCGGCAAATATCTGCCAGGAGTCGTCCGGACACCAGGATGGTTCCTTCAACGGCGATGTCAGCTGGGATTTCCAACCGTGCGGACGTCTCGTAGTCAAAGCTCGAGAGGCTGACGGTTCCAGCTTCGGCTTTGAGGAGGAGACCGGAAAGCACAGGGACGGGCGGCCGCGGAGACAACGACCGCGCAGTCCACGTGACGGCTTCTGCCAGGACGTCGCGGTCGACTCTGAACTTCACGGAAGGGTGCCGCCTTTCATTGGTGTTGCCATGTCATAGCTGCGGATTCCAGCGTGGAAGCCGCAAAGTCTTCGCAATCCTGCACCGGAACCTGCATGGTCCGCACTGAGCGAATGACAAACAGACCCAAGGATGGGAGCGCTGCTGACAGCTTAGCCGGAAGATCCTCGATTAACCCATCCCCAGCGGCGGCGGCCCCTCGTATGTGGACAGCCAGCGGCTGTTCCCGGACGGCCGTTGGCTGGACCTGGACGCGCAGGGAACCAGATTGTTATTTGAGGGATTTCAATTTTTTGGGATTCGTAGTGTTAATAACTGCTGTGGAAACTGTGGATAACCCGGTCTGGCCGCGAAGATCCGCGGTTAAGCCCTGTTCATGGGATGTGCGTTAACTGGGTTTTAAACAGGGTGTGGATGGGGACAACTCCCAGGCCCGTTTTTAATGATCCACAGATGGCTTAAGGGTTTTAAGCCCATTAACCACGCTTGTCCCCTTAAGTATCCACAGGCTTATCCACATGCACCTGTTAATAAGGTATGTAGTGGCGGATGCGATGTGGATTCAGGAGTCGCGTTGCTGCTGTTTGATCCGGTTGGTGAGCTCTGTGACCTGGTTGTAAATCACACGGCGCTCAGCCATGAGTTCGCGGATCTTCCTGTCGGCGTGGATCACAGTGGTGTGATCGCGCCCACCGAGCTCCTGCCCGATCTTCGGAAGCGACATGTCGGTCAGTTCGCGGCAGAGGTACATTGCGATCTGGCGGGCAGTCACCAAGGTGCGTGTGCGGGACTTGCTGCAAAGCTCTTCCATGCTGAGCTTGAAGTAGTCGGCAGTCTGGTCCAGGATCTGCTTGGCCGTGATCTCCTGGGCGCCGTCATCGGTGATCAGGTCCTTGAGGACCATTTCTGCCAGGGCCACGTCCACCGGCTGGCGGTTGAGGCTGGCGAATGCGGTGACACGGATCAACGCCCCCTCAAGCTCACGGATGTTGCTGGAAATCTTGGACGCGATGTACTCCAGGGCGTCATCCGGAGCGGAAAGCCCCTCGCTGAGACCCTTCTTGCGAAGAATGGCGATGCGCGTCTCGAGTTCTGGAGGCTGGATATCCGTCAGCAGGCCCCACTCGAAGCGTGAGGTCATGCGGTCCTCGAAACCGGCCAGCATCTTGGGCGGTTGGTCCGAGGTGATGACTACCTGCTTGTTGGCGTTATGCAGGGCGTTGAACGTGTGGAAGAACTCTTCCTGCGTCCGGTCTTTGCCGGCCAGGAACTGGATGTCGTCGATCAGCAGGACGTCCACGTTCCGGTACGTGGTCTTGAAGCTGGTGCCTTCATCGTCACGGATCGAGTTGATGAAGTCGTTGGTGAACTCCTCGGAATTCACGTAGCGGACACGGATGCCGCTGTAGAGGCGCCGGGCGTAGTGACCGATTGCGTGCAGCAGGTGGGTCTTGCCCAGTCCCGAATCACCGTAGATGAACAACGGGTTGTACGCCTTGGCCGGGGCTTCAGCCACAGCAACGGCCGCTGCGTGGGCAAAACGGTTGGACGAGCCGATCACGAAGGTGTCGAAGATGTACTTCGGGTTCAGCCTGCCAAATTCGTGGGAGGTGCTGGGGGGCGTCGGCTGGGGCTTTGGTTCGGCGAAATCAGGAACCGTGGAGAGTTCGACGACGGGCTCGGGCTCGGCATGGACCGGGACCAGGTCAGTATCAACGTCGATTGCACAGCGGATGTCATCCGAGAAAACGCTGCGAAGGGCGTCATCCAAGGCGTCCTTCACCTGGGTCTGGAGGACTTCGCGGGTGAGTTCGTTGGGAACCGCCACCAGCAGGGTTGATCCGATGAGGCCCTGCGCCTGGGCCAGGATGACGAAGCCACGTTGCCGGGGAGTTACGCGGTCGTCCTGCTCCAGCAGGGTGAGGACCCTCCGCCAGGAACTTCCGACAGTGTTGGCTTGGTTGGCTTCGTCTACTGTCATCAATCAGTTCCTAAATACTTGCTTGCCGGCGTTGCTGGCAGCCGAAGTGCCTCCGGCAGCGCTGTTCTGGGCAATAATCCACAGAGTTATGCACAGCGGGTGGAAAATGGGCTACTGAGCCACTCTAGGGGATGCAATGGCCAGAAGATAGCTGGGAAGTTGCCTGTGGATAATTACACCGTTGTGGTTCCCAAAACGAGCCTGTGAGCCACTTCATCCACAGGTTCGATCACCATGTTGAACACACCTGTGGATAGAGTTGACGAGGAGCCCCGGTTTGACTGTGGGTCCCTTTTTGCCCTAACGTTGTGAAGTCCTTTGTGTCCGCTTTTGAGATCAGTTGTAACCTCGTACGTTCATCGTGTGGGAAGCAACGGCGGCGGCACATACAAAACTTAGCGTCGGCCAGTTCTTCCCCTTTTTTGATCGGGTGGGCGCACCTTTGATCCACTGGAGTAACTAACGTGAGCAAGCGGACTTTTCAGCCGAATAACCGCCGTCGGGCCAAGAAGCACGGCTTCCGCCTTCGTATGCGTACCCGTGCCGGCCGCGCCATCCTGGCTGCCCGTCGCGGCAAGGGCCGCGTCGAACTGTCGGCTTAAATAACTGACTTGTCGGTCAGCGTCTTCCTGCAGGTTCTACGGTGCTAGCCACCCCTAACCGTCTGCGGACGTCTACCGACTTTTCAACAACTGTACGTTCCGGCGTCCGCAATGGACGCCGGAACTTAGTGTTATATACGGCTCTTATCGGAGCCGGGGAGCCGAGTCGAATCGGCTTCATTGTCTCCAAAGCCGTCGGGAACGCCGTGACCAGGAACCTCGTTAAGAGGAGACTGAGAGAAGCAGGAGCTCTTTCCTTGCAGACGCACGGAACTGGCCTGGCAGTGGTAGTTCGGGCTCTGCCTGCAGCTGCGTCTGCCAGCTGGGAGCAACTGCTCTCGGACTACAACGCTGCACTGGCAGTGACGACGAAGCGACTCGGTGGATCAACTCGCCGGGATGCTTCGCCGGACAGCAACGGGACCACAACGGAAGGGACACCGCGTGCATGACGTAGGCGCCGCCGTCGTTCCTTCTTCCAGCGAGCCTTCCCACGCAAGTCCCTTGCGTGCCGTGGGCACGTTTTTCTGGGAGTTGCCGCGCAACATCCTCATCCTCCTTCTCAAGGCGTACCGGAAAGTGATCTCGCCTCTCTACGGCCAGGTCTGCCGGTTCTTTCCTTCGTGCTCGGCGTACGCGCTTGAGGCCGTGACAGTGCATGGCGCTGTGAAGGGCAGTTGGCTCGCAGCCCGCAGGCTCGCTAAATGCCACCCTTGGAATGCCGGTGGAGTGGACCATGTCCCCGCCGGCCACCGTCATTGGCCAGAAGGTCGGACGCCCACAATTGTTGTACTGAACAACCCGGACCAGTTCTTGGCTGCTCAGGCTGATGAAGAAGGCCGCTCGGCGGCCTGACGAATAGGGATACGTATGGACTTCTTTGAAACAATCATGTTTCCGTTCAAGTGGCTGGTGTCAATCATCATGGTTGGCTTCCACGAGGGACTGAGCTTCATTGGCCTGCCCGCCGCCAACGGCTGGACCTGGACTCTGTCCATCATTGGCCTGGTGCTGGTGATCCGCGCTGCCCTGATTCCTGTCTTCGTCAAGCAGATCAAAGCACAGCGCGGCATGCAGCTGCTCCAGCCTGACCTGAAGAAGCTGCAGGCAAAGTACAAGGGCAAGACCGACCAGCTCTCCCGCCAGGCAATGGCGCAGGAGCAGATGGCCATGTACAAGAAGCACGGGACCAACCCGTTCTCTGCATGTTTGCCAATGCTGATCCAGATGCCGTTCTTCTTTGCACTGTTCCAGGTGCTGTCCGGCATCTCCAACGCCAAGAACGCGGGCAATGGCATCGGTGCCATGAGCGCGGAGCAGGTTGTTGAGTTTGATCAGTCGAGCATTTTCGGGGCCCCGCTGTCCGCAGCCTTGCTCCACGGTGGTGCCGGTAACGTCTCCGTGGTTGTCCTCAGCATCATCATGATCGTTGCCATGACCGCTTCGCAGTTCATCACTCAGAAGCAGATCATGGCCAAGAACATGTCCGAAGAGGCAATGGCCAGCCCGTTCATGCGCCAGCAGAAAATGATGCTGTACATCCTGCCGTTGGTGTTCGGTATTGGTGGCATCAACTTCCCCATCGGTGTCCTGATCTACTGGACCACTACCAACCTGTGGACAATGGGCCAGCAGTTCTTTGTCATCCGCCGTATGCCCACCCCGGGTTCCCCGGCAGCCAAGGCCTTGGAAGAGCGCCGCGCCGCCAAGGGCTTGCCGCCGCTGCTGGGCGGTAAGAAGACTTCAGCCGCTGATGCCGCTGCCGAGGCCGAAGCTGCGGCGGTTGCAGCCGCCGAAGCCCGTGCCCAGCGCGTCCAGCCACAACGTAAGAACAGGAAGAAGAAGTAATGTCTGCCGAGAGCACCGAAGAAGTCACCAGCGTTGTAGCCGAGGACCAGGAAGAAACCCAGTCCAAGACGGCCAGCCGTCTGGAAGAGGAAGGCGACATCGCCGCCGACTACCTCGAGGAACTCCTGGATATCGCTGACATTGACGGCGACATCGACATTGAAGTCCGTAACGGCCGTACTTACATCTCCATCGTCGCGGACGAAGAGTCGGCAGCGTTGGACAGCCTGGTTGGCCGTGATGGCGAAGTCCTGGAGGCACTCCAGGAACTGGCCCGCCTCTCAGTACTATCCGCAACGGAGAACCGCTCGCGGCTGGTCCTGGACATCAACGGCTACCGCAAGGAGCGTGCCGGCGTGCTCCAGCAGATCGCTGAGGACGCAGTGGCCAAGGTGAAGGAATCCGGTGGAACTGTTGCCCTGGAACCCATGAGCGCTTACGAACGCAAGATTGTTCACGACGTCGTTGCGGATCTGGGCCTGGTGTCTGAGTCCGAGGGCGAAGGCGCCGGCCGCCACATCGTTGTTTCGGCTGACTAGACGCATGGTTGATATCACCCCGGTTGAGCTTGAAGCAGCCGAGAAGATCTTTGGTGACCGTCTGGATCTTGCCAAGCGCTACGTGGAGCACCTGGCGACATCGGGAACTGAGCGTGGCCTGATCGGGCCGCGTGAAATTCCCCGTTTGTGGAGCCGGCACGTTCTTAACTGCGCCGTCATCGAGTCTGCCATTGCCAGGAACAGCCACGTCGCTGACGTTGGATCCGGTGCCGGTCTTCCCGGGCTCTGCCTTGCAATTGCCCGGCCCGATCTGGAACTGACGTTGATCGAACCCTTGGAACGGCGCGTCATCTGGCTTCAGGAAGTAGTTGACGATCTGGGATTGAACAACGTGACCATCATGCGAACCCGCGCGGAGCTTGCGGTGGGCATGGTGGAGGCCGATGTTGTGACGGCTCGGGCAGTCTCCGCGCTCACTAATCTTGCCGGCCTTACCATTCCCTTGCTGAATGGCCGGGGCGAAGTGGTGGCCATCAAGGGCCGAAGCGCAGGCGAAGAGATTGAGAAGGCCAAGAAGGTCATCCGCAAACTGGGGGGCGTGGAGACCTCGGTTGTCGTCTGCGGCCAAGAGCTCTTGGAGGAACCCACCACAGTGGTGAGGATTATCGTCAATAAGCCCGGAAAGACGCCGTAGCCACAGCAAGGTTTCCAGCGTGTCGGCGGTGGAGCGGTTAGGCTAGAGAACGGCAGCCAACGCCAAATTGAGAGTGAGAGTGTGACCAGTGGGTAGTAGTGAAACCTCCACGCAACGAATTCCCCCGTTTATGTCTTTGGGGTCAGCGCGTGCCATGGCTACACCCTCTGCCTCCGTTCAGTCCGCGCTTGTGCGACCTAAATCCGTTGATAACGCAGTTTCACGTGAAACTGCAGCTGAAGAGTCCAAGAACGTCATGGATTCGATCGACGATTCCAGTCCCATCGCCCGGCAACTGGCCAACGAAACCCGGCGGCGTGAGCGCCTGACCGGGCGTGAATTGCCCAAGCCCGACGGCACCCGGATTTTCACCGTGTCCAACCAAAAGGGCGGGGTGGGAAAAACCACCACCACGGTAAACATTGCCGCTGCCTTGGCTTCGGCCGGCCTGAATGTTCTGGTGATCGACATCGACCCCCAGGGCAATGCCTCCACAGCTCTTGGTATTGAGCACCATGCTGATGTGGACAGCATCTATGACGTCCTCATCAATGATCTTCCGCTGAAGGACGTCGTGGCGCCTTGCCCCGATATCCCCAACCTGATCTGTGCTCCAGCCACTATCCATCTGGCCGGTGCCGAGATTGAGCTCGTATCGCTGGTGGCCCGCGAGCAGCGCCTGCGCAGGGCGATCGACGTGTACGCCAAGGAGCGGGAGAAGAACGGTGAGGGTCGCCTGGACTACATCTTCATCGATTGCCCGCCGAGCCTGGGCCTCCTTACCGTCAACGCATTCTGCGCTGCCAGTGAGGTCCTGATTCCCATCCAGTGTGAGTACTACGCACTGGAAGGCTTGAGCCAACTGCTTAAGAACATAGAGATGATCCAGAAGCACCTCAATGCGGACCTGGTGGTTTCGACCATTCTCCTCACCATGTACGACGGTAGGACCAACCTCGCAGCACAGGTAGCTTCCGAAGTCCGTCAGCACTTCCCGCAGCAGGTACTCAGCGCTGTTGTTCCCCGGTCCGTTCGTATTTCCGAAGCGCCGAGCTACCAGCAAACCGTCATGACGTACGATCCTTCATCCAGCGGCGCGCTCTCCTATATGGAAGCCGCTGCCGAGATCGCCGAACGTTAGAATTTGGAAACACTGCAACAGCTCGGGCCCATCAGTGCCCAGCTATCCATCGGAGGGATGAATCAATGAGCGAAAAGCGAAGGGGCCTCGGCAGGGGTCTTGGGGCTCTCATTCCTAGCGCCCCAGGCGCGCAGGGCAATGGCGCCGCTGCGTCCCGCCCCGTGGACCTGTTTTTCCCGGAGGCCAAGAAGACTGCGGCGTCGAGTGTAGCGGATAGTGAAATTGCTGCCTCTGCTCCGGCCAATGGCAGCACGGCTTCTTCGCCTACCCGACGCACCAAGGTTCCCGCGGCCAAAGCGGCGCCGCGTACTGCGCCATCCAAGAGCACAAAGACGTCGACGGCGGCTGGTAAGTCTGCGGACGACGCCAAGGGTGCCGAGGAAGTGACAGCCTCGAACATCACTCCTTCAGGTGTCGAGCTTGTAGAGGTTCCCGGAGCCCGGTTCGCCGAAATCCCCGTAGGCGACATCCACCCGAACCGAAAGCAGCCACGTTCAGTCTTTGATGAAGACGATATGGCAGAGCTTGTGCACTCAGTGAAGGAAATTGGCGTCCTCCAGCCAATTGTTGTACGGACCTCAACCGAAAAGGGTGGAGAACCGTACGAGCTTGTCATGGGTGAGAGGCGTTGGCGTGCCGTACAGGCAGCTGGTCTCGAAACCATCCCGGCAATTGTCCGTGACACCACTGATGATGACCTTCTACGCGATGCGCTCTTGGAGAACCTCCACCGGAGCCAGCTGAACCCCCTCGAAGAGGCAGCCGCCTATCAGCAGCTCTTGGAAGACTTCGGCACCACGCACGAGCAGCTCGCAGATCGCATCGGACGTTCGCGTCCTCAGGTTTCCAACACTCTGCGTCTATTGAAGCTCCCTCCTCTGGTTCAGCGTCGTGTTGCAGCGGCGGTTCTTTCGGCCGGCCATGCTCGTGCTTTGCTTGCATTGCCCGATGCCGCGGCGATGGAACGCCTCGCTCAGCGGATTGTTGCTGAGGGCATGTCCGTACGTGCAACCGAAGAGGCTGTGGCGCTCTACCAGGATCCTGCTTCCCCGGCGAAGAGCAGTATCCCCAAGCCGAACGCACGGCACGAACGCCTGGACTACCTGGCATCATCGCTCTCGGACCGCCTGGATACCAATGTGAAGATTACCCTTGGTGCCCGAAAAGGCCGTGTCAGCATCGAATTTGCCAGTGTTGAAGACCTGAATCGAATCATGGATGTGTTGGGGCCGGGTTCGGAATCCTAGGATCAGTACGTTGCTCCATGCCGGATGATCCGGCCGATGCCCTTAAAGAGGACCTGCTCATTGAGCAGGTCCTCTTTGGTTAAGGGACTAAGTGGGTCTGAAGCTACATTGATGGGCTACTCCTGCCCCGTTTCACGTGAAACATTTGCGGTAGACCATCAGCGTCACTGGTTCTGGTTGGGCGGCCGAACGCTGTGTTCTGTCTACACCGTCAAGCGCGACAAGAGAAGGCACACTGGTCATGTGAGGCTGTGCGTAAGCCGACTTCCACTGAGCGAAACTTCCGGCGCTCTGTCAATGGTTCAAATGCTAATTATGAGCGAGTAGGGACTCAGTGACAGTGGGGATTGCGGTCGGAATGTCCAAACGCAATAGTCGAGACCGAATTGTCCAGATGCTCGGAAAGACTGAGTTAGGTCGCTTTCACCGGCCCTCTCATCAGGACCACTAGCTAGTTGAATTCATCCAAGTGGGGACTGTTAGTGGACTGTTTCACGTGAAACCAGTCAAGAAGGCCACGAAACCATGATCCATATGAAGACACTGCGTGAAGATTTGGTACGACCCACACGGACTTCCGTAGTGAAATCGCGTTACCCCACCGTCGAGAGAAGCGCACCCGCATGCCATGGACGGCTACACATTGGCTTGCATCCATGATTCAAGGCCTACCCCCGGCTCAAATGCTGGGCTAAGCCTGACCTGATACAGTGATGCACCCTTACATTTATGTCGGAGGGGGCCCGGATGGTCCACCAGCGAGCCGCGACTTCTCTTCATGAGTCACAATCCCTCAATGATTGCGACTAGGCCAGCAACAGGCCGCGCGGGTTTAGAAAGATGGCGCATCTTCTCTCCCTGATGGCCAGCAATGGTGGAAGCGAGCCTTCGTTTCACGTGAAACATGTTCATGTGCCCGCAGCTGGCAAGCAGGGAATGCTCGAGGTCTTACGGAGAATACGCTTCGTGGTTCAGGAGGCAGAGCAAGAGCGTTCGGTGGTCAGCTGGATGCACAGCAATTGCCATTTGATCGCACTGGTCTGGGAGTTGCGTGGTGCCGGAGTGCTGCGCAGAGCCGCTTCGTAGCCGCCATAGTCGCCTCTATTGTGCCCAAACGACAGCATGTCCTAGGCTGAGAGTCCTCCGGAAGCGAATAGTCCCATCTCACTTGGCAGGGGCATTCGGGCCCTCCCCCGACTACGTATGCTGCCAAGTCCTCCGGATAAGATGCGCAACGCGGCCATCTCATAGAAAAGCCAAGGGAAGGAGGCTGCGAGGAATCATCACAGGAGGCGCCTGAAATCTCGTACAGCGCCTCGGCAGGCCTGTAGGAGGCCCTCCCGGATGTCGAGGTGGCTCACCGGCAGTATGGCGTGCGGTCTCACTGCGGGCCACTGTCAGCCCTCTGGGGAGCCCTCTTGAAAGTCGTGGCAAGATGGCGGCGTTAGCCTTTCCCATCACGTGGTCCGCGGCGGGCTACAGCGATTCAGCGGATAGTCGGTCCAGATGTAGGCGCGCACGCTTCGACCGCCACAGCGCGAAGTTCTACAGGGGAGGCTACGTCTGACGTTAATCCAGGTCTTGGTAGAGACTACACCGCTCAGACTGCCCCCTGTCAGCCAGAGTTGAACAGTGAGAGCCTCCGCTGAGAGCTGGCGTACTGAGTCGGCGCCTACCAGATCTTGATCCCGCCAGGCTGCATATGCGCGGAGATAGTAAGCCATCCCGTTCAGCGATACCGGGACGACAACTAGCCAAGTAGTGAGCACGGGAACGAGCGGTCGCCGGACGCTGCTGGGTGTGAGCACGGACTTGGTGCGTTGGAGCCAAACTACGGCGGTGTGCAGTCCAAGAGCTGATCCTACGGCTCCCCCAGGTGTACAGTCCAGGAGCTGATCCGACGGCCACCCTAGGTGTGCCACTGGCATGATGGGTGGACAGCATTGAATAGCCTCTGAACTTCGATATACAGGGACACGGGTATCGCCGATGCCTCGCAGAGGGGGACGGCCTTCTGCCATTCGGTTCCATGTACAGCGGCTCGAGGGGTGAACTGCAGAGGGTGTCCTGTCTATACGAATCGCCTGGCCTGAGTCTTTTGGTCGGACGTTGTGTGGATAATGCCAAGATGCTCGCCGGCGTTGTTGATCGATGTTCGCCGGATGGGAAAGCCAGTCGGAACACTGTTGGGCTTCGGCAGGTTCCGGTGAGATGCGGAGGATCTGGTAGGACAGCGTTCTCGTTTCACGTGAAACATGATCGTTGTCCCTCTCCACATTCTGGGGGGCGAGGCCCCGCCGAATCCCCGGTTATAGGCCGGTGGATAAGCCTGTGGATAACTCCGGGGATAACTTTGGGGATATCATCGCCTGACCCGCCTGGCGTGAGGATTGTTTCACAGAACTTCCGAGTAGCCTGACTCTACACATCGAAGCTAGAAGGCAAGCAAGTGCAGCTCCTGCTTGTGCCCGGTAGAAAGTGCTCGCAAAGCATCGGAAATAGCCCGCCAGTGCTTGATTTCATCGGCATCTGCGAGCCTCCGTGGCGCGTCTTCGGACCATGCGGTCAGCAGCCGATACATCTGGCCGCTGATGCCGATATGTGGCAAGAAACGAGATCATATTCACAACCACTCCCAGGCTGTGAATCTAGCGACAGCCACCTGTGGATAACACTGTGGATATGCATCCATGCATTCGACCCCCACGTCTTCTTCATGGTGCCCCAGATTGGGAGTTCTGTGAGGCTGGTGGTCGGTTGCCTGGACATGCCAGGGAGACGTGAGTGGTTGGAAGCGAAGCGGGAGCCCGTGGTCGCGCTGGGCCCACCGAGAACTGCGGGGACCATCCCTCGGTCCGGCTTGTGGAACACCAGAACAGAGAAGCTGGGCCCTAGTACGACGAGCCAATCATCGGATGTATCCAGGCGTCAGTGGACTCTGCTTATAGCTATTGCGGATAGCGCTGGGCAGGTGACGGTGAACTGGCCGAAAGGGTGGCTGTCCTTGGTTGGGAGATTCAGCCCTGACGGATCCCGATAAGCATTCAGATGGAGGGTCGCGCAGCTTGCAGATTGCTATGGCGAGGTCATGAACGCGTCAGTACTGACGAAGCATTCTGTCGACCGCAGATGCTGAGGAGCCGCCGACCATGCCTGGGCGACTTTAGCCATGCCGGCTCTTGTGCAGCCGGCCCAGGTCTTGCGGGATAGTTCATGTGCCGAGAGGATCGCTGCAGCGGTTCCGAGTCCATACGCACGGGCTTGAGCTGATCGTCTCCATTCACCGAACCGGTGTGGCAGTGCGCTCGGCTACGTGCACCCTAGGGAACGTTCACCCTCGGCTCGGGTGTGTGTTTCACGTGAAACATCGCCGACTCGTTCATCCGAACGTGCGGTTGTGGGGTGTGCGCCGGGAGGCTCAGAACTGCTGCCGGCCTGCCCGCTCAACTACCTGGTTGCCGCTGAGCGGGAGTGGTCCCGCCATGCTGAGTGCTGCAGGTTCACCGTAACGTCCAGCGATGGCCGGCCACTGTGGGAGTGGTGGCCGGGTAACTTGATGTGGATGCGCTGGGGGCAGGTAATGCAGTTGGAGCCCAACCGACCGGCAATGATGCTGGAGCCCAACCGACCGGCAAAGTTGCCGGAGCCAAACTCGCCAGCAAAGTTGAACGCTGAGGTCAGGTAAGCGGAGTTGAGCACTGGGGCCCAGGCGACGGGGCGAGAGTCTGTTCCGGTTACAGAGGATGTGAAGGCTGCTATGAATCCAGGACCACATGTCATGATGATGACACCCTCAGGCATCCGAGTTCCCCACTGGATGCCCCTGATCAATGGAATCGAGACACCAGGCGGCTCTGGACGGACCCATGGGATGCTTGGCGAGGTTCAAGGATGGAGCTTTCAGTTGTCCGGCCAATACGCCGTAGGGAGCATTCATAGGCGGTCGGTCGAAGTTGTGAGAGGAATGCTGCAAGCGACCTGCAACACGCACCGTAGAATCAGGATCACCACGCAAGAGAATGTCGGCAACGGGGTGATCGCCCACGGCGTTTTCTGGAGTTTTTCTGTAGCCTCTTCAGTGGAGCGCAGACCTTACAACTGACCAGACGAAGCTATTCCGCCCAGATTGCACTAGGGACCTATGGCGAAAGAGCAGACGCAGCGCACGCTGAAGAGAACGTTTTTCGCTTCTGATCCTTGCAGTGTGGTGATTGGGCAAGTACCTATCCTCGTCGGAGCCGGTGAGATGGACCATCACTGAGAAGCGGAAGTCCGAGATGCCCGTTGGGTACGGATATCAGCAGGACTTTTGATACCCGAGCAGGGAGCAGGCTGATTAGTGCTTGTTGCTGTTTACAGGCAGCAATTTTCGCCATCCCGACCGTGACGATTCGGTGGGATGTCCGTTTTGTTCGGGAATCCGCAGTTACAGCAACTTATCCGAGGCGCTTGGTCCACTGACCCGGCAGTTGGGGCTCTACAGCCGTCAGTACGTCTGTACCCGGCTGGGCCTCACTTGATGTTCCCAGCTCACCACAGAGGCACTGAGGGGGCCTTGTAGCCCTTTTGGGTGCATCCCCCGCCGCGTCTATTCAGGTCGACCGTCGGCGGATTCCGTGCCGTCCGTGCCGTCCGCGCCTCGTGTGCCACGCCGTCGCGAGGCGTCATTGCAGAGTGAAGCCTTCTTCAGCGCAAGTGTACAAACGACACGTTCAACTTCAGCATCCGAGTAATTAGCGAAGCGATCTAGCCGATAGCCAACACAGCCCGATAGCCAACACCGCTGACGTATTTTTCAGTTGATTCTCCCCGACACCACGACCAGACAGCTTCCCTATACAGTCATTGGCCACCCAGGGCACCAGTCCCAACGGTGCTTTAGGCGGTTCGTCGAGCTCGACGACGCACGGACCATCTAAGAACAGTAGGCACATCCACATCGCTCTAGTCGGCTCGTCAGCCAGGCAATGCAGAACTTCTGTGTTTCACGTGAAACACAGAAGCTGCGGTCTAGGACGAAAGACTACAAGTATCGAAATGCTCAGACGCGATTGTTTCACGTGAAACAAGAGTCGCAATGCGGCCAACCAGTGGGCACTTCACTGTACCCGCGTGCCTTCTCAATAGACTCTCATGTGCTTGTGATTTCAGGAGCGCTTCCCGCAATTACGTGGCGTAACTAACCCGAAGGCAGTTGCTATGCACGTAAAAACGAAAAAGCCGACGGCCAGTCACTCCCCTCAGGGAGAACCAGCCGCCGGCTCGGTGTCCTTCAGTGCAGACTAGGAAAGAACGTCCGCGAATTCCTTCTCAAAGAACTGCTTCGGCTTTGCGCCGATGACAGTGCTCTTCACTTCTCCCCCGCTGAACAGATACACGGCCGGGATGGACGTGATTCCATACTGGGCAGCGATCGCGGGGTTGTCGTCTACGTTGAGCTTAACGACGTCCACCTTCTCGCTGTACTCAACGGAGATCTCATCCAGGATGGGACCGAGCTTGCGGCAAGGACCACACCACTCCGCCCAGAAGTCCACGATGACTGGCTTGTCAGAAGCCAGGACATCGGTGCTGAAGCTTGCGTCGGTTACATCTTTGGCGTTGCTCATAACTCTTCCCTTCGTATGATTGCTGGCTTGCAGCTTAGGCGTGCAAATCTGCGAGGTAGTGCTCTACGTCCAGCGCTGCCACGCATCCCGAACCGGAAGCCGTGATGGCCTGGCGGTACGTGGGATCGATGACGTCGCCTGCAGCGAACACACCCTTGATGTTGGTCTTGGAGCTGCGGCCATCTACTGCGATGGTGCCCTCCGGAGTCAGTTCAACTTTGCCCTTGACCAGATCGGTCCTGGGATCGTTGCCGATCGCCACGAAGACGCCGGTGACTGCGAGCTCGGATTCGGTGCCGTCAACCAGGTTCTTCAGTTTCAGACCTGTGACCTTGTCACCGCCCAGAACATCCTCAACTGCCGTGTTCCACACGAAGTTGATTTTCTCGTGGGCCAGGGCGCGGTCGCCCATGATCTTGGAAGCCTTGAGGGTGTCGCGGCGGTGGACTACAGTAACCGACTTGGCGAACTTGGTGAGGAATAGGGCTTCCTCCATGGCGGAGTCCCCTCCACCGATCACAGCGATGTCCTGATCCTTGAAGAAGAAACCGTCGCAGGTTGCACACCAGCTGACACCGTGTCCTGAGAGGCGCTTTTCGTTGACCAAGCCGAGCTCGCGGTAGGCGGAGCCGGTGGACAGGATGATGGCCTTGGCCTGGAAGGTTTCGCCCGTGCCAATGGTGACGGACTTGATGTCGCCGTCGAGGTTGAGTTCGGTGACGTCTTCGAAAAGGATCTCAGTGCCGAAACGGGCAGCCTGCTTCTCGAAGTTCTCCATCAGGTCCGGACCCATGATCCCCTCGGGGAAGCCCGGGTAATTCTCAACGTCCGTGGTGTTCATCAGTTCGCCACCAGCAGTGACGGAGCCGGCAATCAGCAGAGGCTTCATGTTGGCACGGGCCGTGTACACACCGGCTGTATAGCCAGCGGGGCCTGAACCTACAATGATGACGTCACGCACCTGCGATGCGCTGTTTTCTGCGTTGCTCACGTGGAGTGAACCTCTTCCTTTGTCGATGCTGCGGCTTTCGGGGCAGCCATCTGACTCAACCCCTGTCTGGCCCCAAATATTCCGTTGGAGTTTGGGAGCGTAACAGCCACCAATATTCAGGGTACCGCTTTGGGGCGCATCGAATCTAAGTGGCGACGGGCCGTGACTGCCTCCCCCGGGCTACCTGCCAGAGGGCCACGCGCACATACAGAAGAGGCCGTCCTGACGTATCAAGACGGCCTCTTCACGGCTGGTCGCTGTGCCCTGCCGAAGTATTACTGGACAGTGACCTCAGCGAGTCGCAGGCCAAATCCGAAACGGGTCTTCGGCGCCGCAAGTTTCGGCAAGGCCTTGATAACCACAATGACGTACTCGGTTTGCGTGGGCGCGGCCAACGGCAAGGTCAGCTCCGGGGAGGTGAAGCTGTTGGTACCTACCAGCTTGGCGCCATCCATGGCAGGACGATCGTTGGTGAAGACGCTGATGCTGCCGCCGGAACCGCCCAGCTGGTTCAGCGCAACGGACTTGACCTCGGTCTTTTCCTTGAGCTTGATGACCAGTGGCATGTCCGTGACGAGTCCACCCCAGTCCGCCGTGGCAAATTCCATATCGGACCAATAACTGGCCGCATTGCCATCGAACGCCTTAACCAGATCCTTGTCGTACGTGGCCGCGAACGGGAAGTCCCCCAAACGGGTAATCCCCTCGATGGCGGGAGGAGTGGCGGGCGGCGGAGCCTGCGTGGGTGTGGGCTCTTCACTCTCAGTTGCCGCAGAGGAAGCAGGTGCCGGGGTTGTTTGGCTGGCCGCGGGTGATCCACTGGGCAAGAGGCTGCCCAGGTTGGTCACTGCCAAAACCAAGCCGACTACCAGAACTGCGGCGAGAAGACCGCCAACCAACCAACGGAGGGAACGGGGTTCCTTCTCCGGGGCCTCGTCCTCGTACAGGTCATCGTCCTGGTAATCGTCGGCAGCAGCCGCCGACGATGGGAAGTTGGACGGAGCGCGGTCATAGCTCTGCGTGGAGTCGCCGGCACCGGACGTGCCAGCACCCGAAGCCGCAGCAGCTCCCCCAGCAAAACCGTAATCTTCCTCTGACCACAACGACACCTTGGGCTCAGAGGGCTCTTTCGCCGGGACGGGCTGGGACGCGACCGCTTGTGTCGGCGGTTCGACCGGAGGCGCAGGCTGTGACGCCACGGCCTGGGTGGGCGGCTGGGCGGGCGCTGCGGGCGAGGCTCCCCCCGAATCCCGAGCGGAAGCCGGAGCGGCAGCACCGGCGTCGTTGTTCCTGGACCCTTGGTTCTTCAGCGCAGCGGCGGCAGCGAGGCCTGCTGCTCCGGCGCCTGCTGCGGCCGCAGCCAGCTTGCCGGCGATCCCGCTCTTGGCAGACGCCGGGCTGCCCGCGGGCTTGGGCGGAAGGTTGTCCCCTTGCTGGCCCTCTGCCTCGGGGGCATCCTCCGAGTGGATGGGATAGCCGTTTTCGTCGTACTGGATGTAAGCGGCATCGTGCTCATCGTCTTCATACAGGCCGTCGTACGTCTCGGGCTCGTAGGTCCGCGGCTGTCCGAAGATCTCACTGCCGAGGGTCTCGGTGAAGAACGGCTCAATGTAGGGAGGGTTGGTGGCCACCACCAGGTCCAGCAGGTCCGGAGCGGAGCTGTGGTTGGTGATCAGGTACGTGGTGTCCTCGTTCACGCCGAGATCCAGGATCTGGACGTGGCCAGGGCGCTCACCGGTAGCCACTTCGCGGGCACTTTGGGCGACCTGTTCGGTATTGCCGGGACCGGCAACAAGGATGCTCACGGGACGGTTGAGGACCTGGTCCACGCCGTCGAGCACCTGATCTTGGTCATGCGAGGTCAACACATTGGCTGTGACCTTGTAGCGGCCGCCAAGTACTGATCCGACGTCGATCGGGTGGGACACGTGTTCCTCCTAGGCTGTCCGGGAGTTGCGGGTCCTGCACTCGGAAGGCCCGGCGAGCCGGTTCCACCGCTTTTGCAACTACCTGTCTTCGTTTCTAGCCTAGCCGATGGGTGCCCGGCGCCCGTGTTGGCGGCGCCGGTTTACTTCTTGTTCTGCCCGCTGGGGAAGTACGGGTTTTGGCCTGCCTCACCCTGGTAGGTGCGCCGGCCGGGCAGGGGAACCTGGGGGCTGAACTTGGTACCCAACGCCGTACTGGGGACGTCCTCTTCGGGCAGATACGTTTTGGGGACATCCGGAGCGGCGGTTGGGCGCCGTGGTTCAACCACCGGGCCGGCCCTGAAGGACGCAGCGTCAAATTCACCTGAGATGCGTGGAATCAAACCGGTGTCGTCGGACACCGTGGCGCGTGCCGGCGTCGTGCTCTCTTCAACAGCGCCAGTGGCCGGTTCCGGCGCTCCGCGGCCCAGGCGTCCCATGAGGGGACGCAACAGATCCCGGAGCTCAGTGACGCGGAAGACGCGCAGGAGAACCAGGTAGGCAAGCAGCATGACCGGCCCGACGACGACCACGGTCACCAACGCGGCGGGGCGGCTGCTCCATGCGAAGCCATCGGCCCGGTAGCTGCCGAACAGCCACAGTGCCAGTGCTCCGGCAAGTGCCGAGCCCAGCCCCGCGTAGCCCATTCGGATGTAGGAGTTGGCAATGCGGGGGCCATCGAGATGGCCCAGCAAGCGGCGCAGGAACACCACGCTGATCACCACGGAAAGGATGTTGCCCAGCGTATAAAGGATGGCGATCGCGTAGATGATCTGTCCCACGGGGAGGAACTGGATGAAGAACGCGCCCACCACGTAGATCACCGCCAGCCACAACTGGACATACAGGGGCGTGCGGGCGTCCTCGTTGGCGTAGAACACGCGGGACATCATGAAGTTGGCGCTCAGGAAGGGCGTGCTCAGCGCCAGGATGGTGAGGGTTTGCGCCAACATGACGCCGTCCTGGGGTTTGCCACCGGAGAAGAACATGCCCAGCGGGCCGGCAAGGGCAAACAGTGCCAAGGCGCCGAACACCGTGGCCACAGCCATGGTGCGGAGGCCGTGGGACAGGGCGTCACGCAGGTCCCCCTTGTTGCCGTCCTGGGAGGCCCGGGTCATGCGGTTAAAGAGGACAGTGGCCAAGGAAAGCGCGATGATCGAGTGGGGCAGCAAATACAGCTGGCTGGCCACTTCCAGGACCGCGTTGCCCGGCAGGACAGCCGCCGCAGCAGTGTCCCCCGCGTTGTTCAACCGCTGGCGCTCAGCACCGGGAATGGTGGCGATCGTCATGATGTAAAGGAACGCCAACTGGCCGACGGCGGCAGTTGCCAGCGTCCACACACTCAGCTTGGCTGCCTGGCCCAGTCCAACGCCGCGCCAACCGAAACGCGGACGGAGGCCGAGGCGCAAGCGGAAGACGGGAACGAGGAGGATGGCGGTTTGGGCAAGAACGCCGAAGGTGGAGAAGCCCGCAATCAGGAAGGTCTGGGTTGATCCCCAGTTATCCAGCGTGTGCGGGTTGGTGACGTTGGCCCCGAGGATCCAGATGAACATTCCCAGGCCGGCAATGGCCACGATGTTGTTAAGGATGGGGGCCCACATGGCGGGGCCAAACGCTCCGTGGGCGTTCAACACCTGGGTCAGCAGGGCGTAGAGGCCGTAGAAGAAGATTTGAGGCAGGCACCAGAAAGCGAAAGTAACCGCCAACGCCTTTTGCTGCTCGGAATAACCCTGGGTGGTGAGATCGATGACCAGTGGTGCCGCCAGCGTCACCAACGCGGTCAGGGCGAAGAGGACCAGGACGGCAAGGGTCAGCAGCCGGCTGATGTAGTCTGCACCGCGGTCCGGGGCTTTGCTCGCCTTGATGATCTGGGGCACCAGGACGGCGTTGAACACGCCACCCGCTACCAGCAGGAAGATCAGGTTGGGCAGGTTGTTGGCGTTAATGAAGGTGTCATTAACGGTTGAACCTAGGCCGAGGGCTGCACCGAGCATCCACGTTTTGGCAAAGCCCAGGAAACGGGAAACCAACGTACCGGCGGCCATGATGGCGCTGGAACGTGCTTCTCCGGACTGGACGGACTGGGTGGTTTTGGCTTCAGACATCGCCTTTATCGTCCCATGTACCCGGCTCAGAGATGTTCGGGCAACACTTCCCGTGCCAAATCGGCGATCCGGCGTTCGTTCGGGAAGGACAATTTCCGGGCCAGCTCATGGATGGGTACCCACGCTGCGTCAACGGCTTCCTGGTCCGGATCATTCTCGATGGTCAGCTCGCCACCGGTAGCCCGGAGGAGGAAATGGTGCACGGTTTTGTGGACGCGGTGCCCGCTGACGGTGAACCAGTAATCGATGCTGCCCAGCGGTGCCAGGATGTCGCCCTCGATCCCGGTTTCTTCCGCGATCTCACGGACAGCGGCTTCCTCGTTGTTCTCCCGACCCTCCGGGTGGCCCTTGGGAAGGCACCACTCAAGCCGGCCACCCCTGTTAAGGCGGGCAATGATCGCAACCCGGAGTTCGCCGTCGGACGTGTCAACTACAACACCGCCGGCCGACACTTCTTCCACCGTTGGAAGCGAGGCCTGGGCCGGGTGCTGTTGGGCAGGCGCAACGTGGGCACCGATTGCCGATGGCAACGGTGCGTTCGTCCTCCTGCCGGGAGCGCTCGGTATCGGGTTGGCCATGAGGTCCACTCTAACGACTCTTGCCCCGGAGTGATGACCGGGACATGGCTACAAGATGGACAACGGGAGACCGTCCACGGACCCACGCTTGGTATTGCTTGGAACGGTGGCCCACCGCCGGGTAAAAATCTGCCAAGCTTAAGGGACTATGGCGCACGTATTGGACAGCTCTTCTGTTAACTTCACCCTCGATCCCGTGGTGATGGACCTCGGGCAGCGTTTTGTTGACGCCGGCTTCGAGCTGTCCCTGGTGGGCGGTCCCGTCCGCGACCTCTTCCTGGGGCGGACCTCTCCGGACCTTGACTTCACCACGGATGCGACGCCGGACCAGACCATTGGGGTCATCAAGAAGTGGGCTGACAACTTCTGGGAGATCGGCCGCGCGTTCGGCACCATCGGGATGATGAAGAGCGGCTTCCAGATTGAGATCACCACATACCGTGCGGAGGCCTACGACCCCGATTCCCGGAAGCCCGTGGTGGCCTTCGGGAACTCCCTGACCGATGACCTGCTCCGCCGCGACTTCACCATCAACGCCATGGCCCTGAAACTTCCCAGCCTTGAATTGGTGGACCCCTTTGGTGGCGTCCGCGATCTCCATGCATCGGAACTCGCTACCCCGGGAGCGCCCGAAGCGTCCTTCTCCGATGATCCGCTGCGCATGATGCGCGCTGCCCGATTTGCGTCGCAGCTGGGTGTGTCCGTCCACGACGACGTCCGGCTGGCCATGACCAACATGGCTGACCGCATCAAGATCATTTCCGCGGAACGCGTCAGGGAAGAACTGGTGAAGCTCATCAACGGCGCCCACCCCCGCGTGGGTATCGACCTCCTGGTGGACACCGGTTTGGCTGATTTTGTGCTGCCCGAAGTGTCCGCCCTGCGCCTGGAAGCCGATGAGCACCACCGCCATAAGGACGTGTACCAGCACTCGCTGCAGGTCCTGGAGCAGGCTGCCGCCCTGGAAACAGGTCCGGACGGGCCGGTACCGGGCCCGGACTTCGTGCTGAGGTTCGCAGCGTTGATGCACGACGTCGGCAAGCCGGCTACGCGCCGTTTTGAACCGGGCGGCGCGGTCAGCTTCCGCCACCATGACGTGGTGGGTGCCAAGCTGGTGGCCAAACGCATGAAAGCCCTGCGCTTCGACAACGACTCGATCAAAGCGGTTGCCCGCTTGGTTGAACTGCACATGCGCTTCTATGGGTACGGCGAGGCCGGATGGAGCGATTCGGCAGTCCGGCGCTACGTCACTGACGCCGGTCCACTCCTGGAGCGGCTCCACCGGCTGACGCGATCGGATGTCACCACGCGTAACCAGCGCAAGGCAGACCGTTTGTCCTTCGCTTACGATGACCTTGAGCACCGCATTTCGGCGCTCTTGGAGCAGGAATCGTTGGCAGCAGTCAGGCCCGACCTTGATGGAGCACAGATCATGGCACTCCTGGGACTGAAGCCGGGTCCGGTAGTCGGACGCGCCTACAAGTTCCTGTTGGAAGAGCGCATGGAGCACGGACCCCTTGCGCAGGAGGAAGCCCGGCAGAAGCTCTTGGCGTGGTGGGAAACGCAACCCGAGTCCGCCGTCGTCGATCCTGAAAACGAAACAGAGGAGACCCCATGACCGCCGCTACTTCCCCGCGTCCTCAGCTCTGGATCCTCCGCCATGGCGAAACCGAGTGGTCCAAGAGCGGCCAGTACACCGGGCTGACTGATCTTCCCCTCACCGTAGAGGGCGAGCAGCAAGCGGTAGAGGCCCGCAAAGTGCTGGAAGGGATCGACTTTGACCTGGTCCTGACTTCTCCGCTGCGCCGTGCCCGCCGCACCGCCGAACTGGCCGGCTACCCGGACGCTGTTCACGAGCCGTTGGCTGTCGAGTGGAACTACGGGGATTACGAGGGCATCAGCTCCGACCTGATCCGCAAGGACAACCCGGAGTACCTCATCTGGACGGACGGGGTCCCCAACGGCGAGACCCTGGATGAAGTAGCCGCCCGGGCCGACAAGATCATTGGGCGCATCCTGGAGTCCGGTATGGACAACGTGCTGGTTGTTGCGCACGGCCACTTCTCCCGGATTCTCACTGCACGCTGGCTTGAAATGGATGCCCGCGAGGGCCGGCATTTCGTTTTGGGGACCGCGAAAGTGTGCACCCTGGGATGGGACAAGCGGACGCCCGCAATTGTCCGTTGGGGCCTCTAAGTAATTAATTTCCAAAAACTTTTGGCGAATTGATGGAATTCGCTGGTCAAACTGCACGTTCATGGGGTAGCTTTTATCTTGTTCCCAGAGCGATCCGCCGGGAACGAGGCGCGCTTTCAGTCGATTGTCAGTCGATTGAATGCCACAGCAGGCTGTAATGGCCGGAAGGAGGTTGGGAAAAATGATTACTTTGACTAGCGGACGGAAGTTTACTGTCAATGACACCCCGGCCTTTGCTGATGATGCGCGCCGTTTTGCCCGTCTGACCCACTCCTGATTCACCGGACCGGCCTGTAGCCGGCGGTAGTCATGGCCACCACGGAATGTGGTTGGCGGCCTGGTAGTCAGCAGCATCAGTGGACCTTCGCAGCATGCCGCGGGTGCGCAGTTTCCCCAAAAATCGGAACCAGCTTCTTGTTGGGTCGACTGCTGGAAGCACGCGCCATTGCACAATAATCAGTTTCTGCTGATTAAGTCCGCTGAATACCCTTTTTATCATTTCGGCTTTACCTGCCCAATTCAGGCTTTTTCCGTTGCGGATAAATGCCTCTATTTGTTGCGCCCAAAGCCCCATTTACCGAAAGGAGGTGAACCATGCGAAAACGCCCTGAAGACATGCGCTTCATGAAGACTGTTGTGGCTCCCAAGGACCGCACCCTGTTCAACGGCCAACTCCTGGACCAGCGCCGTGAAGATGTGTACGTTGCCCTGCACCAAATGGGACTCATCCGCTGAAGCCGAACAGCTGCACCGAAGGAGTTTCAGATGCCGCAGATACATGCTGACCATCAAGGAGCCCACGCGGCTACGCGTGGGCTCCTCCGTTTAAGTCATCATCCTGTGGAACGGGGCTGGTTCCGTGAAGGTAAGCTCGATCCATGCAGGAGACGAAGCCGCACCAGCAGAAAAAACGTGCCAGCTTTGTGGTTCCTTCCCGGAGTGATTCACTGCTCCGGAATTTCACCGAGGTGATCGGCGGACCCCTGGGACGGCGGTCATCACCCGGCGAGATCTCTCCGGGACCGTTCAGTGTTGAACGCGTGCTGATTCTCCTGACCGTCCTGGCGGCCGTTCTGGCGGTCCTCGCGAAGGACTACTGCCGGGTCAACGGGTGGGAAACCCCCGGCCAGTTCTACTCCACCTGCTACTCCGACTTTCCCGAGCTCTTCAAGAACCGGGGACTGGGAGACGGGATCATCCCGTTCTTCAGCCAAGGCAGTTCCTTTGAGTACCCGGCACTCATGGGAATCATCGCAGGGGTCACAGCCCTGCTGGTCCCCGGACAGGGCGTCGACAACGCGCGCATCCTGGGCTACTTCGATCTCAACGCGGCGCTCATAGCTGCCCTCTGGATAGTGATCGTGCTGCTGACAGCGCGCATCAACCGGCGGCGTCCCTGGGATGCCGCCATGGTGGCGCTGGCCCCGGGAATGATCCTGGCCGGCTACATCAACTGGGACATGTGGGCGGTGGCCCTGCTGGCTTTGGGCATGTACTTCTTTGCCCGCGACCAGACCATCCTTGCCGGTGTGTGCATTGGCTTGGGTGCCGCAACCAAGCTCTACCCGGTGCTGTTCCTGGGTGCCGTCCTGCTCCTGGCCCTGCGCACAGGGAAGCTGAGGACCTTTGCTGTCACTGCAGGAGCAGCGGCGGGCTCCTGGCTTGTGGTCAATGTTCCCCTGGCCCTGATAAACCCGGGCGGCTGGAGCTACTTCTTCGAGTTCTCGCAGGACCGCCCTGCCGGTTACAGCTCCCCCTGGTTTGCCTACAACCTGGTGGCGGACCGGCTGCAGTTGATCAAACCCGACGCCGGGACCATCAACGTCCTGGCGTTGTCCCTCTTTGTTCTGGCCTGTGTCCTGATCGCGGTCCTGGCCCTCCGGGCTCCACACCGTCCCCGGATAGCCCAGTTGGTGTTCCTGATTGTTGCCGCGTTCATCCTTACCAACAAGGTCTACTCACCGCAGTTTGTGATCTGGCTGATCCCGCTCCTGGCACTGGCCAGGCCCAGGTGGCGGGATTTCCTGATCTGGCAAGCAGCCGAGGGGCTGCACTGGGCCGCCATCTGGATGTACTTGGGCCAAGCCACCAGTGGAGGGTCCGTCCAGCACAACATCGACATGTCCTACTACGTCATGGCTGTAGTCCTGCACATGATGGCCACCGCCTACCTGATGGTCCGCGTTGTCATGGACATCTGGAATCCCGCGCAGGACCCGCTGCGTGAGAACGGGGTGGACGATCCCCACGGTGGACCCTTTGATGGAGCGCCGGACTGGCGGCCTGCCCCTAAGCACCCCACACGCGAGGAAGTAAACAGCGATGGTTGATGTCGCCGTCGTCGGTGCAGGACCCAACGGACTGGCTGCTGCCGTGGTGATGGCCCGCGCCGGCTTGGACGTCCATGTCTACGAGGCCGGAACGGCCATTGGCGGTGGCACCCGGACAACAGAGCTTATTGAACCGGGCTATTTCCATGACGTGTGTTCCGCCGTGCACCCCATGGCTGTGGCGTCGCCGTTTTTCAAGCAGTTTGAATTGTCGCGCCGGGTTGAGTTGCGGCTTCCCGAAGTGCAGCATGGCACTCCCCTGGACGCGGGTGGCGCAGCGTTGGCCTTCCAGTCCTTGGAGCGGACTGCGGAGGGGTTGGGAGCGGATGGCCCCGCCTACCAGCGTTTGATGGAACCACTGCTGAAACACGTGGACGGTGTGGTGGACTTTACGTCCAACCAGTTGCTCCGGGTCCCCCGGGATCCCTTGGCCGCCATCCGCTTTGGGTTGGCCACGCTGGAGCAGGGAACTCCCCTGTGGAACCGCCGTTTCGGCTCGGAGGCCGCACAGGCATTGCTCACGGGAGTCATGGCCCACGCCGTTTCTGCACTGCCGTCCCTGTCCGCCACGGGCGCAGGCTTGTTGCTGAACGTCCTGGCCCACGCCGGCGGATGGGTGATCCCGGTGGGGGGCTCGGCGTCGATCGCAGCGGCCATGGCAGAAGACGTGGAGGCCCATGGAGGCAGCATCCATGTGGGACAACGGGTGGATTCCCTGGATCAGGTGCGTCCAGCAAAGGCCATTCTTTTGGACGTCGCACCGCCCACGCTGGCGCGATTGGGTGGCGCGGAAGTCCCGGACAGGTATCGGAAGTCCCTGGAAACATTCCGCTTTGGGAATGCAGCCTGCAAAGTGGACTACATCCTGTCCGGCCCCGTCCCGTGGCGGGCGCCGGGCCTGGCAGGGGCCGGTACGGTCCATGTGGGCGGCTCGCGTGCCTCGATCGCGTATGCCGAAAACCAGGTGGCTGCCGGCAAACATCCGGATCATCCCTACGTCCTGGTTTCCCAGCCATCCGTGGTTGATGCCTCCAGGGCTCCGGAAGGACGGCACATCCTGTGGACCTACTGCCACGTTCCTGCAGGATCCGACGTAGATATGGCCGAGGCCGTCACGGCACGCATTGAGCGTTACGCGCCAGGCTTCAGGGACGTTGTGGTTGCTTCAAAGACCACGACGGCGGAGCAACTGTCCGCGTATAACGAGAACTACGTGGGTGGGGACTTCAGTGCCGGACTGGTGGACCTGCGTGGGCTGCTCCAGCGGCCCGTGGTGTCCCCCGCCCCGTGGCGCACCCCCCTGAGCGGCGTGTACTTGTGCTCTTCCTCAACGCCGCCGGGGCCGGGAGTCACAGGGATGCCCGGATACCACGCCGCGACGCATGCCCTTAAGGACATATTCCGCATACCGGTACCCGGGCTGGGAATCGGTCTCTGATCAGGCGATTGCCGCCGGTGTCCTGTGGTGGCTCAGCAGGCCATCCCGCATGGTGGCAACGGAATCTGCCATGGGCAGGAATTCGGTGTCGTGAGTGACCATGACGGTCGCGGTCATGAATTCATCGGTGACGGTCCTGAGCAGGTGGACAATTGATTCACTCCGCTGGTGATCCAGGGCGGCCGTAGGTTCATCCACCAACAGCACCGACGGCTTGCCCATGAGCGCGCGGGCAATATTGACCCGTTGCCGTTGGCCGCCGGAGAGCTGGTGGGGTTTTCGGTCCGCTGATGCTGACAGGCCAACCACGTCCAGCAACTCCATGGCTTTCGGCCGGGAGTCCGCGGTCCGGCGGCCACGCAGGTGGTCACGGATCACCAGTTGCTCCACCGCAGTGAGTGAAGGGAGCAGGTTGGGCTGCTGGAAGATGATGCCAACCTTGTCACGGCGAAGGGCTGTGCGGGCGGCCTCCGACAGGAGGGACACATCCTCCCCGTCAATGGAGACCACCCCGGAGGTGGGCCGGATAAGCGTGGCAGCGACGGCAAGCAGCGACGATTTTCCCGAGCCCGACGGGCCAACCAGGGCAAGGAACTCGCTGCTGTTGACGGTGAGGTCAACGCCGTCCAGGGCTTGGAGGGTGGACGCGCCATCCGGGTATTCGAGGGACACGTTGGCGAGGGTGAGCGTGGAAGCCATGGTGTATGCCTTTCAGGGAATGTTCAGTTGCCGCCGAGGGCGAGCAGGGGATCAATGGTGGTGACTTTGCGGACAGCCAGTACGGCGCCGGCCAAACCCAGCAGGATGATGCCTGCCACCGGTACCAGCGTGGTCAGCGGAGTCACCAGGAAGGGCGCGGCCTGGGCGGCAAACAGCCCGCCGGCGAGTCCCACCAATCCCCCCACCAACGCCCCGGCCAGCAGAACGATGGCTGCCTGGGCAAGGGCATCCCGCAGCACGTACCCGGAGGACGCCCCCAGGGCTTTCAACACCGCGATGTCCCTGGTCCGCTGGACAGTCCACACGGTCAGGAAAGCGACGATCACCAACGCGGAAATACCGTAGAGGAAGGCCTGCATCAGCAGCAGTGAGCCGTTTTCGCTCTTGTACGAGGCCAGGGCTTGGAACGAGCCCACAGGATCTGTGCTGACTGTGCCGGCCCCGGCGTTGGCGGCCTCCAGATTGACGGAGGACCCGGCGTCGAGCTTAATGACGATCACCGTGGCGGTACCCGGGGAAGCATGGGCAACGGACTGCCATGTTGCCAGGGTTGTCCACACCACCCCTGTATGGGAATACCACTGGTCCTCCACAATGGCGGAGACGGTGAGGTCCACCGCGCCCATACTGACCCGGCTGCCCACCGTCAAGGACAGGTCCTTGGCGAGTGTCTTGCCGATCACCACAGCCCCGTCCGAAACCGGTGTGGGGCTTGTGGAGCCGCCGAAGACGGTGGCATTCGCCGTTCCGGATGCGCCGCCGGAACCGTCCAGGGATTGGAACCGGGTCTGGCCGATTCCCAGGGGCTGGGCGGAGGCAACACCTGGTTGTTCCCGCCACGACCCAACCTGGGCTGTGGAAACCTCGGACTCCGTGTAGGACGCCTTTGGCTCACCGCCCGCCGGAGCGCCGAAGGCGATCTGCTGCGCGGGCAGTGCGCCGATCGCCGATGTTGACTGGTTGCCCAATCCGGCCGTCAGCCCGGACAGCATCACCAGCAGAAGGGTTATCAGGGCAACAACACCGGCCATGAGCGCGAAGCGGCCCTTGGCAAAACGGATGTCGCGGATGGCGAGAAACATCGAATTCCTTTGGCTTTGGTGCGGGCTTGATCCCGCACCATCAACTCTTCCGCTGCCTGCCTTCCGGGACATCGTGAGGGTGGTGGGTCCGCCGCCATCGAAGGGAGGGGTGTCCCATCAACCGAATGGTTGATTCCACATCCCGGACGTGCAATTCCTGCGGGCAGGCCCCAGCCCGGCGATACGCTGGTAGGCATGCAACCAGCCTCGGGTACAGCCACCGTTCTCCGTGTGCTGCGCGTGAGCCTTCACGTGGGATTCGCGGTACTGCTGGTGGTGGCTGTAACCCGTTTGCTGGCCGGGGTGGGGGCCGCTCCGTCACCGGGTGCCTTGGCCGCCGGACTCGGCTTGTCGGCGTCGTTGGCGGCGGTCTACTTGGCCGGGACAGTCCTGGAAAAGCGTCACGCCGGTGACCCCTCCCGTTTCAACCCGGCGCCCTACGCTCGGTGGTGGCTTGGTGGAGTGATGCTCCTGTGGCTGCTGCTTTTGTTGGTGAGCGGGGACTTCGCGTGGGTGGCGTTCCCCTTGTTCTTCCTCCAGCTCCACCTGCTCCCCCAACGCTGGGCCCTGGTGGGAATAGCCGCAAGCACGCTGTTGGTGGTGGCCGCGCTGTGGTTCCACAGCAAGGGAGCTTCCGACGGCGGCCTGCAGCTTCCCATGGTGCTGGGACCCGTGTTCGGGGCCGGGTTTGCGGTGGTTACCGGAGTGGCTTACCGAGCCTTGTTCCTGGAAGCGGAAAACCAGCGGGTTGTGGCGGACGACCTTCGCCGGACCCGCGCCGAGCTTGCCAGGACACAGCACGACGCCGGAACCATGGCCGAGCGCGAACGGCTGGCCAAGGAAATCCATGACACTCTGGCCCAGGGTTTCTCCAGCATTGTCCTCATGGGAAGGTCCGCGGAGACGGCACTGGACAACGGCGATTTTTCGACGGCGCGGGAACGTTTAAGGGTCGTCCAGGACACCGCATCCGCCAACCTGGCGGAAGCACGCAGTTTTGTGCGCGGACTCCGCTCACCGGATCTTGAAGAATCAGGGCTGGTGGAGACCCTGCGGCGGCTGTGCGCCAAGACCCAAACCGAGGCCGGCGCCCGTGGAACGCCGCTGCAATGCCGGTTCGAGTTGGTGGGCGCGCCGTTGGAACTGCCCAATACCTTCCAGACCACGCTGCTTCGGGCCGCCCAGGCCTCCCTCGCCAACGTGTGGGCACATGCGAAGGCGCGAACCGCCGTCGTCACGCTGTCCTTCCTTGATGATGAGGTGACCTTGGACGTATTTGATGACGGAATCGGATTTGTGGCGGCGACGGCGGAAGGCACAGCACGCCGTGATGGCACGGGCGTGGGGCTCACAAGCCTGCGCGAGCGGCTGGGCGTGCTCAACGGAAGCCTGGCCATCGAGTCAGCTCCCGGTGAGGGGACAGTGGTAGCCGTGCGCGTCCCGTTGCCTGAAGGGGACGATGCAGCATGAGCAGTATCCGGATCCTCCTGGTGGACGATCACCCCGTGGTGCGTGCCGGGCTCCGGGCCATGCTGGCCGAATTCCCGGAGGTTTCAGTGGTGGCCGAGGCCGCGGACGGAGATGCTGCGCTGGCTGAACTGCGGAGGCTGCATGCCTTGGGCGAGCCGGTTGACCTGGTGCTCATGGACCTTCAGATGGGCGCCGGCATGGACGGGGTCACTGCCACGGCGAAGATCAAAACAGGTGAGGCCGGCAGTCCCGCGCCACCTGTGCTGATCCTGACAACCTACGACACCGATGCGGACATCCTGGCGGCCGTGGAGGCCGGCGCCAGCGGGTACATGCTCAAGGACGCTCCGCCGGAGCAGATCCGGCAGGCCGTCTTCGACGCCGCGGCTGGGCAGACCGCCCTTGCTCCCGGGGTTGCGGCCAGGCTCATGGGCAGAATCCGCAACCCGGCACCGGCCCTCAGTGCCAGGGAGGTTCAGCTGCTGGAGCTGCTGGCCACGGGCATGAGCAACAGGGCCATGGCCAAGGAGCTGTTCATCTCGGAGGCCACAGTGAAGACACACCTGGTGCATATCTACTCCAAGCTTGGCGTGGACAACCGGACAGCGGCCATTGCGGTGGCAACGCAGCGGAGGATCATCCGCGCTCCCTGACGGAGGGCCTTCCATGCGGTCCGCTGACTGGGCGTTGCGGGAAACTGTCGGTGGAACGGGGCATAATGTCGCAAATGGGGAAATTTACACCGCACCACTTTGTCCTTGGTCTCGCGGCGGTTGTCATGGCCGGATCGCTGACCGCCTGCGATGACGGCCGCTCGGGAGCGGAAAGCGCTGCAAAGCAGCTGGCTTCCTCACTGTCAACGCTCGACGTCGGGTCCCTCGCCGTTGCGGGCAAAGACGCTGCCGCGGCCAACGAGGAATTGAAGGCGGTGTTCGAGGGCCTGGATGCCAAGCCGTCCGTGCAGTCCGGAGACGTGAAGTTGGACGGAGACACCGCCACCTTCCCCTTGAACTACAGCTGGAACATCGGGTCCGCGAAATGGGAGTACGCCGCGGACGCCACGCTCAAAAAAGATGGCGACAAATGGGCCGTTCAGTGGAGCCCTGCCCTGCTGGCACCCCAGCTGGCTGACGGGGAAAAGCTCACCGCCAAAACCATTCCGGCCCAGCGCGGGCAAATCCTCGGCGCAGGGGACGCTCCCATTGTCCAGGACCGGCCGGTGTTCAAGGTGGGTATCGACAAGACCAAGGTTCCCGCTGAGCAGGCCGACGCTTCCGCGCGGGCCATGGCCGCCTTGTTGGGCCTTGACGCCGAGGAGTACGCCAAGCAGGTAGCCGCCTCCGGGGCCCAGGCATTCGTTGAAGGACTTGTCCTCCGTGCCTACACCGCGGACATTACCGAGGCCAAAATCCAAGCTATCCCCGGTGGATCCAGCATCCTCGATTCCATGGCACTGGCTCCCACCAGGACCTTTGCCCGCCCAGTCCTGGGCAGCGTGGGCCAGGCTAGCGCTGAGCAGATCGAGAAGTCCAATGGGGCACTCCGCGCTGGTGACACCACCGGCACAGGCGGCCTTCAGCAAAAGTACGATTCCCTGCTGCGCGGCAAAGATGGCGTGGAGGTGGTTGCCAGTTCCGCTGCCAAGGATCCAGGTGAAACCCAGGGCACCAGGGAACTCTTTTCTTCCCCGCCCGCTCCCGGCACCACCCTCAAAACCACGTTGGACCTGAAACTCCAGCAGTTGGCGGAAGAAACGTTGGCCCAGGTAGGTCCGGCCTCGGCAATTGTTGCCGTGAAACCCTCAACCGGTGCCGTGCTTGCCGCTGCGTCCGGGCCGGGGAGCAACGGCTACAACACGGCCATGTTGGGGCAGTACGCGCCGGGCTCCACGTTCAAGATGGTTGATTCCCTGGCGATGTTCCGGAATGGCGCCACTCCGGATTCCAAGGTGGAGTGCACTCCCACCCTCACCGTGGATGGCCGCACTTTCAAGAATGCGGAAGGGTACCCGGCAGGATCGCTGGGATCAGTGGCGCTCAGGGATGCCTTTGCGCACTCCTGCAATACTGCGTTCATCAATGCCCGCGATACCGTCAGCCAGAGCCAGCTCGAATCAGCGGCACAGGCCTTGGGAGTTGCTGTTGAAGCTCCCAAGCTGGGCGCCGACGCGTTCCTGGGTTCCGTTCCCGGGGCAGCCGAGGGCACCGAGCACGCCGCATCCATGATCGGTCAGGGCAAAGTGTTGTTCTCGCCGCTGTCAGCCGCTGTGATGGCGGCTTCTGTTGCCAACGGTGCGCCGGTATCACCCCAGCTGGTCCTCAACGCCGATGCCGCGCAGAACCCCGGCGCCAGTGCCACTCCCACCGAAAGCGGCACCGCCACGCCGTCGTCCGATACCGCTACCGCAAGTGCGCTCCCGGCGTCCCCCGCCTCCACCCAGCCCATCACCAAGGAAGAAGCGGCCTCGCTGGCGGACATGATGCGCGCCGTGGTGACCTCCGGCCACGCGGGCTTCCTTGCGCAGGTTCCGGGCGCCCCTGTGGGTGCCAAAACGGGGACAGCAGAATTCGGCAATGACGATCCCCCCAAGACCCACGCCTGGATTGTGGCGACGCACGGTGATTTGGCCGTTGCCGTCTTTGTGGAGGACGGCGGGCTTGGCGCCACAACCAGCGGACCGCTCCTGAAGTCCTTCCTGACGGCGGCCGGCTAAGGAAGCCCATGGGAGGATGGAAACGTGGCCCATATTGACGTTTCCGGCATTGACTACTTCCTCTCCGACGGCACACAGCTGCTGAACGGGGTGACCTTCAAGGTCCCCGACGGCACCAAAACCGCTCTTATCGGACCCAACGGAACCGGCAAGACAACGCTGTTCAAGATCATCGCGGGTGACCTCACCCCGGACGAAGGCGTGGTGGGCCGCTCCGGCAACATGGGCATCATGCGTCAGTTCGTGGGCCAGGTACGCGACGAATCGACGGTCCGCGATCTGCTGGTTTCCACCGCGCAGGCAGGCCTCGCTGCTGCTGCCAAGGCTGTTGAAGACGCCGAGCTGGCCATGATGGAACACGACGACGAGCCCACGCAGATGAAGTACGCCCAAGCGATCGTGGACTGGGGAGACGCCGGCGGTTACGACCTGGAGACCGTGTGGGACGAAGTCTGCATGGCCGCCCTGGGTATCTCGTTCGACAAAGCCCAGTTCCGCCGCGCCTCAACACTGTCCGGTGGAGAGCAGAAGCGGCTGGTCCTTGAAGCCTTGTTTGCGGGGCCGGACGAGTTGTTGCTGTTGGACGAACCGGACAACTACCTGGACGTGCCGGGAAAGCGGTGGCTTGAGGGCAAGCTGGAAGAGTCCAAAAAGACAGTGCTGTTCATCAGCCACGACCGCGAGCTGCTGAACAACGCCGCCGGCCGGATCGTGACCCTGGAACCCGGGATCAACGGTGCAGGCGCATGGATTCACGGTGGTGGATTCGGGTCCTACGTAGAAGCCCGCGCCGACCGCAACGCGCGCTTTGAGGAACTCCGCAAGCGCTGGGACGAGGAGCACATCAAGCTCAAGGAACTCGTCAACATGTACAAGAACAAGGCTGCGTTCCGCTCCGATATGGCCAACAGGTACCAGGCGGCCCAAACACGCCTGGCCAAGTTCCTGGAGATCGGGCCACCCGAAGCCCTGCCCATCGAGCAAAACGTCAAGATGAGGCTGAAGGGGGGCCGGACCGCCAAACGGGCCGTTGTGGCCGAGAAATTGGAACTGACCGGGCTGATGAAGCCGTTCTCCACGGAGATCTGGTTTGGTGACCGTGTGGGTGTCCTGGGTTCCAATGGGTCCGGCAAGAGCCACTTCCTCCGTCTCCTTGCGACGGGAGGGACCGATCCCGAGCGTGAGCACCTGCCGGTGTCCGACGTCGTCATTGCTGAAGTCCCGCACGAAGGCATGGTGAAACTGGGCGCCCGCATCAGGCCGGGTTTCTTCGCGCAGACCCATGTGCGGCCCGACCTTCTGGGCCGGACCCTGCTGGAGATCCTGCACCGGGGCGACGAGCACCGCTCCGGCCTGGCCCGCGAAGGAGCAGCGGGTGCTTTGGACTCCTACGGCCTGGCAGGGCAGTCGGAGCAGAAGTACGAGTCGCTTTCCGGCGGACAACAGGCACGTTTCCAGATCCTGCTCCTCCAACTCTCCGGCGCGACGCTGCTGCTGTTGGATGAGCCCACGGACAACCTGGACCTGCACTCGGGCGAAGCCTTGGAACGGGCCATTGACGCTTTTGAGGGCACTGTCCTGGCCGTGACGCACGACCGTTGGTTCGCCAAGTCCTTTGACCGTTTCCTGATCTTCGGTTCGGACGGCAAAGTGTACGAATCAAAGGAACCGGTGTGGGACGAAAAGCGGGTTGAGCGCGCCCGCTAAGGGGTGCGTGTTTGATGGACTTGCGCATTTGATCACCACTGATGATTAAATGCGCAAAGATTGCTACGGTTGATCCATGGGAACAGCTGACCGCCACCGGCTCATCGGCGAGCTTTTGCGCGCGCGCGAACACGTCACTGTGGAGGAGCTGGTGTCCTCCACAGGATCATCCGGGGCAACCATCCGCCGCGACTTGGAGATATTGGCTGCGCATGGTGTCCTCCAACGCGTCCACGGAGGTGCGCGGAGCCTGGTGGCCCGGGGCGACAACCCCGGCTACGGGCAGCGGGTCCTTGAAGACCACGAAACCAAACTGCGCCTTGCCGCTGCGGTGGATGCCCTGATCCGGGACCGCGACCATGTATGGCTGGACGCCGGATCCACGGCAACCGAGGTGGCCCGCCGTCTCGGCAAGCGCCAACTGACGGTGATGCCCATGTCCTTGCACAGCGTTGACGGACTCTTGGAGGATCCCTCCGGTCGGGAACCCGACATCATCCTTCCCGGAGGCAGCCTGATCCTGGGGGAACGTGCCTTCAGGGGACCCATGGCGGAAGCCAACATTCGTTCGCTGAGGTTCGACACCGCCGTCGTGACTCCCTGCGCACTGAACCTCAAAGACGGGCTCCTGGCTCACGACATTGACGACGCCGCGGTGAAACGGGCCGGCATTGAATCGGCCGCGCGGGTGATAGTTGCCGCCGCGGCGGGCAAATGGACCGCCGGCGCCGTGGCATTGGTGGCGGCGATGGACGCTGTGGACGTCATTGTGACGGACCTGGAACCCACCCCTGAAGATCGTGAACTGCTCAACAAACTCTCCGTGGAAGTTGTGATTGCATGACCACCAACACCAGAAGCACCACCAACGTCAATGCCGCAGCCGTGGCAACCTTCCTGGTCTTTGGCATGAACGGACTGGTGTTTGCCAGCTGGGCTGCGCGGATCCCGGCCGTGACGGACGCACTCAGCCTCACCTCGGGGCAGATGGGCACGTTGCTGCTCTGCACGGCTGTGGGTTCCCTGCTGGCCCTGCCGTCCGCCGGCTGGGTGGTGGGCAGGATTGGAACCGCCAACACCGTTCGCCTGGCGGGCATCATTGCCGGTGCTGCCGGCGCGGGTATTGCCCTGTCGCTGATGGCCGCGTCCGTTCCGGCCACTGCCGTCTCACTGTTCTTCTTCGGCATCGGCATCGGGCTGTGGGACGTAGCTCAGAACATCGAGGGGGCGGATGTTGAACACCGGCTCAACCGCACCATCATGCCGCAGTTCCACGCCGCCTTCAGCGGTGGTGCCTTCCTTGGTGCGTTGATTGGTGCATGCCTGTCGCAGTTGGGCGTGGGACTGCCGGAACACCTGTTGGTGATTGCCGCGATCGCTGTGCTGCTGGCCCTGACCGTTCCCAAGTACTTCCTTCCGCATGAGGCGGTGGAAGTGAACGACGGCGGGGTCCCGGATGAAAAGGGCACCTCGGCATGGCGGGACGGCAGGACGCTGCTGATCGGCGTCGTAGTCCTGGGTGCAACGCTCACCGAGGGCGCCGGCAACGACTGGATCGCGAAGGCGGCCGTGGACGGCCTGGAGGCTTCGGAATCCACCGGTGCGCTGCTGTTTGCTTTGTTCGTGGCAGCAATGACCCTGATGCGGTTCCTGGGCGGCAAGGCAATCGACACCTTCGGCAGGGTTGCGGTGCTGCGGGCCAGCATGGCCGCTGCCGCAGCAGGCTTGGCGCTGTTCGTCTTCTCCGGGAACGTCATCATGGCGGGTTTTGGCGCGGCGTTGTGGGGCATCGGCGCGGCGCTTGCTTTCCCCATGGGCATGTCCGCCGCGGCGGATGATCCCAAGCACGCCGCAGCCCGGGTTTCGGTGGTATCCACCATTGGCTACATTGCGTTCCTTGCCGGGCCGCCGTTGCTGGGCTACCTTGGCGACCACACAGGAATCCGCATGGCCTTGCTGGCCATTGGGGCGCCCATCCTGCTGGCCCTCTTGCTGGCCGGCGTGGCCAAGCCGCTGAAGAAGAATCCCTGACACCCAGGGATTCTTCACTGACCGGGAAGTGCATTCTCCTTGATGCATATGTCCCGGAAGCGCCACCAGAGTAGAAACACGACTCCGCCGGCCAGGCAGGCTCCACCAAAGACATCGCTCAGCCAATGGGCTGAGAGGTATGTGCGGCTGAGCATCATGGCAAGAACGCCTGCGACCGCCACAAGGTTCATCCACCACCGTGCCATGAGCAGTGCAACTACTGCCAGCAGGGCGGTGGTGGCGGAAACATGCCCCGAAGGGTATGAACCCGTATCCGTGAGGACATGGGCTCCCTGTGGCCTTTCCCGACCCACTACGGTTTTGGCCAGTTGGGTCAGGGCCAGGACAGAGAGCCCTGAGGCAAGGACGAACACGGCGGTCTTAGGGCGGCGCCTCATCAGCAGCGCAACAGCCAGTACGGCATGGACAATCAGGGCGCCCGTATACCCGGCCAGATTGAGTACCGCGTTCACCCCGTCCCAGAAGGGCGTATGCCAGCCAAGGGCCACGGACTGCCAGGCGGTGTCCACGCTTTGGAAAGCAGGCGCGCCCCGGCCTGCCAGCAGCAAGACCGCAGGCACCACAAAAGCAGCCAGCAAAACGAGGGCCGGGGCCAGGAACTGCCAACCGGGCCGGTGCTTCGGAGCCATGACGCGGATCATGCGTTCATCGTAGTCATGTCAGCTTGGCCTGATGATGAGGCGTTAGTGTGTTGGGATGCGAGGCTTCGTGGGCAAAGGTCCCAAACGTGTTGCGAGATTCGATCGGTTCCTGGTCCGGGCGGTGTCGCGGCAACCCCAAGGGGATCAGGACGTCTTCTTCCGGCGCTTGTCCGCGGCCGCAACCAAGGGAAAACTCTGGTTCGGAGTAGCAGGCGTCATGTCCGCCTTTCCGGGCAGGCCGCGCCGAGCCGCCCTCCACGGATTGCTTGCGTTGGGTGTGGCGTCCGGCGTGACCAACGTGATTTTCAAGAGGCTACTTCCCCGGGCCCGTCCGCGCCCCGAGCAGCTGCCCTTCTTCCGTTTCGTGGATCCGCAACCCACCAGCTCCTCCATGCCGTCGGGGCACTCGGCCTCCGCCGTGGCTTTCGCCGTGGGTGCAGGGATCGTGTCGCCGGCCATTGGCGTGGCCTTGGCTCCGATCGCCGCGGGCGTGGCGTACTCCCGGGTCCACACTGGAGCCCACTGGCCCTCTGACGTGGTGCTCGGGTCCGCGTTGGG